>JBJHBJ010000022.1:0-65169 GCA_050485425.1 Ectothiorhodospiraceae bacterium | reverse complement strand
CCGTGAACCCATCCATGGGGGCTTGACGATCGCATCCCTGCGATCGACAGTCCGCAGGCATGTCACCACCCACGGCCTTGCTTCGGTGGCAGCTTCAAGCAGCGGTTCCGGCGTAGGGTGGATGGAGGCGAAGCCGATATCCACCAATCCGGCCAAAGGCCGGATACCGCGGTGTCACAAGCCCAGGCTGCTGGTGGGAGGTTTGCTTACGGACTGTCGGCCGGAGGGACCCGGGCGACAAGCCCCCATGGATGGGTTCACGGCGTGTCCGTAAGCAAACCTCCCACCAGCAGCCGGATCGAAGCCCGCAAAACAGGCGGGAAACACTACGTTTCCGGCAGGAACAGGGCCAGGACCTCGTTGAGGTAGCAGCGGCCTTCGGCGGTGGTGCGGATATGTCCGTCGGTGCGCTCCAGCCAGCCGCGCACCACTGCCTCGTCCAGCGGCTCCTGCAACTCGTCGAGCGCCAGGCCGGTGCGCTGCTCGAACAGGGGCTCGGGAAAGCCCTCGGTCAGGCGCAACGCGTTCATCATGAATTCGAGCTTCAGGTCACTCTCGTCCAGCGGGCGGTTTTCCACGTCCGCCCTGCCGGCCAGGACCTGCTGCATGTAGATGGCCGGCACCTTGGCCTTGCGGTAGCGGGTCACACCGGCGCCGGCCAGGTCGGTCAGCTTGCCGTGGGCGCCCGCGCCAATCGCCAGGTAGTCACCGAAACGCCAGTAGTTCAGGTTGTGCGCGCAGTGACGGCCCGGCCGGCTCCAGGCCGAGACCTCGTAGTTGGCGTAGCCATGCTGTTCCAGCAGTTCGAAAGCAGCCTGCTGCATCGCCCAGGCGCTGTCGTCATCCGGCAGCGGCGGCGGGTGAGCGTGAAAGACCGTGTTCGGTTCCAGCGTCAACTGGTAATGGGAGATGTGCGGTGGCGCAAGATCGATGGCCTGTTGCAGGTCTGCCAGCATCTGCTCGACGGTCTGCTCCGGCAGCGCGAACATCAGGTCCAGATTGTAATTGGTGAAGCCGGCACGAACGGCGGATTCAGCCGCGCGCAGCGCCTCGTCCCGGCCGTGGATTCTGCCCAGGCGGCGCAACTTGTCGTCGTCGAAGCTCTGGATACCGATGGACAGGCGGTTCACACCGGCCGCGCGGAAGGCAGTGAACCGGTCCTGTTCCACCGTGCCGGGATTGGCCTCCAGCGTGATTTCCGCTTCAGGGTCCAGGCGTGGACCCAGATCCTCGAGCAGCCGTCCGATGGCGTCGGCGGGAAACAGGCTCGGTGTGCCGCCGCCGATGAAGATGCTGGTTATGTTGCGGCCGGGTGTTTTGGCCAGTTCCATGATCAGATCCTGCCGGAGGGCGGAAAGATACTCCTGCACCGGCAGATTTTCCGGTGCAGCGTGGGAGTTGAAGTCGCAATAGGGGCATTTCCGCACACACCAGGGGATGTGTACGTACAGCGCCAACGGTGGCAGTTCGATCTGCATGCCGCTCTCTACTGCAGGTGTTCCCGCCGTAAGGCATCCACCAGCGCCCGCAGGGCCTGGCCCCGGTGGCTGAGCCGGTTCTTCTGGTCCGGTTCCAGTTCGGCTGCGGTGCAGCCTGTTTCGGGCAGCCAGAACAGCGGGTCGTAACCGAAGCCGCGCTCGCCCCTGGGTGCCTCCAGGACGCGACCCTCCCAGGTTCCCTGGCAGATCAGCGGGGTCGGGTCTTCGGCATTGCGCATGTAGACCATCACGCACTGGAAGCGGGCGCGCCGGTCGGCCTCCGGTACGCCGGCAAGTTCGGCCAGCAGCAGCGTGTTGTTATCGGTGTCCGAGGCGCTTTCCCCCGCGTAGCGCGCGGAGTGGATTCCCGGTTCGCCGTCCAGCGCGTCCACCTCCAGGCCGGAGTCGTCGGCAATGGAGGGGCGGCCGGTGTGGCGACAGGCGTTGCGCGCCTTGATAATGGCGTTCTCGACGAAACTCAGCCCGGTTTCCTCCACCTCCGGTACCAGGTACTCGGATTGCGGTACCACTTCCAGCCCGGTGGGGCGGAGCAACTCGGCCACCTCCCGGACCTTGCCGGGGTTGTTACTGGCAAACACGATGCGGGACATGGCGATTCCCTCAGTCGCTGTCCAGCGCAGTGCGCTGGTGTTCGATCAGTTCGGCGATACCTTTCTGCGCCAGCGCCAGCATGGCGTTCAACTCGTCCATGCGGAAGGCGTGCCCCTCGGCGGTGCCCTGCACCTCGATGAACTGGCCAGCCTCGTTCATGACCACGTTCATGTCCGTTTCCGCTTCGCTGTCCTCGGGATAATCGAGATCCAGCACGGGCTCCCCGCGGTAGATGCCCACCGATACGGACGCGACCTGCCCGTATAGCGGACTCTTCTTGATCTTTCGCTGACGCACCAGCTTGCGCATCGCATCGGCCAGGGCGACGTAGGCGCCGGTGATGGATGCGGTGCGCGTGCCACCGTCGGCCTGCAGCACGTCGCAATCGATGACCACGCTGCGCTCGCCCAGAGCCTGGAGGTCGATAGCTGCGCGCAATGATCGGCCGATCAGTCGCTGGATCTCCACCGTTCGGCCCTGCTGCTTGCCGCGCGCTGCTTCCCGTCCCATCCGGGTGTTGGTGGAGCGTGGCAGCATGCCGTATTCGGCCGTCACCCAGCCCTGCCCCTTGCCGCGCAGGAAGCCGGGTACGCTCTCGTCCACGGATGCCGTGCAGAGTACCCGCGTATCGCCGAACTCCACCAGCACGGAACCCTCCGCGTGGCGGGTGAAATGGCGCGTCAGGCGCACGGGGCGTAGTTCATCGGGGCGGCGGCCGCTGGGACGCATGGGGACTTTCTCCTGCTTCGGGGGTGCGACAGGGTAGCACAGGCAGGGGACGATTCATTCCAGTGAACGCCTCCGCCCTGTACTATTAGCACCCTGCATCGGAGAGAGGAAAGCAGGCATGCCGCGCAGTATGACCGCCTTTGAACGGCGCGAGCGCGCCGGCGACTGGGGAAAGGTGTCCTGGGAGTTGCGCTCGGTCAACCATCGTTACCTGGACGTGAATCCACGCCTGCCGGAGGAGTTCCGGCAACTCGAGGCTGCTGTGCGCGAGAAAACGAGCGCCAGGCTGGCGCGCGGAAAGGTCGAATGTGCGCTGCGTTTCGAGGCGCCGGCCGGGGGCGGCAAGGTCCAGGTCAACTGGCCGTATGCCGATCAGCTTATCGAGGCCGCGGAAGCGCTGGCAGAGAAGCTCGGAAAGCGGGTGGCCGGCCTGTCGCCGGCGGAGCTGATGCGCCTGCCCGGCGTCATGACCGAACCGGCCCGGGATCTGGAGCCGCTGCACGTCGCCGCGATGGAATTGCTGGACGAGGCGCTGGACGGTTTCATCGAGAATCGCACGCGGGAAGGCAAGCGGCTCGGCGAAATGATTCGTGAGCGCGCTGTCAGGGTGGCGGAACTGGCGAAAGAGGTACGCAAGGACATGCCTGCCATTCAGGCGCGCCTGCGGAGCAGGCTGGAGGCGCGGTTGGCGGAGCTTCCGCAGCCGGCTGATCCGGGCCGACTGGAACAGGAACTGGTTTACCTGGCCCAGCGTATGGACGTGGAGGAGGAACTGGACCGGCTGATGACACATGTCGAGGAGATCCAGCGGGTGCTCAAGCGCAAGGAGCCCATCGGGCGCCGGCTGGACTTCCTGATGCAGGAGCTGAACCGTGAAGCGAACACCCTGGGTTCGAAATCGGCGGCGCTGGAAACCACGCAGGTCTCGGTCGACATGAAGGTGCTGATCGAGCAGATGCGCGAGCAGATCCAGAACCTGGAGTAATCATGTCCGGAACGCTATACATCATTTCCGCTCCGTCCGGGGCCGGTAAGACCAGTCTGGTCAATGCCCTGGTGGAGCAGGTTCCGGGCATGGAGATTTCCGTTTCGCATACCACGCGCCAGCGCCGCCCCGGCGAGCAGGAGGGGATGCATTATCATTTCGTCGCCATGGAGGAATTCCGGGCGATGGCCCGGCGCGGCGAGTTCCTGGAGTTCGCGGAGGTGTTCGGCAACTGCTACGGCACGGCCCGGGCGCCGGTGGAAGCGCAGTTGCGCACCGGCACCGATGTCATTCTGGAGATTGACTGGCAGGGTGCCCAGCAGGTTCGTCAGGCCATGCCGGAGGCGGTATCGATCTTCATCCTTCCGCCGTCGCAGGCGGAGCTGGAACGCAGGCTGCGTGCCCGTGGTCAAGATAGTGATGCAGTCATCGCCAGGCGGATGGAAGAGGCCGTCAATGAGATGTCGCATTACCCGGAGTACGACTACCTGGTCATCAACGAGACCTTCGACGAAGCGCTCTATGAACTGGTGGCCATCGTTCAGGCGCGGCGCTTGCGCTACGCCGCCCGCAAGGAACAGTTGCAGGATATCCTTCAGGAACTTCTCTCCTGAAACCGGGTTTGCACTGAAAAAGTGCGGACGCATGGTGCAAAGCACCACGCAGGCCCAAATTGCTGTATGCTAAAGCAGAATGAGGCGCTGATTGGTTCTCGCGCCGAGTGAGAATCAATCAGCGCTTCCTGAATGGCTTATTGAATCGGAGTTTCCAGATGGCACGCGTTACCGTAGAAGATTGCCTGGGCAAGGTTGCCAATCGTTTCGAACTGGTGCTGGTGGCTTCCAAGCGCGCCCGGCAGATCGCCAATGGCTCGCAGCCGTTCGTCCCACTGGAGAACGACAAGCCCACCGTGCTGGCGCTGCGAGAGATCGCCGATGACCATGTGAACGCGGAAATTCTCCGCGAGGATCCCATGGACGTGCAGATCGCAGTCGAGGATGTCGAGCCCCCGCGGGAGGCTGCGGAAGACTGAGACCGGAGGCATCTGTGGCTCGTGCGGAAGCGCTACCCCCCGAGGCCTACGCCGGGGTGGATCCCAGTCACAAGGTCAGTGAGCTCTGCTCGCTGCTGGAGGGGTATTTAGAGCCGAAACAGGTCAAGATCGTCTACGATGCCTACCTGTTCGGTGCGGCTGCGCACGAAGGGCAGCGCCGGCTGTCGGGTGAACCCTACATCACCCACCCGCTGGCGGTGGCCAAGATCCTCGGCGAGATGCGGATGGACTACCAGAGCATCGTCTCTGCCATCCTGCACGACGTCATCGAGGACACCCCCAGCTCCAAGGAGCAGATCGCCAGGGATTTCGGCGAGGAAGTGGCCGAGCTGGTGGACGGCGTTTCCAAGCTCACGCAGATTCATTTCGAGAGCAAGGCGGAAGCCCAGGCGGCGAATTTCCGCAAGATGGTGCTGGCCATGGCGCGGGATATCCGCGTCATACTGGTCAAGCTGGCCGATCGCCTGCACAACATGCGCACGATCTGGGTCATGCCGCCGCACAAGCGCCGCCGTATCGCCCGCGAGACGCTGGAGATCTACGCTCCGATCGCCAATCGCCTTGGCATCAACCATATCCGCATCGAACTGGAAGACCTGGCCTTCGCCGCGCTCTACCCAATGCGCTTCCGCGTTATCAAGCACCAGGTCCGCAAGGCACGCAAGAACCAGCGCGAACTGATTGGCAAGGTAAAGAATGCGCTGGAGGAGCGCCTGCGGGAGGCCGAGCTCAGCGCCGAAGTCCACGGCCGCGAGAAGCATCTGTTCAGCGTCTACAACAAGATGTTGAACCCCGGTGGCGAACCCAAGGCCTTCCATGCCATTTTCGACGTGCATGGCTTCCGCATCGTCACCGGATCGGTGGATGCCTGTTACCGCGCGCTGGGTGTCATGCACGGCCTCTACAAGCCGGTACCCGGCCATTTCAAGGATTATATTGCCATCCCCAAGAGCAACGGCTACCAATCGTTGCATACGACGCTGTGGGGGCCACAGGGTGTGCAGATCGAGGTGCAGATCCGCACCGCCGAGATGCACCGGGTGGCGGAGATGGGGGTGGCCGCGCACTGGATGTACAAATCCGGTGACGAAGCGCAGAACACCGCCCAGACGCGCGCCCGGGAATGGGTCAAGGACCTGCTGGAAATGCAGAAGAACGCCGGCAATCCGCTGGAGTTCATCGAGAACGTCAAGATCGACCTGTTCCCGGACGAGGTCTACGTGTTTACGCCGCGGGGCGAGATCATGGAACTGCCCCGCGGGGCAACACTGGTGGATTTTGCCTACGCGGTGCATTCGGATATCGGCGATACCTGCCTGGCGGCGCGGGTGGACAAGCGTCTGATGCCGCTGCGTACGCCGCTGCAGACCGGTCAGACGGTGGACATCATCACCGCCCCGGGTGCGCGACCGAATCCGGCCTGGCTGGATTTCGTGGTCACGGCCAAGGCGCGATCCGCGATCCGCCATGCCTTGAAGAACCTCCGCCATGAAGAGGCGGCCACGCTGGGACAGCGGCTGCTCAACCAGGCGCTGCAGAGCATGGATCAGGATCTGGACACGCTGTCCCAGGAGCAGCTCGCCCGTGGCCTCAAGGGGCTGGGTGCGGAGAGCATGGAAGAGCTGCTGGAAAGCATCGGGCTCGGCAAGCGCATGCCCTGGCTGGCGGCCAGGCACCTTGCCGGTCTGGCAGAGGATGCCTCGGAGACGGCCAGCACCGACAGCCAGGCGCTGATGATCAAGGGTACCGAAGGTGCGGTGGTTACCTTTGCCCGATGCTGCAATCCCATCCCGGGCGATCCCATCATCGGCTTCGCGAGCTCCGGTCGAGGTGTGGTGGTGCATCTGCAGGACTGCAAGAACCTGCAGGAATACCGCAAGCACCCGGAGAAATGGCTGGATGTGCAGTGGGAAAAGGACGTCGAACGGGAATTCTCGGTGCCGATCAAGGTGGATGTGGTCAATCAGCGCGGCGTGCTGGCCGAGGTGGCGGCGAATATCTCCGATACCGACGGCAACATCCTCAACGTCTCGGTGGACGAGCGGGAAGGGATGATCGTCACCATCAGCTTCAGCATTGCCGTTCGCAACCGGGTGCATCTGGCCCGCATCATGCGCCGGCTGCGCGTGCTGAACGCCGTGCTCAGGATTACCCGCGTCCGGAGCTAGTACGGGACACTGGCGTCCCGTAAACCACGCCAATTCGCACGATAGGGTATGGATACCGCACTGATGAAACGGAACCTCTCCCCGCGCCGACTGCTCTGGCCCGGCGCGTTGCTGATTTCCCTCATTGGCTTCCTGCTGTTCGGCCAGGCGGCTGAAGGGCGCTGCGATCGTTCGCTGGAAACGCCGTTGGCCGAGGTCCTCGGCCATGTTCCGGGCCTTGATGCCATGGAACAGGGGGCTCTGGTCAGCACCGGCGGCGTGGTCACCGGTGTCTATCCCGGGCGGGACGGGCTGAACGGCTTCTTCATGCAATCGGGCGGCGATGCGGACGGCGGACCCAGCGGTCTGTTCGTGTATGCGCCGGGCCTTGGAGACACGCAGTGGGAGCGGCTGGAGCCCGGCGTGCGCATCCAGTTGGAAGCACGGCTGGGCGAATACCGGGGCTGGCGCCAGTTGCATCGGGTCAATACGGTGCGGATCTGCGCGTCTCCTGGCCTGCCGGATCCGGTCGCACTGGAGCTGCCGCTGGAAACGGACTCCCTGCACCGCCACCACGGTGTGCTGGTGCACTTCCCGCAAACACTGGTTGTGACCGGCAATTATGAACTTGGACGTTTCGGCAGCCTGGCTCTCAGCGCGGAGCAGCGGCGGCTGCGACAGCGCTCCGGTGCACCGGACGACCTGCTGCACCAGATTACGCTGGACGACGGCAGCTACCGCAGTCATCCCGACCCGGTCCCCTACCTGGATGAAAACCACACGCGGCGCAGCGGTGACCGTGTCGTGGATCTCCAGGCCGTGCTCGCGCATGCGTTCGACGCCTGGCGGCTGCACCCGGTGGGGGAGCCCGTCTTTGAATCCGCCAATCCGCGTCCGCCAGGGCCCGAGCCGGTGGACGGGCTGCGGCTGGCGACACTGAACGTGGAGAACTACTTCCTCACCCTGGGTGAGCGCGGGGCGGCCGATGCAGCGGCGCTGACGCGGCAGCGGGAGAAACTGCTGGCAACCCTGCGGGGCCTGGATGCCGACCTGGTGGCATTGGTGGAACTGGAAAATCGGGAACCGGTACTCGGCGACTTGCTGGCGCACCTGAACGCTGCCTTCCCGGAGGAAGACCGCTACCGGGCGCTGGAGGGGCCGCGGGTCCGCGGCAGCGACCGCATCAAGGTGGCGTTGATCTATCGGCCCAGGCTGCTGGAGGCGCTGACCCCCGTGCTGCTGGATACCGATCGCGTTCATCGCCGCCCGCCGGCCGCCGCCGTGTTCCGCCCGCGTTCCGGCGGCGGGGACTTTCTGGCCGCCGTCGTACACCACAAGGCGAAGACCGGATGCCCGCCCAGCGGCGACGTGGATGACGGTCAGGGTTGCTGGAACCGGGAGCGAACCGAGCAGTCCGCAGCGCTGGTCGCGTTCGTGTCTGGGCTGCAGGCGGACCATGGACCGGCAGGCACGGTGCTGATGGGGGATTTCAACAGCTATGCGGCGGAGGACCCGATCCGGGTCCTGGAAGCCGCCGGATATCATAACCTGGTGACGTCGCTGTTGCCGGCCGAGCGCCACTACACCTACGTGTTCCGGGGTGCCGCGGGAATGCTCGATTACATCTTCGCTGACGACCTGATGCGCGAGCGTGTTCAGGCTGCGACGGTCTGGCATATCAACGCGGATGAGCCGGTCTTTCTCGGCTACGATCAGCCGGGTGGGGAAGCCGGTCTGGCGGCGGGCGAACCCTGGCGTTCTTCGGACCACGACCCCGTGCTGATCGGTATTCGCTCCGGGAGCGTGGACCGGGAATAGTCTGATACAGGGTATCGCGCGCTCAATGCCCGGACACCCTGCGGGTGATCAGCCTGCCTGCACCCAGACGTTGCACCAGCCTGCCGCTGCGACCAGTTTGCCCGGGAAGACGGAACATCTCCCCCACTCGCCGTCCACGTCGGTATAGAGGGCACAGTTGGCGCACGTCTGGCCTTCCTCGTATGCCGGGTCGTCGGCGTCGGCCGCATCGTGTACATAGGCCAGGGCCTGGGCTGCCGGATCGTCCTCTGACAGACGTTCCAGGTCGTCGTCGGCGCGGACGTTGCCCGGTACGCTCAGCGCCACGCCAGCCGCTGGTAGAGCTGCCAGCCCAGCGGCTGTACCCTTGAGGAAACGGCGGCGGCTCTCGTTATGGCTGTGATCACGCATCGGAAATGCTCCTATGATGTGGTTACGGCAATGATGTGACAGGGGGTGCCGTGTTGAGTTCAGGTCTTGTATAAGTTTTCTACGCAGTGACTGCAGACAATCAACCGATACGCAACGAGGAGTGCAGCATGAAGCGCAAGATCATTTCCACGGACAAGGCGCCTTCCGCCATCGGCCCGTATTCCCAGGCCGTGCAGGTGGGAGACACGGTGTACCTGTCCGGCCAGATCCCGCTGGATCCGGCAACCATGGAGCTGGCTCAGGGAGACATCCGCAAACATGTGGAGCGCGTGTTCGCGAATCTGGATGCCGTCTGCCAGGCGGCGGGCGGCAAGCTGCAGGACATCGTCAAGCTGAACATCTATCTGACCGATCTGGGCAATTTCGGCGTCGTCAACGACGTCATGGCGGACGTGCTGAAGGAGCCGTATCCGGCCCGCGCCGCCATTGGCGTCTACAGCCTGCCCAAGGGGGCGCAGGTGGAGATGGAGGCCGTGATGGTGCCGGGTTCTTCCTGAGCCCATGCCGGATTCCCCCGTTCGTCCGACGCCTGCGCCGGCCGGCGACCAGGGCCTGCGTCAGCCGGTCACCGTGCTGCGCGGCGTCGCCGCGCGCCTGGCCGAAAAACTGGAAAAGCTGGGGCTCAGGACGATTGGCGATGTTCTGTTCCACCTGCCGTCACGGTACGAGGACAGGACCCACCGCGTGCCTATCGGTGCGCTGCAGTCCGGTCAGTACGCGCTGATCCGTGGCCGGGTGGAGCTCGCGGAGGTGGCGCAGGGCAGGCGCCGGCGCCTGATGTGTCGCCTGTCGGACGACACCGGCAGTATCACGCTGGTGTTCTTCCACTACTTTCCCAACCAGCTCCAGCAGTTCCGCCAGGGCAGGGTGCTCGAGTGTTACGGCGAGGCCCGCCCCGGCGTGAACGCGCTGCAGATGCAGATGGTGCACCCGGAGTACAGCGTCGTCTCCAGCCTGGACGCACCCCCGGAGCAACCGGGGCTCACCCCTGTCTATCCCGCCACTGAAGGGGTCAACCAGACCACGCTGCGCCGCCTGGCCGATCAGGCGCTCAGCTGGGCGCGGGCAGGCTTGCCCGATCTGTTGCCGCCAGGCCTGCTTGAGGGACGCGGGCTACCCGACCTGTTGACTGCCCTGGAGCAGGTGCATCATCCGGCGGCCGATACCGATCCTGCCCAACTCGAGGCCGGCGCCCACCCCGCGCAGCGGCGCCTTGCCCTGGAAGAGCTGCTGGCTCATCATCTGAGCCTGCGGCAGGTGCGGCATCGCCTGCGCGCCGACCGGCGAGCGCCGGTGCTTCGGGGGACCGGCCGCCTGGTAGCCGACTTCGTGGAACGGCTGCCGTTCACGCTGACCGCCGCCCAGCAGCGGGTGGACCGGGAAGTGGCGCAGGATATGGCACGTGCCGAGCCCATGCTTCGCCTGGTCCAGGGCGATGTCGGCTCGGGCAAGACGGTGGTGGCGGCACTGGCCGCCCTGCGGGCGGTGGAGTCCGCGCAGCAGGCGGCCGTCATGGCACCCACCGAGCTGCTGGCCGAACAGCACTACCGCAATTTTCGCGACTGGCTGGAGCCGCTCGGCGTCCGGGTGGCATGGATGTCGGGCAAGTTGCCGGCCGGCCGGCGGCGGGAGATGCTGGAGGCCATCGCCGATGGCGGCGCCATGGTGGCCGTGGGGACGCACGCGCTGTTCCAGGAACAGGTGGAGTTCCATCGCCTGGGGCTGGTTATCGTCGACGAACAGCATCGTTTCGGCGTCCACCAGCGCATGGCCCTGAAGGAGAAAGGGCAGAGCGCCCATGCCCAGCCCCACCAGCTGATCATGACGGCGACGCCGATTCCCCGGACGCTGGCCATGACCGCCTATGCCGACCTGGACGTGTCGGTGATCGACGAATTACCCCCAGGGCGCACGCCCATCCGCACGGTCGCCGTGCCGGACAGCCGACGGGAGGAAGTGGTCGCCGGCATTGCCGCCGCCTGTGCCGATGGGCGCCAGGCGTATTGGGTCTGCACGCTGATCGAGGAATCGGATCAGTTGCAGGCGGAAGCCGCGGAGGCCACCGAAGCCATGCTGCGGGAGGCCATCCCCCAGGTTTCCGTTGCCCTGGTCCACGGGCGTATGAAGCCGGCAGACAAGGAAGATGTGATGGCGCGTTTCGCGGCCGGCGAGGTGCAGCTGCTGGTGGCCACCACGGTGATCGAGGTGGGCGTGGACGTACCGAACGCCAGCCTGATGGTGATCGAGAACCCGGAACGGCTGGGGCTGGCCCAGCTCCACCAGCTGCGCGGTCGGGTCGGCCGCGGCAGTGCCGCCAGCTCCTGCGTGTTGCTGTATCGGGCACCGCTGACCGATATGGCGCGCCGCCGCCTGGGCGTGCTGCGGGAGACCACGGACGGTTTCGAGATCGCCCGGCAGGATCTGGAACTGCGCGGGCCGGGCGAATTGCTGGGCACCCGACAGACCGGCGCCTGGCAGTTCCGGGTGGCCGATCTGGCCCGGGACGGCGCCTTGCTGCCGGAGGTGCAGAAACTGGCCGAGCGCCTGCTGGCCGATGACATGCCCCGGGTAGACGCATTGATCGAGCGCTGGGTGGGTGAGGCGCAACGGTACGGCCGCGTCTGACCAGCGCCTGCCTCAGGGTGTCCCGCTCCTGCTTTCCGTATTACCGCCTCGGCATGCGATACTCCGCCCCGGCTTCCGCCTCCGGAGAGGTTGATCGACATTGCGAGAGCAGTTTCCAGCATGGTGGATTTCGCCGCCCGGCGCGCGGCAGCATCCCTCGGCCGGGACCGACTCCTGGCTCAGGCATACCGATTCGCTCACCGGGCGTCTGCGCCAGCTTTGCGGTGACGGGTTTGCCGTTCGGGTTCTTGCCGAGGGCTGGCGCCGGCCCAGCCTGGACGAGGCGCGGCGTCTGCGCTTGCGGCACCGGCGGTTGGCATGGATAAGGGAGGTCGCGCTCACCTGCAAGGGACGGCCGTTGGTGTTCGCACGTTCCGTGATACCGGACCGCTCGCTGGTGGGCCCCAACCGTTCCCTGCGCATGCTGGGTACGCGGCCACTGGGCGAACTGCTGTTTGCCGGAGCGGGTACGCGCCGCGATGCGCTGGAAGTGGCCGAGCTGGGCGCGCACCATTGGCTTGCCCGGCGGATGCAGCGCCTCGGCGTGGAGGGCGATGTCCGGTTGTGGGCGCGGCGCAGGGTACACTGGCTGAACGGACGGCCCCTGCTGGTGGCCGAGGTTTTCCTCCCCGAACTTGTGAGACAGGACACCAGGCGGTGTTGACAGGCATGATGATGCGTTATGGATAGGGCTCGGTTTCAGGATCGGTTCGTTCAGTATGCCCGGCTGGCCCGGCTGGACAGGCCGATCGGCAACTTCCTGCTTCTCTGGCCCATGCTCTGGGCGTTGTGGATCGCCGCCGAGGGTGTGCCGGACCCGCTGGTGCTCACCGTGTTCGTGCTTGGTGTGCTGGTCATGCGTGCCGCCGGCTGCGTGATCAACGATTACGCAGACCGCGATTTCGACGGGCATGTGAAACGTACCCGCCACCGGCCGATGGCGCAGGGCAAGGTCAGCGAGCGCGAGGCGCTGACGCTGTTCGTCGCACTCTGTCTGGTCGCCTTCGGCCTGGTGCTGCTGATGAACTGGCTCACCATACAACTGGCGTTCGTGGGCGTGGTGCTGGCGGCGACCTATCCATTCATGAAACGGTACACGCATCTGCCGCAGGTGCACCTGGGCGCGGCTTTTGGCTGGGCGGTGCCGATGGCGTTTGCCGCGCAGACAGGCGAACTGCCGCAAGCCGCCTGGCTGGTTTTCATCGCCGCCGTCCTCTGGGCCACTGTCTACGATACCCAGTACGCCATGGTGGACAGGGGCGACGACCTGAAGATCGGCATCAAGTCCACCGCCGTGCTGTTCGGCGAGACCGACCGGCTGATGATCGGCGTCCTGCAGGCGTTGATGCTGATCACGCTGCTCATGGTCGGGCGGCAGGTCGGACTGGGCTGGGTCTACTATCTGGGCCTGGCCGGCGCGGCCGCCCTGTTCGTCTACCAGCAATGGCTGATCCGCGGCCGGGACCGGGATGCCTGCTTCAAGGCGTTTCTCAACAACAACATACTGGGCGGGGTCGTGTTCCTGGGGCTGGTTCTGCATTACCTGATTCAAAGTTGAGGAGTTGAGGGCGCGCGTCTGCGCCGCCCGCCGCCATGGACTACTGGTACAGTCTGGTTGCCCTGCTGGTTCCACTTGTCTCGCTGCTGGCCTCCGGTCATGCCGTGCTCAGCAAGCGGGAGCCCCGAAGCGCCCTGACCTGGGTGGCGCTGATCTGGCTGGTGCCGGTGTTCGGCGTCATTCTCTACCTGCTGTTCGGCATCAACCGCATCCGCCGCCGGGCCAGTTCCCTGCGCCGCATGGAGCTGGCCCGTTACCAGTCCACACATGTGGTGGACAGCACCGCGCTGATGAAGCGAATGGGGCCGGAGTACGCGCACCTGCGGCCGCTGGCCGATGCCATGAACCGCATCACCGTACGTCCGCTGGTGGACGGCAACGCGGTGCAGTACCTGGTGGACGGGGAGGAAGCCTACCCGGCAATGCTGGGTGCCATCCGGCATGCGCGGCGCAGTGTCACGCTGGCCACCTACATCTTCGGTAACGATGTGGTTGGCCGTGAATTCGCGGCGGAGTTGGAAGCCGCCGTGCAGCGCGGTGTTGAAGTGCGAGTGCTGATCGACAATGCCGGGGAGCGCTATAGCTGGCCGTCCATGGTCGGCTATCTGCGCCGCCGGAATGTTCCCGTGGCCCGGTTCTTTCACCGTTTCCCGGCCCGCTTCTTCGGCATGAATCTGCGCAATCACCGGAAGTTGCTGGTGGTGGACGGCTGTATCGGTTTCACCGGCGGCATGAACATCCGTCGCCATCATCGCCTGGACTCCGGCCGGCGTGCGGCGCGCGATATCCAGTTCCGGTTCCAGGGCCCGGTGGTCCGGCATCTGCAGGAGGTCTTCTACGAAGACTGGTATTTCTCCACCCATGAACGGCTGGACGGCGAGGAGTGGTTCCCGCAGCTCGAACCGGCCGGCCAGGTGATCGCCCGCGGGATCCGGGGCGGCCCGGACGACAATCTGCTCAAGCACCATATGGCGCTGCATGCCGCCATTGCCTGTGCCCGACGTTCGGTGCGTATCCTCACGCCGTACTTCCTGCCGGACAGCACGCTGGTCACGGCGCTGAATCTGGCATCGCTCAGGGGCGTGCAGGTGGACATCGTGCTGCCTGCCCACAACAACCTGCCCTTCGTGCACTGGGCGGTCATGGCACAGATTCGCCAGGTGCTGGACTACAACTGCCGGGTCTGGCTGTCGGGCAGGCCGTTCGACCACACCAAGCTGCTGGTGGTGGACGGCGCGTGGACGTTCCTGGGTTCCTCCAACTGGGATCCGCGCAGCCTGCGACTGAACTTCGAGTTCAACGTCGAGTGCTATGACCAGCAACTCGCCACCGATCTCGCCGCGCGGGTGGATACGCGCATCGCGAACGCCATCCGGCTGACCCGCAAGGATGTGGACAACCGGCTGCTGCCGGTACGCCTGCGGGACGGAGTGGCACGGCTGCTGATGCCGTATCTGTAACAACGCCCGGGATCGTCAGGCGTGCTGCGCTGCACCAATCTGGTGCGTTCGCGTCGTCCCGGCCGCCCCTCCGCACGCCGCCGCCCGGCCCGCGAGCCCACCTGCCAGGCCGTTCTCCCGCCGATCCTCCAGTATGGTCCCGATTTTGCTTTGGCTAATGATGGGTGAAGCGCCATCACGGTGGCCCGGCCATGCTGGCAAGCCGCACAACGACGCTGAGACGTGGCAATACTTTCGAAAAGGTTGGTAATGGACGAGCGAACGACAGGGCGTGACGCCGCAGACTATCTGCTGGCATCGAAGAAGTGCGACATCCTGGCCCTGGAGCAGTTGCTGAATATGGGGCAACTGGTGGTCAGCATCAGCAACCTGGTTCACGCGCTGCAACGGGAGCGTGGCATTTCCAATCTCTATGTCGCTTCCGGTGGAAAGCGCAGTGCCGGCCGGCTGGCCGAGCTGGTCACCGCGTCCATTGACGCCGAGCGGCTTTTTCGGGAACGCCTGAACGATATCGATATCGACAACCCGCAGGTCCCCGGCGCCAGCCGTTTGTTCAGCCGTATCGCGCATGCCCTGCAGGGGCTGGAGGAGCTTCATGCCGTGCGAGGCGACATTCGTGCCGTGAAGCTCAAGCCCGAGGCCATCATCGATGGTTACAGCCAGTTGATACAGAGCCTGCTCGCCATCGTGTTCGAGGCGGCGGACGCTGCGGCGGACCCGGATATCTCCCGCGCGCTGGTCGCCATGTTCCACCTGATGCTGGGCAAGGAACTGGCCGGACAGGAACGTGCGGTGGGCGTGGCCGGCTTCGCCCAGGGAGGCTTCAGCGAGCGGTTGTCGAACCGCCTGCGCCACCTGATCGACCATCAGGAGCGCTGCTTCCAGACGTTTACCCATTTCGCCGATACGCGCTCCATGGCGGTGTGGAGGGAAACGCTTTCCAGCGAGGGTACGGCGGAGCTGGAACGCTACCGGCGCATCGCCTTCGCGTCCGCCGGGGAGGGCATGGCGGACACCAGCCTGTGCGATAGTTGGTTTGACGTGGCGTCCGACAGAATCGACGCCATCAAGCGCGTGGAGGACCAACTGGAGCAGACGCTGGACGCCCTGAGTCGACGAAAGATCGACGATGCCCGCCAGGATCTGGATTCGCATCAGGTGCACATCAAGGCCCTGGCGCAGCAGGCCGGGTCGACCTCGTTCGCGATCTTCTACAGCGGCACCGCCGGTACCCCCGAGGCCGCGGCGGCGCAGGCGCTGGATACGGGCTGCGCCAGCCCGCAACTCGGCCGGTCCCTGGTCGATCTGGTCCAGGAGCAGTCCCAGCGCCTGCAGGTCATGGGCGAGGAGCTTCAGGAGGCCCGGGCAGCCCTGGCCGAGCGCAAGACCATCGAGAAGGCGAAGGGCCTGATCATGAAGCATCACCAGATCGGTGAGGAGGAGGCGTATCGCTTCCTGCGCCAGTTGGCAATGGCCCAGAGCCGGAAGCTGGCCGACGTGGCCAGGTCCACCATCGCCATGGCGGACATACTGAAGCATCCGGGCCAGCTTTGATCTCTGTCGCCGACACGCGTTTCTCCATCACGCTGTTCGCTTCGCGCGCGCTTTTCATTGAAACAGACACGTTTTTGCGCACTGCACCAGCATCGTGCGGGTGCACGATCCCTTGCACCTGATGTTTGCGTTGATGGCCTTGATTGTGCCACGGGTGATTGCGTAAGTAATTGAATTAACAATATTTATTGTTTTGGCATGCATATTGTATCAACCATGGTGGCGACGTAGACCAGGTCCGGCAGGGCACGAGTGCGTCGACTCTTTGGATCGCCAATGGCGGCGTGACCAATGCTCAACATCGCGAGCCCACCGGCTGGCGGGATGGGGCAGGCCACACGCCAGGGGCAACCACACCCTCAGCAGGTCTCACCATCGTCCCGCCTCCGAGAACTCGCACGGGGTGCTTCGGCATACCTCGACTCCGGCTCTCGTGTTCGTTTAAGGGGATATCAGGATGAGAATGCACTTTACAGCCCGCCGCCATTCCAGCGCCTTGATCGCCGCGACGCTGCTCGCTCTGGCGACGTCGGCGTCGGCCGAGGTCGACTGGCCTGAAAAGGAAGATCTCAAGTTCGGCTTCATCAAGCTCACCGATATGGTGCCGCTGGCAATTGCCCAGGAGCGGGGGTATTTCGCGGACGAAGGGCTGTTCGTGGAACTGGAAGCCCAGGCGAACTGGCGGGTGTTGCTGGATCGAGTGATTTCCGGTGACCTTGACGGCGCCCACATGCTCTCCGGCCAGCCGCTGGCATCGACCGTCGGCTATGGAACCGAGGCACATGTCGTTACGGCCTTCACCATGGATCTCAACGGCAACGCCTGTACGGTCTCCAATGAGGTCTGGGAAAGCATGAAGGATGCGCTGCCAACCGAGAACGGCAAACCGGCGCATCCGATTGGCGCCGAGGCCCTGCGGCCGGTCATCGAGGCCTACAACGACGCGGGCGAACAGTTCCGCTTCGGCATGGTCTTCCCGGTGTCCACGCACAACTACGAGCTGCGCTACTGGATGGCGGCCGGAGGTATCCACCCCGGCTATTACGCGCCGCATCGTGGCGACACCTCCGGCACGCTGGACGCCGATGTGCAGATTTCCGTCACGCCGCCGCCGCAGATGCCGGCGACCCTGGAGTCCGGCACGATTCACGGCTACTGCGTCGGCGAGCCGTGGAACCAGCAGGCCGTGTTCCGTGACATCGGCGTGCCGGTGGTTACGGACTACGACATTCGAAACAACGTGTCGGAGAAGGTATTCGGCGTCACCAACGAATGGGCAGAGCGCTATCCGAACACCCATATCCGGGTGGTCAAGGCGCTGATCCGGGCCGGCTACTGGCTGGACGAGAACGACAACGCCAATCGCGGGGAAGCGGCGGAGATTATCTCGGCCCCGCACTACGTGGGCGCGGATTACGAGGTCATTGCCAACTCCATGACCGGCATCTTCGAATTCGAGAAGGGCGATGTTCGCGAGGCTCCCGACTTCAACGTCTTCTTCCGCTACAACGCCACGTACCCGTATTACGCGGACGCCATCTGGTATCTGACTCAGATGCGCCGCTGGGGACAGATCCCCGAACCGAAAACGGACGACTGGTACATGGAGATGGCGCAAAAGGTGTTCCTGCCTGAGGTGTACGAGATCGCCGCGCGCGAGCTGATTCGTGAGGGCCATATCCCGGCCGAGGCATTTCCGGACTTCGACACCATCGACCGTATGCAACCGGAGCGGGAAACGCGGTTTATCGACGGGATCGCTTTCGATGCCAACCGCCCGAACGATTACATCAACCGCTTCGAGATCGGCCTGAAAGGCGATGACACGCTCTGAATCAGGGGCTGCGGCTGACCCATCAGGTGGGGCAGCCGTTCACCAGGAGGGATTCATCATGCGAATTGCACTGACCCAAGCCGAATGGCTGCAGCCGTTGCGGGACCTCGCCCGGGGCGAGTTTCCCGCTGTTCCCTGGCGCTCGATCATCTTCCCCTTGATGGGAATCCTGGCTTTCCTGCTGGTCTGGGCCCAGGCGGCGCCGACCGTGAACACCTCGCTCGGGCAACTGCCCGGTCCTGCCCAGGTTTACGAACAGGCGGGCAATCTCTGGGCTGAATACCGGGCCGAGCAGGCGCGCGCGGAGGCGTTCTATCAGCGCCTGGAAGAGATGAATGCGCGCCGCATGGCGGCCGACCCGGACTACGTGCCCCGGGACCGCAGCTATACCGGACGCACGACGTTCATCGACCAGGTATTCACCAGTCTGAAAACGGTGATGATGGGTTTCGCCATCGCCTCGCTGATCGCCATACCGCTGGGAGTCGTGATCGGCCTCAGCAGCAACCTGTACAAGGCGGTGAACCCAATCATCCAGGTGCTGAAGCCCATTTCACCGCTGGCGTGGCTGCCGCTGGTCACGCTGGTGGTCAGCGCGGTGTATGTTTCCGACAACCCGATGTTCTCCCGGAGCTTCCTGGTTTCGGTATTCACCGTCACGCTGTGCTCGATGTGGCCCACGCTGATCAATACCGCGGTGGGTGTGGGCGCCACCAGCCGGGACCTGCTCAACGTCAGCAACGTGCTCCAGCTCAACTGGTTTACCCACGTCCGGCGCATCGTGCTGCCCGGCGCCGTGCCGATGATCTTCACCGGCCTGCGTCTGTCGCTGAGCATCGGCTGGATGGTGCTGATCGCCGCCGAGATGCTGGCGCAGAATCCCGGACTGGGCAAATTCGTCTGGGACGAGTTCCAGAACGGCAGTTCGCAGTCGCTGAGCCGGATCATGGTCGCCGTGCTGGTGATCGGCATGATCGGCTTTGTGCTCGACCGGACCATGCTCATGCTGCAGCGCCTGATTTCCTGGGATAAATCCGCGGTGCTGCGT
Organism: Ectothiorhodospiraceae bacterium; assembly: GCA_050485425.1. Classification (GTDB taxonomy): domain Bacteria; phylum Pseudomonadota; class Gammaproteobacteria; order Nitrococcales; family Aquisalimonadaceae; genus LSCE01. The sequence continues at coordinate 45,856 of JBJHBJ010000022.1, read as the reverse complement.
TGATGCGGCGGGAAGAGAGGGATTAGTCATGACTTATCTTCATATTGATCACGTCTCCATGGAGTTCCCCACGCCGAAGGGACCGTTCAAGGCGCTGGACAAGATCAACCTGCGCATCCGGAAGGGGGAGTTCGTCTCGCTCATCGGCCACTCCGGGTGCGGCAAGTCGACCGTGCTGAACATCGTCGCGGGCCTGCTTCAGGCAACCACCGGCGGCATATCACTGGACGGGAAGGAGGTGAACTCACCCGGCCCGGATCGGGGCGTGGTTTTCCAGAACCACAGTCTGGCGCCCTGGCTCACCGCCTATCAGAACGTGGAACTTGCGGTACGCCAGGTCTTCAAGGGCAGGAAGAGCCGGTCGGAGATGCGCGAATGGATACGCCACAACCTGTCACTGGTGCACATGGAGCATGCGATGAACAAGCGTCCGGACGAATTGTCCGGCGGGATGAAGCAACGCGTCGGCATCGCGCGTGCACTGGCCATCGAGCCGAAAGTCCTGCTGCTGGACGAACCCTTCGGCGCGCTGGACGCGCTGACCCGGGCTCATCTGCAGGATTCGCTGATGGAGATACACGCGGACCTCGGCAATACCGTCATCATGATCACCCACGATGTCGACGAGGCCGTGCTGCTGTCGGACCGCATCGTCATGATGACCAACGGCCCTGCCGCCACGATCGGCGAAGTGCTGGAGGTCGATCTGGAGAGGCCTCGTGATCGCGTCGCGCTGGCCCACTCCAGGGCCTACAACCAGTACCGCCAGGAAGTCCTGCGGTTTCTCTACGAGAAGCAGCGCAAGGTGGAGGATTTCCAGGCCCGGGCGAAACCGCCGCAAACCGCGGAAGGCTCCGGTGCCGCGCGGAAGCTGGCATAGGAGTCGGCTCCCCCGTGCCACCCGCGGGGGCTTGCATCATTGCAGTGCAGCATTTCTGTTCGGCTCCCCAAAATGGGGCGCCGGGATTGTGGCGCATGGGGCTGTTGCCAGTTCCTGGTGCACGTGGCATAGCCCGTTCCGCACGCCGGTGATCGTGCCGAAGTCGCCGTGGCGGCGGCGATTTCCTCCGGGAGACGGAGGGATGCCACAGCGTGGTTCGCCACCTGGCACACATTTTGTAACCAATATCCGCAACAAGCGGGTTCGGGTGCATATCGGCTGCGACGTAGTAGCGACAACATGCCCCGGTGGTCAACGGTAGGCCACACCCCTGAACGACGGCGTTCATTTCTCCCTTGCGTGCGTGCTTACGCGGCAGCGGGATGAAGTGAGCGCCTTTTTTATTGCTTCCGGTTGCGTACGCGCATGGAGGACGAGATGAAGGAAAAGCTGGTTCTGGTGGGTAACGGCATGGCCGGCATGAAGGTGGTCGAGGAACTGCTGACCATCGCGCCGGACAAGTACGACATCACGGTATTCGGCGCCGAACCCCACGGCAACTACAACCGCATCATGCTGTCGCCGCTGCTGGCCGGGGAGAAGACCCTGGACCAGATCATGGTGAACAGCGAGGCGTGGTACGCCGAGAACGGCATCACCCTGCACAAGGGCAAGGAGATCATCGAGATCGACCGCATCGGCAAGCGCGTGTTCGCCGCCGACGGCACGGTGGAGCCCTATGACCGGTTGCTGCTCGGCACCGGCTCCAATCCCTTCATCATTCCCGTGCCGGGTCACGATCTGCCGGGCGTGGTCAGCTACCGGGACGTCAAGGACGTGGACGCCATGCTGGAAGCCAGCCGCACGCACAAACGCGCGGTGGTGATCGGCGGCGGCCTGCTCGGCCTGGAAGCCGCCTACGGCCTGATGCAGCAGGGCATGGACGTCACCGTGGTGCATCTGATGCCCTGGCTGATGGAGCGCCAGCTGGACGAGGCCTCCGGCCGCTATCTGCAGAAGTCGCTGGAGGCGCGCGGCATGCACTTCCGCATGGAAGCGCAGACCAGTGAGATCGTTGGCGACGCGAACGGCATCCAGGCGGTGCGCTTCAAGGATGGCGACGAACTGCCGGCCGATCTGGTGGTGATGGCGGTGGGCATCCGCCCCAACATGGAACTGGCCAAGCGGGCGGGGCTTTACTGCGAACGCGGCGTGGTGGTTTCCGACACCATGCAGACCTACGACCCCTCCATCTACGCGGTGGGCGAATGCGTGCAGCACCGTGGCCAGTGCTACGGGCTGGTGGCGCCGCTGTTCGAGCAGGCCAAGGTCTGCGCCAATCATCTGGCTGGCTACGGTTTCCGCCTGTACGAGGGTTCGGTGACCTCCACCAAGCTCAAGGTCACCGGCATCGACCTGTTCTCCGCCGGCGATTTCCAGGACGCCGAGGGCGTGGACTCCATCGTCTACCAGGACCCAGCCGGCGGCGTCTACAAGAAGCTGTGCGTGAAGGACGACCGCATCGTCGGCGCCGTGCTCTACGGCGATACCGGCGACGGCTCCTGGTATTTCCAGCTCATGCGCGAAGGCACCTCGGTGGCGGACTTCCGCGACGGCCTGCTATTCGGCCAGGCGCATCTGGGCGATTCCGGCCACGGCGGCGTGAACCAGGTGGCCAACCTCCCGGACGACGCCCAGATCTGCGACTGCAACGGTGTCTGCAAGGGCACCATTGTCGAGGCCATCGGCAAGCACCAGTTGTTCACGCTGGACGAAGTCAAGTCCCACACCAAGGCCGCCGCTTCCTGCGGATCCTGCACCGGTCTGGTGGAGCAGCTGCTGGCCGCCACCATGGGGGGAGACTACGAAACCGCGCAGGTCAAACCCATGTGCGGCTGCACCGAGCATAGCCACGAGCAGGTTCGCGAGGCCATCCGCGAACAGAAGCTCACCTCGCTGCGCCAGGTGTTCGACGCGCTGAACTGGAAGACGCCCGACGGCTGCGACAAGTGCCGGCCGGCGCTGAACTACTACCTGATCTCCACCTGGCCGGACCAGGCCGAGGACGACAGCCAGGCGCGCTTCGTCAACGAGCGCATGCACGCCAACATCCAGAAGGACGGCACCTTCTCCGTCGTGCCGCGTATCTGGGGAGGCGTCACCACCCCGGCCGAGCTGCGCGCCATCGCCGAGGTGGCCGAGAAGTACGACGTGCCGACGGTGAAGATCACCGGCGGCCAGCGTATCGACCTGCTGGGCGTGAAGAAGGAGCAGTTGCCGGGCATGTGGGGCGATTTGTCCGACGCTGGCTTCGTCTCCGGACACGCCTACGGCAAGGCGCTGCGCACGGTGAAGACCTGCGTGGGTTCCGAGTGGTGCCGTTTCGGCACCCAGGACTCCACCACCTGCGGCATCGAGCTGGAGGAGATGAGCTGGGGCTCCTGGACGCCGCACAAGTTCAAGATGGCCGTCTCCGGCTGCCCGCGCAACTGCGCCGAAGCCACCATCAAGGACTTCGGCGTGGTCGCCATCGAGTCCGGCTGGGAGCTCCACGTCGGTGGGAACGGCGGCGTCAAGTTGCGTTCCACGGACGTGCTCTGCCGGGTGAAGACCATGGAAGAGGTCAAGGAATACTGCGCCGCCTTCATGCAGCTCTATCGCGAGGAGGCCCATTACCTGGAGCGGACCGCCCCCTGGATCGAGCGCGTCGGCCTGTCCTATGTGAAGGACCGCATCGTCGAGGACGCCGAGGACCGCAAGGCGCTCGCGCAACGCTTCCTGGCGTCGCAGGAAAAGGCCCAGGCCGAGGACCCTTGGAAAAAGTACAGCAGCAACCACGACGCCAAGTTCGTGCCGCTGAAACGGGCGGTGTAGCCATCCCGCCTGTGTAGGGTGCTCAGAGCCGAAGGCGATGCGCACCAGATCCGTGAATGGTGCGCTTCGCTGCGCTCAGAGCACCCTACGAGCAGCTGTGTACCCGAGACATGCAAGACAACGAGGACAAACCCATGCAAGCCGCAACCACACTCGACACCGCATGGATCGCCATCGGCAGCCTGGACGACATCCCGGTGCTCGGTGCCCGCGTGGTGGAAACCGCGCATGGCCCTGTGGCGGTCTTCCGTAACAGCGCCGACGAGGTGTTCGCGCTGCTCGACCGCTGCCCGCACAAGGGCGGGCCGCTCTCCGAGGGCATGGTGCACGGGCGCCTGGTCACCTGCCCCCTGCACGCCTGGAACATCCACCTGGACAAGGGCGAGGCCAAGGCCCCCGACGTCGGCTGCGTGCCGCGCTTCGAGGTGCGTCAGGAGGGCCGTGAGCTGTACCTGAACCCGGAACCGCAGGCAGCGGATGCATGAGTCCGGCGGCGCGCACCGCTTGTCGTGGTCGCGGTGGTGCGTGCCGCGCCTATCGATTCGCCTGAACCGACGGCAACCAGACGGGTAACGACATGACGGAAACCACCCGGACAACCTGCCCCTACTGTGGAGTCGGCTGCGGCATCCTCGCCAGCCAGTCTCCGGACGGCACGGTGGCGGTGAAAGGAGACCCGGACCATCCGGCCAATTTCGGGCGCCTGTGTTCCAAGGGCTCGGCGCTGGGCGATACCGTCGACCTCGGCGGACGGCTGCTCTACCCGGAGGTGTGCGGCGAGCGCGTGAGCTGGGACCGGGCGCTGGACACGGTGGCCGAGGGGTTCCGCAAGGTCATCGCCGAGCACGGCCCGCAGGCCGTGGCCTTCTACGGCTCCGGCCAGATGCTGACCGAGGACTACTACGTCTCCAACAAGCTGTTCAAGGGCTTCATCGGCACCGGCAACGTGGATACCAATTCACGTCTGTGCATGGCCTCCGCCGTGGCCGGCCACAAGCGTGCCTTCGGCTCGGATACCGTCTCCGGCAACTATGAAGATCTGGAGCAGGCGGACCTGCTGGTTATCACCGGCTCCAACCTGGCCTGGTGTCACCCGGTGGTCTACCAGCGCATCAAGGCCGCGAAGGCGCGCAACCGGCAGGTGCGCGTGGTGGTGATCGATCCGCGTCGCACCGACACCTGCGAGATCGCCGATCTGCACCTGCCGCTGGCGCCGGGTACCGACGTCTGGCTGTGGAACGGCCTGCTGGCGCACCTCTCCAAGGAAGGGCCGGTGGACTACGCCTTCCTGGATACGCATACGGAAGGCTTCGGCTCGGCGGTGATGGAAGCGCGCAAGCAGGGCAATGTACCGCATGTGGCGGCGCAGACCGATCTGCCGGAAGTGGACGTGGCGCGCTTCTATCGCTGGTTCTCGCAGATCGAGCACACCGTCACGCTGTTCTCCCAGGGGGTCAATCAGTCCTCCGTGGGTACGGACAAGGTCAACGCCATCATCAACTGTCATCTGATCACCGGGCGTATCGGCAAGCCGGGGATGGGCCCGTTTTCCATCACCGGCCAGCCGAACGCCATGGGTGGTCGCGAGGTTGGCGGCCTGGCCAATCAGCTCGCCGCGCACATGGGCTTCGAGGAAGACGCGCTCGACCGCGTCCGCCGCTTCTGGGATGCACCGAACCTGGTCACCGGCCCCGGCCACAAGGCGGTGGACCTGTTCCAGGCCATCCGTCACGGCCAGATCAAGGCGGTCTGGATCATGGCCACCAACCCGCTGGTCAGCCTGCCGGACGCCGATGCCATGCGCGAGGCGCTGCAGGGTTGCGAACTGGTGGTGGTCTCCGACGCCATGCGCGATACCGACACGACGGCCGCTGCCCACGTGCTGCTGCCGGCGCTGACCTGGGGTGAAAAGGACGGCACCGTGACCAATTCCGAGCGGCGCATCTCCCGCCAGCGGGCATTCATCCCCGCCCCCGGCGAGGCGAAGCCGGACTGGTGGGCGCTGTGCCGTGTTGCCGAACGGCTTGGGTTCGGCCACGCCTTCGCGTATACGCACCCGTCGGAAATCTTCGACGAGCACGCCCGTCTGTCTGCTTTCGAGAACGACGGCTCCCGGGACTTCGACCTCGCCGGCCTGGCGGGCATGGACCGCGCCGGCTACGAGCGCATGCAGCCCCGCCAGTGGCCGGTGCGCGCGGACGGTCGCGATACCGCCCGCCTGTTCGAGGACGGCAGATTCTTCACCGGCAACGGCCGGGCGCAGTTCGTGATGACGGAGGCGCAGGCCCCGGCCAACAGCCCCTGCGTGGACTATCCGCTGGTGCTCAACACCGGCCGCGTTCGTGACCACTGGCACACCATGACGCGCACCGGCAAGGCGGCGCGCCTGTCCGCACACATCGTCGAGCCCTTCGTTCAGGTGCATCCGGCCGACGCCGTGGCTACCGGCCTCCGGGAGGGCGACCTGGCCCGGGTGCGCAGCCGCTGGGGTTCGGTGACCGGCCGGGTGACCGTGGACAGCGGCCAGCGCCAGGGCAACGTCTTCGTTCCCATGCACTGGAACGACCAGTACGCCGTTCAGGGGCGCGTCGACGCGGTGGTAAACCCGGTCGTCGACCCGCTCTCCGGCGAGCCTGAATTCAAGCACACGCCGGTGGTGCTGGAGCCGCTGCAGGCAGCCTGGCACGGTTTCCTGCTGTTGCGGGAGGCGCCCGCCGAGCATCCCGACTGCGCCTGGTGGGCCTTTGCCCGTGGTCCGGCGTTCGTGCGTTACGAACTGGCCGGCAGCGACAGGCCGGATGATCTGCCCGCACTGGCGAAAGGACTGCTGCGTGGCAGGGGCGACTGGCTGGAATTCGCCGATTCCGCCCGCGGTTGTTACCGCGCCGCCTGGATCAGGGAAGGCCGCCTGCTCGGCTGCCTGTTCATGGGGCCGCGGGAAACGCTGCCGGAGCGCAACTGGCTGGCCGGCCTGTTCGAGAAAGCCGCGCTGGAGCACGCCGAGCGGCTGGCGCTGCTTTCCGGCCGGCCGCCGAAGGGACAGAAGGATGCCGGCCGCACGGTCTGTTCCTGCTTCGGCGTCGGCGAGAACACCATTCGCGACACCATCGCCGCCGGCGCCGGCACGCCGGAACAGGTGACCAGCGCCTGCCAGGCCGGGGGCAATTGTGGTAGCTGCCTGCCGGAAATCCAGGCCTTGATCAGCACCATGAACCAGAGGACGGCGTGATGCAGACCGAATCGCACTTCGACAGCGCGGCTCGACCCGTTCCATGCGGCACCGTTTACCTGGTGGGTGCCGGCCCCGGCGACCCCGAACTGCTTACCCGTAAGGCCGAGCGGTTGCTGCGGGAGGCGGACATCATTCTGCACGATCGCCTGGTGTCGCCGGAGATCCTGGCGCTGGGCGGGTCGAAACCGAGGCGCGTCTACGTCGGCAAGCAGTGCGGCAATCACCATGTGCCGCAGCGGCGCACCGAGGAACTGCTCATCCACTACGCCCGCCAGGGCCTGAACGTGGTGCGGCTGAAAGGCGGTGACCCCTTCATTTTCGGCCGCGGCGGCGAGGAACTGGACGCGCTGCGCGCCGCCGGTATTCGCTGCGAGGTGGTGCCTGGCGTCACCGCCGCGCTGGGCTGCGCCGCCAGCGCGCAGATTCCGCTGACCCACCGGGATCATTCGCGCTCCGTGCTGTTCCTCACCGGTCATGACCGGAACGGGCACAGCCCCGGGGACTGGAGCGCGCTGACCCGGCGTGACCGGACGCTGGTCATGTACATGGGCGTGGGCGCGCTGGAGCGGTTTTGCGCCGCCCTCCAGCGCAACGGGCTGCCGGAAGACTGGCCGGTGGTGGTCATCGCCGAAGGCACCACGGCCAGGCAGCGCGTGGTCCGGGGAACGCTGGCAACCATCGCCACCCGCGCGGGCGAGGCCGGCGTGCCGACTCCCGCGCTCACCATCATCGGCAAGGTCGCCGCAACCGCCGGTGCCGAGGAAGTCGCCCGGGAAGCGGGCAGTGCGAGGAGCTCCGGTTATCAGACGTGGAACCGGCATAGGTTGCCCGACGCGAAGCGTTGCGCACCATCATGAGGAACAACATGACGAATCCAGCAACCACGAACCACCACAATCCCCAGGCCATCCTGTGGATGAGCACCTTGTCGTTCACCATCTGCTTCGCCGTCTGGGTGATGTTCGGCGTGATCGGCAACCCCATCGCGGCCGAACTCGGGCTGACCGAGACCCAGTTCGGTCTGCTGACGGCGATGCCCATCCTGAGCGGCTCCCTGGCACGTCTGCCCATCGGCATGCTCACCGACCGCTTCGGCGGTCGCACGGTGTATTTCCTGCTGATGCTTTCCACCGTCATTCCCATCTACCTGGTGCAGTTCGCCACTACGTACTGGCAGTTGCTGGCGCTGGGCCTGCTGGTCGGGCTCGTCGGTGCCTCCTTCTCGGTGGGCATTGCCTACGTGGCCCGCGCCTTTCCCCGGGAAAAACAGGGCTTCGCCATGGGCATCTTCGGCGCCGGCAATGCCGGCGCCGCGCTGACCAAGTACGTGGCGCCCACCGTGGTGGTGATGCTCGGCTGGCAGTACGTGCCGACCATCTATGCGGCGGCCATGCTGGTGACCGCGCTGGCGTTCTGGTTCCTGACCACGTCGGATCCGCAGGAACGCAGCAGCGCGCAGCCCTCGCTGAAGGAGCAGCTCGCGCTGCTGAAGGACCCGCGGGTGCTGAAGTACTGCCAGTACTACTCGGTGGTGTTCGGCGGCTACGTGGCGCTGTCGCTGTACCTCACCCGCTATTACATGGCCGAGTACGGCGTCGGGCTGCAACTGGCGGCGCTGATCGCCACCATCTTCGTGCTGCCATCGGGTGTGATCCGCGCGCTGGGCGGCTGGCTGTCCGACCGCTTCGGCGCCCACACGGTGACCTGGTGGTGCATGTGGTCCAGCGTCATCTGCCTGTTCATCATGTCCTACCCGTACACCGAATACGCGGTGCATACTTCCAACGGCACCACGCTCAGTTTCGCCTTCGGCGTCAACATCTGGGTGTTCACTGCGCTGCTGTTCGTGGTCGGCGTGGCCTGGGGCGTGGGCAAGGCGTCGGTGTTCAAGTACGTCGCCAACGACTTCGACCGCAACATCGGCGTGGTCTCCGGCATCGTCGGCCTGGCCGGAGGCCTGGGCGGTTTTCTGCTGCCGATCAAGTTCGGCATGCTGCTGGACCTGACCGGCGTGCCCAGCACGGTGTTCATGCTGCTGTTCGGGGTCACTGCCGTCTCATTGGTGTGGATGTGGTGGACCGAGCGCCGGCCGGCGGCGGGGACTGCACCGGAGGAGCACCGCAGTCTCACGACGGCCTGATCGCTGAACATTGTCGTCCGGAATCTGTCGGCACGTTAAGGAAACACTGATCAATTCCCACGCTCGTGTTGCGGCCGGATTTTTCGCAATGCCAGGCGCGGTGCGCAGCGCCTTCCTGTAGGCAACCGAAGGAGGCAACGTGGACGACAAGGTCATGCTCATTACCGGTGCCAGCAGCGGTATTGGTGCCGCCACTGCCCGGGCCGCAGCGGATGCGGGCTATCGGCTCGCCCTGGCGGCACGGTCCGTGGATCGGCTGGAGGTGTTGTCGAAGGAACTGGGCGGGCCTGACCGGGCGCTTCCGGTGCAATGCGACGTGAATGACGCCGCCAGCCAGCAGGACATGGTCCAGCGGGCACTGGAGCACTTCGGACGGCTGGACGCCGTGTTTGCCAATGCCGGGATCGGCGGGAGCGCCGGCGGGTTCAGCGGGGCGGATACGGACCGCTGGCGGGAGATGATACTCACCAACGTCTACGGCGTCGGCCTGACGCTGCGGCATACCATCGAGGCGCTGAAGCAGACACGGGGACACATACTGTTGACGGGCTCGGCGGCGGGCCGGGTGACCATCCCGGGGTCGATGTACAGCGCGACCAAATGGGCGGTCAGCGCGATCGGCTACGGCGTCCGTGAGGAACTGCGCGGTACCGGCATCCGCGTCACGCTGATCGAGCCGGGCATGGTCGATACGCCGTTCTTCGACGAAAAGCCCGGCCATGCGCTCAAGCCGGAAGACGTGGCGGCCGCGGTGGTCTACGCCGTCTCCCAGCCCGCACACGTGTATGTGAACGAAATCCTGGTGCGCCCCACACCGCCGACGGAGTAGGCCAGCGCTGCTTTCAGTGCCTCCGCAGGCGGTCGCGTCCCAGGTGCAGCACCAGGCTCGCGGCCACATTCAGTGCGGCAGCCAGCACGGCAACTGCGAGGTAGCCCTGGATGGTGTAGACCGGGGCGAACAGCGCCGCGCCGGCAAATACCCCGACGTATGTGGTGCAGGTAAAGAAGGCCATGATGGCGCCGCGCCCGTGGTCGCTCTGGTGGCTGCACAGCGTGGACTGGCCGACCAGGGCGGCTCCCTGGACGACGCCGATCCACAGCAACGCCAGCATGACCCAGCCGGGTCCCGGGCTCAGGGCCATGGCGACCCAGCCCACCGCCAATCCCCCATGGGCCAGATACAGCGATTGCCGGTGGCCGAGCCGGTCCAGCAGCCAACTGTTCAGCGTCATCAGTGCGAGGCCTGCGCCATAGGCCAGGATCACCAGTCCGGCGCCGTCGCTGCCCATCCCCATGCTGCCCCTCAACCAGGAGCCCAGATAGGTGTAGGCGCCGTAGAAGGCCACCATGTTGCAGACGTTCACCAGCAGGATCAGCCGCGCGCCGGGGTCGAGGAAGACGGCCGCTGAAAGCGCCTTCAGGTCGGTTGCCGGTAGAGTGCCGCCCGCAGGCCGGGCGGCCGGCAGCAGGCGGCTGGCTGCCAGGGCCAGCACTGCGATCACGGCCAGCAGGGCCAGGGCAGCACGCCAGCCTGCGAGGTCGGCAAGATAGCCGCCCAGCGGGATGCAGACGATGATGGCGTAGCCCCAGCCGGCCATGACCAGCCCCATCACACGCCCCCGGCGCGCAAACTCCACATGATCGCCCACCAGCGAGTAGGCAGTGGGCACGTACATGCCCGCGCCCACGCCGGTCAGCATCAGTGCCAGCAGCAGCCAGGCAAACGTTGGGGCGATCGCGGCACCCAGCAGGCCCAGCGCGAACAGCACCAGGCCGGCGCGAATCAGCAGCGGTTTGCGGAAGCGACCGCCGAACAGGCCGAACAGCGGCGCTGCCACGGCCAGCGTGGCACCGAACAGGCTCACCGCCCAGGATGCCTGTGCGGTGGTCAGGGCGAAGCTGCGGGCGATGTCCGGCAGCAGCGGGGAGAGCAGGAACGGCACCGAGGCGAACGCAATCACCAGCAGGACCAGCGTCAGCACGCTGGACAGGCCCAGGCCCGCCGGCGACGGTCGCGGGGCAGCGTCGGTCATCTCCTGCATGAATACTGGCTCCTCGGGCAGCGCGAGCGGCTCGGCACTGCTCTTGCTTGTTCTGTTGTCGGGTACCCGGCTTGCGTGGCGGAGGCGAAGCTCCGAAACTAATCCGTATACGGACGACCGACGGCCACAGGCGGCAAAGGGAGGCCTCATGCCAGGTACCGGACACGGACCGGTTCGCGATCTGCAACCTTGCGATACCGCGGATGAAGCAGTCGCGCGTATCCGCCATATCTACGACACTGCCGTACAACGTATCCGGGAATCGCATCGCCGGTACGCTGCCGGGGCATCCGTCAGCGACTCCTGCGTAGATGCATGTTACCCCTATGTCGGAATCGAGGTGGCCGCGGATCAGATGGTCACCGACGCCCAGCCCACCTACGGTTCCCTGCGCAACCCGGGAGCGCATGGCACCACGGTCACCAGGCCGGATATCTTCGGCGACTACTTCCACGAGCAGCTCAGCCTGCTGATCGCCAACCATCGCGTCCCGATCCAGGTGGGAGTCAGCAATCAGCCCATACCGCTGCCGTTCGTGATCGAGGAATCCACCGCCGACCTGACGCCGGAGCAGGTGCGGCGCCTGAGCGAGGTTTTCCACCTGCCCAACCTCGGCCACATCGATGACGGCATTCCCAACGCCACCAACCGCACGCCGCCGGGACATCCCTACCCACTGGCGCTTTTCCCGGCCCAGCGGGTGGATATCGCATTGCAGCGGCTGCATCACTATACCGCTACCGACCCGCGTCATTTCCAGGGTTTCGTCCTGTTCACCAACTACCAGCGCTACGTCGACGATTTCGTCGCCTACGCCCAGGACCAGGTACACCAGGGCAATGGCTACGAGGCTTTCGTCGAGCCTGGCGAACGTATCACCGCCAGCCCGAATGCCGGGAGCTACGTGTCCGGTGGCGAGACGCCGCGACACATGCCGCCGATGCCCGCCTACCATCTGGTGCGGCCGGATGGCCTGGGCGTGACGCTGATCAATATCGGCATGGGGCCGTCCAACGCAAAGACCATTACCGACCACCTGGCTGTATTGCGTCCGCATTGCTGGCTGATGGTGGGGCACTGCGGCGGGCTGCGGCGTTCCCAGCAACTGGGGGACTATGTGCTGGCCCATGCCTACATCCGCGAGGATCACGTGCTGGATCAGGATCTGCCGTTGTGGGTGCCCATCCCGGCTATCGCGGAGATCCAGGTGGCGCTGCAGGAATCGGTGGCCCGGGTCACCGGCCTGGACGGCACCGATATCAAGACGCGTCTGCGCACCGGCACTGTGGCCAGCACCGACAATCGCAACTGGGAGTTCCGCTACGACGAACTCTACGAGCGGTTCAGCCAGTCGCGGGCCATTGCGGTGGACATGGAGAGCGCGACCATCGCCGCTAACGGCTTCCGCCTGCGCGTACCCTATGGAACACTGCTGTGTGTCTCCGACAAACCCATGCACGGCGAGCTCAAGCTGCGCAGCATGGCGAATTCCTTCTACCGCACGCGCATCAACCAGCACCTGACTATTGGCCTGGAGACCCTGCGCATACTCGAGCAGGCCGGCGTCGATCAGTTGCATTCGCGCAAGCTGCGAAGTTTCGACGAGCCGGCGTTCCGGTGATCTTCGTCAGTTTCCGGAATGGCGCCGTGGTCGCCCGTACAACGACCGCAATTCGTCCTTCGCCTGCTCCAGCCGCTCGCGCCGTTCCTCCGGCAGTTTGCTGCCGGCGCGATTCATGTAGAAGGTAATCATCGACATGGCGGAGCGGAACGGGTCAGATTTCCGCTGCTTGCTGCGTTCGGCCGAGTCCTTCAGGGACAAGGCGATCTGGCGAGGGTCTTCCAGTGAAAACACGCCAGATTCCAGTTCCAGCGCGTCGCTGTGGCTGGTGACCTCCTGGGACCATTGCTTGCGGGAATCTGCGGTCATGCCTTGATCCGGTGAGCGTGTTGCCGATATTGCGTGACGCCACCTCCAGCATAGAAGCTGGGTCGGAACACGGCCACCACCGTGGCCGTACGGGAATTGATCAGCGCTTCCCTAGTGGAAGATCTCCACGCGATCAATCTCGGCAAAGGTCAGCGGATAGCTGACATTGCCGCCATGCATGCGCTGGCGCAGTACCAGGCGGCCTTCCTCCACCACCACCAGTCGCCCTTCCCGTTCGCGTCCATTGCTCAGATGCACGCGGGCCGAGCGGTCCAGGTGTCGGTCCAGTTCGTCGAACTCCACGGGCCGGAATTGCGGGGTGGTGCCGGCACCGGCCGGCTGGGCCTGGTCGGCTACGGCCGGTGTGCCCGACTCGGCTCCCGGCCTTGCCGTGCGCCGTTCCCCCTGGTGGCGGGCCAGGCCAACATCCCGCACCGGCTGGTCGTTGACATGCAGGCGAATTCCCAGCGCATCCACCAGTTCCTGCGGACCGTAGAAACCCACGCTGCTGAAGTTCACGCTGCTGCTGGGGTAGGCCTTGAACTCGATGGTGCGGGCGTCGCTGACAAAATCCCGGTACGCCCGCACCAGCCCTTCGGAGGGTTCCAGCCCCATCCCGTTCAACTCGGCGTGCACGGAGGCCACATGCTGGTCGACGAACGCGTCCACGTCCAGGCCGGCGCGTTCCGCGCAGAAACGGTTCCGGCGGGCGTTATACGAGAGGTCGGTGTAACGGAAGTCGATCTCCTCCACCCTGGGCGTCTGGCCCATGAGGCCCACCGGGGTGAGCTGGCCGAGGGGCATCGAGGTCAGCCGCAGGTCCCAACTGACACTGGCGGCGTCGCGAACGCCGGTTTTGCCGGACAGCGTGATGCTGTCGAACCGGGGGTCGTGGACGTAGGCGTATTCGATGTCGGCCACCAGGATGTGGTAGCCCATGTCGAACCAGTCATCGGCATCCATTGGCTGGCCATCGCCACAGGCCCCCAGCGCGGCATTCAGCGCATCGGGCTGGCTGCCGCTCGAGGCCTGCATGTCGTACAGGGCTTCAATGATCGCGCCCCGGGTCTCGAGGCGGATGCCCTCCATGCTCAACCGCATGGACTTCGGAATGCGCCCGGCCTGCAGGTCGCGTTCCAGGCGTATCAGTTCCAGCAGGTTCGACGCCGAGAACGTGATGCGGTCGATGCGCACCTCGTCGTTGATGCCCCTGGGCCGCACCTCCACGCCGCGGAAGCTGACCTGCCCCAGCAGGGAGGGGACGATTCCGTCATAGGTGATCTGCGCGAACGGCCGCATCATGCCGGCGAACTGGTCGGCGCGCTCCTTGGCCTGATACCAGATGTAGGCATTCAGGGCGACGGCCACCAGCAGCAGCAGGAAGAGCCACGTGACGAGGCGTTTACGGGATAGCAGGCCCATGACGAGAGTCCCTTTAGGTGTTTCCTGGCGATAATTGGTATTTTTCTGGCAGATGCTGGCGCGGGCGCCATCCTGTCCCTGGTAGCGTTACGAAAACGCTGCCTGTTTCAGCGAACATTATCTCCGTTGCCGGCATTGATCAATTCCTGAGCGACCGGCGGCAGCGCTCCGCTTGCAAGCGGTTGCTGCTGCTCCATAGTTAATGAGGTATTCACGCTGCCGTGCCAGGGGGCGGCAGGTCTTCCGCCGGGCCCCGCACAGGCCAGGAGGAGGGAGGAGTATCGACATGGCCAATATCAGGACTATCGTGGTTCCGTCCGACGGTTCCGAGCATTCGACCAGGGCGGCCGCGCATGCGGCCACCCTCGCCTCGGCCCTGAATGTTCCCGTCCATCTGTTCCACGCCTCTCCGGAACATCCGCACGAACTGTTCGGCATTCCCGGCCCGTCTCCGGAAATGGTGGGGGTGGGTCGCATCGATGAACAGACGTTTCGCGCCATCTGGGACAAGGCGGCGGAAGAAGCTTTCCGCATCTGCCGGCAGGCGCTGGGCGATACGCCTTTGACGGTGGAGACGGTCAGGGGCAAGGGTGATCCTTCCCAGGCAATCATCGATTATGCCGGCAAGGTGGATGCGCCGATGATCGTCATCGGCCGTCGCGGCCTGGGGCGGTTCCGGGGTGCGCTGCTCGGCAGCGTGTCCCAGCGGGTGCTGCAAGCGGCGAAGTGTCCGGTGCTGGTGGTCAGCTGACCGGGCGTCCGTCGTTTCCGGGGGCGGGGTGTTCAATGGCGACTGCAAGGGTCGAGCTTCGCCCTGCGTGGAGCACCTACACCGGCAGCTTCGTGATCGGGGTTTCGTGCCTGTTGCTGGCGCTGATACCCGGCGGCGCCTGGGGGGTGCCGCAGGTGATATGGGCGCTGGCGGCCGCGGGCATCATCGGTTTCTCGGTGCTCAGCCGGTGTTCGTGGATATTCGTCATCGATGACGAGCATCTGCGTCTGCACTACGGCCTGCTGTCACGGCGGCGTAAAAGCGTGCCCATCCGGGATATCCGTGCCATCGAGCTTTATCAGCCCTGGGGGGATCGGGTGTTCAGTGTGGGCACGCTGGCTTTCTTCACCACCAGTGGAGGCGAGGCGGATATCGTTTTCTGGGGGATCAGGCAGCCTTTCGAGTGGCGAGAGCGCATCCAGCGGCTACGGGATGACGTCCGCGGACACAACCGCGGGCAGGAAACGGCGCCGTCATGAGCCAGCAGTTCTCCGCAGGAAACGAACAGCGTCCGATACCTGCATTGATCGTCTCCATGCTCCAGCCGGAGGAGCGGGTGGTGGCGGTGTTCGAGATGCGGGGCGGGCTGGACATCTATGCCACCGAGCGCCGTTTCATCGGCAAGCGTGGCGAGCGGCTGATCGACATCGCCTACAGCGAGGTGAGCACGGTGCGGCGGCGCCGGTCCCGGGGGCTGCTGCGCGGTGGGGTAGGGGGGCTGTTCCTCGTGGCCGGGTTGCTCACCGGCTTCCAGACGCCGGCGGCGGCCACGATCGCCGTTCTGCTGTGTGTGTTCGGGCTGGTCCTTCTCGGACTCGGCCTGTTTATGCGCGAGCACTGGGTGGAACTGCGCGTGGAGCGGGAAGACCCTCGGCCGTCGTTCGGGCATGTGGTGATGTTTTTTCCGTTCTGGCTGTTCCTCCGGCACGGGCGGCGTTACACGGCCTCGGGCACGCCCGCCCAGGTGGAAGCCCTGTTCCGCTTTCTGGATCGTATGCTCCGGGAAGCGCCCCCCGGTGGCCGTTGAAGAGCCACCGGGGATAAGGGGTCTTTAAACGAACGCGAACGCGGGAATTGATCAGTTTCCTTAACCTTTTTTCGCCACTTCGTCCGCTTTCCTCAGCTCCTCCTCCGTGGGGGAGCGGTAGTAGATGCGCATGAAGATCAAGGCCACGACGATGGGCAATCCCCAGGCCGCGGTCACGATGAATGTGCTGAGTCCTGCGCTCATGGCTGGTCCTCCTTACCCTTCGGTAATCGAGCGTCGGGCCACTTCGTCGATCGGCTCTGGCGTGTGGCGCGGCGCGGTGGCCATTTGCGCGGGGAAAGCCATGGACCAGAGCAGGAACACTCCGGCGGCGCCACCCAGGATCAGCCACGTCCAGATGCCCGGGAGGTTGAAGAAGACGCCGTCCAGATAATTGCCGAACTCGATGCCCGGACCGACGAACATGATCCACCAGAACGGAATGTAGAACCACAGGAACTGGCGCCATTTCTGCGCCCTGGGTTCGTAGTAGGCCGGGTCGTACTTGCGGAAGAATTCGTCCAGTGAATTCTGCCACTCGATATGTTTCTGGCTCGGTGTGGTCACCGATGACACGATCCAGATGGTCAGGATATTGAAGATGATGCCCCAGCCCGCCGAATGGATGCTCAGGGTGTAGCGGTACTCCGGCCAGTAGTAGGTGAGAGTTACGGCCAGGATTCCCACCAGCAGGCCGGCGGTCACGCCCTGCGGCGTCCACCGCATGGGCCAGCCGCGGAAGCCGTAGCAGATCACGATCAGCGCCGGATAGAGCATGAAACCGTAGGACACCGCCAGCCCTCCGAGCATCACCATCAGGTCACGCTGGGCAAACGCCACGTACAGTGCGGAGCCCAGCAGAACCAGGCAGAATATGCGCGACCAGGTAACCTGCCAGCGTTCCGGGAACACGTCGCCGATCAGCACGGCACCGTCGTTCCGCTGCTCTTCGGGGGCGTCGGCATGGCCGGGGTTGCCTGACTCCGTGCCCGGGTTGCCTGGTGCCGCCCCGGGCCGGCCCTTGATAGCCTGCATGCCGCGAGCCCGGTATAGCAGCCATTCGCCGATCACATTGCGTGTGGCAATGGCGGCGAAGGATGAGACATACGGGCCGGCCGTGGACTGCGCCGCTGCCAGCAGGCCGATGGCAGCCAGCGGTATCAGCACCAGCGGCAGATAGGTGAGCATCAGCCTGGGCACCACGCCGTCGGAACCGGCACCGGCCGCGCCGGCCGCCCGGATGAAGTCCACCAGCGCTGCGGAGCCCCAGGTGCCGGGATCATCGTGTGCCAGTATCTGCGCACCGATCCCCTGTACTACCGACCACAGCACCAGCGTTGCGGTGACCACTACGCCGATACCGATCACCACCTGCCAGGCCAGCATCCTGGCATGCCGCAGGCTGTACGCCCACATGGTGAACGCCGGTGAGGCCTGAATGCCGGCCAGGGCGAACATGTAGGTGAGCATCATAAGGCCGGTCCATTGTGGCATGGGCCCCAGGTCCTCGACGTCGCGCACCCAGTTCCAGCTCCAGTGGATGACGCCGTGCGAATGGGTGTAATAGCGGTGCAGATCCCAGGTGCGCTCCATGAACGCGCTCCAGCCACCAAAGCCGTAGAGCACGCTGACACCGATCAGTGTGATGCCCCCGAACACCAGGAAGTACTGCAACGCGTCGACAAAGGCGATGGTTCTCAGCCCGCCCGCTCCGACGTAGATCAGCATGATCAGCGCCAGCGCCACGCTGCCGATGAAGAACGGGAAGAATCCATCCGTGATCACGGTGAACAGCAGTCCCGAGCCGATCAACTGCACGGCCACATAGAACGTGCTGTAGAGGAAGGAGACGATGACGATGATGACCCCGAGAAAGTAGGAGTCGAACACCGAACGGTACTGCTCGGGCGGCGTGATGAAGCCGAATCGCCGACCGAGCATCCATTGCCGTTTCAGGAACAGCGCCCCGGTGAACGGAATGGTGATCGCGTAGAGGCCCGCGAATGCGTAGGCCAGGCCTCCCGCGTATACCGTGCCGGGGTGACCGATGAAGGTCCAGGCGCTGAACGAGGTGACCGAGGCGGCGAGCATGAACAGCCAGGCGGGAAGGGTGCGGCCGGCGATGCCCCATCCCGCAAGCGATTTGGCTTTCCTGTATCCGACCACACTCCAGTAGATACAGTACGCCCAGTAAAGCCCGACGGCGATCAGCACGCCCCATATGAGTGGCCAGTTGTACTCGGTTTCACCAGCCATGATCGTTACCTCACATTGTTATTTCGGACGGTATTGCCAGCGTTTCAGGATCATTGACGTTGACGGGAAGGAGGCTGCCGCGGCGATCGCGGCAGGGGCACTCCGGGAGTGTCCGGGCGGGCAGTGAGCGGGGCGGCTGCCGTCGTTGTCGGAACGAGTGCCGCCTCCGGAGCAGGCCGGGTGGGACCCGGCGCGGAAATCCAGCCTGCAACCAGTTAGTGCATGCCGGACGGGCCGGTCGCATTCGCGGACCGGGCACCTGGCTTCGTGACGCATCAGGCGCGGCGAGAGGGCGGAGGCCGGCACGCAGAACGTGGGTTATGGCGTATGTGCCGGCATGCCCGATGGGCCGCCGATCTGCGTTATTTTTCAGTATTTCCTTAAAAATAGCCTGCTTGGAGGCGAAAACCACCCATTCGGGTGGTTTTCTCGGCGTGCGCGCCGGAGTTCCGGTACGGTGCGACGAGCGGGTTAGTCATACCTGCGCTTGTCGGGAAGCACCTCCTCGACAGGGCGGACTTCGATTGTTCCGATCCGCGCCGAGGGCCAGTCGGCAGCGATTGCCACGGCAGCCTCCATGCTCTCGGCGTCGATCAGGAAATACCCGCCGATCTGCTCCTTGGTTTCCGCGAAGGGGCCGTCTGTGGTCACGCGCTCACCGCCTCTGCGGCGTACTTTCACCGCCTTGCGGGCACTCTGCAGGGCGTGCGCGCCGAGTAGCCGTCCGTCCGCCCGCAATGTGTCCACATAGCGCAGTGTCTCGTCCCTCAATGCCCGCCACTCCTCGGTGGACAGGGCATTGAGGGATGCTTCTTCCTCGTAGGCCAGGCAAAGGAATTTCATGCTCGCGTGCTCCTCCTGTCGGTATTCGCTGAGGGGGCTCGGCTGGATAGTCGCTGGTGGAGGCGGGTTTTCGACAGCCTTGGACGGGGGTGACCCGTTCCCACCTTCGCAGGGGAGACATGATCAGCCCTTCTCACGTGTTTCCGCCCACGCGCAGCCGGTGCTCAAGCTGCCCGAGCCGTGGGCTGCCGACGCGCACGGTGACCTCGCCCCGGCCGTGGACCAGCCAGCGCTCGTACGCCCTGTTGCCGGTGCCGCGCGAGCGCTGGAACCAGGGCATCTGGGAGCCATCGGCCAGCCCACGGCCCCAGCCATCCAGATGCCCCAGCGACCGGCGGGGTGGCTGACCCTCGCGCAGCATGCAGCCTTCGGCGAGGATCTCCGCCTGCACCGGTGTGTTCCAGGGCAGGTCCCTGCCTGCAGCGACACCGTTGGTGGGCAGGTAGCCAAGATTGGCAACCGCGAGCCGTATTTCCGTCACACCCTCACCCGCCGGCAGGCATTCCACCTGCTCCAGGTGCAGGCGGGGAAGCAGCGCGGCCACCCGCAGCCAGTAGGCCGTCATGCCCTCGCAGACCCCGGGCAGCAGATTCGGCGGCGGATTCCAGATGCCGACGCGTGGATCCTGGCCGCCCACTTCCACGGCGCCCAGTTGCGGATGCTCCAGCGGTGTCCAAGGGAGGAATACCCGGCCACTGTTGTGCTCAGAGTCCCAGCGAGCGAGTTTCTCCATGTCTCTGCGGCTGAGTGCGGTGTAGTGTTCGACGAACCGGCGCGGCCGGGGCAGGTCGATACGGCGGAACAGGTCCCAGAGTTCGCAGACCTCCGCCAGGCAGCCCCGCTGGTAGTAGGCGAAATCGGTCAGATCGCCGTGCAGAGGTTTTTCCGGCTCGTAGGTGAACTCCTCGTAACCGCTGACCGTCGGGTACCCGGTATGTTGTTCCCCCCAGACCCCGAGCTGCCGGTACAGCGCCAGGTCCTGCTGGTCCATGCGGCTGTCGGGAACGTCCTGGGCGGGACGGATGAATACACCGCCGAAGGTGTGCAGGTTAAGCCAGGCATAGAGGTTGGGGTGGGCCGCCGCGAAGTCCATCACCGCCCGCGTTTCCGGCTCGGAACCGGGGTATTCACCGGCGCCCGACTGGTGCGGCTCGGGTTTCCAGCTCCACGGAAAGTTGCGGTTGAAGTCCGGTGTGCCGCGGAGCAGCTCCGGTTCCGGGATGCGTTCGCCGTCCCAGTGTTCGATCACCCCCTCGGGGTAAAGCCGCCAGTACGGCGGCGGGTCGTCGATGCGCCGGGGCAGCATCAGGCCGGGATGGCGGGAGGACTCGATGAAGTCCCCCGCCTCGTCACGCACCCGCAGATAGCGACAGACACCGTCGCCGTCCAGGTCGACGGGCCGCCAGTGCGGAGCGCGTTCGGCGTGCGGTTGCCGCCGGGGCGCGGAGCGCACGAAACCCCCGCGCCGCAGCACTGCCTCCGCTCCGTCGGGCGAGATGCGCGGGCAGATATGAAAGTGCACGTTTCGGAGTGTCTCCAGCAGATGGGCCGGAAGCCCATCGGGAAGCATGCCTTCGCCGTGCAGGCGAAGCGCGGCCTCGGCAATGGTCAGCGCGACGCTGGAACCGGCCAACTCGCCGCCGTGCATGTTGCCGTCTACCCAGACCGCCGGCCGGGGGTTCCGGGGTTCGCTGCCGATAGTCAGCACCCAGATCTGGCGCCCCTCCGGGGTTTGCCCGATGCTGCGTAGCTGGGTGATCCCCGGATGGGCGTCGGCCCAGTCGCGCAACTGCGCGGAGAGCCGCTCGTAATCCAGATAGGTCTGCCGGAAACCGGTTCCGGGAGTGTTCAGAGCCATGTCATCCCCAGTGTCAAGGAAGTGCTGGTTCCCGATGAGTTTGTCGCTATTCTGTGAAGGGTAGCTGGAACCGTGGAGGAAGCATGGCGGAAGAGACAGGCGTCAAAGTGCTCGCGTTCGACGTGTTCGGCACCGTGGTCGACTGGTACGGTTCCGTGGAGCGTGAGGTGCGGCGGCTGTTGCCGGACGTGGATGCCGGCGCCTTCGCGCTCGCCTGGCGCGCCGGTTACGAGCCGGCCATGGAAACGGTGCGCTCCGGTGGTCGCGGCTGGGTGCCTCTGGACGTGCTGCATCGCGAGATCCTCGACGGGCTGCTGGAACGCTTCGGTGTGACCTCCCTGGATGAAGCCGGCAAGATCGCGCTGAACCGGGTCTGGCATCGGCTCGACTCCTGGCCGGATGCGGTGCCGGGGTTGGCCCGTCTGAAGCGCGATTACATCGTCTGCTCGCTATCCAACGGTAACCTGGGATTGCTGACCCGGATGGCGAAGCACGCCGGCCTGCCATGGGACTGCATACTCTCCGCGGAAGTCTTCGGCAAGTACAAGCCGGACCCTGACACCTACCTCGGCGTGGCACGGGTGTTCGATGTGCAGCCGGAGCAGGTCATGATGGTGGCCGCCCATCAGGACGACCTGGCGGCGGCGCGTGGCTGCGGTCTGTGCACCGCCTACATCGAGCGGCCCCGGGAGTTCGGACCGGCGAGACCCAAGGACGTTTCGCCGGATCCGGCGAATACGCTGCACGCACCGGATATCGAGGCACTGGCGGAGATGCTGGCCAGCCGTTAGCCTCTGCAGGCGAGTCTCTACAAGGAAGCACTGACATGCTGCAGATTTCCCGCCAGGTCCAGATTCCCGAAGCCGAGATCGATCTGCAGTTCGTGCGCGCGCAGGGTGCCGGCGGGCAGAACGTCAACAAGCTTTCCACCGCCGCCCACCTGCGGTTCGACGTTCATGCCTCTTCCCTGCCGGAAACCTACAAGGAAGGGCTGCTCAAGCTGCGGGACCGGCGCATTTCCGCTGACGGCGTGATCGTGATCAAGGCGCAGCGCTATCGCAGCCAGGAGAAGAATCGCGAGGATGCGCTGGATCGGCTGCAGGCGCTGGTGCGCAGCGCGGTTGTCCCCAGGAAGGCGCGCAAGCCGACCAGGCCGAGCAAGGCTGCCCGCCAGCGGCGCATGGACAGCAAGACCAAGCGCGGCCGGATCAAGGCCGCGCGTGGCAGGGTGACGTCGGACTAGCTGTGTCGGACTATCGCCGAGCTTCCGGCCGCAACCCCGTGGGGCTCGGCCGCATCGCCCGTGGCGGCGTCGCAAGCCACCACGGGTAGAACCACTACCTGCGGCGGCTTGCTTCTGGCCACGAACGAAAAGCGGACACGAGCGCGAACGTGGGAATGAATCAGTGTTTCCCTATGCGACTTTCAGCTTGACGTCGACATTGCCCCGGGTGGCGTTGGAGTAGGGGCAGACCACGTGGGCGGCTTCCACGATCTGTCGGGCCTGCTCCTTGTCCAGGCCAGGGATGTCGACTTCCAGCTCCACCGCGATGGCAAAGCCGGTGGGAATCGGGCCGATGCCCACCGTGGCAGCCACCTGCGTGTCTTCCGGCAATTTCACTTTCTTCTGCCCGGCAACGTATTTCATCGCTCCCAGGAAACAGGCGGAATAGCCTGCTGCGAACAGTTGTTCCGGGTTCGTGGCGTTGCCACCGGCACCGCCCATTTCCTTCGGCACGCTCAGTTTCACGTCCAGCACGCCGTCCGAGGAAACGGCCTTGCCGTCGCGGCCACCGGTCGCTTTTGCGTTGGCCTGGTAGACGATCTTCTCGGGTGTATCCATGTTGCTCGCTCCTGTCATTGTGGTGGGATGTTCAGGGCGTCTCGTGCTTCAGCAGAGACGCTCGTAGGCCGGTCAGCGCCTGAATCAGTTCACGGCGCTGGCTGTTGCTGCATTCGCTGGCGCAGGCAACCTGGTACTGGACGGCGGCGGCGCGCTCGCGCAGCGCCAGCCCCTGATCGGTGAGGTGCACGAAAACCTGGCGCTCGTCCTTGACGCCGCGCTCCCGGCGGAGCAGCCCGGCGGTTTCCATGCGCTTGAGCAGCGGTGTCAGTGTGCCGGAGTCCAGCATCAGGCGGTCGCCAAGGGAGGAAACGCTCAGCCCGTCCGTTTCCCACAGCGCCAGCAGCACGATGTACTGGGGGTAGGTGAGGCCAAGTTCGTCCAGCAATGGGCGGTACACCCGTTTCATGGCCAGCGTGGCCGCGTAGACGGCGAAACAGAGTTGCTCGTCAAGTGCGAGCGGGGTCGGCAGGGATTCAGACTTGGTTGTCATTAGATTGTGCACAATTAAGTTGATAGCAACTAATATAGTGGAAGTTCGGAGAAATGCAATCGTCAGGCACAGGTTCACCCCGAAACATTGCTCCGGCTACTGACAGCACGCTGTCAGTAGCTGTCCCGGACACTACGGAAACGGACAGGCTGGCCGAAAATCCGCCTCAGTGGTGTCGTACCAATAGCTTGGGGAGTACTGACCATGGATCCGAATGCGTTTTTCTGGCAGATGCAGGCAGGCCGCATGCCTGCGCCGAGAGCCGCCCGGACGCTGGGCATGCGGGTTCTGCGGGTGGATGCCGAACGGGGTGTGCTGGAGGCCGAGTTCCGTGCCAGCGAGGCGTTTCTGAACCCGGCGGGGAACGTCCAGGGCGGCTTTCTCGCCGCCATGCTGGACGACACCATGGGGCCCGCACTGGCCGCGACGCTGGCCGAGGGCGAGTTCGCCCCCACGGTCAATCTGAACGTGCAGTTCCTGGCTCCGGCCCGTCCGGGTCTGCTGCACGGCGTCGGTCGTATCACCAAGTCGGGCAGCATCTGCTTTCTGGCCGGCGAACTGATGCAGGACGGATTGCTGGTGGCCAGCGCAACGGCCACCGCGACCATTCGCGCGTGGCCGGCGGCACGCGTGCGCGAGGCCGGTTAAGGAGGCGCTGTTTATTCCCACGTTCGCGCTCGAATCCGATTGTTAAGCACGAAAGCCGGACACGAGCGCGAATGTAGGAATCGACCAGCGCTTCCTTCCGGAAGCGCTGACGGCTTTACGACTGTCCGTGCCCGCAGCACGGTCTCAGGCCGGCGCCGCGAAGCGTCCGGCATCCCGCCAGGCGACATGCTCCAGCCCTGCCAGCACGGCGACGGCCAGCGCCTGGATGCCAATGAAGATCTGCCCCGTCACGCCGGGGGTGAACCAGGGCCCGAACATCAGCGCCAGGCTGGCGGCGATCCACAGCACGTTGCCGCCAATGATCATCCACATCAGCGGGGCCGGCTTGTCGGCACGACCTGCCGTGTACGCCATGAGCGCCGCCGAGGGGAACAGCAGCGCGCCGGCGAAAACCAGCAGGGCGGAGGGCAGGCCGGTCAGGCCGGCGAGCCACCCGGCTCCGACCACCAGCACCAGGCCCATGCCCAGACAGGTGACGGCGTCGAGCCAGAGCAGTTGCCGCAGATTTGACGATGCGTTGTTGCCATTCATGACTGTCTCCTTGAACTTTCCCGGGCCCGGCGGTTGCCGGACCACGCAGTCGATCCTCCGCCGGTTTTGCGCTGCTGGCGATTACCTGCCAGGTAATGGCCAGGCCCCGGCATTGGCGCTATGGTTAGGCCATGCATGACGACAGCCGACCGGTCGGGGATCTGCTTCGGGAATGGCGGCAGCGGCGGCGCCTCAGCCAGCTCGCACTGGCCACGGAGGCGGATATATCCCAGCGCCACCTGAGTTTCGTCGAGTCCGGCCGCTCCGCCCCGAGCCGGGAGATGCTGCTGCGCCTGTGCGAACAGCTGGACGTGCCCCTGCGGGAGCGGAATGTACTGCTGGTGGCGGCCGGCTTTGCGCCCGTCTACCGGGAGCGTTCCATGGATGACCCGGATTTCGCCGCGGCCCGACGGGTGGTGGAGATGATCCTGAAGGGGCACGAACCCTACCCCGCCCTGGCGATCGACCGCCACTGGACAATGCTCGCCGCGAACACGCCGGTGCAGCGGTTGCTGGCGGACGTGGCGCCCGAGTTGCTCGAACCCCCCGTCAATGCGCTGCGACTGAGCCTGCATCCGGCGGGCCTCGCCTCGCGTATCGTCAACTTCCGGGAGTGGCGTGAGTTGGTCCTGCTTCGCCTGGCCCAGCAGATGGAGAACGCCGCTGATACCGGCCTGCCCGCCCTGATCGATGAACTCAGGGGATACCCGGTGCCGCCCGCCGCCCGACCGGGGAATGCCGGACCGCGCACGGATTTCGCCGGCCTGGCCATCCCGCTTGAACTGGTCACCGACGATGGCGTGCTCCGGTTCCTGGGAACAACCACGGTGTTCGGTACCCCGCTGGACATCGGCCTGTCGGAGCTGGCCATCGAGTCCTTTTTCCCCGCTGATGCAACCACCGCCGCCATCATGCACGACCAGCATCAACAAGCCGCGTCCGCGGCTGCCGATCCTTCCTGAGCATTTCCCCGTTCCCCCGGGCTGCCGGGTGGAACTCTGGCCCGCCCGCTCCCGTGTGTCAGCGAAGAGAGACCATTCCCTGATGCTGACGAAGTACACAGCGCCGGAAGGCGGAAAGCGATTTGCTCTTGCTGATAAGACATTATATTTTTATGTATCAGAATAAATCATAAGCCCGTACTGTCGCCTTTCCGGCGCCCGGTGACGGGCACGAGGGAGGAGAGCATGGGAATCTTCAACGTCCGCCTGCGCGCGGGTGGAGTGCTTGCAAGCGTACTGTTGGCCGGCAGCCTGGCCAGCGGCTGTTTTTCCAGTTCGGATTCGGATAACGATGCCGGGACGGATCCCCTGCAGCGCAGTACGGCGCAGGGTGACGTTCGCGGAGAGGGGGCGGAAGATGGCGCGATGCTGCGCTTCCTCGGCATCCCCTATGCCGCCGCGCCGGTCGGTGATCTGCGTTTCGCCCCGCCTGAGCCGGCGCCCGAGCGTGAGGCGGTGCTGGAGGCTGTCGCGTTCGGAGCAGACTGCCCGCAGGCGGCAGGTGTGCTGGGCGCAGGCAGTGTGGAGGAGGACTGCCTGTACCTGAACGTCTACACCCCCGTCGACGGCGACGGCCACCCGGTGATGATCTGGATTCACGGCGGCGCCTTCATCGGCGGTTCCGGCGGTGGGAGCTACAACCCTGTCCGTCTGGTGGGGCAGGGCGTGGTGGTCGTGACCATCAACTACCGGCTCGGCGCGCTGGGGTTTCTGGCACACCCCGCGCTCAGCGATGAGCAGGGCGGCTCAGGCAGTTACGGCCTGATGGATCAGAAGGCAGCGCTGGAATGGGTGCAGGAGAATATCGCCGCGTTCGGCGGCGACCCGGACCGGGTGACGATCTTCGGCGAGTCGGCAGGCGGCCATAGCGTGATGTCGTTGCTGGTGTCTCCCGACACCGATGGCCTGTTCCACCGGGCCATCGTGCAGAGCGGTTCGTATTCGCCGGCACAGCGCAGCCTGGAGGCAGCCGAGGCCATCGGTGCGGGTTTCGGTGACTGCGATGACGTGGCATGCCTGCGCGGACTGGACGTGGCGGACGTGCTCGCTGCCCAGTCCGATATCGAGGTGGGGACCGGCGTGATCCCCAA
The DNA here is from genome assembly GCA_050485425.1 of Ectothiorhodospiraceae bacterium. Taxonomy (GTDB): domain Bacteria; phylum Pseudomonadota; class Gammaproteobacteria; order Nitrococcales; family Aquisalimonadaceae; genus LSCE01. Next base: position 18,952 of record JBJHBJ010000022.1, on the reverse strand, counting down.
CATCAACCCGGCCATACTGCCGCACTCCATCGCGCAGGGCCTGGCCACGGGGGATTTCAATCAGGTGCCGGTGCTCACCGGGACCAACCTGGACGAATACACGCTGTTCATCGCGATTGATGCATTGCAAGGGGCCACCCCGCCCGAGCCGGAAGACTACGAGGCCGAAATCGCGGCCTTCCTCGGGGTCGCGGAAGACGACGAGCTGGTGAGCCTGGTCAGCGCCGCCTATCCGCTCGGCGCCTTCGGCGACAATGTCTGGCAGGCAATGAGCGCCATTGGGACCGACGTGGTTTTCGCGTGCAGCGCCCTTCAGCAAGCCGGTGCCCTGGCCGGGCTGGTGAGCACCTATGCCTACGAGTTCGCGGACCGCGATGCGCCGCTGAGCCTGCTGCCGATCAGCCCTCCCGGGCTGGACCTGGGTGCTTCGCATGCCTTCGAAATCCCTTACCTGCTGGATTCGGCGGAGGAGTTCGAGGGCCGTGCCGGTGTGACGGAGGACCAGGTGGCGCTCTCCGGGCAGATGATCCGCTACTGGACGCAGTTCGCCCGGGAGGGCAATCCCAACGACCCGGACGGCGCGGATCCCCATTGGCCGGCGTTTTCCACCAACAGCACCCCGCGGATGATGGAACTGACCACCCCCGCAGCGGGGGAACTGACCGCGGAAGATTTCGCCGTCACTCACCGCTGTGCCATCTGGAACGCCGAACCGTAAGCACGTCCGTCCATCATCGTGGGCCGCGTCCGGCTGCCCACGATGTGTTTCCGGGCGCCGCCGACGCTATGATAGGCCATCATCACAAGAGCGACGGGGGAGTGAGATGCGAGCCATTGCCTACCAGCGGGTCGGGCCTGCCGACGACGTCCTGCAACTGATCGACCTGCCGATGCCCGAGCCCGGTCCGGGCGAGGTCCGCGTGCGTCTGAGCTGGTCCGGGGTCAACCCGTCCGACGTGAAGACGCGCGGCGGCGTGCGAAGCAGGGAACTGCCCTTCGACCGGATCGTCCCGCATAGCGATGGCGCGGGTGTGGTCGATGCCGTCGGTGAAGGCGTTGATGCCGGTTGCGTGGGTGATCGTGTCTGGGTGTGGAATGCTGCCTGGCAGCGTCCGCACGGGACTGCAGCGGAATACGTGGTGCTGCCGCGGGGGCAGGCGGTACCGTTGCCCGATGGCGTGGACGAGGCGGTGGGCGCCTGTCTCGGCATTCCCGCATTGACGGCCTACCACGCCGTCCACTGCAACGGCGGGGTCGCCGGCAAGACCGTCCTGGTTGCGGGCGGCGCCGGCAGCGTCGGTCAGTATGCCCTGCAGATGGCCCGCTACGCGGGGGCGGCGCGGCTGTTCACCACCGTGAGCAGCGCGGAGAAGGCCGCCATAGCGAGAGGGCTCGGGGCCGACGTCGTGATCAACTATCGCGACGAACCGGTGCAGCAGCGCCTGATGGAGCTGACCGACGGCCGCGGAGTCGATCGCACCATCGAGGTGGAATTCTCGGGCAATGCGGCGCTGGATGCCGCCGTGGCCGCCTCCGGCGGGGAGATCATTGCCTATGGCAGCGATGCGGGCGAGGTGACCGTGCCGTTCTTTACCTCCATCGTGAAGAACGTGGCGGTGCAGTTCTTCATTGTCTACAACCTGTCCGACGCCGATCGCAGGCGCGCCATCTCCGGCGTCACCCGGCTGCTGGAGGCGGGCGCGCTGCAGCATGCCATCGCCGCACGCCTGCCGTTGTCCCGGGCGGCCGAAGCCCATGCCCTGGTCGAACGGGGGGCGGTGACAGGCAACGTGGTGCTTTCCATCCCTGATTGACGTCTGGCCAGGTGACAGAAGGAGATGTCATGCGTGCACACTATCTGCAGCATGTACCGTTCGAGGGGCTGGGCAGTATCGGGCCCTGGCTGGAGAATGCGGGCTACCAGATCACCTGCAGCCGTCTGTTCGAATCATCGGAGCTGCCGCCGCCGGATGCCATGGACCTGCTCGTGGTCATGGGCGGCCCAATGAGCGTGAACGATGAGCGCGATTATCTCTGGCTGGCGAGCGAGAAACACCTCATACGCCAGGTTGTCGCCAGTGGCACGCCGGTACTGGGGATCTGCCTGGGAGCGCAGCTCATCGCCAGCGCCATGGGCGCGAGCGTAACGGCCAGCCCGGAGAAGGAAATCGGCTGGTTTCCGGTGACGGCGACCGCCGGTGCCGCCGGTACCTTCCGTTTCCCGGACACGCTCCGGGTGTTTCACTGGCACGGCGAAACGTTCGAGCTGCCCCGCGGCGCCGTGCAGCTTGCACGCGGCGTCGCCTGTGAAAACCAGGCGTTCCAGCTCGGCGATCACGTGATCGGCCTGCAGTTTCACCTGGAGACCACGCCCGATTCAGCGCGGGAGATCATTCGCCATTGCGAGCACGAACTGGTCGCCGGGCCCTACATCCAGTCGGCAGCGGAGATGCTGTCGGCACCGGCCTCTGCCTATCAGGCGATCAATGCCGTGATGGCGGATGTGCTCGCCTGTCTGCACAGCCGGGTTCTAGGGAAACACTGATCTATTCCCATGGGGTTCTGCGGAGCCATTCGCGCGCGCTGGCAAGGCGGCGTTCGCAGCATTTCTGAGCATCCGCTACCGGAACACGGGGACGCCGGTGACCCAGATGTGCAGGTAGAACGCGAACACCACATAGGCCGCCAGGCCCACCACCACCGTCACCACATCGGCGCCCCGGCTGGTGGCGGCCGTGGTGCCGGTGTCCGGCATGGCCCGGTCCCGCTGGCGCGCGGCACGGAAGGCAAGGATTGCCCAGACCAGGAAGGCCAGGAAGAAAATGATGTCCCCGAGCCGGCCGTTGGCGAGCAGGTGGGCGAAGGCCCAGATCTTCACGCTGAGCAGCATGGGGTGTTTCAGCCTGGCGCGGAGACTGTTGCCCGGCACGTAGGTGGCGACCAGCAGGATGAATGCCGGAATCATCAGCAGGGCGACCAGATGCACCATGCCCGCCGGCGGGAACCAGACGAAGACCGGGTCGGTGCGGGTCATGCCGTAGCCCCAGATGGCCAGACCCAGACCAACCACCGAGACCAGCGAATACACCCCTTTCCACGGCCCCTCTCCCAGCCTCGCGATCTGGGCGTTCCGCCAGTCCTCCGCGACGATGCGCACCGAGTGTGCACCGAGAAAAATGAGCAGACCGATGATCATGATTGTCATGGCGACGTTTTCCTTGTTCGATTTTCGCTGAGGATATCGCGCGGATATGAATATTCCAGCGTTTTCCGGGTTCCGGCTCAGAAAGGCCTAACCCGTCACAAATATCGCATGCTGAACGGGAAATTCCCCGTCGGTGAATTGCGCCGGTCAAGCGCTTTTGTCATTCTGGAATGGCCGGAAAGCGCAGAACCGACGCCTGCGAACCCAATAATATCAACGAGCGTTTTCCGGCATTTCCTTCAGGAAGTGCCGATCAATGGCCGCGTTCGCGCCCGGGAATTGATCGGCGCAACCTCGTCGTACCGAATGGAATGAGGGTCTCCCATTGCGCGAGCCGGGAGTGACGGGCTGGTCGCATGTGTTGCTCAGAAGGGTGCTTGGGCTGACTGACAGCCTGGCGGCCAGTGTCGGCCTGATTCTGCTCGGCATGGTGGTGGCGATGGCTTTCGTCATCCGCGACGGCGGCACCCCCTCGGCCTACGCGCATTTCATGTACGCCCCGACCATACTGGCCGCTTTCCGGTTCCGGGCGGCTGGCGGTGCCATCTGCGGCTTTATCGGGGGCGTGCTGGTGGGTCCGGGCGCCGCGTGGATACTGACCGGCGTGCCCTACGCGGAAGCCAGTTGGGTGGTACGGGCTCTGTGGATCGCCATCGTCGGCTATACGCTGGGTTCGCTGTTCATGATCTCCCGGGTGCAGTCCGGATTGCTGGACTGGCATCTGCACACGGATCGCGCGACCGCCGCTCCCAACCTGTCCGGCACGCTGCGTCTGGCGCTGCAACTGGTGCACGGCCTCCGGCATGCCATCGGCAGGGAGCGGGAGCTGGTGGTTACCGCCGTCAAGGTGGCGAACTACGACGACCTGGTCAGCTCGTTCGGCTACCGGGGTGCCGACTCCCTCATGCGGGCACTGACCGGTCGCTTCGGACAAAGCCTGTCGGGGCAGGCGATCTTCGGCCGCACCGGCAGTGACGAGCTGATGGTGGTGGAGGCCACCGAGCAGGGCCGGCCCGGTGCGCTGCCGGAAGGGGAGCTTCGCAGCCTGGTCCGATCCACGCTGCAACTCGGCCAGATGCACGTCTACGTGGATACGGTCATGGGCGTGGCCCGTTCGCCCGTGCAGCAGGCCGATCCGGAGGAACTGTTCGTACAGGCCGCCGCCGCGGCCAGGCGGGCGCAGGAGCGGGGCCTCGCTGTCGGCGTCTACGATAACGCGGAAGAGAACAGCCGGCGGGCGGATATGCACCTGCTGGGCGAGATCCCGCGCGCCCTGCGCGAGGACGAGATGCGCCTGGTGTACCAGCCCAAACTGGATCTGGCCACCCATAGCTACGCGGGCGTCGAGGCGCTGATCCGCTGGCATCATCCGGTCCATGGCGAAATGTCGCCCTCGCATTTCATTCCGCTGGTGGAAGACACGGCCATGATCGAGGATCTGACCCGCTGGGTCCTCCAGGCCGCGATCAGCCAGAGCCTGCAGTGGCGGGCGCACGGCGAGCCCTCGGTTGCCGTCAACGTCTCCTCCCGCAACCTGATGAGCGGGGCGCTGCTGAAGCACGTCGAAACGCTGCTGGCGAAATCGGCGCTGCCGCCGTCATCCCTGGAACTGGAGGTCACCGAGACAGCGCTGACCGAAATCGACCAGCAGCACCTGCACCTGTTGCAGGGTCTGCGCGAGCAGGGCGTGCGTATCGCCATCGATGACTTCGGTACCGGCTACGCGTCGCTGGCGTTCATCCGCAAGCTGCCCGTGGACATCCTGAAGCTGGATCGTTCGTTCATCCAGTACGCCCCGCGGAAACCGCGGGAGCGGCAGATGCTCAAGCGCATCGTCCAGATTGCCAAAGACCTGGAACTGCAGGTGGTCGGTGAAGGCGTGGAGGATCGCGAGACGCTGGCCCTGCTCTCCGCACTGGGCTGCGACCAGGCGCAGGGCTACTACATCTCCATGCCGTTGGAGGCGGACGACGTGGAGCAGGCGCTGACCCGCGGCTGGTCGGTGCGATCCGCCGAGCCGTAAGCACGATGTCCCGCGGCATCAGTAAGGCATGCTCCCCTCGAGCAGCACCTCGTCCAGCGCGTAATCCCTGACCCAGGGTGCATCCAGATTCACGGTGAGGTCGATGTAGGCCGTGATGTACGGCCGCGCCGTGATCGTGCTCTCGATGGCGGCATAATCACCCACTCGTGTTTCGCTGATGATGCGGCCATTGAAGGCATGGCCGTGCGGCGAGATCGTGGTCAGTTCGGTGCCCGCCGAGATCAGGCCCCGCCGATGCAACAACGCCAGCCGTGCGGAGGTGCCGGTTCCGGTCGGGCAGCGCCAGATCACGCCGGGATGGCCATAGGTGGCGGACAGGGAGCGCAGGCTGCCGTCGGCGGTGGCTTCCACAGGTCCCATGAAATGCAGGAAACGCGGCAGGCCCACTTCACCCAGTTCCGGATGCTGGTGCAGGAAACGGACCTGTACCGCCCGTATCACCGCATCGGCCGTGCAGAGCATGGCGTCAACACTGTCCCGGCCGATCTGGTGTCCCAGGTCGGCGGCATCCACCAGCACGTAATAGCCACCGCTCCAGGCCAGGTCGTAACGCACCGGGCCGAAGCCGGGAACATCCACAACCTGGTCGCCGGCCTGGATAAAGGCCGCGCTGCCCTGGGTGGTGACCGTGTGGACGTGGCCGCCGCGGTATCCCACGAGCACCGTTGCGACACCGCCGGGGCTTTCCAGCAGCAGTCTCTGACGGCGCTTGCGTCTTGGTATCAAACCGGTTTCCAGAACGGCGGTGGCGGTGGCCACTGTGTTGGACCCGGAATAGTAGGGGTAGCCCATCACTTCCATGATGACGAAGCCCATTTCCGCCTCCGGGATGCCCGCCGGCATCACCAGGTCCACGCACATGCTGTCGTTGCCGAATGGCTCCGAGATCAGCAGCCGTCGCAGGCCGTCCGCCTGATGTTCCAGGAAGTGCATGCGTTCGCGCACGGTGTGGCCGGGACAGGGGCGCACGCCGCCCAGCACGACGCGGTGGATGTCGCCACCGACATCCACGTCCACCATGCGCAGTGAGCGCAGCCGCCCGTTCCTGTCAGCCGGCATGAGGGCGCCCGATCGCCTCCCACTTGCTGTCGGGTACCACCACCAGCTTGCCGATGAAGGACTTGTTCATGAAGTCGGTCTGTGCGCGGTGGAACTCCGACAAGCGGTAGGTCCGTTGCAGCAAGGGCTTGATGGCCGAGGTCTCGATGTAGCGGACCAGGCGCCGGAAGTCGGCGCGGGTGCCCTGGGAGGACCCATGCAATTGCAGATGCTTGAGATACATGGTCCGCAGGTCCAGTTGCACCACCGGCCCCGCAATGGCGCCGGCGGTGGTGTAGCGCCCCTCCGGCCGCAGAATGCGCAGCAGGTCGTTGAACAGCGGGCCGGCCACCAGATCGGCGACGACGTCGATGGCCGCGCCGCCGGTCATCTGCTCCACGGCCTCCACCAGATCGCCGCTTTCCCGGCTGATGACGTCTTCGGCGCCGATGTCCTGCATGGCCTTTTCCTTGCCGGGACTGGTCACCGCGTATGGTATGGCGCCGCGCGCCCGTGCCAGCTGGATGATCCCGGAGCCGACGCCGCCGGACGCGCCGGTGACCAGCACCCGCTCCCCTGCCTTCAGGCGGGCGCGCTCCAGCATGTGCTCGCCGGTCAGATAGGCGCAGCAGAAGGTGGCCAGTTCGGCGTCGCTCATGTCGGTGTCCACCACATGCGCATTCCCGGCCGGCACCGTGGTGAATTCCGCGTAGCCGCCGTCGCGTCCATGGCCGATATAGTCGATGTCCGCCAGGCTGTCGTCGTCGCGGTTGTACAGGCTGAAGTCCACCATCACGCGTTCCCCGATGCGGCGTTCGTCCACCCCGGACCCTACCGCCACGATACGGCCCACGGTGTCCGTGCCCTGGATGCGGGGAAAGGTGAGCGTCGATCGGCCGCGGCGCCAGGTGGACACGCTGGCAGGGTCGGTTTCCGTGCCGTAGGCGCCCTCGCGCACCCAGACGTCGGTGTTGTTCATTCCACAGGCGCTGACCTCGATCAGCACGTCGCCGGGGGCCGGTTCGGGGACGGGGACATCCTCCCGATAGGACAGGGCGTCGAGACCCCCGTGGCGGGTCAGTTGAACGGCCTTCATCGTGGTTGGCAGCATGCTCGTCTCCCTAGTGTCCAGAGTGAGGTTCTGACTCCGGGTACCAGGGACACGATAAACCCTCCGGGGCAGGGGTATTCAAGTCACTGGCGACAGGTTTCCGATGAATGGTTGCAGGCAGGAGGCGCATGCGGGAGCCCGGTCCGTGCCCGGTGTGACTCCCGGCCCCGGCGCTGGGTCTGCCGGAACCGGGAGGGAGCGCTCAGGACGTCATCCGTACAGCGATTTCGGCAGCCACAGGGCGATCTCCGGCACGTTGTACAGAATGACCATGGCGATCAGCACCATGCCCAGGAACGGGAATATGCCCCTGAATATGTCCATGAGCTGGACATGCCCTGGCGCGATCCCCTTCAGGTAGAAGGCGGACATGGCCATGGGGGGTGTCAGGAACGAGGTCTGGATGTTCAGCGCCACCAGCACGCCGAAGAACAGCGGATCAATCCCGAACAGCGGCAGCAGCGGCAGGAAGATGGGCACGAAGATGATGATGATCTCGGTCCACTCCAGCGGCCAGCCCAGCAGGAAGATGATCAACTGCGCCAGGATCAGGAACTGCAGCGGCGTCAGGTCCAGTGCCAGCACCCAGTGTTCGATCACCGAGTGGCCATCCAGCAGCGAGAAGACCGACGAGAAGATCCAGGCGCCCACGAACAGCCAGCACACCATGGCGCTGGTCTTGGCCGTGAGGAAGACTGCTTCCTTCAGCCGGGCCAGCGTCAACTGCCGGTAGGCAATGGCGAGACACAGTCCGCCCAGGGCGCCGATCCCGGCCGCTTCATGCGGTGTCGCCAGACCGAACAGAATGGCGCCGAGCACGGACAGTATCAGCACGGCCAGGGGCACGAACGAGGTCAGCAGCCCCCAGTACACCGTGAGCAAGGGCACATCCGCCTGCTCCTTCGGCAGCTTGGGGGCGATCTTCGGGTTGATCATTCCCCGGGCCATCACGTAGATAATGTAGAGCCCTGCGAGCAGCAGGCCGGGAATAAGCGCCGCAGCATACAGCCGGACCACCGACACCCCGGCCATGGCGCCATAGAGGATCAGCATGATACTGGGCGGGATCAGTATGCCCAGGCAGCCCCCGGCACAGATCACGCCACTGGCCAGTTTCTTGTCGTAACCGGCGTTCAGCATGGCCGGCAGGGCCAGCAGACCCATCAGCGTGACCACCGCGCCGACGATGCCGGTGGCGGTGGCGAACAGCGCACAGGTCACAAGGCTGGCCACGGCCAGCGAGGCCGGTACGTTGCGCGCCGCCAACTGCAGGCTGAAGAACAGTCTGTCCAGGATATTCGCCCGTTCAACGATGTAGCCCATGAACAGGAACAGCGGGACGGCGATCAGCACATCGTTCGACATGACGCCGTACGCGCGCTGCACCAGCAGCGAGAAGATGATGTCGCCGATGGCGATGTAGCCGAAGATCACGCCCATGGCGATCAGCGTGAAGGCGATGGGGAATCCGAGCATGATGACCAGCACCAGGATCCCCAGCATGAGTATTCCGATCTGGGGGTCCGTCATGACCGCATCTCCTCGATTTCGTCACGCTTGTTGACCGGCACGTGCTCCTGGACGTCTATCTCCTGGACGTCGTCGAGCCGCAGGGGCCAGTAGCCGTTGCGCAGGCACATGATGCAGCGGGTGACTTCCGCAATGCCTTGTAGCGTGAGGAGTACACCGCAGATAGGAATGATTGTCTTGAAATGGTAGAGCGGCGGTCCGCCCGGGCTGAACGAACTGCGCTCGCCCATCGCCCAGGACAGGGCGGCGAAATGGTAGCCCGCATAGACCAGCGCGAGGATTCCCGGGAAGAAGAAAATGAAATACAGCACCAGGTCCATCCCGGCCTGGACGCGCACCGGCAGGTAGCGGCTGACCACGTCAGCGCGCACATGCCCGTTCCGTGACAGGGCATAGGCGCCCGCCATCATGAACAGCGTGCCGTAGAGGATATAGCTGGTGTCATACGCCCACTCGGTGGGGTCGCGCATGACATAGCGCATGAACACTTCGTAGCTGACGGTGAAGGTGAGTATCAGGATCGCCCAGGCGAAGATTTTGCCCGCCCAGGTGCTGATGTGATCGATGAGGAACAGAAACTTCTGCATGTCCAACTCCGGAATAAGGCACAGTCGCGAGGCAGGCCGGTTGGGCCTCCCACGTCCAGAATCCGGGGATGGGCAGGGTTGTCGCCCATCCCCGGATTAAGGAAGCGCTGATTCATTCCGGTGTTCGCGCTCGAGTCCGATTTTCGTTCGTGGCCAGGGGCAACGCGAGCGCGGGAATGAATCAGCGCTTCCTTAACGTCCGAGAGTTCAGACGCGCCTTGATTCAGCGTCGGGCTTGCGACCGAAGAAGTGCTCGTAGGCAGGCTCCTTGGGCGTGTTCCCCTCCAGGTGGAAAGCCACGGTTTTCTCGCAGAAGGCGCGCTGGGAATCGATCACCTTCTTGAAGAACTCGCTCTGGGCGGATTCGCGCTCGATCACCTTGTCCCACGCCTCGAGCTGGGCCTGCAGTACCGAGTCGGGCGTGATGTAGGTCTGCACCCCGCCTTCCGTGCGCAGCTTCTCCAGATCCTCCGGATACCGCCTCATCGCCTTCCAGTACATGTCCGACGAGGCTGCCTCCGAGGCGTATTTGAGTATGGCCTTGAGTTCGTCCGGAAGGCCGTCGAAGCGACGCTTGCTGAAGATGATCTCGAAGCACTCGCAGTCCTGATGGTAGCTGCGCAGCATCCACACCTTGCTGACGTCGGGGAAACCAAGCAGGCGATCGGAGGAGGGGTTGTTGAACTCCGCGCCGTCCAGCAGGCCGCGGTCCATGGCCGGGACGATATCGCCGCCGCCCATGATCGTCACCGCCGCACCGAACTCCCGCATCAGGTCGGCGGCAAGGCCCACCGTCCGGTAGCGCATGCCGCGCAGGTCGCCCGGTTCGGTAATCGGATCCTTGAACCAGCCCAGCGCCTGCGTGGGCATGGGGCCGGTCAGGAAACCGACCAGATTGACCTTGACGATGTCCTGCAGGAGTTCGTTGTAGAGTTCCTGTCCGCCCCCGTATTTCACCCAGGCCAGGAACTGGTGCGCATCCCAGCCGAAGGGGGGAGGCGTGCCGAACAGCGAGAACGCCTTGTTCTTGCCGTACCAGTACGCAGAGACCCCATGGCCGCCGTCCAGGGCACCGGAGATGACGGCATCCTGCAGTTGCAGTGCGCCGACCACGGCCCCCGCCGGCAGCAGGTTGAGCCGCAGACGGCCGCCGGACATCTCGTTGACGATACGGGTGTAGTCTGATGCGAACTCGTGGAAGATGTCCTGGCTGGGCCAGGTGCTCTGGAAACGCAGCGTGGTGGTTTCGGCCCGCGAGATCATCGGGAAGCCGGTTGCGACCGCGCCGGCCGTGGCTGCCGAACCCAGCAGGAATTTCCTTCTCGAGACGCCCTGGGATTCTTCCGAGGCAGGGGCCATGCTTCCGTTTTCGGAATGCTTGTTACTCATCTCTCTCCTCCAGCATCGTCTGTTGTTCTGTTATCTGCACAACGCGGCGCAGGCCAGGGAACCCGCGTCTCCACCTTGCGTACTGCCGGGGTGGTAACGTCAGACCGAAAAGCCGGGCAAAGCCTGTAGCCGCTTTTCTGGTATAGCTCCGAAATGTGACGGCCGCAACAAAAAACTTGGCCCGTCAGGGGTCGAATTAATACAAGCGTGATCAGTATTTTAGCGGTGTCTTTTTTGGTGCGCTGCGGAAACCCGAGGCGCGGCGGGGCCTGGACTGTAGCCTGGCGGAGACACGCGGTTGTCTATACTGGCGAGAACGAGGCACGGGTCGAGATCGGCGGAGGCCTGCGATGAGCGAACGTGACGCATACTGGCGTTCCCTGGTTCAGCTGATGGATCGTTATCCGCGGCAGGTGGCGGAGCGCTTCCGCGTGCGTCCCGGTTACCTGAGCGCCGGGGCGCTGGCCATCGTGGTGAACTATGTGGCCGGGGAACGGTTGCGCCACTGGCACGCCGAGCACGGCCGGCTCTCGGCCTCGGAACTCCTCGAGGCTCTTTCCGACTTGCCCCCTGAGCGGCGCCACCCGCGCACCGCGGTGGACGCGCTGGCCTGGTATGATCGCGGCGCCTCGCAGAACCTGCGTCTGCCGAGCGTGGCCGAACAGGTGCCGCTGTTCCAGCCTTCGGTGGAGCGGGCATTCCGGCACCGCCGGCGTGCGCACACCGAGCACAGTTTCCGTGAACTGATGGCCCAGGTCCGCTCCATGCATGCGTGGGCCGCGACGCTCTCCCGCGTGGTCACAGACCCCGGGCGCGCGGCCGAAACCCGGCGGGAATACCGCAAGGGGCTCCGTGCCCTTCGCCGCCGGCTCCGGTCCAGCGAGTGGCACGCGCGGGCCGGGGGTGGCTGGGCGATCAAGAATGCGTTTCCGGTCAGCGGCGTGAGCCGGGCACTGCATCGGCTCTACCTGCGGCCGCTCTGGCGGCTGGACCATATGCTGGAGCGGGTCGAGCGCACCCTGGCCGTTCCCGAGGGCGATCGGCAGTATGTTGCCGTGGAGCGTGTCAGTCGCCGCCTCGCGGATGAACTGACCGCGGCCGCCGCCGTCGACGTCCGTCGTGCCCGTGCGCTGTCCGGCAAGGCCGGCGGCAACGCCCCCTGGCGCCGCCCCGCAGCTTCCGTCCCGTCGCGCCCACGCCTCAATCACTGAGTCGCCGCCGGCAGGCGGGCTCCGCGGACACTTCCGGTATACTCCCCCCCAGCATTGCCGTCGCGCCGCGGTGCGCGGCGCCGCGCTCGTCCGTCACCAACTGCCCCGGAGTCCGCATGGCATTCCGACCCGCCGTGGAATCGAGCCCGCTCAATGGCCTCTGGCTGAAAGCCATGCCGGTCCTGTTCGTGTTGCTCTGGAGTACCGGCTTCATCGGTGCCAAGTTCGGGCTTCCCTACGCCGAGCCGTTCACGTTCCTGTTCGTGCGCTTCGTCTGCACGCTGGCGGTGCTGTATCTGATCATTCGTCTGATGAACGAGCGCTGGCCGGAGACACCGGCGCTCTGGCTGCATATCGCCGTTGCCGGCGTGCTTGTTCACGCTGCCTATCTCGGCGGTGTCTTCTCGGCGATCCAACTGGGGATGCCTGCCGGCGTCACTGCCCTCATCGTGGGGCTGCAGCCGCTGCTGACCGCGGTGCTGGCCCGTTCCTGGCTGGCGGAACGGCTGTCGGGCAGACAGTGGGCGGGCATCGTGCTCGGCCTGGTGGGCGTGGTGCTGGTCCTGCAGGAGCAACTGGACCTGGAGGCGGGAACGCTGTTCGCGGGGTATGGCTGGGCGGCCCTGGGTTGTGCCGGTATCGGCCTGGTGGGCATCTCCATTGGTACGCTGTACCAGAAACGGTATTGCACCGGCATGCCCCTCACCACCGGAACCTTCATCCAGTTTCTCGGTGCCACCAGTGTGCTGGGGGTGGCTGCGCTGCTGTTCGAAACCCGCCAGATCGACTGGACGCCCACCTTTGCGCTGACCCTGCTGTGGCTGATCTTCGGCCTGTCCATTGCTGCCATTCTGCTGCTGATGGCGTTGATCCGGCGTGGCGAGGCGTCGCGGGTCGCCAGCCTGTTCTACCTGGTGCCGCCGGTGACCGCGCTGGAAGCCTGGTTCCTGTTCGGGGAAAGGCTGGGCTGGTTGGCCCTGCTGGGTATCGTTATTGCCGTGGTCGGGGTGGCGATGGCCGTAAGGCAACCGGCGCCCGGGCAGTGACCGCATTGGGTGGTTGCGCCCTGTGTTCTACCATTGCAGGATCATCTCCTTGCGGGAGGCTTGATGATGTTCGTCTCCGTTGAACTGAGTTTCTTTCCGTTTGCCGATGCCTACAAGGATCCGGTGCGTGCGGTGGTCCAGCGCCTGCAGGCGAGCGACCTGGAAGTGCACGCCGGCAGGATGAGCACGCACGTGTTCGGCGAGTTCGACCAAGTGATGCAACTCCTGTCCGATACCATGCGCTGGGCCTTCGAAGCCTACGGCAGCAGCGTCTTCACCGCCAAGATCGTCAACGGCGACCGCCGCCCCCGGCAGTGAACCGGCCGACGGGATGGGCGCGGAGGCCGATGCGCCGGGGCGACCTCGGAACTGTGACGGCCACACGGAAAGGACGGCCGGCAGCGTGTAGGGTACGGAGCATCCATTTCGCTTTCCTGGTAATCCGTATGCGCAACACTCTTTTCCTGCCCGCTCTTCTTGGTCTCCTCGTCCTTGCTCCCGCCACCCAGGCCGCCGGACTGACCGGTATCACCGTCGGCGCCGGCATCTGGAAACAGGAGCCCAGCGGCTATTTCCAGAGCGAAGGCGACCGTGCAGATGTGGAGGACGAACTGCGCATCGACTCCGAGCGCAGCAGTTTCTTCTGGGTGGATTTCAGGCATCGCGTTCCCTTGCTGCCGCGCCTGAAGCTGCAGTACACCCCGGTCAGCATGAGCGGCGACGGGACCGTGAGCAGCAGTTTCACCTTCCAGGGAGTGACATTCACCGGCAGTCAGTCGGTGCGTTCCGAGCTCGAGGCCGACCAGATTGACGCCATCCTCTACTGGACGCCCTGGAGCCGTCTGGTGGATGTGGACCTGGGAGTACACGTCAAGTACCTGGATGGTTACGTCTTCGTGGAGAACCGCGATGACGGCGACAGCTATCGCGCCTCGTTCTCCGGGCCGTTGCCGCTGCTGTATGCCAGAACGGAGATCCGCCTGCCCGGTACCGGCTTCTATGCCGGGGGCGAGGGGAGCTACGTGGCATACCAGGGAAACAACGTGCTGGATGCCACCGTCCGCGCCGGCTACAGGCTGCGCCTGGGCGTGGTCGCGCTGGGGCTGGAGGGCGGCTGGAAGCACCAGCGCATCCGCTTCGACGACTTCGATGACCTGGACGCCGATTTTACGCTGGAAGGCCCATACGCGGCTCTCTCCGCGCATTTCTAGTTACGGGACACTAGCGTTTGACCTGCACCTCCGGACCGGCCAGGTGGGCCAGCAGCGGGTTGGCCTGCCAGACCCGCTGCTTCAATAACACGCCCAGCGCCAGACCGACCGCGAACCCGCCGACGTGGGCCCAGTAGTCGACCCCCTGGCCGCCGGCCAGCATCCCGAACAGGTTCAGCGCCAGCCAGATCGCGAAATACCAGTAGACGGCGAGTTTCTTCTGGTAGACGAAGAACATGAAGGTGAGGCTGGCATTGGGGAACCACAGGGCGTACATGCCGAACAGACCGGCAATCGCGCCGCTGGCGCCTACCGAGGGAATGGTCGAATCCAGATTGGCCAGCACGCTGACCGCACCCGCTGCCACGCCGCAGAACAGATACAACGCCAGAAAACGTAGCTTGCCGAGCGCGTCCTCCAGGTTCGCCCCGACAATCCAGAGGAAGTACATGTTCCCCGCCAGGTGCAGGAAGCTGCCATGCAGGAAGATGGCGGTAACGAAGGCCCAGTATGCTTCGCCCGCGCGGATCGACGCCGGCGACAGCGCAAAGTGCTCGATTACCGCGTTGAAACTGCGCGCGTCGAAGGCGTAGAGCAGGAAGATCACCGTGTTCAGCGCGATCAGCGACCAGGTCACCCACGGAGTGGTCCGTGGTTTCACGTTGTATTCCACCGGCATGCGGAACAGGAACTGGAAGACCCACGTCTTCCAGGACACGCTGCCGTTCATCTGCTCCAGCGCATGCTTGATGGCGGATGACTTCGACACCTGTGACACTGCGCCCCGTTCCACCCAGGCGCCGTCGCATTGCAGGCAGACGTCGATGTCCAGGTGATAGTCGGGCAGCAGGTGACAGGTCTGCAGCGGCTGGCTGCAGTCCGGGCACTGCCGGTCGCAGGGGCCGAGAACCCGGCCCAGATTGGCGGCGAAGTCCGCCTCGTCCACCTGAGTGTCCTTCTCCGCGATGACCGCGTTCAGGTTGCCATGCTCGAACCACAGGCCGCCGCACTGCCGGC
Source organism: Ectothiorhodospiraceae bacterium (assembly GCA_050485425.1). Lineage (GTDB taxonomy): Bacteria > Pseudomonadota > Gammaproteobacteria > Nitrococcales > Aquisalimonadaceae > LSCE01. The sequence continues at coordinate 3,563 of JBJHBJ010000022.1, read as the reverse complement.
ATACGTCCACTTCCTCGCCGTGGTAGTAGTTCACCTGCAGCGTGCGGTGTTCGCATTGGGGGCAGCGCTTGGTCCTGGGCATCAGTGTGTTTCCTTCAGTCCTTGGATATCGACGCCATGGCGGTTCAGTTCCTCGGCCAGGCGTTCGGTGTTCTCGCGCATGGCGGGCAGCAGACCCTGCTCCACCTCGTCCAGCAGGTCATTCAGCAGGCCGGCCGCGTGCTGCGCACCGTAGGTGCCGGCCTCCACCCGGCGGATGATGCCCTCGGCGTTGGCGTAGAAGCGCCGGCCCTCGGTGAGGAACACGCTCGGCGTCTCCAGCGTGCGCGGCGAGTAGCGCATGGTGTCCCAGACGAACTGGGAAATCGCCGGCCGCTGGTTCTCCAGCATGGGGCGTGAAAGATTGCGTGGCAGTACGTCTTCGGCGTAGAGGCGCAACTGGGCAATGTTGTCCTCCAGCTCATCGTGCAGGGATACGCGCAGGTAGTAGTTGCGTTCCTTGTTGGTGATCTGGTCGAAGATGATGGCCTGTTTCAGGCCTGCGTTGGCTGCCAGATAAACCCCGACGATGGTGGCCAGGACAACGAACAGCTGGGAGATCCAGAACCCGGAACTGCCCAGGTCCCGGTGATCCATCTGCTTGATCTTTTCCCCGGCCTTGATCGCTGCGTCCTTGTTCTTCTGGATGACAGGTTTCATGCCGCCGGCTCCCTCCGCAATGTCACGTTGCGGGGGAGCTTAAGGAATCGGGCGGCATTTCGCAAAAATGTGGGGAATCCCCGGCCCGGACACGTCTCAGGGCCGCAGAAATGCTGCGAACTTCTGGTTCACGACACTAGCTGCCGACCACCATCACGGGGCAGCCCGCGGCTCGCACCAGGGACAGGGCGAAGCTGCCCAGTGCCAGACGGTTCAGTGGCGAGACGTCGTGGGTTCCCGTGACCAGCAACGAGCCGGTGATGGCGTCGGCGTATTCGGCCACGGCGGCTGCCGGATAGGGACTCCGCAGCAGCTCCCAGTTGGTGGTCAGCCCCGTTTCCCCGCGCACGCGGTCGGCCTGCCCCTTGAGTCGCGTCCACTCCGTCCGGTGGTGTTCGCCGCCGGTCTGCGCCTCACTGCGGCCGGTATCGGTATGCCAGTCCGAGCCGGTGAACCAGTTGGCACCTTCCGCGCCCGTGTCCGGGCCGCGGAAATCGGTGGCCGGCAGGACGCGGATCAGGTGCAGTTCCGCGTTCAGCGTGCGGGCCAGCCCGACCGCCTGATCCAGCGCCGTGGTTGCCTCGCTGGAGCCGTCCATGCAAACCAGCAGCGCCCGGACGGGGGCGGTCCAGTGCACCGACAGGCGCGGACCGGTCAGCACCACGGGACGGTGCGTCTTGCGGATGACCTCCGTGGCGACGCTGCCCAGCAGCAATTCCCGCAACGGTCCACGGGCGTGGGTGCTCATGCACAACAGGGCGTCTTCCTCGGCATCGGCCTGCTGGAGCAGGACCGCGGTGGGATTGTCCGAGACTGCCACGCGTACGTCGACGTCCTCGGCGCCGAGCCGGCCCAGCTCCGCAGCCAGGGTGTGCTTGCGGCTGTCGGCGTCTCCATCCGAGGCCACCACCGAGAGGATGCGGCAGGGCACCTGCAGTTGATTCGCCAGGGCCATGCCGGGCGTGAGGGCGGCCATGGAGCGGGGTGAGCCGTCAACGGGAACCACAATGCAGCGGGTCATGGCGGTAGCCTCCTTAGCGCGGTTGCTACCTTCAGTGTGGACCCCGCTGCTCGGCTTGCCAGTCCGGGATGATCCTTCGGCTCAGAAAAACAGCATCCGCAGACCCACCAGCCCCAGGAATACGGCGAAGGCCTGCTTCAGCATGGAGACGTTCAGCCGGTAGGCGATCCTCACGCCCACCGGCGCGAACAGCATGGTGGCCGGAACCAGGATCGCGAACGCCACCCAGTTGACGAAACCGGTGGAGAACGCCGGGGTTCCGGCGGTGCTCCAGCCGCTCCAGACGTAGCCCAGCGTGGCCGGCAGGCTGATCACCAGGCCGAACACCGAGGCCGTCGCAACGGCACGGTGGATCGGGTAGGAGTAGAGGCTGAGCAGAGGCACCATCAGCGTCCCGCCGCCAATCCCGAGCAACGTCGAGAACACGCCCACGAGCGCGCCGTAAAGTCCCTGCAGGGCACGCCCGGGCAGGCCGGCGAACACGCCCGTGTCAACACGTGAGGAAATCAGCATGTGGCTGGCCACGAACACCAGCAGCGCGCCGAAGCCGAGCTTCATCGCTTCCCCGCTGGCCACGCGACTGAGCAGGATGCCGCCGACCGTGCCCAGGATCACCCAGGGCACCCAGCGCCGGACCAGACCGGTGTCGATGGTGCCGCGGCGGTAATGGGAGCGGGCGGACATGAACGAGGTGAAGATGATGGTCGCCAGCGAGGTGCCAACCGCTACCTGCATGGCCACGCCGGGATCGATCCGCAGTGCGAGGAACACGTGAAACAGCATGGGGACGATGACAATGCCGCCGCCCACTCCCAGCAGACCGGCCAGCACGCCGGCGACCGCCCCGCACAACAGCAGCAGCGGAATCAGATAGGCGAGTTCGCCCATGAATTTCTCCTGTCAGGCAGCCGCTGCCCGCCGGGTTGCGGCTGAATGCGTTCAGTAGCCGATGGCAGCACCGTCGCTGCGCGGGTCGCTGGCACCTTCCAGTACGCCGTTGGGAAGGCGCAGCACCGCTCCGGCATGGCCGAAGGTCTCGCTGAAGCGCGGCAGCACTTCCACCGGGTGGCCTCGCCGCTGCAGCGTTTCCGCCACCGCGTCCGGCCAGCCCTCCTCCAGTTTCAGCGTGTCCGAAGCCTGCCCCCAGGTGCGGCCCTGAAGCCAGCGGGGCGCGGTGATCGCGGCCTGCAGGTCCATGCCGGTGTACCAGAAACGGGTCAGGATCGCGGACTGGGTCTGCGGCTGGCCGTCGCCCCCCATGGTGCCGTACACCAGCAGGCGCCCGTCACCCAGCCGCGCCATCGCCGGATTCAGCGTGTGGAAGGGCTTGCGACCCGGCGCCAGGCTGTTGGGTACGTTCTCCTGCAGGCGGAAGCTGGCGCCGCGATTCTGCCAGCAGATGCCGGTGCCGGGAAGCACGACACCGCTGCCGTACTCGTGGTAGACGCTCTGGATGAAGCTGACCGCGTTGCCCTCGCCATCGATCGCGCCGGCCCAGGTGGTATCCGACGGGTCGGACAGATGCGGCCAGTGCTGGGCGCGTCCCATGTCCAGCCGGGCCGCTTCCGCGGCCAGCGCCTCGGGCGTGAGCAGTGCTGCCAGGTCGCCGGGCACCTGATCGGGGTCGCGCACGTACCAGTCGCGGAGCTGGAACGCCTTCTTGGTGGCTTCCACCATCAGGTGCACGTAGTCGGCGTCATTGCCGATGTGGCCGGCCACCCCGGCGTGTTCGGCGATGCCCAGGATCAGCAAGGAGGCCAGGCCCTGGGTGGGCGGTGGCATGTTGTACAACGTGCCGGCGGGATGCGCCATGGCCAGCGGCGTAACGTGATCGGCCTGGAAG
>JBJHBJ010000021.1:0-65637 GCA_050485425.1 Ectothiorhodospiraceae bacterium | reverse complement strand
TCGGAGATCCGCCAGACCGGTTTGTTCTCCTGGGAGAGGAGGGAGATGTCTGGCTGCTAGGCGGCGGGCAACAGGAGGTAGAGAAGATTGACCGTGAATCGGGGCTTCCGCTTACCGGTATTGGAACAGTCGCCGGGGAGGCCTTCGCGGTTGGCATGGGAAGGCAGGTGTATCTCCGTGAGAGAGCGAAAGTCTGGACTCCGAAACATGGGAGAATGCTGTCTGACCGTCCTCCCGATGTTGTAGGGATAAATACGATCGTTGGATCCGGGAGCGATCGTGTTTTTGCTGCTGGTTGGGGTGGTGAGATATGGATCTCCAATGGGATAGTTTGGGAGAAGGAGGATAGCCCAACGAATCATATAATTTCAGACGGAGTTATTGCGGATGATGGCCGTGTCTTTTTCTGCGGACGCCATGGAACAATAATATCAGGTGACAAGGGGTTGTGGCAGATCATTGAGATCGATGAAACGGATGATTTCTGGTCCTCTGCCATTTACCGAGGTGATCTATATTTTTCTTCACAGACCAGACTCTATCGCCTCGTAGATGGTGAAATAGAAGCGGTTTCCCCTGAGGTTGATGGCTTCAGGGGAACCTATTACAGGCTCCAGGTTGTTGACGGGCTTCTGTTCAGTTTCGGAGAGCGGGATATTCTCATCTTTGACGGGGATAGCTGGTCACGTGTGCCGACTGAATGACACATGAGGGCTACTATGGGCGCGAATGCGTCGGCGACTATACGGTTGATACTGGAGCGGCATGCCGACGAGACAGCGTTCTTGTGGTTGCTTCGTGACGCTGCAGCTTCGGCGCCGATTCATTCTCTGCGCGATCTTGTGAGACTGGATCTGCGCGTCGAGTCGCACATTGATGGACTGCGTATTGCTGGTGAGGCCGCCTGGGAAATATGCACGGCAATTCTCGCCAACGAAGAGGGAGGCGAGGTATTCACCGCCGCAGTACTCGCCCTGGAAAGCGGTGAGGCGGAGCGCATCCGCAGCGTCTACGAGGTCGTTGGTTCCGTCCCCGAAACGCAATCGGGGCTGATATCGGCCTTCGGTTGGGTGGACCGTGCCTGGTGGCGCGGCCAGGTCGCGGATCTGCTGGGCTCCGGCGAAGTCTTCTGGCGGCGCATCGGCCTGGCCGCCTCGGCGACGCAGCGCGCGGACCCCGGGCGCGTGCTCGTTGAAGCCCTGCAGGAGGAATCCCCGGAACTGCGTGCGACGGCCCTGCGGGTTGCCGGGGTGCTGGGGCGCGACGACCTTTTGCCGGTCGTACTGGAGCAGATACGAAGCGACGATGCAGCGGTGCGATTCCATGCCGCCTGCGCCGCCACGCTGCTCGGGGACGGGGCCGTTGCGCCGCGCGAGGCGCTGTCGTTCGTGGAAACCGGCCGGCCGCGGGAGGCGGAACGGGCGCTCCGGATTGCGCTGCGGGCGCTGCCGCTGAGCGAGGCACTGCCATGGATCGGCCGTCTCGCACGGCAACCCGGGACGCTGCGCCATGCGGTCGCTGCCTGCGGCATCATCGGTGATCCGGAGGCCGTTCCCTGGCTGCTGGAGCAGATGCATGTGCCCGAACTGGCACGGGCTGCCGGGGAATCTTTCACGCTGATCACGGGGGTGGATCTCGCCTACGAAGACCTCGAAGGGGAGTGGCCCGAGGGATTCGAGGCAGGCCCGACCGAAAACCCGGAAGACGAGGACGTGGCGATGGACCCGGACGAGGATCTGCCATGGCCGGATCCGGCGCTGGTGACGGACTGGTGGTCCCGTCATCGGGAGAGGTTTTCAGCGGGGCAGCGGTATCTGGTCGGAGGCCGGGTTGTGCCGGAGCACCTGCAATGGGTGTTGCGCCACGGCATGCAGCGTCAGCGCGCGGCGGCCGCGCTGGAGCTGAAACTGCTGCATGCCGGTGAACCGCTGTTCGAGACGCGGGCACCGGGGTTCGCGCAGCAGCGGGCGCTGGGATCCGGCATGTGAGTCCCCCGGCGAACCGGCACTGGCAAGCCCGATGATCGGCGTCTACCTTTCAATGGAAGGTAACTCCCTGAAATTCTGAGCGACAGACAGTTGCCGAAAGCGTCGTCCAAGTTGCGCTGCGATTAGCCTGTGCCAGACTTCAGGGAATCTCCGGCCAGGGTGCGTTCGCTTTCAGGCAGCGCGTTTGCCGGTAGGGTGGGTGCCGGACGCAAGCCAGTCACAATGCCAAGGCTGCCGTTCCGGAACCGCAGGCAGGACGCCCGGGAGTGATTCCCGTTCGCGGAGACGCAGCATGGATCTTGAGCAGTTCCTCGAACCGTTGGGCGAACCCGGTCCAGCCGGGGTCGACCTCTACGAGGCTGGCGAGATCATGTCACTTGACATGCTCGCCAAGTGGGGAACTGCGGAAGACGAACCCGACTGGATCGAGCTGCAGAGCGCCTGCCTGGACGCGCTCGCCAAATCCCGTGATCTGCGACCGGCCGCCTACCTGGCGGCCGCTTTGCTTCATACCGGCGGCCTGCGCGATTTCTGCGCTGCCATGGCGCTGATGCGTGGTCTCGTCGAAGGCCTCTGGGACGACGTCTACCCGCCGCTGGACGAAGATGGCGACGCCATGGAGCGTGCCAGCGCCGTGTTCAACCTCACCAACTATTACAAAGTGCTGCGGCCGCTGCGGACCGCACCCCTGGTCGATGACAAGCGGGCCGGCCGCTTCAGCCTGCTGGATGTGGAAATGGCCCAGGGGCGCACCGAGCCGCCGGCCGATCACGAGGGCGAAATTCCCCGGCTCGATGTGGTGGACGGCGCCTTGCAGGCCATGGACGCCGAGGAGCGCCGGCGTCTGCACGCCAGCGTGCAGCAGGCCCTGGACGACGCGGCGGCGATGGAGTCCGTATTCAGGGAAAAGGTGGGTGCCGAGCAGGCGCCCGACCTCGAGCGGCTGAAGGACAGGCTGCGGCGAATCGCCCAGGTGCTGGGGCAACACCTTCAGGAGGATGCGATGAGCAACCCGGAATCGCCGGTGGCGCAGGCGGACTCCGCCACGGCGCCGGCCGAGGCCGCATCGCCGCCTGCGACCGGCGTGGCTGCCGGAGGCGGTGGCGAGATTCGCTCTCGCCAGGATGCGGTGGCGGCAATGGACCGGATATCCGCGTACTTCCGTGCTCATGAACCTTCCAGTCCGGTGCCGCTGCTGATGGCGCGCGCCAAACGGCTGGTGGACATGGATTTTCTCGACATTCTGCAGGACGTCGCGCCCGATGCGGTGGAACAGGTCCGCAAGCTGGGAGGTGTCAGCGTGGACTAGCGCCGGTGACGGGGCGGGGGTAAACCCGGTCGGCTTCGGTTATCTGAAGGGAGTGGCAAGTCATGGCCAAGGCAAGTTCTCAGAAGTTCATCGCCCGGAACCGGGCGCCTCGGGTACAGATCGAGTACGACACGGAACTCTACGGCGCTGAAAAGACAGTCCAGCTGCCATTCGTGATGGCGGTGATGTCGGATCTGGCCGGCGACAGCCAGGAGCAGTTACCACCGGTTGACGGCCGCAAGCTGCTGGAGATCGATGTGGACAACTTCGACCAGCGCATGAAGGCGCTGCGGCCGACCCTGAAGTTCGCCGTCGAGAACAAGCTGACCGGGGAAGGGAATATGGAAGTGGATCTGGAACTGGAGAGCATGGACGACTTCTCGCCCGCGGCGGTGGCAAGAAAGATCGAACCGCTGCGCAGACTGCTGGAAGCGCGCCAGCAGCTTGCCAACCTGGTGACCTACATGGACGGCAAGTCCGGTGCCGAGGAGCTGATCGCGAAAGTGCTGAACGACCAGGGCCTGCTGGAGACCCTGGGCGCTCGTCCCAACGAAGACGCTGAAGAGAAGAGCGAGGGCTGAGCCATGGCTGATACGGAAAAGGAAACTGAAGGCCAGACCGAGGCCGAGGCGCTAAGCGCGGACGATTTCGCCCAGTTGCTGCAGAAGGAGTTCCGGCCGAAGTCGGACCGCGCCCGGGAAGAGGTGGAATCCGCCGTGCGCACGCTCGCCGAGCAGGCGCTGCGCGAAACCACCGTCATTTCCGATGACGCCGTCAGCACCATCAATGCCATCATCGCTGAAATCGACGAGAAGCTCACCGACCAGGTCAACGAAATCCTGCATCACGAGAAGTTCCAGTCGCTGGAAGGGGCCTGGCGCGGTCTTCACCATCTCGTCAACAATACCGAGACCGACGAGATGCTGAAGATCCGCTTCATGCCGCTCGGCAAGAAGGAGTTGCACAAGACCCTGCGCAAGTACAAGGGCACCGCCTGGGACCAGAGCCCGATTTTCAAGCGCATCTACGAGGAGGAATACGGGCAGCTCGGCGGCGAGCCCATCAGCTGTATCGTCGGTGACTACCATTTCGACCATGGCCCCCAGGACGTGGAGCTGCTGTCGGGCATGGCGCAGATTGCCGCCGCCGCCCATGCGCCCTTCATCGCCGGCGCCGCACCCGGCCTGCTGCAGATGGATTCCTGGCAGGAACTGACCAATCCGCGGGACCTGGCAAAGATCTTCTCGACCCCGGAATACGCCGGCTGGCGGTCGCTGCGCGAATCGGAGGATTCCAAGTACCTGGCGCTGGCGATGCCGCGCTTCCTGTCCCGGCTGCCCTACGGCGCCGCCACGGAACCGGTGGAGGAATTCAACTTCGAGGAAGACACCAGCGGTTCCGATTCCTCCAAGTACACCTGGGCGAATTCGGCCTACGCGATGGCGGTGAACATCAATCGCTCGTTCAAGCAGTACGGCTGGTGCACGCGCATCCGTGGCGTCGAATCCGGCGGTGCGGTGGAGGGGCTGCCGGTGCACACGTTCCCCAGTGACGACGGCGGCGTGGACATGAAATGTCCCACCGAGATCGCCATCAGCGACCGGCGGGAGGCGGAACTGGCGAAAAGCGGGCTGATGCCGCTGATCCATCGGAAGAACACCGACATCGCCGCGTTCATAGGCGCGCAGACGGTGCACAAGCCGGCCGAATACGATGATCCGGACGCCACCGCCAACGCCCAGTTGGGCGCCAGGCTGCCCTACCTGTTCGCGACCACCCGCTTCGCGCACTACCTGAAATGCATCGTCCGCGACAAGGTGGGTTCGTTTAAGGAACGCGAGGACATGCAGAAATTCCTGCAGAACTGGATCATCAAGTACGTCACCGGCGATCCGGCCAATGCCACCGAGGAGACCAAGGCGCGCAAGCCGCTGGCGGCGGCGGAGGTCCAGGTGATGGAGGACGAGGCCAACCCCGGCTACTACTCGTCGACATTCCATCTACGGCCGCATTACCAGTTGGAGGGGTTGTCGGTGTCGTTGCGGCTGGTTTCCAAACTGCCGTCCGCCAAGGGCTGACGGCTGGCACGACCGCCCCGTCAGCGGGGCGGCGCATCGAGAATCAACGCCAGACGGGGCCGACGGGTCTGACCCGACGAGGGGACCGGCGGTGCAATGACGAGGGCGGCGGTCGCACCGTCCTGAGCAAAGGAGAACGACACGATGGCTGTTGACATGTTCCTGAAGCTGGAAGGGATCGAGGGGGAATCCTCGGATCACGCGCACGAGGGTGAGATTGATGTGCTGTCCTGGAGTTGGGGCGCGTCGAACGCAGGCACCATGCACGTTGCCCGCGGTGGCGGCGGCGGCAAGGCGAATTTCCAGGACATCGCCATAACCAAGTACGTCGACAAGGCGTCGCCGGCGATCTGGAAAGCGGTTTCCCAGGGTAGCCATATCGCGTCCGGCCAACTGACCATCCGCAAGGCGGGCGGGGATGAGCCGGTCGAGTACCTGGTTCTGGAACTCGAGAAAATACTGATCAGCTCGACGAGCACCGGCGGGTCGGGAGGGGAAGACCGCCTGACCGAGCAGGTCTCGCTCAACTTCGAGCAGTTCAAGATCGTCTACACGCCGCAGGAAAACGACGGCTCGCCGCTGCCGTCCGTGGACTTCGGGTTCAATATTGCCAAGAACGAGGCGGCCTGAGCGGGATCCGGCCACGCGGCGCATCGTCCGCCGCCGTGGCGGGCGGTGTTTCCGCGTGCCATTCCGGCGATGAGGAGGCCCCGGCATGCCCGAGCTTTCCAGCAGGGAAACGTTGCAGCCGTCGTTGCTGGACCGGCTGACCGACCATGCCCGGTTCAGGGAGCGTGTCACGCTGGAGTACCGGATGCAGGCCCTGGACCAGGCCGGGCTGGACGTCGAGCGGGTACGCGACATGCTGGGCTCGCTGGGTCTGGTCCGCGTCGAGAGCGGCGGTGACGACCGCAGCGATGTCTGGGACAACCGGCCCGAGCAGCACAGCTTCCGCAGCGTGCTGGAGCTGCGGCCGGCACCCGGGGCACCGCCGCTGGAACGACTGGTCGTGCTCAGGTCACGGCAACTGGTGCCCAACCGGGAGGAGTCGCGGGAGGATCGCGTGATTTCCTCGCGGCGGCTGCGGCAGATGGTCCTGCGGGATCTGGCCTGGCTGCTCAACACCGGATGCATGGCGGAGATTATTCCGCTGGATGACTACCCGCACGTGGGCCGTTCAGTGCTCAATTACGGGGTGCCGGACATGACCGGCGTCAGCCTCTCCGGTGCCGATCTGTCCGGGATCGCCGACGGTATCCGGCGGGCCATTGAACAGTTCGAGCCGCGCGTCCGGCACGCCACGGTCACGCCGCTGGAACGTGACGAGAGCGGCCGGCTGAATACCGTCACCTTCGTGATCGAGGGCGAGTTGTGGGGGCAGCCGCTGCCGGAGCAGCTCTATCTGCATACCGAGCTCGATCTGGAAGACGCGTCCATGGTCGTTCGCGAGGCCGGAAACGGCTAGGACTAACAGGCCCCAGGAGGAAACAGCATGTCCAGCACCGTTCGCATGTGTCACGGGCCCGGAAACTGACGGCCGCGCATTCCCATGGATCCGAGACTGCTCGAACTCTACGAACAGGAACTGCGATACATCCGCGAGATGGGCAGCGAGTTCGCCCGCGACTATCCGAAGATTGCCGGGCGGCTCGGCATGAACGGCCTTGACTGCGCCGATCCCTATGTGGAAAGGCTGCTGGAAGGGTTCGCCTTCCTCACAGCCCGCGTGCAGTACAAGATCGACGCCCGGTTCCCGGATTTCACCCACCAGTTGCTGGAGCTGGTTTATCCGCATCTCACCACGCCCACACCGTCGATGGCGGTGGTGGAACTGCAGCCCGATCCCACCGCCGGCACGCTGGAATCCGGCTATCGGCTGCCCGCCGGCTCGGCGCTTCGGGCGCAGCTCGGCAAGGGAGAGAAGACGGCGTGCGAGTACCGCACCGCCCACGACGTCCGGCTGTGGCCGCTGCGGCTGTCCGACGCCCGCTACCTGGCGAACCCCGGCGTCATGGCGGCGCGCGGCCTGCCCGTGCCTGCCGGAGTGAGGGCGGCCATCCAGCTCGAGCTGGAAATGGTCAACGGCGGCACGCTGGCGGACCTGCCGCTGGACAGCCTGTCCTTCTACCTGCGCGGCGGCGACGAACTGCCCATGTGGCTCTACGAGATCATCCATGGTTCGTTCGCCGGGGCGTGCCTGCGCGACGACCCCGGGAAACCGGCCTCGGTCGACGCGCGCATCAGCGTCCGGCAACCGGGCTTCGACCGCAACGAGGCGCTGCTGCCCTCCGTGCGCCGGACGTTCGACGGCTATCGGCTGCTGCAGGAGTACTTCGCCTTTCCCCAGCGTTTCCTGTTCGTCGAATTCCAGGGGCTGGAGCCCGGCGTGCGGCAGCTCGACGGCCAGCGCCTGGAACTGACGGTGATGCTGCGTCGCGGCGATCCGCGGCTGGAGCACACGCTGGACGCCCAGGCCTTCCTGCTGTACGCCACGCCCGCGATCAACCTGTTTCCGCACACCGCGGACCGGATCAACGTCCGGCAGGAACGGACCGAATTCCACGTTGTGCCGGACCGCAACCGGCCGATGGACTTCGAGGTGTACCGGGTGGACCGGGTCGAGGGCTTCAGCCGCGGCGGCGAGAGAGGACGCCCGTTCAGAGCGTTCTACCGTGTTGCCAGGGATACCGGCGGCGAGGATGGCGGCGCCTATTTCTTCGTTTCCCGGCGACCACGGCTCAGCTCGTCGCGGCAGCGCCAGCGCGGTGCGCGCACGGGCTATCTGGGCAGCGAGGTGTTCATCTCGCTGGTGGACGAGACCCAGGCGCCGTACGCCGAGGAACTGCGCCAGCTCGAGGTCGGGTTGCTCTGTACCAACCGTGATCTGCCGATCCAGATGGCGGTCGGCCGGGGCGCCACCGATTTCCTGCTGGATGTCGCCGCGCCGGTGCAGTCGGTCCGTGTGGTCGCCGGCCCGACCCGGCCGCGGCCCGCATTCCGGGCCGGCGAGACCACCTGGCGGCTGATCAGCCAGCTATCCCTGAACTACCTGTCCCTGGCCGGCGAGGACGGTGACACCGGTGCGCAGGCATTGCGGCAACTGCTGGATCTGTACGTCGATCCCCGGGACGCGCTGGCAAGGCATGTCGAGGGCGTGGTCTCCATCGGTGCCCGTTCCGCCGTCCACCGCATGCCGGTGGACGGCCCCATCTGCTTCGGCAACGGCCTGGAACTGCGCCTGCGGCTCGACGAAGACGCCTTCACCGGCGTCGGTGCGTTCCTGCTGGGCGCCGTGCTCGACCGGTTCTTCGCCAAGTACGTGTCCATCAACAGTTTCACCCGCACGGTGGTGGAATCGACCCAGCGGGGAGAGATCATGCGCTGGCCGGTCAGGGCAGGAGCGAGGGCGATACTGTGAAGATCCCCGACGGACTGCAACAGGCCCCGGAACGCTATACGCTGTTTGCCGCCCTGCGGCTGATCGAGGCGGCCGCGTCCGGCTCGCCGCGCCTGGGGCGCAGCCGCCGTCCGGGGGAGGACGGCGTGCGTCTGGCCCAGTTGCCGTCGCTACGATTCGCTCCCGGCGAGCTGACCTCCATCCAGTCCGGAACGCCTCCGCGGCTCTACAGCGAGGGCTTCGGGCTGTTCGGCCCCAATGGGCCGCTGCCGCTGCATCTCACCGAATACGCGGACGAGCGCCGGCGGCTGAACCAGGATCCCGGCCTGGCGGATTTTCTCAACCTGTTTCACCACCGTCTGGCGTCGCTGTTCTATCGCGCCTGGGCGGATGCAGCGCCGGCCGTGGAAGCGGACCGGCCGGACAACCGTTTCTTCTGGTATCTCGGCTCGCTCGCCGGTCTCGGAATGCCCGGCGTGGTCGGGCGCGATACCGTTGGCGACCGCGCCAGACTGCACCGCGTCGGTCGCTATGCGGCGCAGGCGCGCCCGCAGGAGGGTCTGGAGGACATCCTGGAGGACCATTTCGGGTTGCCGGTGAACATCGAGCCGTTCAGCGCCGGCTGGCTGGAGATACCGCCACGGGAGCGGCTGGCACTGGGGCGCAGCAGCCCGGTCGGCCGCCTGGGCAGGGACGCCAATCTGGGCCGTCGCTCGTGGCAGTGCCAGTTCAGCTTCCGGATCGTGCTGCGGGACCTGAGCCGTGACCAGTACGAGGCGCTGATGCCCGGCGAACGCGGTCTGGCGGAGCTCGGCGATCTGACCCGCGCCTATATCGGCGAGGAACTCCGCTGGGACGTGGAGTTGCACCTGCGCCCCGGCGAGGCCCCGCCGCTCCGGCTGTCCCGAGGGGCGCGCCTGGGCCTGTCGACCTGGCTGGGACGCCGGGCCCGGCATGCCGGTGCCCGGGTGCGCGTCCGCGATGCGCGTGCGCCCAGGTTCGGTACCCCGCAACCGTCGGCGGCTTGCCGCCAGGGGGGATGATCGTGGCAGATATCAGTCGTACCGCACTGTTCGGCAAGCTCAACAGCCTTGCCTACCAGGCCATCGAGAGCGCCACCACGTTCTGCCGCATGCGTGGCAACCCTTACGTGGAACTGGCGCACTGGTTCCATCAGTTGCTGCAGCAGAACGATTCCGATCTGCTGCGGATCGTCCGTCATTTCGAGCTGGATGCCGGCCGGCTGGCGCAGGATATCACCCGGGCGCTGGATACCCTGCCGAGGGGGGCAAGCTCGGTGACCGATCTCTCGTCGCACGTGGAGGAGGCCGTGGAACGCGGCTGGGTCTGGGCCACGCTCAGGTTCGGGGAACACCGCGTCCGCAGCGGCCACCTGGTGGTGGGTCTGCTGAAGACCACCGGCCTGCGCAACGTGCTGCCGAACCTGTCCGGGGAGTTCCGCAAGGTCTCCGCGGACCGGCTGGTGGACGAATGGAGCGCCGTCGTCGGCGATTCGCCGGAGAGCGGGATGGAAGCGGCCGACGGCAGCGCCGGCAGATCGGCCGACGACGCGCCGATGCCGCCCGCCGAGATGGGCAGGCAGGAGGCACTGCGCCGGTTCACCGTGGACATGACCGAGCTGGCCCGGCAGGGCAAGATCGACCCGATCATCGGCCGCGACGAGGAGATCCGGCAGATGATCGACATACTGATGCGCCGGCGGCAGAACAACCCTATCCTCACCGGCGAGGCCGGAGTCGGCAAGACCGCTGTGGTGGAGGGCTTTGCGACGCGGCTCGCCAGCGGCGACGTGCCGCCGCCGCTGAAGGAGGTGTCCCTGCGGTCGCTGGACGTCGGGCTGCTGCAGGCCGGCGCCAGCGTCAAGGGCGAATTCGAGAACCGCCTGCGCCAGGTCATCGAGGAGGTGCAGTCCTCCGAGAAGCCCATCATCCTGTTCATCGACGAGGCGCACACGCTGGTGGGGGCGGGCGGCGCCGCCGGCACGGGCGATGCCGCCAACCTGCTGAAGCCGGCGCTGGCGCGCGGTACGCTGCGCACCATCGGCGCAACGACCTGGACCGAGTACAAGAAGTACATCGAAAAGGATCCGGCGCTGACCCGCCGCTTCCAGGCGGTGCAGGTGTCGGAGCCGGACGAGGCCCGGGCGGTGGCCATGATGCGCTCCCTGGCCTCGGTGCTGGAACGGCATCACCGCGTCATGGTGCGGGATGAGGCGCTGACCGCCGCCGTCCAGCTCTCCCATCGCTACATTCCGGCCCGCCAGTTGCCGGACAAGGCGGTCAGCCTGCTGGATACCGCCTGCGCCCGGGTGGCCATCTCCCAGCACGGCGTTCCCGCCGAGGTCGAAGACTGCCGGCGCCGGATCCAGATGCTGGAGACGGAGGCGGAGATCATTGCCCGGGAACAGGCCGTGGGGCTGTCCATGGACGGGCGGGATCGCGGCGTCGACGAGGAACTGGCCGGGGAACGCGAGCGGCTGGAGACGCTGGAAGCGAACTGGCAACAGGAGAAGGGCCTGGTGGACGCCATCCTCGAGCTGCGCGCCAGGCTGCGCGAGCAGACCGGGTCTGCCGACGCGCCGTTGTCCGCGGCGACGACCGCCGAGCCCGCCGCGGAGGAACCGGGCGGCGAGGCCGATACCGAAGCCGATGCCGCCGAGGGGGAACCGGCGTTCGACCCGCAGGCCGCCATCCGGGAACTGGAAGACCTGCAGCGGCAACTGGAGGAACTGCAGGGCGAGACGCCGTTGATCCTGCCGAGTTGCGATGCCCAGGCTGTGGCCTCGGTGGTGGCGGACTGGACCGGCATCCCGGTGGGACGCATGGTCCGGGACGAGATCACCACCGTGCTGAACCTGGCCGAGCGCCTGGCGGACCGGGTCAAGGGCCAGGCGCATGGCCTGGACATGATCGCCCGCCGCATCCAGACGTCGCGTGCCAATCTGGACAATCCGTCCAAGCCGGTGGGTGTGTTCATGCTGGCCGGCCCGTCCGGCGTGGGCAAGACGGAGACCGCACTGACGCTGGCCGAGCAGCTCTACGGCGGCGAGCAGAACCTGATCACCATCAATATGAGCGAGTTCCAGGAGGCCCACACCGTCTCCACGTTGAAGGGCGCACCGCCCGGCTACGTGGGTTACGGCGAGGGCGGCGTGCTCACCGAGGCGGTGCGCCGCCGGCCGTACAGTGTGGTGCTGCTGGACGAAGTGGAAAAGGCGCACCCCGACGTCCACGAGATCTTCTTCCAGGTGTTCGACAAGGGCGTGATGGAGGACGGCGAGGGGCGCGTGATCGACTTCAAGAACACGCTGATCATCCTGACCACCAATGTCGGCACAGACCTGATCATGAAGGCCTGCGACAGCGGCCGGGCCCGACCCGACGCCGCGGAGCTGTCCAGGCAGCTTCGCGGCCCGCTGCTCCAAGTGTTCCCGCCGGCGCTGCTGGGCCGGATCGTGACCATTCCCTACTACCCGCTGGGCGACGACATGCTGCGCGAGATCATCCGCCTGCAACTGGAGCGGGTCGCCCGGCGCGTGCAGGAAAGCCACGGCGTGCCGTTCAGCTACGAGGACGAGGTCCTGGAGCTGATACTGGCGCGCTGCACCGAGCTGGAAAGCGGCGGCCGGATGATCGACGCCATTCTGACCAATTCGCTGCTGCCGGTGCTGAGCCGCGAGTTCCTGACGCGGCTGGCGGACCGCCGGTCGGTGGACCGGGTGCATGTCAGCGTGGAAAACGCGGAGTTCGCCTATGCGTTCGATGCCGGTTCCTGACGGGCGCGGGATGGCCGCGGGCGCTTCCTTGACGCCTCGCGACGGGTGAGAGAGGCTTGATTGTACGGTATTCCCGTATGTTAAGGAGCCCCATGCAAATAGATCAGAGGCTCCTCAAGGCTCAATGCTGCGGGGGTACTTCAACAGAGGCCACAGGGTGTCGCCGGAAGAACATGGCTAGAGCGCGGATGGTGGATGTGGACTACTACAGTTTCCGGCAATTGCTGAAGGAGGCGACGGATCGCGGCGCGCGCATCGAGAAGCGGGACACCGAGCGCTGGAACGCCTATGTGAAGGAGCACAAGATCAACGAAACCGGCGCCCGCGCCATCGCGGCCACACGGTTCGAGGATCCCACGTCGGTGATTGTCGCGCTGGGGGGAGAGAAGGACGGCCTTTATGTCTATTCTGACATGGAAGAGGGCTGTCTCCGGCTGGTCTACAGCTAGCGTGCCGACAAGCGCAGGACTTGCCCCCAGGCTGTAGATACCTCCTGAAAGGCTGGTAAGGCCGGTAGAGGAAACATTGATCCATCCCCGGTGAGTGCCGGAGTCGGTCCGTGCTTCCCTGAGGGCCGGGCGTCGATGCCGGGCATCGATGTTCCGCGGCACAAACGGAGTTGGGGTGACCGTATGCCACTGACGCTGACGGTGATCAACGAGGCCTCCTCGCGCCTGGGCGGCGAAGCGAGCCATCGCTGGCACGACAAGGGCGGGACGGTCGGCCGGGCGGACAACAACGACTGGACGCTGCCCGATCCCCACATGGAGATCTCGCGCTGCCACGCGCGGATCCGCTTCCGGCAGGGCCGCTACTATCTGGAGGACACCAGCGCCAACGGCATCCTGCTCGCCGACGGCGTTACCCGTGTCGAACCGACGGAGCCGTTTCCGCTGGAGGACGGCACTGAATTCCAGATCGGCGACTATCGCATCCGGGCGAGCGTGACCGCTCAGGAACGCACTGCCCCCCGGGAGACGCTGTCGCCCGCCGACCTGCCCGCGGCCAATGGCGACGACCCACTGGAACTTCTGGGCGGTGCGGTGGAGCAGCCATCCCGTTCACAGCCCGGCCGGGCGGCCAGCGAATCCTACCTGGAAGAACATTTCAGCCCGCCGCGATTCCACGATGCCGATGCCGAGCCCGGTCCGCCCGCCGGGTCGGGTACGGCGGGCGCCGATTCCGCCGAGCGCCCGCTGCTGCCGGACAACTGGTGGGAGGAACCCGCCGATACCCCGCCGTCCGCGAGCACCGCGGATCCCGGGCCGTCTCCCCAGCCCGACGATCCGTCCCCACCGCGCCAGGCGGAACAGCCTGCGCCCGATGATACGCCCCGGCAGCCGGTGCGGCCGACGCCGGGCGGCAAGCGTGCCGGCAATGACCCGCCGCCGCCCGGGCCCTCATCCGGGCTTCCCGATGAGGCCTTGCGGAAACTGCTGGCCGGCGCCGGCCTGGATCCGGACCAGGTGCCGGCGGACAAGGCGGAGGAACTGGGCCGCATTCTGCGAGTGGCGATACGTGGCGTGATGGATCTGTTGCAGGCGCGGATGGAAGTGAAGAACGAATTCCGCATGTCGGTGACGCTGATCCAGGCAAGCGAGAACAACCCGCTGAAGTTCTCCACCAGCCCCGAGGATGCGCTGCACAACCTCATGGTCAAGCACAATCCGGATTACCTGGAACCCGTGGACGCCTTCGAGGCCGGCTTCCAGGATCTGCGCCACCATCAACTGGCAATGCTGGCCGGCATGCGTAGCGGCTTCTTCGAGATGCTGCGGCAGCTCGATCCCGAGTTCCTGGAGGAGCGCTTCGGCAACGGTGGCGAACGGTCCATGCTGGAGCGCGTAACCGGGCCCAGGCAGTGGGACCAGTACAAGGCGTTGTTTTCCGATATCCAGCGGGATACCGAAGGCTACTTCAACCGCCTGTTCGGCGAGGCGTTCGTCCAGGCCTACGAAAAGCAGATACAAGAACTGAAAACCCGTTCGCGGTAGCCGTGCAGGCCGCCGGCGGCCGCGACGCGCACTGAAGAGGGCAGCAGCCATGGCAGGGTGGACGGATCGTGGTAGGGCGGCGGCTGCCGGACTGGCGGTCGCTGCATTGCTTTTGCTGGCGGCATGCGCCTCCGACTCCCGGCCCGACGAGGTGAACGGGCGCATCGTCGTGCTGCCGGGGCTCAATCCCAACGCCGAGGGCAGGCCGTCCCCGGTCTTCATCCGTGTCTACCAGCTCCGGGACCGGGACGTTTTTCTGGACGCTTCGCTGCAGGAACTGGCCGCCAGCGATACCGAGACGCTGGGCGCGGCCCTGCTCAGTCGCGATTCCTTCGAGCTCTGCCCGGCGGAGATGGAACACGACCCCGCCCTGGAGGGTGGCCGCCGATGCCAGGGCGAGCAGTTGCGGGTGACGCTGGACATCTACCCGGACGTCCGCTTCCTGGCCGTGATGGCGGAGTTCTATGACGTCCGCAGCCCCGATTCGCAGTGGCGTGCCGTGACCGAATTGCCCCGAGAGGGTTTCTGGGACTTCATCCGCTCGAAGTCCTTCACCATCACCCTGGACCGGTCGAACGTGGCCGTCAGGTTCGACTAGGGGGCGCCGATGTCTCGCAGGAGTCGCGTTTTGTGGAGCGAGGGGCTGTTCCTGGAGCCCCAGCATCTACAGCAGCATGACCGTTTCGTGGAGGGATACGTGGCCGGGCGCCTGGCCGCGTACGGGGCCCATGGCTGGGGTTTTCGGCAACTGGAGATCGACAACGACCTGCTCGCCGTCGGCAAGCTGGGATTGCAGGGTGCGCAGGGCGTGTTCCCGGACGGGACGCCGTTCGACATGCCGGGTGACGACCCGCTGCCGGAACCGCTGGACGTGGATACCGGCGTCCGCGATCAGCTCGTCCACCTGGCGCTGCCGCTGGCCCGTGACGGCGCGGTGGAGGTGGCGCGGCACGCGTCGGTGCCGGGGCTGTACCGTTACCGCGCGGATGATCTCGAGGTCCGCGACCGGGTGCTGGACAGCTCGGCCTCGGCGGTGGTGGAAGTCGGTCGCCTGAACACGCGGCTGGCGCTGGCCGACGAGACGCTGGACGAGTACGCCTGCGTCCCGCTGGCGCGCATCGTCGAGGTGCGCTCCGACGGTCAGCTCGTTCTGGACGACGCCTTCGTGCCCACCGTGCTGCGCTGCCGCGCGTCCCAGCGCCTGCAGGCTTACCTGAATGAGCTCTGCGGGCTGCTGCAGCAGCGTGCCGACATGCTGGCCGGCCGCGTGACCGCCAGCGGCCAGGGCGGGGCCGGCGAGATCACCGACTTCCTGATGCTGCAGATCGTCAATCGCCACATTCCGGTCGCCGGCCATTTCGCGGCGTCCACCCATGTCCATCCGGAGGAGTTCTATCGCTTCGTCATCAGCCTCGCCGGGGAGTTGGCCACACTCACCAGCGACAGCCGTCAGGTGCCGGAGCTGGAGGCGTATCGGCACTCCGCGCTGCAGCAGCCTTTCGAAAACGTGTTCGACGCCCTGCGCGCCGCGTTTCGCGCCGTCCGCGAGTCGCCGGCAGTGCAGCTGCCGCTGGAGAAGACCGGCGCCCACGGCGTGCGCGTGGCGCGCATCCAGGACCGTGCACTGCTGGATACCGCCAGCTTCGTGCTGTCGGTGGGGGCGGCCATCTCCACCGAGGACCTGCGCAACTACTTCCCGGCGCAGGCCAAGCTCGGGCCGGTGGAGAAGATCGCCGAGCTGGTCAACAACAACCTGCCGGGCATCAAGCTGGTGCCCATGCCCACTGCCCCGCGCCAGATCCCCCAACTGGCGTCACGCGTCTATTTCGAGCTGGATCGCGGCGGCCAGCACTGGAAGGCGCTGGCCGCCTCCGGCGGACTCGCGCTGCATGTCGCCGGAGATTATCCCGAACTGAAGATTGACCTCTGGGCCGTCCGGGGAGGTGGATCATGAGCGATGACGGGCCGCCCGGGAGCGGGGATCGGACCATCATCCGGCCGACGCCGGGGGGCCGTGCCGCGCCGCCCCCGCCGGGGGGCGAACGTCCGCCCCCCGCTCCCCCGCCGGCCGGTATGGCGGGTGCGCCCGACCTGCAGGCGTTCGGCGCGTCGGCGCTGAATCCGCTGGTGGAGGCGGCCATGCCGCTGCTGCTGCTGAGCTGCGGGCTGCGGGGCACGCGCGACCACGCCGACGTGGAACGGCTGCACGCGGAGACCGTCCGCCAGGTGCAGGTCTTCGAGCAGGCCGCCGCCGACCACGGTGTCCCCCGGGAATCCACGCTGGCGGCCCGCTACACGCTCTGCACCTTCATCGACGAAGTGGTGATGAACACCCCCTGGGGTGCCAACAGCATCTGGCCGGCGCGTTCGCTGCTGCTCACCTTTCACCGCGACAGCTCCGGCGGCGAGAAAGTGTTCCAGATGATCGACCGGGTCCTGGCCGACCGCGATCCGCGCCGCGACCTGGTGGAGTTCTTCTACGTCTGCCTGGCGCTGGGCCTGCAGGGCCAGTACCGCGTGGCGGAAGGCGGCCAGGCAAAGCTGGCCGATGTCCGGGAACGCCTGTACGCGCGCATACGCGGCTGGCGCGACGCCCCGCCCGGCGAGCTGTCGCCGTCATGGCGGGGCGTGGAGGACCGGCGTAACCGCCTGGTGCGCACGGTGCCGGCCTGGGTCTGCGTGGCGGCGGTGGTGCTGGTGGGCAGCGGCGTGTTCTTCTCGCTGCACAGCGCACTGAATTCGGCCGCTGCGCCGTTGACCGCCCAGCTCAATGACGTGCGCCGGGCCACCTTCGAATCGCCGGTCGGGCCGCGGGCCATCCGCGGTGTCGACCTGCCCGCTCTGCTGGGCGGCATCGACAGCGAGCGCCTGCAGATCGAGCGCGGTGACGACGGCCGCACCACGGTGATACTGCGGGGCGAGGTCTTCGCCTCCGCCAGCACCGAGGTCACTGATCCGTTCCGGCCGTTGTTGCGCCGCATCGGCGAGGCGTTGCAGCAGGCGCCGGGCAGCGTGCTGGTGGAGGGGCACAGCGACAACGTACCGATCCGCTCGGTACGCTTCAGCGACAACTACGAACTGTCCCGGGCGCGGGCGGCCAGCGCCGCCGCCCTGCTGCGCGAGCCGCTGTCCGATCCGGATCGCGTCGATTACGTCGGCATCGGCGCCGACCGGCCGCGCTTCCGACCGCCCGACGATCCCGAAAACCGGGCCAGGAACCGGCGCATCGAGATCGTCCACCGCGCCGGTGGAGGTGGGCCGTGAAACGCGTGCTGTCCGCGATCCGCCAGCGGTGGTTTCTGGGGCTGACGGGCGTCCTCGTGCTGGCGCTGCTGATCTGGTTCGTCGGGCCGTACATCGCCGTTGGCCGTTTCGTGCCGCTGGCCGGCCCGCTGGCCAGGCTCGGCACGATACTGGTGGTGTTGCTGGTCTGGGCCGGCCTGACCGCGCTTCGCTGGCAGCGCTCGAAGCGGGCCGCCGATCAGCTCGGCGAGGCGATCGTCGCCAGCGGCGGCACGCAGGACCGCCAGGGCGGGGAGCTGCGTGCGCGGTTCGAGGAAGCGGTCGGTTTCCTGCGCCAGCGGAAGCAGGGGGCCAATCTCTACCAGTTGCCGTGGTACGTCATCGTCGGTCCGCCCGGTTCCGGCAAGACCACGGCGCTGATCCATTCCGGGCTGAAGTTCCCGCTGGACCAGAAATACGGCCGCGATGCGCTGCGGGGCGTGGGCGGTACGCGCAACTGCGACTGGTGGTTTACCGACGAGGCGGTGCTGCTCGATACCGCTGGCCGGTACTTCACCCAGGATTCCGACGCCGAGTCCGACGCGGCGGAATGGCGCGGCTTTCTCGAGCTGCTGTGCAAGTACCGCAAGCGGCGGCCCATCAACGGGGTACTGGTCACGCTGAGTGCGGTGGATCTACTGAACGCCTCGCCGGAATCGCGCGAGCGCCACGCCGAGACCGTCCGCCGCAGGATCGACGAGCTGCAGCGGCAGCTACGCATTCAGGTGCCGGTCTATTTCATGGTGACCAAGTGCGATCTGATCGCCGGTTTCGTGGAGTTCTTCGACGATCTGGGACACGAGGGCCGGGCCCAGGTCTGGGGCACCACGCGGCCGGAGCCGGTGGCGGGGGGCAGCCCGTCGGCGTGGATCGACAGCGAATACGGCAGGCTGCTGGAACGGCTCGACGCGCGGCTGCTGGAACGGCTGGATCAGGAACGCGAGCCCCGGCGGCGGGAACGGCTGTTCGGTTTTCCCAGGCAGATGGCCGGCCTGCGGGAGAACCTGCTGGGGTTCGTGCGCGACACGTTCGAGGGTTCCGGTTACGACCGGCCGGTCATGTTGCGCGGCCTGTATTTCACCAGCGGCACCCAGGAAGGCACGCCGATCGACCGCATGATGGACAGCCTCGGCCGGGCCTACGGCATGCGGCCGCTGGCGGAGGCGCCGGCCGCCGCCATGAGCGGCGGGCAGGGCCGGAGCTATTTCATCCATCGCCTCCTCAAGGACGTCATCTTCCCGGAATCGGGACTGGCCGGCGTCAACTGGCGGCTGGAGGTCGGCCGTGCCGTGGCCCAGAACGTCGCCTACCTGGCCCTGCTGGCCGTCCTGGTGTTGCTGTCTGTGGCCTGGTTCACCAGCTACCAGTACAACCGGGGCTACCTTGCCGACGTCGGTGCGGCCCTGGATGCGCACTCGGAGACCGCGACCCGGCCGGTGCCCGGCGACGCCGGCCTGCAGGACGTGCTTCCCAGGCTCGATGCATTGCGCGAGGTGTCCGCGGAGGCGAACCGCTACCGGGACGGCGCACCGCTGCTGATGCGCCTGGGGCTGTTCCGCGGCGACTCGGTGGGCGCCTCGGCCGAGCAGGCCTACCTGCAAGGGGTCCGGGAACTGCTGGTACCCAGGCTGGTGCTGCTGCTGGAGGAGCGGCTGCGGGCGCCGAACACCCCGCCCACCGATGTCTACGCCTACCTGAAGGGTTACCTGATGCTGGCCCGCCCGGAGCGTCTGGACCGGGAGGAGCTCCGCACCATCGCGCGTGTCGCGCTGGTGCGTGAATTCAGCGATCGTGGCGCCATCGCGCAGGCCTTATCGGAACATTTCGATGCCTACGTGGCCAGCGCCCGGTCGTTCCCGTCGGTTGCGGTGGACGATGAACTGGTGGCCCGCGCGCGGGTCTCGCTGCGCCAGGCGTCCATCCCCGCGCTGATGCTGCGCAGGCTGGAAACGGCGTACGGTTCGCGCCACCGCGACGCACTGCGCCTGGACACGGAAGCCGGGCTCGGCGGTGATCTGGTGTTCCGCCGGCGCAGCGGTACCCCGATGTCCGAACCGGTGCCCGCGCTGTACACCCGGGCCGGTTTCCTTGATATCACCGGCGATGCCGGCGGCAGGCTGATCGACCGCTTTCTGGAAGACCGCTGGGTGTTCGGCGAGGAGACGCTGCCGGCGGGGCGCGCGGCGCGGCTGGAACTGGCGCGGGACTTCATCCGCCACTACGAGGATGCCTACATCCGCCACTGGGACCGGCTGCTGGCCGATCTGGAACTGGCGCCGCTGTTGCAGGTGGATCAGGCCGTGGATCTGCTGGCGGCCATTACCGGGCCGACCTCACCGCTGCGGCGGCTGATGACCACGGCCGATACCCAGACCCGTTTCCCGGAGGCGGAAGAGGATGAGGATACCGGCGGCCGGCTGGACGCCCTGCTGGGGCTGGTGGATCAGGTGCGCGGCCAGGACCGGGGCCCGCAGCCGGGCGAGCGCATCAATGCGCATTTCCGTCAGTTCCACCGTTTCGTCGCCGGCGATAACGGGGCGGCGCCCATGGACGAGCTGATCGGCATGCTCGACCAGCTCTACAACGAGCTGAGCGCCCTGGACAGCGGCCTCGGCAACCAGGACGCCATGGCCATGCTTGGACGCGAAGGCGGCGAGACCCTGCGGCGTCTTCGCGCCGAGGCGGCGCGGACGCCGCCACCGTTCAGCGACTGGCTGGAGGAACTGGCCGGTTCCGGCCAGGCGGTGGCCCTGCGCAATCTGCGCTCCCAACTGAACCGGCGCTACCGCGAGTCGGTACTGCCGGTATGCCGCGAGCTGACCGCCGGCCGGTATCCGTTCGAACGCGGCAGCGGGCAGGAGATCACACCCAGCGACTTTGCCCGGCTGTTCGGGCCCGGCGGCGTGATCGACGATTATTTCCGGGAGAACCTGGCGTCGCTGGTGGATACCTCCGGTGCCCGCTGGAACTGGCGCCGGGGCGAGGCGGCGGGACTTGGCATTCCGCGATCGGTGCTGGATCAGTTCCAGCGGGCGGCTCTGATCCGCGACCTGTTCTTCCCCGGCAACGGGGACGGCCCGCAGGCCGCCTTTGCACTGACGCCCCGCTACCTGGACGCCCGCGCCCGGCAGTTCCGTTTCGCCATGGGTGATCACGCCATGACCTATCGCCATGGCCCGCCGCTGGCAGAGCGATTCGCGTGGCCGGAGCAGGGCAGCCGCGGCGCCGAGGTTGCGTTCGAAGACCGCAGCGGCCGGCGGCCGAACGCGCGCTACGAGGGTGGCTGGTCCTGGCTGCGGGCCATCGACGACGCCGACCCGGCCGCCGAATCCGATACGGCATACCTGGCCAGCTTCGATGTCGGCGGCTATTCCGCCCGGGTGCTGGTGGAATTCGATTCCTCCCGCAATCCGCTGCGCAGTGCGGACTGGCGCCGATTCCGTTGTGTCGAGGGGTTGTGAGCGCATGGCAGAATCCGGATCCCTGGGCTTTCACGGCAAGCTGCCGCTACGGGGCGATTTCGTCCAGCGGCGGGTGGCGGGCGATTTCCTGGCCGCCTGGGATCCGTGGCTGGAGCGCTGCGTGCACCGTTCCCGGGAAGTGCTGGGAAATGACTGGCTCAAAGCCTACCTGACCAGCCCGATGTGGCGGTTCGTGACCTCGGCCGGGGTCTGCGGCGGCCTGCCTTGCACCGGCGTGCTGATGCCCAGCGTCGATGCGGTGGGCCGCTATTATCCGTTGACGCTGGTGCAGGCATTGCCGGATGGCTGTTCGCTGCTCAGCCTGGCAGCGGAGCAGGGCGCCTGGTTCGAGGCGGTGGAAGAACTGGCGCTGCGCGCTCTCGCGGATGACCCGGCGTTTGACCTGGACGGCTTCGACCAGTCGTTGCGTGCCCTGGGCCGACGCCTGCAACCGCGCACGGCCGATCCCGACAGCCGCCTGCTGGCACCGGTTGCCGGGCCGCTGCGGTTTCGTCTCGATTCGCTGGCGGACCTGATGCCGGCCCTGCTGGCGGCCCAGCAGGGAATGCTGGAGCGTCAGGGCGGGTTCAGTGCCTGGTGGACCGAGGGTTCGGAGCGCATCGCGCCCTGCCTGTTCCTGCACGAACGCCTGCCTGAGCCGGACCAGTTCGCCGCCATGATCGATGGCGAGTGGCGGCGACATGGCTGGGACAGCCGGGCCGCGCGCTGGCAATCGGCGGAGCCGGTGGTGGAGACCGTTGCTGCCGCACCGCCCGTATTCCGATCCGCCGGTGTCAGCCATGCGGGCAAGGTCCGGCAGGTCAACGAGGACGCCTGGCTGGACCGGCCCGATCTCGGGCTCTGGGTGGTTGCGGACGGGGTCGGCGGCCAGCAGGCCGGTGAACTGGCGAGCCGCAGCGTCGTGGACAGCCTGCTGAACCTGCCGGCATACGGGGGCGACCTGCAGCAGCGCCTGAACGGGGCCAGGGAAATGCTGGCCGTGGCACACCGCCATCTGCGCCATGCCGCCACCCGGCCGGACAAGCCCGTCAGCAGCGCCAGCACGGTCGTGGCGTTGCTGGCAGGTATTGAGAACTGTTGCTGGCTATGGGCCGGCGACAGCCGCCTCTACCGCCTGCGCGAGGGGGGGCTGGAACTCTGCACCCGTGATCACAGCATGATCCAGGATATGGTCGACCGTGGCGAACTGTCGGAGGAGGATGCGCGTTCCCACCCGCAATCGAACGTCATCACGCGGGCGGTAGGCGCCGTGGGTGAACTGGGCGTGGAGCATCGTTACTCGGATCTGCGCCCGGGCGATCGCTTTCTGCTGTGCTCCGACGGCATTCATGGCTCCCTGCAGTTCACCACCCTGCGCGAGATCCTGCAGGGGGAATCCCCCCAGGGGGTTGCCGATGCGTTGCTGGCACAGGTACTGGCCGGAGAGGCCAGGGACAATGCCACGGCAGTGGTGGTTTTCGTGGAGCAGGCATGAGCGACGGTGACGCCGACAGAACCCGGCCTGGCGGCACCCACAAGGGGGGTGATCGTACACGCGTGGCCGGTGCAGATCGCGATCCGCCGGATGATGCCACCCGGGTGGCCCGACCGTCCGCGGACGATGCCACCCGAATTGCGGGCAGTCCCGGTCATGAGGATGAGACGGGCGACCGCGAACGGACCGGCGGCACGACGTCGAACTGGTCCCGGCCGGAGCTCTGGGGGACGCCGTCCGACGAAACGCCGGGGGTCGGCGCCACGGTCAAGCAGCGCTTTATCCTGGAAGAACTGCTGGGCCAGGGCGGCATGGGTTCCGTCTACAAGGCCCGCGACCTGCGCAAGGAGGAAGCGCGCGACAGCCAGCCCTACGTGGCGCTGAAGCTGCTCAGCGACGAGTTCCGGCGGCATCCGGACTCGCTGGTGGCGCTGCAGCGGGAGGCCAAGAAGGCCCAGGTGCTGGCGCACCCGAACATTGTGACCGTCCACGATTTCGACCGCGATGGCACCCGGGTCTACATGACCATGGAATATCTGCAGGGCGACCCGTTGGACCTGGTGATCCGGCGCCGGGGTGCCCTGGGGGGGCTGCCGCAGAAGGAAGCCCTGCACATCATCGACCGCATGTCGCGCGGACTGGCCTATGCCCATCAGCAGGGTATCGTCCACTCCGATTTCAAGCCCGGCAATGTGTTCCTGACCAGCGAAGGGAACGCCAAGATCCTGGATTTCGGCATTGCCCGCGCCGCGCGCGTCGGAGCCGCCTCCGGCGGCGACGAGACCCGCTTCGACCCCGCCACCATCGGCGCCATCACGCCGGCCTACGCCAGCCCGGAGATGCTGGCCGGAGAGGTGCCGGAGCCGGCGGACGATGTTTACGCACTGGGCTGCGTGGCGCATGAATTGCTGACCGGACGGCATCCGTTCCTGGATGAACAGGGCCGGAAACTGCCCGCCGACGAGGCCGTGCGCCGCGGCATGAAGCCGCCGCAGCTGAAGAACCTGCCCAAGCGCGTCTCCCGCGCCGTGGCCCGCAGCCTCGCCCCCCGCCGCGAGGAGCGTTTCCCCGACGCGGGCATGTTCCTGCAGGCAGTCAAGCCGCCGGCGCGGCTGGGTCGCGCCGTGATCGCCACGGTGGCCGTGCTGGCGCTTGTGGCCGCAGTGTCCTGGTGGATGCTGATCCGCGAGAGCGATCTGCTGGTGACGCTGGACGACCTGCCGCCGGCGCTGGCCGAATCCCGCGAGCTGATCGAGCGCGGTAACGCCCATTTCGAGGCCGGCGACATGCCCCAGGCCCATCGTCACTACAGCCTGGCCTGGGAGCAGGCGGCAGACCGGGAGGACATCGGCGGTCGCGACCGCAGCCGGCTGCGCGTGCTGGTGGACCGTCGGACCGACGCCGTTGTGGACCACTATCTGCGCGAGGCGCAGCGCGAGGACCTGGACCCGTTCTCGCTGGAACTGATGCTGATCAGTCTGGAATCACTGGAGCGTTCCGAACTCGGAACGCGGGGCGACCGGTTGCGGGACGCCATCGACGAACTGAACGCACGGCTGGAGGATTAAGGAAACGCAGCGCTTCCTTAGTGAAGCGCCTCCAGTCGCCGCAGCACTGCCGGCCACAGATCCGCCCAGCAGCAGCAGCGGTGATCAAAGTCTTCAATGATCTCGATACTGGCGTGGGGGTCGTGCGCGCTCCCCTGACGGACAATCCACGCGGGCACCACGGCATCATCGGAACCGGCCAGGTGGAGCTGCAGTACGTGTGCTTCCAGCGGTGGGGTGTCGGCGACCGCAAGCGAGCCGGTCAGCGGCAGGTAGCCGTGATGGGCGGCCCAGGCTTCATGGTCCAGGTTGGCGGCCACCGTGACCAGGCCCCGAACGTCGTCGCGCCTGCCCGCCAGCAGCCTGGCCAGCGTGCCGCCGCCGCTGTAGCCGATCAGCACCAGGCCGTCGACGCGGTAGTCCGCGACCAGCGTGTCCAGTGCGCGATTCATCGTCGACACCACCACCTCGCCATACCGGTCGTCGGTCCACAGGGCGGGATCGCAGGCGGCATCCATGACCGGGCGCGCGTAGCAGGGACGATGCAGCAGCAGCCGTGGAGCACGGTCCCGGTCCATCAGCGCAAGCGTCAGATGCGTTGCGGGTGTCGGATCGGCGCTCCGGTAGCGGCCATGGCGCCAGGGCACGCCGTCGCCGTCGAGGTAGACGTGCCAGACACCGCCGACCATGTCCCCGGTGGCCACGTGTACGGTCAGGGCGTGCTGCCCGACCGTGACGGTCTGCTGGTCGTAACCGTGGCGGGCGGCGGCCGCGTTGAACCGCTCGGCGGGGCTGGAGCATGCGGCGACAAGAACTATACTGGTCAGCAGAACGAACAGACGGGAATGTCCCGCCGGCCCGAGCGGACCATCGGTCCGTCTCCTGACACTCGCTGGTTGTCCTGGTTCGGCTGCCATGCTTCGTCGTTTCCGGGGTCGTAGTGGCAAGGCGCGAGAGAGTGACCCGTGAAGAGCGTTCGTACGTTCGATGATAGCCTGCCCGGCAAGGGTCGTCCGCAATGGTTGCCGGCGGCCGTCGTCGCTGCTGCGCTGATGCTTTCCGCCTGTGCCACCACCGATGCCCCCGAGGTCACCGCGGAGGGGCGCGAAGGCGCTGCGGTGGAAGACCTCTACATCGTCGACTGCCTCCTGCCCGGCCAGGTGCGCCGGGTCGGCGGCACCACCTTCCTGACCCCCCGCCGGCCGACCCGGACCACGGTCCAGGACTGCCGGATTCGCGGCGGTGAATACGTGGCCTACGACCGCGCCGACTATCGCACGGCGCTGAATGTCTGGCTGGAGCGCGCCGAGAACGGCGATCCTGAGGCCCAGAACTATGTGGGCGAGATCTTCGAAAAGGGGCTGGGGCAGGATCCCGACTATGTCTCGGCGGCCGCCTGGTACCGCCGCGCCGCCGATCAGGGCTATTCCCGGGCCCAGATCAACCTGGGTTTTCTCTACGAGCAGGGCCTGGGGGTGGAGCAGGATACCGCCGAGGCGCTGAACCTGTATCGCCGTGCCTCCGGTGTCGGCGAGGACGAGTTGATCTATCGGTCGGAGATGACCGCCGAGATCGAGGAGTTGCGGCAACAGCTCGACGCACAGATCGCCCAGGCAGACCGCCAGGTGGAGACGCTCGAGCAGCAGCTTCGCCGGATGTCCCGGGAGCGGGACGAACTGCGGCAACGGCTGGAGGCGGCCGAGGCCGAGGCGGACTCCGCCGGGGCCGACGCCGAGCAGCGTGCCCGGCAGTTGGGTCTGGAGCTGGAGAGCGCGCACAACCAGATCGATACACTGGAATCCCTGTTCCGCCGCGCCAGCGAGGAGCGTGCGGAACTGCTGGCGCAGATGGAGGAACTGCCGCAGCCGGACGAGACTCAGCCCGCGGAGACCGCGGAGACCGCGGAGGCCGACGACCCCCGGACCAGAGATTTTCCCGCCCAGGGGATTGCCACGTTCGCCGGCATCGAGTTCGGCCGCTACTTCGCGCTGGTGATCGGCAATCAGGAATACCTCTATCTGGATGACCTGGAATCGCCCATCACCGACGGCCAGCGCATCAGCGAGCTGCTGGAGGAGCGCTACGGCTTCAACGTGACCTTCCTGCCCAATGCGGACCAGGTCCAGATCATGAATGCGCTGAACGATCTCTACGAGCAGATCGAGCCGGAGGACAATCTGCTGGTGTACTACGCCGGCCATGGCAACCGCTCCGACGTGGAGACCGGCCGGCGGCAGCGCAGCTACTGGCTGCCGGTGGATGCCGAGGCGGAACGGCTGGTGCGCTGGATCAATAACGCGGTGATCAACGACCACCTGGACCGCATTCGCGCGCGTTCGGTCCTGGTGGTGGCGGATTCGCTGTTCGCCGGCGCCATGGCGTCGGAGTCCAGCGCCCTGCTGCTGGGCAGTGGGCCGCGGCAACTCACCGAGGACGCCATACGCACCGGCCTCGAGCGGCGCGCGCGCATCGTGATCACCTCCGGCGGCGAGCGGCCGGTGCCCGACCGCGTCGACCGGCCGCACTCGCTGTTCTCCCGGTCGCTGATCGATGTCCTGGAAAGCAATGACGGTGTGCTCCGCGAGAACATGCTGTTCGCTCAGGTGGCGGTCAACGTGCGCCGGCGTTCCGCCGACGGCGGCCCGCGGCAGACACCGGAAATGCGGCCCATCCGTGCCGCCGGCCACGAGGGCGGGGACTTCTATTTCGTGCCTGTGGGCGACCGCCAGACCGCCGCCCGTTGATCATCCGGTCCCGGCGCGGCGCTGCTATGGCCAGCACCGCGGCGCCGGCGTACCGTCGGTATAACGCGCGCCCTCCTTCAGCCAGTCGGTGATGATCTGCCGTTCGTCCGGGCTCGCGGCGAAGCTCCCGCCGGTATGACGTCCCGAGGAGGGGTGCAGCAGCAGGACGCTGTGGTCCGCGTTCTCGCAGTTGATGCGCCAGGCGCCGGCGGACGGGTAGGTCGGCGAACGGTTGGCCTGCCAGTAGCTGGTGTCCAGAACCAACGCCGAGTATGCCTGCGCTATCGTATCGAAGCTCTGGAAACCGGCTCCCTGGCCGCTGCCCAGGTAGTTGTCGCTGGTGTGGTGGCAGTCGATGCAGCGGAATTGCGCGCTCAGAACCTGGCTGTAGACCAGATCGAAATCGGCCCTCGGCCGGACGGTGACCGTGACCGTGGCGGTGGATCGCGCGCCGGAATCGTCCTCGATGGTGTAGTCGAAGGTTTCCGTGCCGACAAAGGCCGGCGTGAAGCTGCTGCCTGCCGAGCCCGCCGCATAGGCGCGCGGCGAATAGCGCACGGTCTGCTGATCGGGCAGGATCTCCGCCGTGCCGCCATTGTCCGGTGTGCCCACGGCAACCACCTGCGCCGACGCCTCCACCCCCAGGCCGTCCGCATTGACGTTGCCCGGCCCGCCGAGCAGCACCGGGATGTCCACACCTTGTTCGGCATCCACCGAGAGACTGTCGTCCGTGGCCAGCAGCACTTCGCTGTCGACGATGGTGATGGAGATCAGCGCGCTGGCGGTGTCGCCAGTCGCATCCTCCAGCCGGTATGCCAACTGGTCGGAAGCGGGTGACGACAGAATGCCCCGTGGCGCGTTGTACGTCAGTACGCCGCCATCGTCGCTGACGGTCGCGGATCCCAGTGACGGACCTGCGGTCAGGACGATGTCCGTGGGGGCGTTGCCCGCCGTGCCCAGGTCGTCGACGGTAAAGCGCAGGCTGTTGCCGACAACGACATTGCGGCTGATCGTATTTGCCGTGGGTTGCAGGCGCGGCACCGTGAGCTGTAGGGACTCGGTGGTGGTCACGCTGGACCAGGCGTTGCCCAGCGTGACCTCCAGCGTGTACTGGCCGGGCAGCGGTGGCAGGAAGCCGGTGGTGCGGCTGTCGGCGCCGACCAGGCCGGCATCGGCCACCGGCAGTCCGCCGGGTTCCTCCCGTAGCGTCCAGTGGAAGCTGTCCGTGAACATGGCGTTACCGGCGGTTGCCATGATCGGCTGGCCGTCGGCCAGGTGGTCGCCGTCCGGCGTGACCGACGCGCCCTCCAGAATCCGCAGCGTGGTCTTCGGCCTGCCTACCCAGGGTTCGCCCAGGATCAGCTCCAGTTCGTCGGCCAGCAGGCGTGCGCCGGTCGGCGCGCCCACGGTCCAGAAATTGTCCTTGGTCATGCGCGCGAACGGCATCAGGGCGTCCTCGAACACGTACCGCCGGATGGTGTCGCGCAGGCCGTCGAACCCGGCGAAGTCCGCGAAGTCCGGCACCGGGCTGCCCACGCCGTGCGCGGTATGGCAGGCCCGGCAGCTCGGCCCGATCACGCGCCGGTACAGCGGTTCGTGACCGTCCCACCCCGGCGGTACGAAGTCGCCGTCGAAGGTCTCCCGGGGCAGGTCCTCGCCGCCGTACCAGCCCTCGATCAGCTCCCGCATGGCCGGCGGCGGCGCGGTGTCGAGCACCATGCTGTTGAACGCCTTGAATGCGTCTTCCTGGCGGTGTCGCTCCAGCCCCGGCATGGCCGGAAGCCCATGGCTGCGGTGCTCGAACTGGGCGTCGGAGTAGTAGAAGGTGTCCACGTCCCAGGGCAGGAAGCGGGCACCCACATTGCCGCCGTCCGGGTAGAACAGGTCGCCGTTCAGACGGGGGAACTCGCCCGCCCGCTGCGGAATGCCGCCGTGGCAGGTCATGCAGACGCCGGGTGCGTACTTGTCGCCACGGCCGTCGAAATCCATGCTCAGCACGCGCTGGTGCCGGCCGCTGTCCGGGTCCAGCACGAAGGTGTAGAACTGCGTGAACGGGTCGCCGCCGTTCGGCCCCGGCGCGTATTCCATGGCCACGGTGGCAATGGTGTTGATGCCGGCCAGCAGACTGTCGATGTTCGGGTAGTTGATGACGTAGCTGTATACGTAACCGGTGACCGGGTCCTGCCGCATATACATGTCACGGCCGAAGCCGAGATCGAAGGCATTGATGTAACGGGCGCGCACGGCGTCCCCTCCCGCCCGGATACTGCCGGCGGGCCGTTCGAAGCCGGTGGCATCCAGCCAGTCGCGCAGCGTAGTCTTGCTGCCGTGGGGGTCCAGCGCCGCATAGTAGGCGCGGGCGGTTTCCCGGTTTTCGTCCAGCAGTGCGTCCAGCGGCACCTGAACCGAGGCGGCGGGGTCGGCGGGGTCTCCCGCTCCCTGGGCCAGCGCGGGTAGATCGCTGCCGGGCTGCGGTTCTCCCTTGTGCAGGCAGAGGTAGCCCTGTACGCCGCTGCCGCCGGGATCCAGGATGGCCTCGACCGTGTAGTCGATGTCGTCCCGCCGGCCCTCGTTGACACCCGGCAGCCGGTCGATATCGAGGGGCGGCACCGGAAATACGTAGCGAGGGTTGCCGGGTGCAGTGCAGCTCCGGGCTACCGGCGGGGTGGTGACCAGCCAGGTGCCCTCCCGGCTCTGCAGTTCCAGCACGCGCCGTGCGCGGCCGTCGCCGCCGATGGTGACATCGGGCGGCAGTATCGCCCCGGATACCACCGGATAGGCCACCCGGGCCTGCAGCGACAGCGTGAACGGAGTGTCCGCGACAAGCGGCAAGGCCTGGTCCACCGCGGCCACCACGGTGAGCTTGTCGTTGTGGCCGAAATGGCGAAGGAACCCGTCGGTGTCGTTGGCCGGCAGAGCGCGGATGCG
This sequence comes from Ectothiorhodospiraceae bacterium, assembly GCA_050485425.1. Taxonomy (GTDB): domain Bacteria; phylum Pseudomonadota; class Gammaproteobacteria; order Nitrococcales; family Aquisalimonadaceae; genus LSCE01. Next base: position 35,618 of record JBJHBJ010000021.1, on the reverse strand, counting down.
CACCGTGTCGCTCGATGATCTGCCACCGGCGTCGGTGACGGTGAGCTGGAACAGCCATTCGCGCTCCCGGTCGATGTAGGGAACGCGGAATCGGATGTTGGGGGCGGTGTCGCGGATGAAATCATCCTCGTCGATGCCGTCACCCTCCAGGACGCGCCACCGGTAGTCCAGGATCGGGCTGTCACGGCCGTCGCTGTTCCTGCCGCTGAGGATCACCTGGCTGCCGGCGCGCACGGTCTGGTCGGGGCCGGCGTCCACATGCGGGGATCGGCCACCGCCGGAGCCGCCATCAGAGAAACAGGCAGCGACCAGCAGGGATGCCAGGCCGAGCGGGACAATCAGCCTGTTCACCGTGGTTGCCTCCGGGGAGACGCCTGTCCCCCTAGAACTCGGCGCGAATACCTGCCGTCAGGGCGTAGGCCGATGTATGCCGCAGCCCCAGTACGGTTTCCGCCTGGGCGAACGTCTGTATGCCGTGGGGCAGTACGGCGGTCAACGAGGCGGTGAGCGAATAGAAATTGCGGTCCGGCCTGTCGCCGGCCGCAACAAACGTCACGCTGCCGGGGTCATCGACGAAGCGTGACTCCACTTCCATGCGGTCGGTCTGGAATTCATGGTGCCAGGCCGCGCCCAGTTGCGGTATCAGCACACCGAAGGCCACTGGCACCGGGTAGCTGCCCTCGACGCCGAGGGAGGAGCGGACCGATTCGATGCGTTGGCTGTCCACCCGCAGGTTGAAGGGGCCGGCGTTGCCTTCCCGATAGCCGTCCATATTGATGCGCAGCACGTCGAGCCTGGCGAACGGGCTGATGGTCATCGGTTGCAGATCGATGTTGTAGCCGCCCCCCAGGCCCAGCAGGAATTGCGTTCCGGAGGTTGAGGAGCGCGCCGTTTCGTCGGTGTCCGGAACGTTGGGGTTGTTGGAGGGGTAGGTGATCAGCCTGGTCAGGTCCAGGTCCATGTAGCCGAGCGTCAGGATGGCATTGAGGTAGTACGCATCCCGGTCGAACAGGACGTAGCCGGACAGTGCATAGGCGTTTGATTTCATGCCGCCACCGACGGTGCTGCGGGATGCATCGAAGTCCAGGTCTGCCCGGCTGTAGCTGACTGTGGCGCCGGTGACCAGGGCGTCGCTGACACGATAGTCCAGGCCGGCGGTCAGTCCGTACTGATCGGCGTCGTAGGCGTTCTCGCGGTTGGTGGGATCCCGCTTCGATTGTCCGAACGATACGTTGACGAAACCGCTCCAGCGGCCCGCCAGGTCGGCCGAGGCGCCGCCGCCCCGCGCTTCCCCGAACCGTGCCACGGCGACCGTTTCTTCATCATCGACGTTCCCCGGGGCGCGTGCGAGGCCGGGTCCGCCGGCCTGCAACTGCCCGATCCGGCGCACCATGTTGGCGAACTGCGCGTAGGCTGCGTTGATGGCGATGCCGGACCCGGAGCCGGCTTCCTCGTTGGCCACCCATTCCAGCGCTTCCGCCAGGCCTTCCTCGTCGAGTTGCAGTGATCGGTTGGTGGGCCCTCCTGTCTCCTGCTGCTCGTTGGCGGTATGTACCAGTTCCTCCACGGCCCGGAACAGCCGTTGCTGCCGCTCGGGCAGTGCGTCCTGCTCGCCCTGTTCGCGCAGCGCATCGTAGACGGCCTGCGATGCGCGGGCTGATTCCCGTTGCGGCGGCGTGAGATTGGGGACGTCGGTCAACTGCGCCTGTACGTCGGCGGCCGTGGCAGCGGCAACCAGGGCAGGTATCGCCAGCAGGAATATCGACACACGATTGGAGCATCGAGAGGCGTGTTTCATGATCCACCCACCCAGCAGCGGACTTTGTTGCTTATCACGCGTGAAAACCGGCGCCGCGGCCGACTTTTTCAGCCGGTTCGTGGCTGGCGGAATGCTCTTCGGGAACTATAGGACAGATTCCCCGGGGGTGCTGGGAGGGAACCCGGCAGGGGCATGGATCAGTGCTTTCCTGCTGCGTTCTGCAAGGCTGGTAGCTACTCGTCCGGGGCAAGGAAGCCGTAGTGACGAAGCGTGTCGCGTGCCGGCTCGCTCTGGAGGTATTCGTAGAATGCCCGGGCAGTCTCTCCTGCGCCGGTGATCAACGCCATGCGCTGACGCAGCGGCGCGTGTTCTGTCCCGGGTATGAGTGCGTGCCGGCTTCTGGCCTCGACGGCGGGGGCAAGGACCAGCGAGTAGGCGACGATGCCGCCCTGGGTATCGGTGGACAGCGCGAAGCGGAGTGCCTGGGAGACGTTTTCGCCGTAGACCAGGTAAGGCTTTATGGCTTCCCAGAGTCCGGCGGATTTCAGCGCTTCCATGGCCGCCACGCCATAGGGGGCATGCTCCGGATTGGCGATGGCGAATCGTTGTATCTCACCCGCCTCCAGGCGCTGGCGCAGTTGTTCCAGTGAGCCGTCCACGATACCGCCGGGGTCGTCCGGCCGGCCGACGATAACGATGCGCCCGATGGCATACAGCGTCCCCGCGTCGATCACGTGGCCGCTGGCATGGAGTGCCTTCACGTAGCTCTCATCGGCGGACAGGTATAACTCGAATGGAGCACCCTGGGCGATCTGTCGCCGGAAATTGCCGCTGGAGCCGAAATTCAGCCGCACGCTGCGCCCGGTGTCGGCGTGAAACTGCCCGGCTATTTCCTCCAGCGCGTATTGCAGGTCCGAAGCCGCGGCAACGATCGGCCTGTCGGAAGCCAATGCTGCGCCGGACAGCGCCAGCACGGCGGCGGTCAACAGCAATGAACCGACAAGGGATCGACAACCGGGCACCGTGTTGCTCCTTTGTGTGAAGGCCGTTCCCGGCAGGCTAATCTTTCAGAGATATCCGGGCGGCTGGCTTTACCTCCTTGAAGGTCGGTATGAAGCCGGCTGCCCCCTCTTTTGCCATGGCTGCGGTTTCACCGCAAGGAGTCGGCCCGTGAAACTGTTCACCTGCGCCCGCTGCGGGAATCTCCTGTATTTCGAGAATGTTCGCTGCACGCGCTGCGGTGCCAGCCTCGGATTCCTGGCGGAGCAAACCAGACTGGCCGCGCTGGAAGAGTCGGATGGGAGCTGGATCCCGGTCGGCGGGAACGGGCGGTTCAGGCCGTGCGCGAATTTCACCGAGCACGCGGTCTGCAACTGGATGGTGCCGGCGGAAGGCGAGCACGCGCTGTGCGTCGCCTGCCGCCTGAACCGGACGATCCCCGACCTGCGTGTGGAGGGTAACAAGAAGCTATGGCAGCGGCTGGAGGCGGACAAGCACCGGCTGGTCTATGCGTTGCTGCGGCTCGGCCTGCCGGTGGCGCCTCGCAGTGAGGATGTAGGGGGGCTGGCATTCGACTTTCTCGCCGATGAGCCGACCTTCAGCGAACGCGGACGGGTGATGACCGGCCATGCCGGGGGGGTGATCACCCTGAACGTGGCGGAGGCGGATCCGGTGGCGCGGGAGCGCATGCGGGACCAGATGGACGAACCGTACCGCACCATTCTCGGGCATTTCCGACACGAGTCCGGACACTATTACTGGGACCGGCTGGTCCGTGACACCGCCTGGCTGGTCGACGTGCGCAACATGTTCGGCGACGACACGCAGGACTACGGCCAGGCGCTGGAGGCGCACTACCGGAACGGTCCTCCACCGGACTGGCAGCAGCGGTTCGTCAGCGCCTATGCGGCCAGCCATGCCTGGGAGGACTGGGCCGAGACCTGGGCCCACTACCTGCATATCGTCGATACCCTGGAGACGGCGAACGCGTTCGGCGTGCGCATTCGGCCGGGGACCGCCGATGACGAGGGGCTGGCGGTCCGGCATGCGATCAATGCCTACGACACCGACGATTTCCGGGTGCTCATCGACCACTGGCTCCCGCTGACCTACGCCCTGAACAGTCTGAACCGGAGTATGGGCCACGAGGACGCCTACCCGTTTCTGCTGGCCCCGCCGGTCATCGACAAGCTGAATCTGGTGCATCGGATTGTTCGTGAGGCCCGCCTCTGACCGCTGCCGGCCATCGCCGCGCGTTGCGGCCGGCCTCGGCCGGGGCTAAGGTGACGTGTAAATAATCAGAAGCGGGGAGTCTTTATTGAGCACTGTCCGGCAGCCCCTGTTCCATGGTTGGATCGTGGTGGGAGGCGCGTTCCTGACCATGTTCCTGGGCTTCGGCATCGTCTACAGCTTTGCGGCATTCATTGCCGCGCTGGAGGCGGAATTCGGGTCGTCGCGCACTGCCGTCTCATTGGTATATGCCGTTGCAAGCGGTCTTTATTTCAGCCTGGGGGCGCTGAGCGGCGTGGTGGCGGACCGCATCGGGCCGCGCTCCATGGCCGGGGGCGGCCTGCTGGTCATCGCTGTCGGTCTGTTCCTGGCAAGCACCGGCGACAGCATGCTGCTGGTGGGTGCGGCCTTCGCGCTGGCCACCGGCCTGGGCGTGGGCATGGGCTACGTGCCGTCGATCGGGGCCGTCCAGCACTGGTTCATCCGCAAGCGCGGCATGGCTTCCGGACTGGCGGTTTCCGGCATCGGTGTCGGCATGCTGCTGATACCCCCGCTGGCCGCCGGGCTCATCGCCCTGTTCGACTGGCGCGTGGCCATGGCCGCACTGGGTGGCCTGGCATTACTGGGGGCCATCGCGGCGGCGCTGACGGTGGAATCCTCGCCACAGCGTCGCGGCCTGGCGCCGGACGGTGATCCGGTGCGGGAAGACGGCGCAGCACCGGCCGCCGGGAGTCTGCCGGGACTGCCCTGGGCGCAGGCCATCCGCACGCGCCCGTTCCGGCTACTCTATCTCTCATCGTTCCTGGTGGCGCTGGGCCTGTTCATCCCGTTCGTGCACCTGATTCCGTATGCCCGGGACCAGGGGCTGAGCCAGGGCGTAGCCGTGTTGTTGCTGAGCCTGATCGGCGTGGGCAGTACTGCGGGGCGGTTTGTGCTCGGCGCCTTCGCCGACCGGATCGGGCGGCGCCGCGCGCTGATCGCCATGCTGGTCGGGCTGGCGGTGATGATGCTGGCCTGGGCGGTATCGGCCACATTCTGGCCGCTGGCCGTTTTCGCCGTGCTGTACGGCATGTTCTACGGCGGCTTCGTGGCGCTGGTTCCGGCGCTGACCATGGACTACTTCGGAGCCCGCAGTGTATCGGGGCTGATCGGGGCGCTGTACACCAGCGTGGCGGTGGGCACGTTTGCAGGTCCCACACTGGCCGGCCTGGCCTACGATCTGGTGAGCGACTACACGCTGCCGATCGTGGTGGCCGCCATCGCCAACGTCGCGGCCGCGCTGTGCCTGGTCGTGCTTCAGGAACCCGAAGCCTGGCGGCTGGAAGCGGAAGCGCAAGCGACCGCGGGCTGAGAGCAGGAGACAGGTCTGATGAAAGAGGTGGATTGGTACTTCGACGTGGTTTCGCCATTTTCCTATCTGGCGCTGCATCGGTTGGAAGAGTTGCCGGGTGACGTCTCCATCCGCTACCGACCGGTGCTGTTCGCGGGTCTGCTGAACCACTGGGGGCAGAAGGGGCCGGCCGAGATCGACGTCAAGCGGGTGTGGACGTATCGCTGGTGCACCTGGCTGGCGGCGGAGCAGGGCCTGCCGTTCCGCTTTCCCGCCGCCCACCCTTTCAACCCGCTGCAATACCTGCGGCTGTGCATTGCCGCCGGCAACACGCGGGAAGCGGTTGCCGCTGTTTTCGATGCGCTCTGGACAACGGCCGCCGATCCCGATCATCCGGACACGCTCGGCCGCCTGCTTGATGCGCTGGAGATCCCGGCCGAGCGGCTGGCCGCACCGGAGGTCAAGCAGGCGCTGCGGGACGAAACCGAAGCGGCCGCGGCATGCGGGGTTTTCGGCGTGCCGACGCTGGCCGTGGGTCGGGAGCTGTTCTGGGGTGCCGATGCCATTCCTTTCGCGGCGGCCTGTCTGAAGGACGCCACCCTGCTGTCATCCGCGGAAATGCTGCGCGTGAGCGACCTGCCCAGCGCCGCCCGGCGGCGCTAAGCCCGAGCGCTTCCCTGAACCCCCGGCACGTCTCATCCGGATGGATACTGTCGCCAGACGGAACCTTCTGCCTGCCTGCTGTGTATGTAAGGAGGAACAACGACAAACGGTCCCAGTTAGGGTGGGCCGGGAAACTCCTCCTGGAGCGCAAGGGGCTGCCATGCCCAGGCCGCATACGGTGGCCTGCCAACGGAAGGAGACAGGTACGTGAACAGAAAATCAATGGCATTGTGTGTCGCTCTCGGTGCTCTGCCCATGGCTGCGTTCGGCCAGACGGGTGAGCGTTTCGGTCCGGATGTGGGAGAGCGCGAGTTGTCTCTCGCCGGTACCGGCGGCAGCGACAAGAATTTCGACAGCGGCAGCTTCGGGATTTCCGGCGATATAGGCTGGTATCTCTGGCCCAACACGTCGCTGGGTATTCGCCAAAGTGTCAACTATGCCAGCATCGAGGGTGAGAGCATCACCGACGACTTCTGGAACGGCTCCACGCGGGGTTATGCGAACTACCACTTCGGCCAGGGTCACTGGCGGGCGAAGCCGTTCCTGGGCGCCAGCCTCGGGGCCGTCTACGGTGACGGTATCGACGATACCGGTGCGGCCGGCCTGGAACTGGGCATGAAGTACTATGTGCGGAGCAAGACCTACATCATGGGTCGCGCGGAATACCAGTGGTACTTCGAACGCACCCGGGACGTCGACAGCAGCTTCGACGACGGTGCCTGGGCCTACACCGTGGGGCTGGGCTACCACTTCTAGCCTTCGCGGTCCGGCAACGTTCCCGCCGGCGGTTTTCCGCTGGCGGGAACGTTGCTGTCTGGAAAGTGCTCCATAGGGAAACGCTGATCAATTCCCGCGACCGCAACGCGAGTGCGGGAATTGATCAGCGTTTCCCTAGGATTCCCGCCAGTAGGCCAGCGCGCGGTCCAGCGTGAACACCTCGCCGGCGTGAAAGCAGCGATAGCCCGGCATCGCATCGACCTCCTTCTGGAAAGCCCGATCCCCCAGCAGCGACAGCAGTGTGCCCGCGGGCTCGCTGTCGAGGAAGCTTTCCCAGCACAACAGCGAATAATGCTCGTGCGCCAGGGGCAGGAAATCCAGCCCGAACTCCCGTGCCGCCGTCTCCACCCCGAAACCGGCTTCCGCCATGCCGCTGGCCACAAACGCCGCCACGGCCGAGTGCGTGAATTCCTCGTGGTGGTAGCCGTTGAGTTCGGTGGACGCCACCCCGTGATCTGCCAGTAGTCGGTCCAGCAGGGCGCGGGTACCGGACCCGCTCTGACGGTTGACGAAGCGCATGCCGGCGCGCGGCAGATCGGCGATGGATCGCACCCCGTGCGGATTGCCCGCAGGCAGGATCAGGCCCTGGGTGCGGATCACGAAGGGCAGTACCCGCTGGTGTCCGTTCAGCCAGGGCTGGTACTGGTGGATGGCCTCCTCGGCAAAGGGGCCGCAGGGCACGTGGAAGCCGGCCACCTCGCAGTTGCCCTGGGCCAGCGAGGCCACCGCATCCACCCGGCTGCGGAACTGCAGTTCCCAGCGCACATGGTGATGCTGTTCCAGCCGTTCGCGCAGCTTGGCAATGGCGAAGCCGTGGCTGGCGTGCACGCGCAGCAGCGTCGCGGGACCCTCCAGCAGGCGATTCAATTCCGTTTCGGCCTCAGCGGCCAGGCTGATCAACTGCGGCGTAAGCCTGGCCCGTACACGCTGGTCAGCGCGCAGCAGCCGGGTTCCCAGCGGCGTCAGTCCGGCACCGCGTCCGCGCTCCAGGCTCACCAGCGCGGTCCCGAACCAGGCTTCCCAGCGTTTCAGCAGGTTCCAGGCATGACGATAGGAAATGCCCACCTGGCCCGCGGCGCGGCTCAGTGTGCCGGTGTTTTCAATGGCCAGCAGCAGTGGCAGGCAGTACTGGTCGACTTCCTCGCCGCTGGGGTTGCGGAGCTCCCACTGCGGATGCAGACGAACTTTCAACATATGTTCATGTGTTCATATTTTGGGCGTCGATCAACGATGCTACGGTTCTAATCAGCAGTCAACGAACTATAAATATGATTCAGAGTGCATAACCGGGTCGGCATACGTCGCCCACATGCCGACGGGAGCGAAGAGGAATGCGGTTACTGAAAGCCATGCTCGCCCTACAGGCCGCTGAGGGCGCGGTGACCGATGCAGCTCTGCGCGAACTCGCCCGTGCCGAGAACGTTCCGCTCTACCGCCTGGAGGGGCTGCGCAGCTTCTACCCGGTATTCCGGGAACAGGTCGGCGCCCCGGTGCAGGTGCATGTCTGCCGGGACCTGGTCTGCCGCATGGCTGCCGGCGGCAATCCGGCGTCCCCTGTGCGGGAGGCACTCCATGGGCGGGACGATGTGGAAGTCATCGAGGTTTCCTGTCTCGGCCAGTGTGACCACGCCCCGGCGGCGATGGTCGGCCACGAGACGGTGTGCGGCGGCGCCGATGCCTTGCAGGCCTATCTGGCCAGGGAGTCCGGCGCGGCTGATGTTTCACCACGTCCTTCCGAATCGCCGTGGCCGACCGATCCCTATCCGGCGCAGAGCGAGCACTATGGCGCGGCCAGGGTGCTGATCGACGGCGGGGAAGCGGAAACGGTCATCGATGCGTTGAAGCAGGCCGGCTTGCGCGGGTTGGGCGGTGCCGCCTTCCCCACCGGCATGAAGTGGGATTTCACCCGCCGCGCCGAGGGCGCGGAAAAGTATGTGATCTGCAACGCCGATGAGAGCGAGCCCGGAACCTTCAAGGACCGCGTGATCCTCGAAGAACTGCCTCACCTGGTGGTCGAGGGCATGCTGATCGGCGCCTGGGTGATCGGTGCGCGGCGAGGCATCATCTACCTGCGGCACGAGTACCATGCGGCCGAGCGGGCGCTGGCCTCGGCCATCGCCGACGCCCGCCGGGCCGGGGCGCTGGGCAACTCGGTTTTCGGCAGCGGTTTCGCGTTCGATCTGGAGGTGTTCGTCTCGCCCGGGGGCTACATCATGGGCGAGGAGACGGCGCTCCTGGAAGCGCTGGAAGACCGACGCGGGGAACCGCGCAACAAGCCGCCGTTCCCCACCAACGCCGGCCTGCACGGCAGGCCGACGCTGATCAACAACGTGGAAACCTTTGCCGCCGTGCCCGCCATCTGCCGCCGTGGGGCGGACTGGTGGACCGAGCAGGGTGCCGGCGAGTATCAGGGCCTGAAGTTCGTCAGCGTGTCCGGCGATGTGACCCGGCCCGGGGTGCATTGCGTGCCCTGGGGCACCACGGCGCGGCAGGTGCTGGAGTTGTGCGGCGGCATGGCGGAAGGGCGGGCGCTGAAGGCGTTCTCGCCGGGCGGCGCGTCCACCGCTTTCCTGCCGCCGGACGCGCTGGACACCCCGCTGGATTTCGACGCCATGCAGTCCGCCGGCAGTGCGCTCGGCACCGGTGCCATGGTGTTCGTCGCGGAACACCGCGACCTGCTGGATGTGACGTTGGCCCAGGTGCGCTTCTTCCGCAATGAATCCTGCGGCAAATGCGTGCCGTGCCGCGTCGGCAGCCGCAAGGCGGTGGAAATGGTGGAGGCGGTGCAGGGCGGCATGACGCCGCATCCTGCGGTTTCGCTGCCGGCGCTACACGCCACGCTGGCGAAAACCTCCATCTGTGGTCTGGGCCAGGTGGCGCTGCTGCCGCTGGTGGATGCCCTGGCCAGATTCCCCGATGAACCGTCCCTGCAAGCCCTGCGGGAGGAGCAGTCATGAGCCGCCAGGTTGAACTCACCATCGACGGCAGGACGGTGTCCGTCCCGACAGGCACCACGCTCTGGGAGGCTGCCGCCGGCATCGGCATCGATATTCCCGTGCTGTGCCACGAGCCCAGGCTGCGGCCAGTAGGCGTCTGCCGCCTGTGCGTGGTGGATGTGGGCGCACGTACGCTGGCCGCCGCCTGCGTGCGGCCCTGCGAGGAGGGGATGGAGGTGCGCACCGACACCGACGAGGTGGAGGCCCATCGGCGTACCCTGCTGGAGTTGCTGCTGGCGGACCAGCCGGAGGAAAGCGCCCGCGAAGCGACCACCGGCGACGATGCGCTCTACGCCCTGGCCCGGCGCTACGGCATCGAGGACATTCCACTGCCGGACGGTGCCGCCGGCAGCCCCCGGGGCCGGGACGACTCCTCCCCGGTCATCGCCGTGGACCACCAGGCCTGCATCCTCTGTGATCGCTGCATCCGCGGCTGCGACGAGATCCAGCACAACAACGTGATCACCCGTACCGGCAAGGGCTACGAAACGCGCATCGCGTTTGATCTGGACACCGCCATGGGCGAAAGCACCTGCGTGGCCTGCGGCGAATGCGTCGCCGTCTGCCCGACCGGGGCGCTGACCCACAAGGCCGTGCGTGGACTGCGGCTGGAGGAAGAGACATGAAACGCTTCGGTACTTCCGCCGGGAATTCGAGCGGTGAGGTGGTCCAGACCCAGGCCACGGATACGTTGTGCCCCTACTGCGGTGTGGGCTGCGCGGTGACCTACGTGGCCGATGCCGAGCGCGGTCGCATCCTCTTCGCCCGCGGCCGGGACGGTGCGGCCAACAGCAGCCGTTTATGCGTGAAGGGCCGCTACGGTTTCGACTACGCCAGCCACGGCCAGCGGCTGACCCGGCCGTTGATCCGGCGCGACAGCGCCTACCCGAAAGGTCAGCTCACGCCGCTGGAGAAGCGCCCGAAAAAACCGGGCGGTCCGGTGGACTACGACGATCTGCTGCCGCATTTCCGCGAGGCGGACTGGGACGAGGTGCTGGACCTGGTGGCCGGTCGACTGAAGGCGATCCGCGACCGCGACGGCAGCCGGGCCCTGGCCGGGCTGGGATCGGCCAAGGGCTCGAACGAGGAGGCCTACCTGTTCCAGAAGCTGGTGCGGGCCGTGTTCGGCAGCAACAACGTGGATCACTGCACCCGGCTCTGCCATGCCTCCTCGGTGGCGGCGCTGATGGAGGGCATCGGCTCCGGCGCGGTCACCAATATCGTGCGTGACATCGCCCGCGCCGACGTGGCATTCCTCACCGGCTGCAACCCCACCGCCAACCATCCTGTGGCGGCGACCTTCATGAAGGAGGCCGCCGAAGCGGGCACCAGGCTCATCATTGCCAACAGCCGCCGACCGGCCCTTGCCGACCAGGCGGCGCTGTACCTGCCCATCCGCCCCGGCACTGACGTCGCCCTGCACAACGCGCTGCTGCATGTGTTGATTCGCGACGATCTGGTGGATCACGCGTTTATCCGCGATCGCACCGAAGGTTTCGAAGCGGTGGCGGAAACCGTGCGGGAGTATCCGCCGGAAACCGCCGCACGCATCTGCGACGTGCCGGCTGCAGATATCGAGCGCGCCGCGCGCATGATCGGCGAGGCGAACGCCGTGCTGTTCTTCTGGGGCATGGGCATCAGCCAGCACACCCACGGCACCGACAACGCCCGGGGGCTGATCAGCCTGGCCATGATCACCGGCAATGTCGGCCGTCCCGGCACGGGGCTGCACCCGCTGCGCGGCCAGAACAACGTGCAGGGTGCCTCCGATGCGGGGTTGATCCCCATGGTGTACCCGGACTACCAGCGCGTGGATGACCCGGAGATCCGGCAGCGTTTCGAGGAAAGCTGGGGCGTGCCGCTCTCGCCCACACCGGGTCTCACCGTCACCGAGATGATGAACGCGGCCAAGGCCGGCGAGCTGAAGGGCATGTACATCCTGGGCGAAAATCCCTTCGTCTCGGATCCGGACGTGAACAAGGTGCGCCAGGCGCTGGCGAAGCTGGACTTCCTCGCCGTGCAGGACATCTTCCTGACCGAAACTGCCGAGTTCGCCGACGTGATCCTGCCCGCCAGCAGTTTCATGGAGAAAAGCGGCAGCTACACCAACACCGATCGCCGTGTGCAACTCGGCCGGCCGGTGCTGAAGCTGCCCGGCGAAGCCCGCCAGGACTGGGAGCTGATCTGCGAGATCGGCAGTCGCATGGGCTACCCGATGGAGTATCCGGACGTGGCCGCGGTGTTCGACGAGTTCGCCGCGGCCACGCAGTCGTATGCTACGTTGAGTCACTCGGCGCTGGGCGATCGCGGCCGCTGGTACCCTTGCCAGGATCCCGCCACGTCCGAGGGCGAGCCGATCGTGTTCCAGGACAGCTTCCCGTCGGGCAAGGCCCGCCTTGTGCCGGCCCGCTTCAAGCCGGCCGAGGAGCAGCCCGATGCCGACTATCCGTTGATTCTCAGCACTGGCCGCGTGCTGGAGCACTGGCACACCGGCACCATGACCCGCCGATCCCGGGCGCTGGACACCATCAGCCCGGAGGGGCTGATGGAAATCCACCCCACTGATGCCGGCGCGCTGGGACTGGAGGAGGGCGCGCTGGCCGAAGTGCGCTCGCGGCGTGGTGAGGTGCACATTCGCGTCCGCATCACCGACGCCGTGCTGCTGGGTACCGTGTTCATCCCCATGCACTTCCGCGAGGCCTGCGCCAACTTGCTCACCGACCCGCGCATCGACCCCGACGGCAAGATCCCCGGCTTCAAGTTCTGCGCCGTCTCGGTCAGCCCTGCAGCCGGAGAGCGCACCCAGGCAGCGGTGTGACTGGGTAGGTTGGGGTGAGCGCCAGCGAACCCCAACATCCCATCCCGTTACACGAACCCTGCCGGCAACGACCCGGTTCCCTGGCAAGGAGTACATTTCTCCACTATGTTTCATTAGCAGGCTAATAACTAATCAAACATGGCGGAGGAGGTCATGGGTGCCCAGCCGAAGGGTCTCCGCGCGTTCGGCTTTCCGGGCGCGCCTCGCAGGGCCAATCTGTACTATTTCGGTTACACCGGGTTCATCTTCACCGGCGATCACGTGGTTACCGCTCACACCGAGCGACATCCGGCCACACTGCTGCTGACACCTGGGGCGGAAACGTTCCGGATCGGGCCTCCCGGGAACCTGCGTACCGAACGCGTGGCGGCCATTGCGCCGCTCACCACGCGCGAACTGCGCGCGGAAAACACGCCTTACATCAGCCTGCATATCCAGCCGCGCCATCCGGCCTTCCGCGCTTTTCGAGGTATCTGCGGCAGTGGCATCCGTTCGTTGACCCGTCACCGCTTCGATCATCTGCAACCCCGTCTGAGCCGGCTTCATGCAGGCACGCTGTCGTTGCAGGAGGCGAACGCCTTGTTCGAGGAACTGCTGGCCCTGGTGACTTCGTCGTTGCCCGTAGTAGCCCGGGGTGATCGCCTGCAACGGGTTCTGGATCTACTTGAAAGCCGCCCCCGGAGCACGCTGTCCGAACTCGCGGAGGAGGTCTGCATGTCCTACACAGGGCTGTCGCATTATTTCTCCCAGCGCTTGGGCCTCTCGCTGAGAAGCTACAGACTGTGGCTGAAGGGGGTGCGTGCCTGGGAATATCTCCGCCGTGGCGCTTCTGTCACCGAAGCGGCGGAAGCGACGGGTTTCAGCGATGCCGCGCATTTCTCCCGGGAGTGGAAGCGGTGGTACGGCATGGCTCCCTCGTTACTGCAGGACCAGCGTTTCATCCGGGTGATCGGCCCGCCTTGAAACGCCGGTTGAACGCCAATCGGGCAAGTACGTTCATTCCCTCCGTTGGCGGGCGTTGCTAGCGTCGAAAAGCCGCCCCATAACCAGATGTCGCCCGTGAAGAGGCACCCGGTGCTGGCCGCAGACAGGGCGGTGATGCATGGCCGGTGTCCGGGGAAATGGAGGAGTTTCAGATGCAATCCGTGTACAGAAACTCCTGGCCGGGCCGGACGGCCGTGGCCGGGTGCGTGTTCCTGCTGGCGGCCGGGCTGAGCGGCTGCTTTTCCTCGTCCGATTCCTCGAACGGTAACGGTGCCGACAACGGACCGGATATGCCAGAGCTGGATGATGCCGTCGTGTTGCCGCTGGTCTTCGTGCATGGTGGCGCGGGGTCCGCCTCGCAGTACCAGACACAGGCCATGCGTTTTGCCAGCAACGGCTATCCCGAGGATTACGTCTACGCTTTCGAGTATCCCGGCGTGGCTCCCCACAGCGCCTCGGATCTGGACGACTTCATCGACGATGCGCTGGCTGAAACCGGGGCGGAGCAGGTTTACCTGGTCGCCCACTCCATGGGTACCGTAGTGGGCGCTCCGGTTATCGGTTACCTGTCGGACCCGGCGCGCGCTTCGAAAGTGGCCAAATACATTGGCATCGACGGGATGACCTCGGACGACTGTCCCGGTGGCGTGCCGTGCATGGGCATCTTCGACAATGACGACGAAGGCAGCGTGCTGGGGGACAACAACCTCCTTCTCCCGCATCAGGACCACGTCGAGGTGGCCACCTCCGCCGAGTCCTTCGCGGGGCAGTTCGAGTTCCTGACCGGCGTGGAGCCGGCGCGCACCCACATCCTTCCGCAGGAGGGTGTCATCACCGTCTCGGGGCGTGCGGTGCTGTTCCCCCAGAACACCGGCGCCGACGGCGCAACACTTGAGATCTGGGTGGTCGATTCCGAGACCGGTGCGCGGACAGATGAGGAGCCTCTGGCCGTGTTCGAGATCGGGGCGGATGGGGATTGGGGGCCGGTGGAACTGGAGTCCGGTGCCCATTACGAAAAGGTGCTGCTGCGTGATGATCGGGCGGACCACCATTTCTACCGTCAGCCGCTGCTCCGCAACACGCACCTGTTGCGCCTGAATACCTCCCCCGCCGATTCCGCCATTCTGGAAAACACCAATGCAGGCCCGGACCACGCGGCGCTGGTGGTGAGCAGGGACATGGAGTGGCGAGGCGCGGTCGGCGAAGGTGAAAACGACGTGCTGGAGATCACCACGGTAAGCCCCCGGTGGGGCGACCAGGGTCCGGTCAACGCGATCGTTGAAGGGGTGGGTAACGGCAACATCGCCCTGCACCTGCACGATGCGGAGTCCACCCCGGCGATCAGCACGCTGGAGTTGCTGCCGTATTTCCCTGATCAAGCCTTCCAGTCCGGCGTGGACGTCTACATGCCCGCCACCAGCCCGCCGGACGGCGTGATCTCGCTGGTCAGCCGCCCGCGCGGAGACAGCGACCGCGAACAGGCGATCAACGTGCCGAACTGGGCGTCGTCGGATCACCGGATCTCGGTCATCTTCAACGACTGGCTGCCGGACTAGTGTCGTGCGTCAGAAGTTCGCAGTAGCGGGTAGGTTGGGGTGAGCCGCAAGGCGAACCCCAACATCTCCCAAGAAAAACTGATCAACGCTCGCGAACGCGGGAATGAGCCAGCGCTTACTCAACCCGCCGCGACCGGCTGGTCGTCTCTGCCCGGCTGCGAAGCGCGAACCAGACGTACGCCTCCCAGTGTTGCCACGCCCAGCAGCGTCATGGCCGCGGTCGCCCAGAAGATCAGGCTGGGATAGCCCATGTCGGTGATCCAGCCCAGCATCACCGGCGTGATTGTAAATCCCGCGCTGAACCCGGTGGTGACGATGCCGAACGCTGTGCCGATCGAGCCTTTCGGCGCCGCCTGGCGCACCATGATGTCCCGCAACGGCGCCACGATGGCAACGAAGAAGCCGCCGAGCACCATTAGCGAAATCACCGCCGGCAGCGACAGTCCGCCGAAGCCGAGCAGGGCGACAAAGCCCGCCGACAGCGCGAATGCCACCGCCGTTGCCAGTTCCAGACGCACCACCCGGTCCGCCACCCAGCCGCCCAGCAGCGTACCCGTGGCCGCGGCGATGAAGTAGCAGGTGAGCGCCAGGTTGGCGTCCGCTAGGCTGATGCCGTGCAACTCCACGTTGGCCACCACAGAGAAGCTCTGGATGCCGTTCCCGGCCATCGCCACGATCATGTAGAACAGGAACAGCGAGGCGATTACCGGCGTCATCAGCAGCGAAAAGCCGGTTTTGCCGCCGTTGGCGCGGGTTTCTGCCGCAGATGCCTTGGCGGCCTGGCGTTCATCCTCGTCGCTCAGGCTGTGCCGCTTCAGTGCCAGCACGCCGGCGAACGCGAGACCGGCCAGACCCAGCGCCACCAGGGCGAACCGCCAGCCGCCCACCATGGTCAGGCCCAGCATGGCCGGCGGTGCCAGCATCCAGCCGATGTAGCCGGCGAACAGATGCATGCTGAATGCCCGGCCCATACGTTCCTCGCCCACACGGGCTGACAGGATGGCGTAGTCAGCTGGATGGAACACTGCATTGCCGGCGCCCGCCATCACCATGAACAGCAGCATGGCGGGATAGCTCGGGAACAGCCCCACCAACAGCAGGGCCAGTGCGTTCAGCGCCAGACCCAGCGTGAGGATGGTGCGGCCGCCGACACGGTCCACCAGCATGCCCATCGGTACCTGCGTGACGCCGGTCACAATCGCGTAGACCGAGAGCAGCAGGCCCAGCGCCGCATAGCTCAGCCCCAGGTCGGCATGCAGCAGAGGGAAGATCGGCGGCAGCAGCAGCATGTAGAAGTGGCTGAACGCATGGGCCGTGGACACCAGGCCCACGGTACGCCGCTCACCGGCTGGAAACGGTGCGATGACGGAAGCTGCTGCTGACCACATGACGATCCCCCGATGACAGGTGTCTGCTGATGATTCGAATGGTTCGAAGGTCCGAGTATACGACGCCGGAGCGGAGAGAATGGACAGTCGCCGACCGTCCAGGAACTGGAAGCCGGGGAAGCCAGCGTCAATACTGCCAATTCGCGGCCAACTCTGACCAACTGGATGGACGCGCCGATCAGTTCCCACGTCAACAGGAGATCAGACCATGGCCGCCTCCGCGCACGCCTGCAGCAGTCACGCTCACGGGATGGCTTGTCTGTGCGGCCACCACCATATCCAGGCCGCGATCCGGCGCCTGGAAACGGATATCAACCGCAGAGTCCTGCTGGGGGGCATGGCGGGAATGGTGGGGTTGTTCGCCGGATTCGGCGCCTCTTCGCTGCTGGCTGAGGCGCCCGGGGCGGAACAGCGGCCTTTGCTGCTGACTAACCTCAGGCTATTCGACGGCCAGCGGCTCGAACTCCGGCAGGGCGTCGGCGTCCTGGTGGAGGGCGAACGGATCCAGGATCTCGTCGGCCCGGACGCAATGCCCGGGGACGTCCGCCGCATCGACTGTGGCGGACGTGTACTGATGCCCGGCCTGATCGACGCACACTGGCATTCCACCCTGTGCGGGGTTTCCCAGGTCACCGCCATGACGGCGGATGTGGCCTACGTGCATCTGGTGGCCGCGCGGGAAGCGGAAGGCACGCTTCGGCGTGGGTTTACAACCGTACGCGACGTCGGGGGGCCGGCGTTCGCGCTGAAGCAGGCCATCGACGAACACGTGATGACCGGGCCGCGCATTTTCCCCGCCGGCGCGATGATCAGCCAGACGTCGGGGCACGGTGATTTCCGCCTGCTGAATGAACTGCCCAGGGCCGGTGACTCGGATCTCTCCTACACCGAACGCGTCGGCGTGGCTGCCATTGCCGACGGCCCCGATGCCGTACTGCGGCGCACCCGGGAGCAACTCATGCGTGGCGCCAGCCAGATCAAGCTCATGGCCGGGGGCGGGGTGGCGTCACCTTACGATCCGCTGGACTCCGCGCAGTTCACTGAACGGGAACTGCGTGCAGCGGTGGAGGCCGCCGCCGACTGGGGCACCTACGTGACCGTTCACGTCTACACCCCCGGCGGTATCCAGCGGGCCATCCGGGCCGGTGTGCGCTGCATCGAGCACGGCCAACTGGCGGACGAGGACACTGTACGCATGATGGCCGACAACGACGTCTGGTGGAGCCTCCAGCCTTTCCTGCAGGACGAGGACGCCAACGTCTACCCGGACGCCGCCCGGCGTGCGCTACAGGCCGAAGTGTCACAGGGCACGGAGCGCGCCTACGAATGGGCGGACAAATACCGGGTGCGCACCGGTTTCGGCACCGACATCCTGATGAGTCCCGGCAGGACCGGGACACAGGGTCGGCAACTGGCAAAGCTCTCGCGCTGGATGGACCCTCTGTCCGTCCTGCGCATGGCAACCGCCGGCAACGGGGAACTGCTGGCTCTGTCCGGGGATCGCGCGCCGTATCAGGGAAAGCTCGGTGTGATCGAGCCGGGCGCTCTCGCAGACCTGCTGCTGGTGGATGGGGAACCCGAGAACGACCTGACGTTCCTGGAGACGCCGGAGTCGTCACTGAAGCTGATCATCAAGGGTGGGCGTCTGCATGTGAATCGACTGGAGCCGGAGGCGGCGTGAGGCGGGAACCGTACGGAGAGGATGCCCGGCCGCACTGCCGTCAGGCAGTACGGCCGGGTTGAGATCATTCGGGAATGACCCGATAGATTTCACCTTCATCGAGGGCGACGTAAAGGTTGCCGTCCGGCCCCAGCACCACCGAGCGGAAGCGGCCGGATCCCATGGGCAGATCCATGGTGGTGACTTCGACGGACAGGGCGTCGTCGGCGATCTCCACGACGTCCAGCCGATGTCCTTCCGGTGTTCCTCCGAAGCCGATACCCAGGAAGCTGATCACCATCCGGCCTTCCCAGTCCTTCCACTGCGAGCCGGTGAGGAAGGCGGCGGACGACATGCCCTGTGATAGTCCGTTGTTGTTCCAGGCCGGCCTGATCGCATCGGGGAAACGCTCGAGATCCGTCATCGGCATGAAAGCCCTGCGTTCCTTCGGGTCCATGCCCTCCATCTGCTGCGGCATGTAGCCGCAGTAGTTGTCGGGGCAATCGCCGCGGCCGCCGACGTTGGGGCGCGGATCCCAGCCGGCGTTGCCGCCCGGTGTCAGCGCCTTCATCTCATCGGAATGCCAGGGCCCGTGTTCCGCCACGAATGGCCGGTGGGTCTCGGGGTGGAAGGCAATGCCCTGCACATTGCGATGCCCGTAGGTGTAGATCCGCGGGTCGAAGCCCTGGGCCGGGTTGTTGTCGGGTGCGGCATTGCCGTCCCGGTCGATGCGCAGCACCTTGCCGCCCAGGCTTTGCGGATCCTGCGGGATTGTGCCGTTGTGGTTGTCGCCGGTGGTCACGTACAGAAAGCCATCGCCCGGATTGAAACGGATGCGCCCTCCGTTGTGCGCGCCGGCATCGCCAAATGGGTGATCGCTGGCTTCCTGCTTGTACGGGATGTCCTCGACAATATCGACGCGGTTGGACACCTGGCTGAGGTCGTTGTTGACGGTCAGCCGGATTACACGATTGTTGTGGGGCGTGGTGAGATTGGATGCCGAGTAGACGTAGATGAACCGGTTCTCGTCAAATTCGGGATCGACCGCGACACCATTCATGCCGGCCTGGCCATAGCAGAACAGATCGTCCGCGGTCTCTGCATAACCATCGGTATCCTTCATCCCGAACAGGTGATTGACGTCGCCGTCGGGAAGCCGGACGGAGAGGCCCCGGCACTTTTCGGTGAAGAACATGGTGCCGTCGGATAGAAACGCCATGTCCCATGGATTCTCCAGATCCGACAGCACGGTTTCGTGGGTCAGGCCGGGAACGCCGGTGTCCGAGTTTGCGGAGACTGCCATGCCGTGAATCATGGCAGACGCAAGGAACGCACCGAGCGATACTCTGGTGATGAGGCGAATCATGGATGCTCCTCCTCTTGCAGTGGAACTGCGTTATCTGTTGTTGGACTTCTTCCTTCTTGTTGAACTCCGCCCTGAACGCCTCGCATCAACGCGGGGTGTCAGACCCGGATCATTGTGAACAAAGGTCGGAGTGGTTCCGGCTCACTGAAACGTCTCGGAAATATAGGCAGCGAGATTGGCGATGTCATCATCGGACAGATCGGAGGCCAGGGGTGCCATCAACCCACTGTTCGGCCCGACCCGTTCTCCGGCGCGGTACTGCTTCAGGCGCTTGGCAATGTATTCCGCATCCCGCCCGGCAATGGACGGAAAACTCGCCATGCCCCTGCCAGCCCTGCCATGGCAACTGGCACAGGACTCGGCATACATGGCTTGCCCTGCCGCGATGTCCTCGGCCTGAGCCGGTGCGGTGCCCAGCGTAAGAGCGCTACCGATGATGAGAAGCATCTGTCTGTTCATTGAGTGCTCCAGAGATGGTTGAGGGTATTCTTGCTCTGCAGGCTCGCCAGAGTTCCCGGAACTGTCGTCGCCTGCAGCGTTCTCGGCCCCGTCAGTTTCCTGTAGTTGAAGCTCCGGCAACCGTCAATGCCGCTGATTCCGGGCCTTTCGGAGTAGATCCATCAGTGGATCGAGCGCTCAGCGTAGTGATACTCGTGGCAGGGCGCCGCACTACCCGACGCATGTGTGGTGAGGGACGCATAAGTTTGGATCGTGCGCCTTTGAGAAACAGGGGGTTGGCGCGTAAGCCGGGATTTCGTGTTGTTTTTCGACTGAGTAGGCCGAAGTCAGTCATGGCGCAGCCAAATATTACCCAACGCCCCGTGCTGCGCACGACTTGGGGACGTCACGTAAAGCGCGACGTACTCGTTGTGTTCATTCTCAGTGACTGTTCATCAACAGTGAACGCAATCTTCTGGTGAACAGGTGTGCCTGTTCGCAGACCGGACCTCCAGCACACAGCGGTGGACCAATCAGTGACGGCTGATCTTGTCGGGTTTTGACGTGCCCCATGGATTAGGGCCGCATTCCAGTTAGCTCAAGGTCGGTCAATGACCTCCGCAGGGTTGATAACTGCGGAAGGATTCCGCCGTGTGGCCCACAGCAAGTAGGTCAGGAGCTTTGGCCGCTCGGTGGGTCAATAATTCTGTCCGTTGTTAATGGATCTGTACCATGTTCAAAACTTGTACTAGAATTGTACAAATACTGAGTGCCCGCGTGGCGGGTATCGAATACCATGGACACGGCGTTTTTCACCGACGCCCTGGAGGGCGCCATCCGGCGCCATGGGGCATCGGAGATGTTCGATACCGACCAAGGGCGCAGTTCACCTCCGAGGCGTTCACGGGCGCGCTCAGGGCCCATGGGATCAAGATCAGCATGGTCGGCGAGGGTCGCTGAGCGGACAACGTGTTCGTCGAGCGCTTGTGGCGCAGCGTGAAGTATGGAGACGTGTACTTGCTGGCCTATGAGACGCCTGCGGAACTGCGGGCCGGACTGGGCCGTTACTTCATGTTTTACAACACCCGACGCCGGCACTCCAGGCTCGGCCGACGCACCCCGGACGCGGTGTATATCGACCAGGCGAGCCGCGAGTTGGCCGCCTGAAACTCAGGGTAGCTCCACTTACGGCGCTGTCCAGTTTTGTGGGTCCATTTCTGTCATCAAAACAGGAGAGGCAGAAAATGAGTAAAAAATGGTTGTTGTTTGCAGTCGCAGCTGTGTTCGCTGGCTCGGCGCTTGCCGCTGAAAACCAATCTAGCGGTATTACCCCGAATCTGGACAAGGGGACCAAGGTTATTGAGGGTGCAGGACAATTCGATGTGATGGCAGATGACTTACAGATTCAGCTCGCCTTCGGCAAGCTCGTCGCCGATGGAGTCGAAGTTGCCGTGGTTGCTGGGTTACGCGACAGCGATCGCTACATGAGCACCGAGTTGGGGGTCCGTGGCGAGTACAACTTCATCCTTGGTTCGCCTGTCGTGCCATTCCTGAGCGCCGGCGTTGTCTGGGCCGATGTCGAGGCCGACGGTAGCGATCTCGATACCGACGCTGCCGTATTTTCGGTCGGTGGTGGCGTGAAGTACTTCATCCGCGACGGCGTCGCTCTTGGCCTGAACGGCAGCTACCTTGTTGCGACGGATGATATCTTCATCGATAGTGATGACGGACAACTGAAGGATGACGAAATCCGTTTCCTCTTCAGCGTTCGCGCCTACTTCGACTAATCGATAGACTGCATTGAACTGCGGCTCATTCCGTCATCCGGGGTGAGCCGCGTTTTTTGTCTCTGCCGCAGAACATCGAGAAGCTTGCGTGCTCCTCGTTCGTCAATTGGAACGTATGCCGCTTGGGCTCCAGCAGCGGAACCGGTAACCGAACGATGGCTCGTTATATTAATCAACGCGGCTGTGTGAATACTTCAGCGCTTCCAATTATGGATTCGTCGTTGTGCTCCGGGCGGTTGACCGGTTGGGATACGGTGAAACGTCCCGATTTTCGCGGAGGCTCATCAGTTTGGGTGGTGTGCCTCCGGACCGGAACATACTTCCAGTCTAGGACTGAAGCGTCCACTGCCTGCCGTTGCCGTACCCCGTCGGAGGGCAAGGTCATCCGCCCCAGATCTCGCGTACAGCGCCGGTCCAGAGTTATGCGTCAATAATCCAGCCCTTGTGTCCGTTGCCAGTGAGCGACAATCCCGGATTGCAGGTGTCACCAGATTGACATAGTGTAAAAAGAACACTAAGTTGTCAGTCCGGCCATCCGATGGAGTGCCAACGTGCCGATCAGTCCGCCAACCGCCGTGCTTGCCACCAACGTGGTGGTCTTCACCATCCGGGATGACCGCCTGGTGGTGCTGTTGCGGCGTCGTCCCCGTGAACCGTTCCAGGGGGTGTGGAGTCTGCCGGGCGGTCTGGTCGGGGAAGACGAGGGTCTTGAGGACTGCGCGGTGCGTACGCTGCGTGATCAGACCGGCGTGCGCGGGGTGTATCTGGAGCAGTTGTACACCTTCGGCCGGCCGGACCGGGATCCGCGCGGGCGGGTGGTGACCGTGGCGCACTACGCGCTGGTTCCCCCAGCCCAGTTGGACGGCATGGTCGAAGACGGCGAGCAGCGTTGCTGGCAGCCGGTGAACGAGCTGCCGCCGCTGGCCTTCGACCACGACCGCATCGTGGCAATGGCGCATCAGCGCCTGGCGGCGAAGCTGGATTACTCCACGATCGCCCTGCAGTTCATGGGTGAGCGATTCACCCTCAGCGAGTTGCAGCGCGTGTACGAGATCATCCTGGGCGAGCCCCTGGACAAGCGGAATTTTCGCAAGCGGGTGGGAACACTGCCTTGCATCGAGCAGACCGGCGACTGGTTTCGTGCCGGCAACCACCGACCGGCACGGCTGTATCGCGTGAAGCAGCCGGGACGGGTGGACATCATCAAGTGAGTAGCGGCCTGCACGGCCGGAGGTAATACATGAGCAAGGCGCAAACGGCCCAGGTGGCGACCCCGGTGAAGTTTTTCCGGGAAGAGGCGTTCAGCTCCAGCGAGGAGCTGCGGGCCGGTGAGCGCGAGCAACTGATGGAGCGCATCCGCCATCTGCTCAAGGCGCGCAACGCCGTGCTGGTGGCCCATTACTATACGGATGCGGACCTGCAGTTGCTGGCTGATGAAACGGGCGGTTGTGTCTCGGATTCGCTGGAGATGGCGCGCTTCGGCTATGAACATCCGGCCGAGACCATCGTGGTGGCCGGGGTGCGCTTCATGGGCGAGACCGCCAAGATCCTCAGCCCCGAGAAGCGCATCCTGATGCCCACGCTGGAAGCGACCTGCTCGCTGGACCTGGGCTGCCCGGCGGATGCCTTCAGCGCGTTCTGCGACCAGCATCCCGATCGCACCGTGGTGGTGTATGCCAATACCAGCGCGGCCGTCAAGGCGCGCGCCGACTGGGTGGTAACGTCCAGCATTGCGGTGGATGTGGTGCGGCATCTGCACGCACAGGGAAAGAAAATACTGTGGGCGCCGGACAAGCATCTGGGCGACTACGTACGCCGGGAGACCGGCGCCGACATGGTGCTGTGGGACAGCAGCTGCATCGTGCACGAGGAGTTCAAGTCGCTGGAACTGGACAAACTGCGGGCCCAGCATCCGGATGCGAAGGTGCTGGTGCACCCGGAATCGCCCGCCGGTGTCGTGGATCAGGCCGATGTGGTGGGCTCGACGTCGCAGTTGCTCAAGGCAGTGCGGACCATGGATGCCAGCACGTTCATCGTCGCCACCGACAACGGGATTTTCCACAAGATGCGGGAAGCGGCGCCGGAGAAAACGCTGCTGGAGGCGCCCACCGCCGGCCGCAGCGCAACCTGCAACAGTTGTGCGCATTGCCCGTGGATGGCCATGAACGGCCTGCAGAGCCTGGCACATGTGCTGGAATACGGCGGGAACGAGATACATGTGGATCCGGTGGTGGCGGAGAAGGCACTGGTCTCGCTGGGTCGGATGCTCGAATTCGGCAAGGTGCGACAGCAGCAGGTGCTGGGTGCCGGCGACGCGTGAGCGCCGCTGGGTGAGCAAAAAAAACCGCGGGCGTCGGCCCGCGGTTTTCTGTGCATGAAGGGCGACGGCTTAGTAGTCGTCGTCCTCCTCGTCATCATCTTCCTCTTCCCAATCCATGGTTTCGGTTTCTTCACCGTACTCGCCATCACGATCCTTGTCCTTGTCCTGGCCCCCCGCGAAGGCAACGCCAGCGGAGCCGACGCTCAGGCCCAGAGCAATGAGAAGGGTCATCAGCAGTTCCCGCAGTTTCAGAGTCGTCATGCTTTCATCTCCCTGGTTGGGCACTGTCGTGTGCCGGTCGTTAGGTGTAAGCAGGACCTGTGCCAGGTTTCAATTGTTATGTAATTCAGTGTGTTGGGTTTACCCGGTTCTGCGGGGTAGGTGTGGCAATCTGGCACATGGGCGCCATGCGCCGTCCGGAGGCGTATGTTTGTTGAAATAATCCGTCGGCAAATGCCGACGGTTCAACCGGGCCAGCAAGAAAAGAACCGCCAGCACATGGCCGGCGGAGTCAGGCGTCAGGCCTGATCACATCCGTCAAATTGCTCATGTGGCGGGCTTGTCGGTGCTATCGCGGGGTGAGCTTCTGGTGCAGATACATTTCAAGCGTCCGCTCGGGCAGATCGGACGCGAAATGACTGGCGCGCCGGTACCAGGCGTGCAGCGCCTCTTCGCGAGACGTGGTTGAGAGAGCGGCCTCGAGTGCGAGCAGGTAGCGGGCCGCATTGCGCTCGACCAGGGCACGTGCGCCGCGGATGTAGTCGGGGTCGTCGTCGGTGCCGGTTGCTTCCTGCGTGAGACCGATCTTGTTGCGCCCGGCAGTGTTGAGGTAGGTGCCGGTAGCGAGCCGACTGCGGATGCTGGGCTCGTAGGCGTAACGCAATCGGACGCTTGAATGCGTCTCGCCGGACGCAACGGCGCTGATCCAGACACCTGCATTACGGACGCCCAGCGGCGCGGACGGGGCGACCAGTTCCGCTTGCAGGCTTTTGCCGGAACCGGCATGCAGGCGCAGTTCATGTTCCAGGCGGACCGGGTCCCGCTCTCCATCCTGGCGGCTGATCTCCAGGATTACTCGGGCAGGCGTCCCGTGCCGGTACTCGCAATGGTCGGTGTCCGGTACCAGAGTGGCGATTCGGCACCATTCCGCGGGTTCGCCGAGGGCCTGCCTCAGCATGTCCCAGGGAATGGCCAGTTCCGCGGCGATGGATGCCTGCAGCACGCCGCCACGATCACTGGAATGGACATCCCAGTCCTCGCCGGAGGCCTGCGTCAGCGCTGGAATGAACGGGAATATCGCGAGCAGGAGAAGTGCGGTCCGCATGATCGCCAATCTAGCGCGAGGATATGACAGATTGACGAAGCGCAGGGTGATCCGAACGTCGCGCTCCGCGCCACGGACGCAAAAAAAACCGCCGGCTCCATGCCGGCGGTGGGAGCGATCAGTGGTGGAAACTTACCACTCATCGTCCTCTTCGTCGTCATCTTCCTCTTCCCAGTCCATGGTGTCTTCATACTCGTCCTGAGCATCTTCCTCTTCACCCCAGTCCGCCATGGCAACGCCAGCGGAGCCGACGGACAGGCCCAGGGCAATCAGCAGAGTCATCAGCAGTTCGCGCAGTTTGAGAGCAGTCATGCTTTCGTCTCCTTGCTTTGCCTGCGAAAAGTTGCGGAATGCGTACTGCAGACTGCGTGCCAATCAAATCTTTTGTTTCTAAACAATGACTTGGGGTTTTCCTCAGGTGAGGCCAGGATGTGCCCTCCTGTCACATGTGCCCGTTGAGGGGCGGGTTTTGGCGGTGTCCCTTCGAAGAGACATCGCGCCAGGCGCTGAGATTGAAAAAGGGGACGGGGCGTGGAAAGGGAGCTGTCGGCGGGCTGGCTCGTATACGAAGCCGTCCCCGGCTGATCCCTGTCGGGAGGCGATGGAGCGGGGCGGGTCGTGTATCGGCCGTAACACAGGGGTCCATT
Organism: Ectothiorhodospiraceae bacterium; assembly: GCA_050485425.1. Classification (GTDB taxonomy): domain Bacteria; phylum Pseudomonadota; class Gammaproteobacteria; order Nitrococcales; family Aquisalimonadaceae; genus LSCE01. The sequence continues at coordinate 9,576 of JBJHBJ010000021.1, read as the reverse complement.
GCCTGGCGACCGCTGCAGGCAAGGGACGCGTACTGGCCCGGAACGAAAAAGCCACCGCCGGGGCGGTGGCTTCTCTGACGATGAAAGTCAGTTTGACGGCCTACCAGTCGTCGTCGTCATCCCACTCGTCATCGTCATCATCTTCTTCCCAATCCCAGGTATCCTGCTCCTGGTGCTCATCCTGGGTGTCCTGCTCGTCACCCCAATCGGCCATGGCAACCCCGGCGGAACCGAAGGTCAGGCCCAGGGCGATCAGCAGGGTGGTCAGCAGTTCGCGCAGTTTGAGAGCAGTCATGATGGCTCCTTTGCTTCGCTAGTAAATGGCAAACAGACTGCTGCAGGCACCATGCCAGCTATTGGTGATTAGAAAAATCAACAGCTTGCGTTCCATTTGCGCTGTTCGGACCGTGTGACTTGATGTCACATGTGACATCGGCCGAAGCCTGGCGGGGTGATGCAGCATGTGTTGCTGCCGTCTGGTCGGGCGTTTCGCGTGCCGGCGATCTGTCCGGTTCATCGCCCTTCGGTGTTTCCCTGGCAGAGACAAAAAAATAGCCACCGGGTGAGCGGTGGCTGAAGAGGAGAGAGAGGAGGAGTCGTTGCTACGTCGCAATCCTCGCCCAAGGGGCTGCAGACTCCATGCCAGCATCGTCACTGATAAATATCAGTGACTTACAGAAAGCCTGGTGAGCCGGCTCTGTGCGCATACGTCACATGTGCCCCGTTTCTCCCTTCACTGCCTATACTCCAGACGAGGAAAAAGCCATACAGCGTCATGACTTGAGCGGGCCATTTCCTCATTTCGAGGCTCTCGGAGCGTCCATCGGCGTGCAGTTTGGTGCAGGCCGCTACCGGCAATTCGGGGGAACGGCGAGTGGGCACAACGACGGATCGCAACTGACGTCCCGCGCTGCCACGCGGGCCAGGACCGGTGCGTCCGGGTGACAATAAGGAGCTGTGGTAATGGTTGATCTGCTTCTGGATTTCAATAGCTTCATCAACGGCATTGTCTGGGGTCCTCCTTTCATGATCCTGCTGGTGGGCACCGGGGCGTATCTCACCGCCCGCCTGGGGTTCTTCCAGTTCACGCATCTTCTGTTCGCCTGGCGCAGGACGTTCGGCCGGATGTTCCGCCGTGACACCATCCGGGAGGAGGGGGTCATTTCCCCCTTCCAGGCGGTGAGTTCTGCCATGGCCGCCACCATCGGGGTGGGCAACATCGCCGGTGTCGCCACGGCGATCGCCCTTGGCGGCCCCGGAGCGGTATTCTGGATGTGGGTGGTCGCGCTGGTCGGCATGGCCACCAAGATGGGCGAGGCGACACTGGGCGTGAAGTACCGTCACGTCGATGCCGATGGGAACATCTCCGGCGGCGTGTTCTGGTACATCGAGAAGGGGCTTGGTCCCAACTGGAAATGGCTGGGCATACTCTACGCCTTCTTCGCCGGACTGGCGGCCTTCGGTATCGGCAACATGGTGCAGGCCAATACCATGGGGGCCGCCATGAGTACCGGCTTCAACGTTCCCTCCTGGCTGACGGGTGTCATTGCCATCATCCTGGTAGGGGCGGTCACGCTGGGCGGTATTCGCCGTATTGCGGTCACCGCCGAGAAGATCGTGCCGTTCATGGCTATCGTCTACGTCATTGGTGCGCTGGGTGTGCTGGTCTCGTTCTACGACCAGATCCCGGCCGCCTTTGGTCTGATCTTCCAGCATGCCTTCACCCCCATCGGCGCGGTCGGTGGTTTCACGGGCGCCACCGTGGCCATGGCCATCCGCTATGGCATTGCCCGCGGCATCTTCTCCAACGAGGCCGGGTTGGGGTCTGCGTCCATCGTCTACGCGCAGGCCCGGAACAAGCCGGTGGCACAGGGGATGTGGGGGATGTGGGAGGTGTTCATCGACACCATCGTGGTATGCACCATGACCGCGCTGGTGATCCTGGTGACCGGTGTCTTCCAGGAAGGCACCACCGGTGCGGATCTCACGTCCAGCGCATTCTCCTCCGGCCTGCCCGGGCTCGGCGGTTATATCGTGATCATCGCCCTGGTGCTGTTCTCCTACACCACCATGCTCACCTGGAACTTCTACGGGGAAAAGAGCTGGGAGTACCTGTTCGGGCCCAAGGTGGTTATGCCCTATCGCGTGATCTTCCTGGGTTTTCTGTTCGTCGGCGCCATTGGCGGACTGGAAGCTGTCTGGGATGTGGCCGATACGCTGAACGGCCTGATGGCCGCACCCAACCTGATCGCACTGATCCTGCTGGCCGGCGTGCTGGCGCGGGAGAAGGCGGATTACATGGCGGAAGCCCTGCGCGAGCGGGTGAACGGTAAATCCGACAACTGATCGGCCGCGGTGCCCGACGGCTGCCTCTCCTGTGGGGGCAGCCGTTTTTTTTATGCCTGTGCTCTATCCACCGTCCTGGTGTTGCATTAACGTATAGATATTGTACAAGTTAATGTTTGCGCGCCGCACCAGGGGAGATTCGGATGAGACAACTGATAGGGCTTGTGGAGCGGGGCGTGGTGCCGGATGCCATGGTCAGGGTCGGTATTCGCCAGCTGCTGCGCCAACGCCTTCGGGAGAGCTTCCGGGGCGATTGCGAAGACTGGAACCAGCGTACGCTGGCGTTGTTGTCGGACATGGCGCGGAGCCCGGTGGCGCTTTCCACGGCCACCGCCAACGAGCAGCACTATGAGGTTCCCGCGGCGTTTTTCCTCCAGGTGCTCGGTCATCGCCTGAAGTACTCCTGCTGCCTGTGGCCGGAGGGCGTGAACACGCTGGACGAGGCAGAGGATGCCATGCTGGAACTGACCTGCAGCAGGGCCGGCATCACGGACGGGGACAGCATTCTGGAACTCGGCTGCGGTTGGGGCTCCCTGTCATTGTGGATGGCTGAACGCTATCCGAACAGCACGGTGACCGTGGTGTCGAACTCGTCCTCCCAGCGCGGCTTCATCGAACATCGTCGCGATGAGCGCGGCCTGACCAACCTGAGTGTCATCACCGCGGACATGAACGACTTCCGGGCCGACCGGCGTTTCCGGCGCGTGGTTTCCCTGGAGATGTTCGAACACATGCGCAACTGGCAGGAGCTGCTGCGGCGTATTGCCGGCTGGCTGGAGCCCGGCGGCACCTTTTTCATGCATGTGTTCTGTCACCGCGAACAACCCTATCTGTTCGAGTCCGACGGCGAGCACAACTGGATGGGCCGGCATTTCTTCACCGACGGGCTGATGCCCTCCGATGCACTTCCCCATCATCTGCAGGAGCATCTGCTGCTGCAGCAACACTGGCGCGTGAACGGCCACCACTATCAGCGCACCGCCGAAGCCTGGCTACAGCGCATGGACGCCGCCACCGAGTCTTTGAGACCCGTATTTGCCGAGGTCTACGGGGCGGGCGAGGTGCAGCGCTGGATCAATCGTTGGCGCGTGTTCTTCCTGGCCTGCGCCGAGCTGTTCGGTTTCAACCATGGCAATGAATGGTTCGTGGGGCATTACCTGTTCCGGAGCCGGGAGGCGGCGTGATCATCCTGTTGCGGGTGGAGGACCGGTCATGAGCGTCGGAGTAGCCGCGGTGCTCGGGAGAACCCTGACCGAGACCTGTCCCGGCTACCGGGATTACGTGCAGCGAACCAGTGCGTTGATTCCGCGTCCTCGCGCCAGGTGGTTGTAATGGAATTGTCATTCGCCGCGCTTACCATGCCCGGATATTGCGAGATCAACGCAACTGCGTGGTTCCGGAGGTTACGTGGTGAAGCCTGGCATTCGGTCGTTCTCCCTCTGCCTGATCCTGCTGATCGCCCCGCTGGCGGCGCAGGAGGATCTGCCCAGATGGTCGGAGGGCCTCGCCGGGCAGTATTCCGTTACCGAGTTGGTGGAGGTGGGCCAGGCGTACCTGCGCGAACTGAGCGAGCCGGAAGAGGCGTATCACTGGTACCGGGCGGCTGCGGCGCAGGGCTCTGCCGTTGCCAGCGCCAATCTGGGCTGGCTGTACGAGCACGGTCACGGGGTGGCGCAGGACGGTAGCCAGGCCGCGCACTGGTATGCCGAGGCGGTGGGCGCCGGTGCGCTGCGCTACAGTCTGCATCTGGCCTGGATGCACCTGGAGGGTCGGGTGGTGGAGCGCAACCGTGCGGCGGCCGAGCACTGGTTCCGCTACGGCATTCTGCACGGCATGCCGGAAGCGAAACTGGCGCTCGGATCCGTCTACTATGCGGACATCCTGGGTGGCCGGACGGAACTCGGACCGGAGGCGGAAAGCCTGCTGCTGGAGGCACTGGAGGAAGGCATGCTGTACGCCACCCGTTTCCTGGCGCGCATGTATCTGGACGGCACCGGCGTGGAACAGGATGCCGAGCGCGGTCTCAGCGCGGTTCGGCTGGGCGCCGGCGCCGGGGACAGCCAGCTGCAGGTGCTGCTCTCCCAGCTCTATCTGGAAGGCCGGTTGCTGGAGGAGGATCCGGTGACGGCGAACGCCTGGGCAACGCTGGCGGCGGCCCAGGGAGAGGAGCAGGGCCAGGTTATCCGTCAGCACCTGGAACAGCAGGTACTCAGCGAAGAGGGCGTCCGGGAGTCGCGTGCAGTTGCCCTGCGCCTGGCGGCCAGGCAGTAATCAGTGCTCCTGACGGGTATGCCGCCAGTTTCTTACCATAGAGTTTTTCATTCTTTTTCTGTCTTAGGCGGAGCCCGTATCCTTGATGCCATTCACTAACGGCACAAGGAGCACGAGGCATGGCCGGTCTCCCGCAGGCTGAGAATTTCGCGGAAGTTCACACTGGCGAAACGCTGGCGGACGTCAACCGCCGTCTTGCGGAGGCCAGTGCGGAAGAGCGTGTAGCCTGGGGCCTGCACACCTTCGGCGAGCGCGTCGTGCTGTCCTCGAGCTTCGGCGCTCAGGCGGCGGTCTCCCTGCATCTGGTCACCCGCCAGCGGCCGGACATTCCCGTCGTGTTGGTGGACACCGGCTACCTGTTCCCGGAAACCTATCAGTTTGTCGACCAATTACAGCGCCGGCTCGACCTGAACCTGAAGGTGTTCCGCCCGCGTCTCACGCCCGCCTGGCTGGAAGCCCGCTACGGCAAGCTCTGGGAGGAGGGCCTGGAAGGGCTCGAGGAGTACAACCGGATCGTGAAGGTAGAGCCCATGCGCCGGGCGCTGGACGAACTGGGTACCGAGGCCTGGTTTGCCGGCCTGCGCCGGCAACAGTCCGAATCGCGCCGCAATCTCGAAGTCGTGGAGGTGCAGAACGGGCGCTACAAGGTGCACCCGATCATCGACTGGACCGATCGCGACGTCTACCGCTACCTCACCCGGCACGAGCTTCCGTATCACCCGCTGTGGCACGAAGGGTACGTGTCCATCGGCGATATCCACACGACCCGCCGGCTGGAGGACAACATGACCGAGGAGGAAACACGCTTCTTCGGCCTCAAGCGCGAGTGCGGACTGCACGAGGAAGTCTGAGGCAACGCTTCCCCAGGGAAACGCTTCCCTAGAATTCCAGCTGAACCATCCCCTTGCGTGAGAACGGCCGCTTGCCGCGAAAGAAGCGGCCGTACTCCACTTCCCCCGTCAACTCGTAGGCCAGCCGTCTCTCGCCGGCCCGCACCAGGGACATCAGCCGCGGCAGCGATTCCATCAGGTTGGTGGTGGCATCCACGGTGAATTCACCCGTGTCGCGGGCCGGAATCGTGAAGCGCTCACCACTCAGCCCGGTGGCGAAGTCCATGCCCGCCACCTGTACGTCGTAACGGATCTGCCGCACCGGAAGCGCCACCGAGTTGGGGTTGATCACGCTGATGGTCAAGCGGAATCGTTGTTCCACCAGCCCCAGCGAAATCGGTTCCACCTTGCTCAGGCGAAATTCCGGGTCCTCAAGCTCCGGCTGCAGGGCTGCACAGCCGGCCAGCACCAGGGCAATAAGCGAAACAGAGACAAAGGTCGCGAAACGGGTACGAAGACTCATGTTTTAATGTCCCCGGTCGATAAAACAGAATGTGTACTAAAATACATAAATCATTAGCTGCCAATTTATATTGGAATTAGCGCACTCCGGTCGTCGATCACCTGATCGTATCCCCGCCGGAAATCAAGGGCAGCGAGTACGCAATGCCTCAGCAGACATTTCCCGACAAGCAAAGTGCCCAGTCCCCCGAGCAGCGGCGGTTGTCCGCGCTGCGCGAGCTGAAGCTATTGAACACGGTGCCCGAGCGTACCTTCGACCAGATCGTCGCCCTTGCTGCGATGATCTTCCAGGTGCCTTTTTCCGGCATCGGTTTCATCGACGAACACCGGCAGTGGTTCAAGGCCACCGCGGGCCGGGAGGTCGAGGAGATTCCGCGCAGCATCATGCTGTGCCGCGATGTGCTGGAAACCGATGGCCCCACGGTGATCCGTAACGCGGCGGCCGATGCCCGCTTCCGGGACAACCCGCTGGTGGCCGGGCCCGCATCGGTGCGATTCCATGCCAGTGTACCGCTTCGTGCCGCCAATGGAGAGATACTGGGCACGCTGTGCATTGTCGACACCGAGCCGCGACCGGATTTCGGCAAGCAGGATGTCGAGCAACTGCGCATGCTTGCGGATCTCGCCATGGATGCCATCAGCGCCCGGGCAGCGGTCATGAACGGCGGCGGCAGCGCGGCGCATCGCGCGGCGTCGGATGCCGAGTTCCGACTGGAAGAGCACTTCAGCAATTCCCCGCTGGGAATCGCCGAATGGGACCACGAGTTCCGGCTCATGCGATGGTCGCCGCAATGCGAGCGGATCTTCGGGTGGCGGGAGGAGGAAGTGCTGGGCAGGCGTCCCGACGAGTGGCGTTTCCTGGTGGAAGAGGATGCTGCCTCCGTCCGCAACGTCATCGAGGGGATGATCAGCGGAGAGGTAAGCCGTTTCACCCACCGCAATCGCAATTACACGCGGGACGGCCGGGTTGTGCAGTGCGAATGGTACAACTCCGTGCTGCGGGACGAGCACGGGCGGCCGGTATCCATGCTTACGCAGGTGCACGACGTCACCGGGCAGGTGGTCATGGAAGCCGCCCTGCACAAGGAGAAGGAACTCGCCCAGATTACGCTGGAATCCATCGGCGAGGCTGTGGTGCGCACCGATGTCGCCGGCACGGTGGAATACATGAACGGGGTGGCGGAGAGCCTGGTGCCCCAGGCATCGCGAACCGCCGCCAGGCAGCGTTTCATCGAGCTGTTCAAACTCTACGATGAACAGACCGGCCTGCCGCTGGTTGATCCCGTCAGCGTTGCCGTGGAGACCGGCGAGCGGGTTTCGCCGCCGGGGCATTATGTCCTGGTGCGGGAGGACGGGGCGGTGTACTCGGTGACGGTCAGTGTGGCGCCGGTGCGGAACCGCAAGCGGCGCGTGGTGGGAGCGGTGGTCACGCTCACCGACGTGACCGAGCAGCGCCGAACGTACCAGCGCATGGCCTATCTCGCCTCCCACGACCCGCTCACCGGGTTGTATAACCGTCGCGAATTCGAGACGCGGTTGAAAGACCTCCTGGAACAGCCGCTGGGCGATGGCGCGCAGCACCACGCGCTGCTTTACGTGGACCTGGACCAGTTCAAGGTGGTCAACGACAGTTGCGGCCACCCTGCCGGTGACGAGTTGCTGCAGCGTCTGACCGTCATACTCTCCGGGCAGTTGGACCCGCGGCACACACTGGCGCGCCTGGGCGGCGACGAATTCGGCGTTCTGCTGCGCGATGTGGACCTGGACGAGGCCACCTCCATCGCCAACGCGTTGATTGATGCGGTGCGCGGCTACAGGTTCAGTTGGGACGGCAATGTATTCGTCCTCGGCGCCAGCATCGGCCTGGTACCGGTGTTCGGTGGCAGTCAGCAGGTGGTCAGTGCCTTGCTCAGCGCGGCTGACAGCGCCTGCTACGCGGCCAAGGAACAGGGTCGCAACCGCGTGCAGCGCTTCGGCCCCAACGAGACGGAAGCAGGCAACGTGGTGGCGCGGCGCCGGCAGCAGATCCGTTGGGTCGGTCGCATCAACCGGGCGCTGGAGGAAGACCGGCTGGTACTCTATCGTCAGGGCATCCACAGCCTGTGCGATCTCGGCAGGCCCGCGGCGCACTATGAGGTCCTGCTGCGGATGCGCGGCGAGGACGGGGAACTGGTTCCGCCCGGGCTGTTCATCCCGGCTGCGGAGACCTACAATCTCATGCCCCGTATCGACCGGCTGGTGTTGCACACCGTCTTCGCCGCCATGGCGGAGGATCCGGATGCCGAGGGTTTTTACTCGGTGAACATCAGCGGCACCACGCTGAGCGACAATGATTTTCCGCACTTCGTCCAGCGCGCCTTCAGGCACTACCGCGTCCCCGCCCGTCGGCTGTGTTTCGAAATCACCGAAACGGCGACCATCACCAATCTCGGCCATGCCGTGGATTTCTTCCGGGAGATCCGCTCCCTGGGCTGCAGCGTCGCGCTGGACGATTTCGGCAGCGGCCTGTCGTCCTTCGGTTACCTGCGGCGCATTCCGATTGATTACCTGAAGATCGACGGACAGTTCGTGCGCGCCCTGCTGACCGATGAGGTGGACCAGGCCGTGGTGGAGTCCATTCACCGCGTCGCCAAGGCCATGGGCATTCGTACCGTGGCCGAGTTTGTCGAAACCCACGAACTGGCTGCCAGGCTGCGTGAGGTGGGCATCGATTACGGCCAGGGCTACGGCTTGCACGTGCCGGAATTCTGGCGCGAGACCGTGAGCCCGTTGTCCGGCAAGTAACTGCCGATCTGCCTGGTTTGCCCCCGGCCGGAAGACAGATCGAAATCCCGTGCTACGTTTTATGAAAGCGCCGATTTCCGCTGACGCGCGTCCACGGGATGGCGCTCCCCTGATGGCAACGAGAGCACTTCCATGGAGACCGCAGAAGCCGGAAGCCGTGGACTGGATCTCTGGTGGCGTTGGCTCCACGCCGGAGCGATTCCGCAGCTCCGCACCACACCGCCCCTGCCGCACCGCCCCACCCATACCGCGCAGCGGGTGGGCTGGCATGTAACGCCGCTGGGATGCCTGTTCGTGGCCGTGACCGACCACGGCATCAGTCATCTGATGTTCCGCCGGCCCAGCGTCTCCGACGCCCAGCAACGGCAGCAACTGAGCTGCGGCTGGCCCGGCGCTCATATCGAGACCGATGAAGCCGCCACCGGCGCCGCGCTGGCACCGCTGCTTACCGGCGTGATCAACGTGCCGCTGGTGCTGGATGTGATCGCGTCACCGTTCGAGACACGGGTGTGGTCGGCGCTGATGGAGATCCCGCCGGGAAGAACGGTAACCTACGCCGAACTTGCGGAGCAGATCGGCCGGCCCACGGCGGCCAGGGCAGTCGGTCGGGCGGTGGGCGCCAACCCCGTGGCGCTGCTTATTCCCTGCCATCGCGTGGTCACCGGGACCGGCGGCATCGGCAGCTACCGCTGGGGTGTCGCGCGCAAGCGCCGACTACTGGCGGTGGAGGCGGCCTATTCCAGTACGGCGTTTTCCCAGGTGTGATCCCTGGACAGCCAGAGGCTCCCTGAAGTCGTCGCGGGTCAGAAATGCTGCAAACGTC
>JBJHBJ010000020.1:0-68367 GCA_050485425.1 Ectothiorhodospiraceae bacterium | reverse complement strand
TCACCACTGGCGCCCAGGATCTCTATTCCCGAAGGCGCTTCGAGGCCTGACGGATCGACGTCCTGGCGCCCAATGGCCAGAATCGCCCGCGGGATGCTGCCTTGATGCGCAGCGATAGAACTCTCCCCGAACGCCGTTTGCGCAATCGTGCCCCATGGCCGCGATGGTTTGAACTTTGCCTCGATCACTTCGGCGACCAGCGTGATCGCGTCGGTATAAAGGCCCTCGAGCGGCTGCCGGTGGAGAGGCTCGCAACCGAGCAGAATCGACTCGCCCAAACGGAGATTGTTGATCCTCCCTGTGTCCGCCCCACTGAGAGCCCAATCGAGGTTGGCCGAATTTCCACCGGACACCAGATCGAGGTTCACGCCGAAGGTGGTCTCGACCGCATCCGCCAGCGCGGACAGTTCAGACATGTTGCTCGCATCGGGCGAGACGCCACTATGGCACGCCAGATTGGCGCCGATACCGCAGAGTGTGATGTTCGGCAGACGAAGCACCGCACGCACTGTGTTCTCAAGGTCGGCGGGCATGATGCCTTCACGCAGGTCGCCAAGCTCAACCATAAGCACGACCCCATGCGTGCGCTTTGCCTCCCGGGCGGCGCGTGAGAGCTCCGTGACCACCGTCAGTTCGGTATTGAAGCTGAGGTCGGCCTGCCTTACGACCAGGTCTGCCTGGCTGAGCATCGGAGAGCGGATCAGCACCATCGATGCCGGAACCCGGTCGCGACGCATCGCTTCGATATTCTCGATACGGGAGTCGCCGAGCGCGCTTACGCCCGCACGCAACAGCGCGTTGGCGATATCGGGCGAGCCGAGGCCGGCCTTCACGACGCCCGTGACCGAGATGCCCCGCGCGGCCAGTTTTTCAACCAGAACAAGGGCGTTGTGATAAAGCTTGCCGAGATCGATTTCCAGCCGCGGCGCAGTCACTTGGGACCAGCAGCTGACTTTGCTTGTAGCTCGGGAAATGCCGTAAAGACCATTCCCAGCAGGTCCTGGGGTGGCCGGGTCAGCGCATCGGTGACGGGGATACCGAGTTCGCCCGCATAAGTCTCGATTGCCGCGCCGATCTCGGCATCGCTCATGTGCTCGTGATTGATCGTGAGTCCGATCACACGCGTATCGGCAAAGGTCTGAATCAGATTGATCTCGGTGGCTGGCGACGGCATGACCATCTGTTCGAAGTCGCAGCGAAAAGCGCGCCCCGGGGCGTGCTGCAACACCACGGCGTCCGGACAACTGCCTCGAAGGATGAACGATGTGGTCGAGAATGCCGGGTGACTCAGCGCGCCCTGGCCTTCGACGATGACCACGTCGGGCTGTTCCGCTTCAAACGCTTCGATGATGGTGGCTTCCAGTTCACCGGCACAGAATTGCGACGGCACCGCATCCAGCGCAATCCCGTAGCGGGCGCCCTGTATCAAGCCGGTTTGACCGGTGCAGACCATCACCGCCTTCAAACCCACGTCGCTGAGCGCGCGGGCGAGGATGGTGGCGGTGGTGCGCTTGCCAATGGCGCAGTCAGTGCCCAGCACGGCAATACGCGGGCAGGTGACCTCGCTGATGCGGCCGCTGAATATCCGCAGATCCTTCTTTGCGCGGGGTTTGCGAATGTCGAGGATATCCACGTTGTTCGCGATGCGGGCCGCAGCGAACTCGGGGTCGTCGTTCAGAAACTCGTGGAGGCCGTTCACAATGTTCATCCCGAGGCTCATCGCCTCGAGCACGACGCCGCGCTCGTGGGTCGACAACATGCCACTGGACGGCGCCATCCCGTAAATGAAGTGATCGGGCACACCGCCCGCTTGTTTCAGTGAATCGGCCAGGTCGCAACAAACAGGGATTCCGTTTGGGACGTTGTCGAGCACGGTGCCGGTATCGAGGCCAGCCTGCTCGCTATCGATGATCGAGAGAACCTCGTACTTGTCCGAGTAGCGAACTAGGCCGTTCGCGGTCTTTCCATCAATTGCGCCGAAGTTTGCCTCGCAATAAACAATGGCGGTTGCAGCCGATCGATGCGTGGCACCGTCAGGATCGATGACGCGTAGATCAAGCCGTGTTGGGGAAGGGGGTGGAGGTTGTTCGGAAGAAGTGCCGGGCGATGAAGCGGGAAGGGGCTGCTGGACAACAGCGGCGGGCGGGCCCTGCGGAGAATAAAAGCGGGCCTGTGGCGAACCGGAAGAAACGTCGGACATGAATAGCTCCTCGAGCGAAAGTGAGCTTAGAGGGGCCAGCGGCATCATGCCGGCTTGATTCAGCCGGTTATCAACAAAAAAGGCCCCGCTAGACAGTTGGGTAGGCGGGTCATCATACTAACACAGTTCAGCGGTTCAACCTTTCAGCCGTCCGGCTGCTGGAGGGTAGTTGGTCATTGGGCAGCGGCAGGAATGTCGCGCATGGAAGCAATTAACAACGACAGAGGGATATTGTCTTATGGCCGAGATCAACCACATCGTCCTGCACGAGATGTCGCTGACGGAGTGGGAGCTCCTCGCGGAGGGCTACCAGTTGCTCGACAACATCGCGAGCAATCCTGAGCAGGTAAAGCTCCACCAGCCTGACGGTACCGTGAAAGTGTTGTTCAATTACGGCAATGGGTTCGCCGGAGGCGGACTCGCGGCGCTCTCGTTGGAAGTACGGCTGGTCCGCCAGTTCCTGCCATAGTGCTAACTCTGCTTCTGAAACCCGTGTTTGTCGGGTTCGGCCTAAGCGGTTCCTTGGCCACTGGCCTCACTACAGGTGCTTTGGTCCTGATGTCCATGAGGCTTAAGGCAGCGTAAGAATTGACGCACGCGAGTTCAATCAGGCGTTGGCGTCCCGGCTTACCTCGGTCAAACGTTGATTGTGGTCGAGCGCGATTAATTGAGGCCCGCAGATCTCCTGCGTGGCTGATGCCAGAATCGTGGGCAAGCAGGTGCTCAGGGGATGTTGGGGTTCGCTGCGCTCACCGCCAACCTACCGCAGAACTGCGGTATTTCGCAGGATTCACAGGGGCGGTGTTTGGCCGACGTCCCTGTCTTTCCCGGCGTGTTCCGCAATAATGTCCAAGCCTTTGCTTGCGGGTTGCGCTTACGCTATGCCTGAGTGGCGTTGAGGGAGGTATGGCATGGCAAAGCAATCCAGCCGGTTCGACTACTTCAAGAGTCGGCAGATTCCCGAGCTTACTGTGCTTCGGGCCGCGCTGAGCGATTTCAGCTACGACCGTCACGCCCATGAGGAATACGCCTTTGGCGTTACGCTCTCGGGGCGGCAGGATTTCTTCAGCGGCGGGCAGTACCATCGCAGCCCGCCCGGCAATGTCATTCAGTTCAACCCGGAGGAAGTGCACGACGGGCAGCCGGGCGGCGACAGCACGCTGGGTTATGTGATGATCTACGTTCCTCCGGCGCTGCTCGAAGCGCCTTTTGCCGATGCTGCGGGGAGCGAGCGTGCCGGCCGGTTCAGAGCGAGCGAGACCCTGCTTGCGGACCCCGTGCTGCGCCGTACGATCCTGACCCTGATGCACCTCGTGACCCGCCAGGCGGGTACCCGGCTGGACCAGGAACATGCCCTCCACCACATGGCGACGCGCCTGGTACAGCGTGCCGGCACGTACCAGCCGAGCGGCCGGGTGGCGCGCCCCGATGCGCTGCTGCTTCGCGCGAAGGAGTACATCCTCGGGCACCTCGAGGCGGATCTGTCGCTGGACGAGATCAGCCAGGCCGCGCACCTGTCGAAGTACCACTTCCTGCGATTGTTCCGCCAGCAATTCGGCATCACGCCGTACCAGTATGCGCTTAGCTGCCGGGTCAATGCTGCGCGCTATGCCCTGGAGGCCGGTGGGGCGCCGAGTGAGGTGGCCAGCCGCTACGGTTTTGCTGACCTCAGTCATTTCAACCGGCGGTTCAAGCGCATCTACGGCAAGACGCCGTACCAGTACCAGCGCAGCATCGCGCAGTAATCCGAGGCTTTACCCATGCTGGAGATCGTCGCCTATGCCCTGGGCGTCATGTACACGCCTGGGCCAGTGAATCTGCTCGGCCTGAATGCGGGGCTCAACGGCCAGGCGAGAGCGTCCATCGGTTTCTTTGCCGGGGTGAGCCTGGCCATGCTGACACTGTTCCTGCTGTTCGGCCTGGCAGGGGCAGCCTGGATGCGCGGTGACCTGCTTGCGGTGGTTGGAGCTGTCGGGTGCGGATACATCCTCTACCTGGCTATCAAGGTTGCCCGGTCGACCATCGACCTGGGTGCAGTGCGGCGACCGGCCCGAGTGCTGCGGTTTCGGGATGGCCTGATCATGCAGCTTTGCAACCCAAAGGGCATGATCGCAACCTTCCCGATCGCCACAATCCAGTTTCCCGCCGCGGGCGTCCAGGGCTGGAGCCTGGTGGTCTGGTCATTCGGCCTGGCGGTGCTGGCCTTCGGAGCCCCCGGCAGCTATGCGTTGATGGGGGCTGTGGTGGGGCAACGCGTCGGGAATCCGAGGCTGCTAAAAGGGTTCAGCCTGGGGATGGTTGCGCTGCTGGTGTGGGTCGCGGTTTCCATCGGCTATGAACATGTCTGGCTACCGCTCTCAACGCAGTTTCAGCAGCAGGATCAGCAGTAGCGGGGTGCCCACGGCCTGTAGCAGCATGAAACGCACCATGACCTGGGTGTTCGACCAGCCCAGTTTGTGGCGCACGTGATCGTGCAGGGGGTAGCGCACATCGCGGAAGATGGGGATGCGGAAGAACCGCAGCAGGGCCACTTTCAGTAATCCGGTGCCGCCATTGACCAGCACCACGCCAGCCACCACCAGGACCAGGAAGGGGTTGCCGCTGGCCAACACCAGCACGCCCAGCAGCAGGCCGATGGGCCGGGAGCCGGCGTCTCCCATGAGCACCTGGCTGGGGCTGCAGTTGTACCAGAGATAGGCGGCAATACAGCCCACCATGGTGAACGCCATCAACGCCCAGTCCGATGCGGCCGGATAATGAGGGACCAGCAGATGGGCTGCTATCTGCTGGTGCCCGACGATGCCGTAGAGGATGGCACCCAGTGACACCAGGGCGACCGACGACAGGCTGCCCGAGAGTCCGTCCACGCCGTCCGTCGCGTTGGTGGCGTTGATGGTTACCCAGATAAGGACGGTGCCGCCGGCAACAAACAACCAGGGCGGAATGATCCACGGCGTTTTCAGCAGCGGAAGCCAAAGCTCGAACGGGAGCCACTGGCAGACGGCAATGGCCGCCAGCAGGCTGACCACGAGGTCGAAGGCGCCCAGGGTGTATTCGCTGAAACCGCCCTTTACCTTGTCGTCAAGGAAGCCCACCAGCATGCTTGCCAGTATGCACGCCAGCACCAGCAGGAACGGCCAGCGCAGAGGGGTCACCAGAAAGGCCACAATCAGAAATACCGGGATGAATATCAGCCCGGCCCCCATGGGTTTGCCAATGCTCTTCTCCGCGTCCACCGCAAAATTCCGGCCCTGGTCCCGGGGCAGCAGGTGCCAGTACCTTGGCAGCAGGTAGAAGCTGAGCAGCACCCCCACGGCGCCGCTGAAGCCAGCCAGGAACAGATGGCTGGAGAACAGGCGTAGGGGGCCGAACAGGTGATCGTGGAGGTGGGCAAGGTCTTGGAGCATGAGTGGTGGGTTCTCTTGTGGCTGGCAATTGTCAGGCTTTTTCTGGCAGAGCCAGACTCAGTCCGGCGGCGCGCCTGAACGTGTTGGCACAGGCCGACCATGTGCGCCTGGATGACGGACTTCTGACTCGCGACACTGGTTACCCTGCCTCGGGCGCGACGGCGGCGAGCATGGTGTTGCCGAGCAGATGTGCTCCCTTCGTCTTCAGGTCTTCAAAGTTGGCGGGAACATACATCTCCAATCGTCTCCATGGCAACGGGGCGCGGTGGAAACCGCACCTATGCACGTTTGGGCGATAGCGGTCGCTATTGGGACTTCTTCCCGGAACCGGGCGGCTGGGGGGTGTGCCGGTGTGGGGTTATGGCCGGATCTCGGCCTTCCGACACGCCCTTCTCTATTCGCCGCCGGCGTTCAGGACCGGCGTCTGGCCTCTGGTCGTTCGGCCGGGAGGTACTGGCCTGCGAAGTCCCCGGTAGCTATGCGCTGAAGGGGTCGCTGACGGTGCAGGATGATCGTCGAGGCCGTAACCACTTCATCAAAACATCATGTCACCGACATGCCAGGGTAACTTCACTCCTTCACGGTATCACTGAAAGCGATGAGATTCGTCTTCTCATAGTCAAAGGTGATACCCATGGTTCGACAAACTGCTTCCCAGCCGATTCTCTCCCTC
Organism: Ectothiorhodospiraceae bacterium; assembly: GCA_050485425.1. Classification (GTDB taxonomy): domain Bacteria; phylum Pseudomonadota; class Gammaproteobacteria; order Nitrococcales; family Aquisalimonadaceae; genus LSCE01. Next base: position 62,087 of record JBJHBJ010000020.1, on the reverse strand, counting down.
GAAGATGTTGGGATGACATATCCCGATGGAACGGTCGGGCTCCAGAAGACGACCACGCAGTTCCGGGAGGGTGACCTCACGGTGCTGCTTGGGCTTTCCGGAGCGGGAAAATCCACGCTGCTGCGCTCCATCAATCACCTGGTCACTCCGACTTCCGGGCGGGTGATCTCCCGTGAGCTCGGGCCGATTACCACGCGCAAAGCGGTGCGGATGCACCGGCGCCGCACGGCAATGATCTTCCAGCACCACCAGCTTCTGCCGCGCTTCAGTGCTTTGCAGAACGTCCTCACCGGGAGACTGGCATACCACAGCACCTTACGCGGCTTCTTCCCGCTACCACGGAATGAACTGTCGATCGCTTATGAGAGCCTTCAGCGTGTCGGCCTCGCCGACAAGGCGTTCACCCGCGTCGACAATCTCAGCGGCGGGCAGATGCAGCGGGTGGGCATTGCCAGGGCCCTGACGCAGCAGCCCGAGACGATTCTGGCGGATGAGCCGGTTGCCAGCCTCGATCCCTCCACATCGCACAAGGTCCTGGATCTCCTGCGCCGCATTTGCAACGAGGACGGGATCACGGCGGTGATCAGCCTGCATCAGCTCGAACTCGCCACCCGGTTTGCCGATCGCATCATCGGCCTGGCCGGAGGCCGTGTGGTCTTCGACGGTCCAGCAAAGGAACTGGATGACTCTGTCATCGCCATGATCTACGGCGCCGACCAATCCCAAGCCGCAGAGCCGGCGCATGCGGCCATTGCCTGACGTTCAAGCCTAATCCAACCACCGACGGAGACACCACCATGAAACGGCTCGTCCTGATTCTTGTCCTCGCCTCGCTGGTCACAGCGGCATTTGCGTTCGAGGACGCCAAGGCCCGAGATCCCCAGCGGTTGACGGTCGCCATCCTGCCCGACGAGAACGCGTCTGAACTGATCCAGCGTAACCAACCCCTCCGAGAGTATCTGGAGAACCGTCTGGACCGGGAGATTGAACTGCAGGTTCTCAGCAACTACCAGGCCATGATCCAGGCGATGCGCTTTGGTCGCATCGACCTTGCGTATTTTGGGCCTATCTCCGGAATGATGGCGGCGGAAAGGGGGGATGTTGAATTCTTCGCTGCGCCGCTGGTGGATGGCAGGCCCGAGTACCGCGGGGTGATCGTCGGCAACGTCGCGCAGGGTATCAACAGCGTTGAGGATGCGCGTGGTGGGACCGTGGCATTCGGCGATCAGGCATCGACATCGAGCCACCTGATGCCGCGGGCCCATCTGGAAGACGAGTACGGCATGGTCGCCGGCGTCGACTATACCCGGGAACACACGGGAGCACATGATGCCGCCGCCGTGGCCGTGCAGAACGGCCATGCGCAACTCGCCGGCCTTGGCGAGCACATCTGGCATTACCTGGTGGACTCTGGTCGGATCGACACCGACCGGGTGCAGGTGGTCGACCATACGCCCTATTACCCGCAGTACCCCTGGGTCATGCAGAGTGACCTCGACGACGCGCTCAAGGCGGAAATCCGGAAGGCATTCCTTGAACTGGATGACGAGGAAATTCTGGGGAATTTCGCAGCCGAAGGCTTCGTCAGCATCGAGCTGTCCGACTACGACATTTACCGGCGGATGAGCGAGACGATCGGCATCAAGTTCGAGGATCTCTGATTTCACCTCACGCCAATTCGCGCTGGACGTCCCTCGGGGCGTCCAGCTCAGCAAAAAACCCTCAGGAGTTGCGCCATGTCCGTGAAAAATATGGACGACCACTCTGATGCCGCACAACACTCCCAGGCCGCGATTGACCGTTACCGGGGCGGGTGGGTGCGCTCGACGTCGAAGGTGGCGGTTGTTGTCGTCGTGGTGCTCGTCGCCTGCTGGCAGTCCGGCGTGCTGAATCCGATGGTTCTCTCCCAGGGGCTCCCCGCCCTGGGCCAGCTATTCGCCGACGCCATCCCGCCCGACTTCACGCGCTGGCGGGAATGGGTTGTACCGTTGTACGACACGCTTGTCATGAGTATCGCCGGCACGGCGCTGGCCGTGTTCTTCTCCGTGCCCCTCGCGTTTCTGGCCGCTGCGAACACGAGCCCGAACCGGCTCGTCTACCTCTGCAGTCGCTCCGTGCTGAACGCTCTTCGTTCGGTGCCGGAACTGATCATGGGCATCATCTTTGTCGCGGCCGTGGGATTCGGCATCCTGCCCGGTGTGCTGGCTGTCGGGCTGCACTCCATCGGTATGGTGGGCAAGTTCTTCGCCGAAGCCATCGAGCACGTGGATGATGCGCCGGTAGAGGCGACCCGCGCGGCCGGATGCAATGGCTTGCAGACCATCTGCTTCGGCATACTGCCGCAGGTATTGCCGCAGTTTGCCGACGTCTCGATCTACCGCTGGGAATACAACTTCCGCGCGTCTACGGTCATGGGCATGGTTGGCGCCGGGGGCATCGGGTTCGAGCTCATGTCAGCGCTCAACATCATGGATTACCAGCAGGCCATAGCCGTGATGCTGGTCGTACTGATGATGGTGACCATCGTTGACTCCATCAGCGGCGTCATCCGGAGGCGGTTCAAATGAACAACGCCGCCCCGGTACGCGAACCGAAAGTTGTCGTTACACACGAACTCCACCGAGGGCCGTACGAACGCCTGGTCGAGCATTGCAGTGTGGACATGAACCGCGCCCCCGAACCCTGGGATCCCGCGACTGTCAGGGAGAAGCTCGTCGACGCGGATGCGGTCATCACCTTCATGACAGACCGGCTGAGCGGCGACCTGGTGGCCTCGTGCCCGAGGCTGCGGATTGTGGCCGGTGCGCTGAAAGGTGCGGACAACATCGACGTGACTGCCTGCTCGAAGCACGGTACGTGGGTGTCCGTGGTGCCGGATCTGCTGACCGTGCCCACCGCGGAGTTCGCCGTCGGTCTGATGATCGGATTGGGCCGGAACGTCCTGGCCGGGGACCGGCACGTCCGTTCCGGAGCGTTTCGTGGCTGGCGCCCGCAATTCTACGGTACCGGTATACAAGGCAGCACGGTCGGTCTCCTCGGGATGGGCGCCATTGGTCAGGCCGTCGCGGCCCGTCTTCAGGGATTCGACGCTCGAATCCTCTATTACGACCGCGATCCTGTCGGGTCGGCCGAAGAGCTGTCTTCTGGAACGCGGGTGGTGCGCCTGGAGGAACTCCTTCGCCAAAGCGACTTTCTGGTGGTTTGCCTTCCCCTGACGCATGCCACCACCGGCATGCTGAACCGGGAGACCCTGGCCGCTTGCAAGGCGGGGGCGCTGCTGATCAATCCGGCCCGTGGCTCGGTGGTGGTGGAGGCGGACGTAGCGGAGGCACTGAGGAACGGGCGACTCGGCGGGTATGCCACCGACGTTTTCGAGATGGAGGACTGGGCTCGTGAGGACCGCCCCCGGGGCATTGCGCCGGGGCTGCTGGACATGGAGGACAAGACCTTGCTCACCCCGCACCTCGGTTCCGCGGTTCACGTCGCGCGGGAGGCTATTGAGTACGAGGCCGTCGACAATGTTCTGGACGTCTTGCGCGGGGAGAAGCCGCGAGGAGCGATTAACGGCATACCGTGATGTCGCCCGTGCGCGCGGCGGTGATCGGAAAAAACACGAACAAGGAGTCTTCTACAGGTGTTGAGTATTGTCCATTTGCGATCGCTGATCGCTATCGCCGATACGGGCAGCTTCAGCGAGGCAGCCCGTTCCCTGAGCCTTGCTCAGTCCACCGTCTCACAACATGTCGCGCGCCTGGAGCGAATGCTCGGTGTGCGACTGGTCGAGCGCGACGGAGGTGCCCGACTGACGGCAGCCGGTGTGCATACCTGCCGGTACGCACGCGGCATCCAGAGGCTGCACGGCCGGATCGTTGCCAGAAGTGATCGGGGCCGCCTGACGGTAGGTGCGAGCTCCAACATCGGCACGTATCTCCTGGAACCCGTCATGCGGAAACTGGGAGACGGCGCTGACGCGCCTCAGGTGGACATCCGTATCGCCTCCAACCCGGAGGTTGCTGATGCGCTTGATCATGGGGAACTCGATCTCGGGTTGATGGAGTGGTGGGATGATCGACCCGGCTTCATCGCCAGCCGATGGCGGGACGAGGGCATGGTGGTGATCGTGCCGCCCGGCCACCGCTGGGCGGCACGCGATAGCCTGACCGCAAACGAACTTGCAGGTGTCCCGTTGATCGGCGGCGAGCGGGGCACAGGCACCGGCAGGCTGCTCCAGGAGTATCTGCACGCCAGGGGAGTTCGACCTTGTCCCGGTATGGCGCTCGGAAACACCGAGGCTGTCAAGCGGGCCGTGGCGAATGGTCTGGGAGTTTCCATTGTTCTGGCGGGAACGGTGAGCCGGGAAGTCGCCCGGGGAGAACTCCATGCCATTCCTCTCTCGGAGGGAGGCATAAGAAAACAGCTGCACCTGGTTTATCCAAAAGAGCTGGTGGGGGAACCCGGTGTGGGAAAGTTCAGGGGGCTTCTCGACTGCAACCCATAAGCAGCCCGTCAAGGTGGTCTCAACTGCCGCCGCCGTGAACGGGGCTGTCCGGGCAACGCCGGAGCATTGGCCGTGCCGGCGCGTGTGGAGGTACACGCGCCGACTGCCTTGACGGGAGGCGTTCAAGTGCGACTGATTGACGCGCCGCCGTCCACGCGCATGGCGCTGCCGGTGACGAAGCTGGCCGCGTCGGAGGCCAGGTAGAGTGCCGCATGCGCTATCTCCTCCGGCCTGGCCATGCGCTTCAGCGCATGCAGCCCCTCCACGAATGCCAGCGTCTCGGCGGTGGCGCCGGGAGCATTGGTGATGCTGGCCGGCGTATCGGTGCCGCCCGGTAGAAGCGTATTGACGCGGATGTTGCTGGTTCCCCATTCGGCCGCAAGCGCCTGGGCAAGGCCAATCAGCCCGGCTTTCCTGGCGAGTGCGCCCATGTTCTACCATCCTTCCGGTTGTTGTTGGAGCGGCCACTCTGCCGGCTTGCGTCGGGATAAACACTCCGTTTATTGCGGTGATGTTGGGGTTCGCTTTGCTCACCGCCAACCTGCCTTTGGGCATGGTGGATGGGCGTCCTCAGGGCGTTGCGCGGTGCTGCGTTTGGTTTCCCTCTGCCGTCTTCTTCCGGGCAGGAGGTGTATTGGGCATTCCCTCCGGAACCCCGAGTATCCCTTTTGCCTGGGCGTTGCTCTCGAACAGCGCGGTATCCGGCACGCGGATGCCGAATGATTCCTCCAGCGCCTTCCCCAAGGCGTCGGCCGTCTCCAGTGTTTTTCTCTCCACAGTCCCGTTTGCATGGTAAGTGGTCAGGCGGTTGTTCGAGAGCGCGAGCCTGCGGTCCGCCAGGACGCGAGCGCTCATCAGACCCGTGACGAAGTGCGATTCGGGGTGGGTGGACAGGTAGTAGTTGGTCACGCCGAAATCCACGTCGAGTTGTTCGGACAGATCGAAGCGGTACAGCACGCGCCAGGAGCCGCCGACCTCCGCTTCCATGCGGAAGTAGCCACCGGCCTCGACGATTCGGAAGCGTTCATGCGGTGTGCTCTGTATGCGGCCGGGCTCGAACAGCAGCGGCGCGGTAAGCGTTAGTCCACCGAAGCCGACGTCCGCCAGGTAGGTCCCTCCTTGTACCTCCACGCGCAGTAGCATATGACTGCGGGGCGTGATCGCATCCTCCGTCTGGGCCCAGAGCACGCGGGAGGCCAGAGCGCTAACGCGGAAGCCGATGGCCCGGAGCGCGTGCATGAACAGCAGGTTGTGTTCGAAGCAGTAACCGCCGCGGCTGCCGCGCACGAGTTTCTCCTCAAGGCTGCCAGGGTCCAGCCGCACCGGTCGCCCCATGAAAGGGTCGAGGTTCTCGAAGGGGATGGCCTGGGGATGCAGCCGATGCAGCGTCTCAAGCGTGTCGAGCGACACCGTCGGTGCTCCCTCGAAACCGATGTGATCAAGATAGGCGGCGAGATGGGTTTGCATGAGCGGTCCCTCGTCAGGTCTGGAGGTGGCGACTGTGTGACAGCCTAGAACCTGAAGTTAGATTTAGGTCAAGAAACGGTTCCGTGCGCTCTGGATATGGCCGCGCGGCGATATGGGTGTCCCGGAGCCTCCTCCCGGAGCCTCCAGGCCTTCGGAGCCTCCACCGGAGCCTCCAGGCCATTTCCGTCTCTGACGGGTTAGCGGGGATTACTCCGGTTGGGCTATTTGACGGGTTTCCGGCTGCCACTACGGTGGGCCTTTCATGCCGGGCCTGTGCCCACGGGGATCATGAAGCGGCAAGCCGACGGGCCAGGCGCTACTGAGCAGTGGAGAGGACAAAGAACAATGAGCAGGAAGAAGTTGCAGTACGTGCCAGGGGCTGTTCTGCTGACGCTGGGTTCCATCCCGCTGTTGGCCCAGGTATCGGTCCCGAATCTCTTCCAGGCGGGGGAAACGGCAGTGGCCGAGGAAGTGAACGCCAATTTCCAGGCTCTGGAAACGGCGCTGAACGACGCGCTTCAGCGCATCGATGAACTGGAATCCAGTGACGTCGCGGCGCTGGAAGAGCATGTGGAGGTTATCGCAGACCCGAACAACCCGAACGAATACACGGTGCTGTTCTCCGGGGTAAACGTTCAGATCGTGAATGGGCACGGCGATACCGAATCGATCAATGGCCTGGGCAACCTGATCGTCGGATATAACGAAGAACGGACGCTGGGGAGTAGTGTCTGCTCCGACGGGCAGTACGGGAACGAGATGGATTGTCTGTCGAACGGTGGCGTCTGGGGCCAGAGTTTCAAGTCCGGCTCGCACAACATCATTGCCGGCAGCCAGAATGCCTATTCGAGCTATGGCGGCCTCGTGGCAGGCAGCCGAAACGTGATTAACGGTACTTACGCCAGTGTTAGTGGCGGCTCGCGGAATATTGCCTCCGGCGATGAGAGTAGCGTGAGTGGCGGCAGGGGCAATCGGGCAACGGCTGAACAAAGCAGCATCAGCGGCGGTTGGCAGAATGAGGCCTCAGGCTCGCAGAGCGCAATCAGCGGGGGCAGGAGCAACACCGCAACGGAAATCGGCAGCAGTGTCAGTGGCGGCTGGAATAATGCCGCATCCGGATGGTATAGCAGCGTCAGCGGCGGCAGGTACAACGAAACCCCCGGCCAGGGCAGCAGCATCAGCGGGGGCGAGAACAACGTGGCGTCGGATCTCAACAGCAGCGTCAGCGGCGGGCAGCACAACGAAGCGTCCGGCAGGTATAGCAGCATTCTTGGCGGCAACGACGGAGCCGCCAGTTTCACGAACCAGACCATCCCCGCTATCGATTAAATGGGCGACGGCCGCTCCCGGCCGTACCAGTCGCTGTATGTCTGTTATGGTGTCCGGGCCAGGAGAGCGCGGGCGCGTACGCACTCGTGGGAACGGGCCGGCGCTCTCCTGGGGTTCCACACTCACGGAAAAGGAGGACGACACCATGGGCTTTGCGTTATCGACCATGCGGCTGACCAGTACGGCGTTCCGCAACGGCGGTGCCATACCGGCCAAACACACCGGGGAAGGCGAGGACGTCTCGCCGGCGTTGGCGTGGGACGGTGCGCCCGAGGGCACGCGCGCGTTCGTGGTGGTTTGCCACGACCCCGATGCGCCGCTGGTCTCCGGCCGGGGTACCTACGGATTCGTCCACTGGGTGCTGTACAACATCCCGGGGACGGTCAGCAACCTGCCGGAAGGGGTGCGCGACTACACGGCCGGCCAGAACGATTTCGGCAAGACGGGATACGGCGGCCCCATGCCGCCCGAGGGCCACGGCATGCACCAGTACTATTTCTGGGTGCTGGCGCTGGACGACGACCCGAGACTGGATCCCGGCCTCAGCATGTGGGAGCTGTTGGAGCGCATCGAGCCGCACATCATCGGCATGAACCGGCTTGTCGGCACCTATGAGCGCCGCTGAATACCGGCGGCGCTTCCATCCGTCCCCTCTCACTCCGCGGGATAGCCATGTTCTCCGCGGGGAGGGGCTGTCTCTGGTTGCCCGCCTGGTGCGGCAGTAAGGTTTCAGCGGGGAACGCGTCATGAAACCCAGGATTAGCATGATCACGCTCGGTGTTCGGGACCTCCACCGGTCGGTAAAGTTCTACGAGCAGGGTCTTGGCCTCCCGCGGATGGAATCTCCTCCAGAGGTCGCCTTCTTTACCCTTAACGGCACCTGGCTGGGCCTTTACGGGCGCGACGCGCTGGCGGAGGACGCGGCTGTATCGTCCGGGTCAGCAGGGTTTGCGGGTTTCAGCCTTGCGCACAACGTTCACTCGGAGGCCGAAGTGGACGGGGTTATCGCCCAGGCCGTGGCCGCGGGCGCCACGGTCACCAAGCCCGCGGAGAAAACCTCCTGGGGCGGTTACGCGGGATATTTTTCTGATCCTGACGGTTATTTGTGGGAAGTGGCCCATAATCCCTTTTTCTGGGTAGGCCCCGCGGACGACGATTCCTGAGAATTGTCCTGTGGGGTGCCTGGCAATCGCCTGTCCAGGGGAAATCCGGACCGGCATGACACTGACCAGGGAGCCGGACCATGAGCGAACCCTTTGTTCCACGGGTCGGCGGCGTTCTCAGCGCCGACATTGCCGTACCCGAACACGCGCGGGAGCTGCGCTTCTATTCGCGTGTGCTCGGCACGGGCGAGCAGCCGCTCTGGCGCGAGGATCTGATGAACAACCTGGGCTTGCCCATCATCGGCCTGGGAGAGCGCAGCGCGGATTATGCCGACCTTCCGCTCCAGTGGATGCCGCACATCCAGGTGGCCGATGTAACGGCCAGCGTACAGCGCGCGCTTGACCTGGGCGGGAGCGTGCTGATGGACGCCAAGGCCAGCGACGGAACGTTCCAGTGGGCGGTGCTGCTGGATCCCAATGGGGCGGCTTTCGGGGTCATCCCGGTGGTCCCCGCGGAGGCGATCCCCCCGGTATCGACCGCGACGGCAGGGCCCGTGGGACGCATTGGCTGGCTCGATCTGACGGTGTCCGACGCCGCGGCGACCCGCGACTTCTACCGGCAGGTCGTCGGGTGGTCGGTGCAGCACGTCCGGATTGAGGACGGGAATGAGTCGTACGCTGACTACAACATGCTCGGTGCAGACGGGAAGCCGGCGGCGGGAATCTGCCATGCACGCGGCGCGAACACGGGTTTGCCCTCGGTCTGGATGCTCTATCTGCCCGTGGGCGACCTCGGAGAAAGCCTCCGGCGCGTACAGGAGGAAGGGGGGGCTGTCCTCAAGGCCATCCCGGCAAGCGACGGGGAATACGCCTATGCGGCGGTCCGGGATCCGGTGGGCGTGAGTTTCGCGTTGATACCGGCCTGAGGGATGTGGGCTGCCGTTGAGCCACCGCCAGTCACCGCAGATGTCATGCCGGTTGTGGCGGGAGATGTCGATGGGTGCATGCCGTGGGCGACAAGGAAGGGATGAGAACGCTGATCAACAGTATCTCAGGAGGAGGCCATGCACCCGGAAACCCAGAAGTACAATGAAGCCCAGGCACCCGGGGACCGGGAGATCTGCGATCTTCTGGCGCGGGAAATCGACAGGAACCTGCCGGAGGCGGAGAACCGGATCTGGCATGCCCATCCGGTGTGGTTCCTGGATGGGAACCCGGTTGTCGGCTACAGCAAGCTGAAAAACTGTGTCCGCGTGCTTTTCTGGAGTGGTCAGTCGTTTGACGAGGAAGGGCTGAAAGCCGAGGGGAAGTTCAAGGCGGCTGAAGCCCGGTATACCGCAGTCGATCAGATCGACATCCGGGATTTTCGCCGCTGGCTGGCCAGGGCCCGCGACATCCAGTGGGACTACAGGAACATCGTCCGCCGCAAAGGCCGGCTGGAGCGACTGAAGTGACGTTTCCCGTTTCGCAAGAGAGCAGGGTTACAAGATGGTTGAGGGGTATCCTGTGGAACCGGGCCGCAACGCGAGCGTGGGAATTGACCAGCTCTCCCTGCGCCCGCTGAACCGCCACACACCTGCGGTAGTCCAGCGGGCAAGGTCGTAAGTCAGCGCTTTTCCGGCGTCAGGGGCAACTTCCCTGCTGGAAGTAACCTTCATCGGTTTCCGCGAGGGTTACCGTGTTGAAGGTGTTCCACAGGCCCAGGTTGTCGTCGGAGCCGTTGGCATAGGCGATGCCGCCCTGCTGGTAGGCGCGGCCTTCCTGGGTGTGGGCGTAGGTGGAGGCGGTGGCTTCCGTGCAGGGGAATTCGTCCCCGCTGCCGTCGTCGCCGTTTCCGTCATCTCCGTTGCCGTTGTCGCCATCACCATTGTCGCCGTCGCCGTCGCCGTCGCCGTTGTCTCCGTCGCCGTTGTCTCCGTCGTCCCCTCCGTTGCCGTCGTCATCGGCATCAATGCGACGGTTGTTGTCGAAGAAGAAGGCGGTGACATAGGCGGGGTAGTTGATGCTGTTGGTGGTGATGTAGCTGCCGCCGGAGCCGCCGCCGGCCGGCCAGTTGTGGCCCATGCCGCTGTTGTCGATCAGTGAGACCCGCGGGCCGTCGGCGTCGGAATACAACGTTCCGGAGCCGCTGGTGTTGTTGCCCTCCAGGCCGGACAGGCTGAACGAGCTGGTGTCCCCGGCGCCGTAGATGCCGGCCATGATAGCCGCATTCAGCGTGTTGTAGCCCGGTGCCACGATGCTGTCGTCATTGCCGTAGATCACCGAGGTGATCTGGGTGTCGAAGGCGCCCGAGGCGCTGCCGGCGAACGACTGGCAAGTGTTGCGGCCCGCCGTTTCGGTCGTGGCGACGTAGCTGATTTCGCCGGAACTGGTGCCCACCGTGGGGCCGGCGTTGATGCCGATGCCGGCGAACACGTCCGGTGCCAGGCAGCCCATGACCATGGTCTGGCCGCCGCCGGAGGAAAGCCCGCTCAGGTAGACCTGGTCGGCGTCGAGGTCCAGATCCGGGCGTGCCAGCAGGCTGCTGACCAGGTTCAGCAGGTGACCGTTGTGCCGGTTGCTGCGTGTGTGGTTGGAATCGTAGTAGTCCCAGCAGCCCAGAAGCACTCCGCCGTTCGGCGCGCCCGGAACGGCGACCACCATGCCGTATGCGTCCGCAGTGGCCTCCCAGTTGCCGGCGTTGGCCAGGTCGGTGTTGGTCTGTACACAGCCGTGCAGGTTCACCATCAGCGCCCGGCCGGCCGGATGGGCAGGAGCGGTATTCGGCGTGTAGATGCGCACGTTCATGCCGGCAATGGTTTCCTGTGACCAGTTGCCGGTGCCCCCATTGGATGCGCTGCCGCCGTTGGTGCAGCCGGGCAGGGTCTCGAATCCGGGCGGGCATTCGATGGCTTCCGCCGAGGTGGCGGGCGCCATGACCAGGTAGAGCGCCAGCAGCGCCATGACGAGCAGGGGAATGCCGCGGCCCGGACGGGACGTTTTCGTGTTCCCTGTTTGCATTGTTCTCCTCCTTACTGACGGGATTTTTCTGTGCTCCATGGCGGAATGGCCGGGAACATCTCATTGTGATGACCCATCATGTCGACAAAACATGAATTATGAGTCATAAGTCAGTTAAGTGCAGAGAGACGAGCTTGTCAAACCGATAGGCAGACAGATCAGCGTGTTGCGATGCAACGTTCGTGGGCGGTTCAGGCGGGGCGAGGCTTGGGGACTACAGATGCAGGCCGCACTCGGTCTTCGGCTTGCCCTGCCAGCGTCCGCTGCGGCCGTCACCCTTGACCGTGCAGTGGGAGCAGCCGATGGACGCATAGCCTTCGGCCACCAGGGGGTGGAAGGGCAGGTCGTGCTCGCGGATGTAGGCATCCCGCTCCTCGCGGGTGACGTCGATCATGGGGTTGAACTTGATCATGCCGCGGCGTTCCTCGAACACCTCGAGGCTGGCGCGGTGATCGGTCTGCCAGCGCATCAGGCTGGACACCCAGACGTCATAGTTCTCCTTCACCTCTTCCAGCGGCTGTACCTTGTTCACCGAGCAGCACAGGTCGGGATCCGTTTCGTAGAGTTTCTGTTCCTGGCTGTAGCGCAGGTGATGCGCGTCGGGGCGCACGTCCTCCACCTTCAGCTTGAACAGCTCGGTGAGGTAATCCCGGTATTCCAGCGTCTGCGGGAAGTGGAAGCCGGTGTTGATGAAGAAGATGGTCTGCTCGGGACGTATCCGCGAGATGATGTGCAGGAAGTAGGCGGAGGTGGCCGCGAAGGATGAGGTCACCATGATCCGGCCGGGGGTGAAATCCTGGTACAGGCGACGGATGCGTGCTTCGAAATCCAGCGGCGCATAGATGCGGTTGAGGTCCGCGATGGCCTCGGGGCTCAACCTGGGTGTGCCGGATTCGGGCTGGATTTGTTGCAGTACGCTGTTCATGATGCCTGACGTGTCTCCTTGAGTCGTTGAGGATACGGGTCGCGGGCCTCAGGAAAAGGAATATGTCATTTTATGGTTATGCCCAAGTGCTATAAGGACGACGAACCCTCCGGTCCGGATTCCGCCTCCCGGCTGGACGGGTTTGCGGCCTTGGGCTTGCCGAGGCAGGCGCTGCCGGTGCTGGCCGGTCTCGGCTACCAGCGTCCGACGCCGGTGCAGGCGCAGGCCATTCCCTTGCTGATGGCGGGCCGCGACCTGATCGCACAGTCCGCCACCGGCAGCGGCAAGACTGCAGCCTTCGCGCTTCCCCTGGTGGCGGGCGTAGACACCGAATCCGCCCGGGTGCAGGCGCTGGTGCTGTGCCCGACCAGGGATCTGTGTAACCAGGTCGTGCGGGAGGTGCGCTCGCTGGGGCGGTATCGTCCGCATCTGAAGGTGCTGGGCATCACCGGCGGTGTCCCGCTGGGGCCGCAGACGCAGGCGCTGGAGCGTGGCGTCCATGTGCTGGTGGCCACGCCGGGACGGTTGCTGGACCACCTGCAACGCGGCACGCTGAACCTCGCATCGCTGCGGTTGCTCGTGCTCGACGAAGCCGACCGCATGCTGGACATGGGTTTCCAGGACGATATCGCCGGCATTGTCGGGCAAACGCCGCAGCAACGGCAGACGGCGCTGTTCTCGGCCACATACGACGATGCCGTCCGCGTGCTGGCGGAGCGTTACCTGCGAGGGCCGGAGCGGGTGGATGCCGAACAGTCCGTCGCCGGCGTGCAGCAATGGTGGCATGCCGTCCCGGAAAGGGAACGCGAACACGCCCTGCTGGCGGTGCTCGCCGGAGCGCAGCGGGATCCGGCCATGGTGTTCTGCAATACGCGGGACGAGGCCGAGCGCGTCGGCGCCCTGCTGCAGCGTTGCGGCATGGCGGCGGAATGCCTGCATGGCGGCATGGAGCAGCCGGCGCGTGATCTGGTCATGGCCCGGTTCCGCAATGGCAGTGTGCGCCTGCTGGTGGCAACGGACGTGGCCGCGAGAGGGCTGGATGTCACCGGCATCGCCACGGTGATCAATCTCGGATTACCATCGCAGCCCGAGTGGTACGTTCACCGCATCGGCCGTAGCGGCCGGGCAGGGCGTCCAGGCTGTGCGATAACGCTGGCGGACGGGGCGGATGCGGACGAACTGGCCCGCTATGCCGGGACACTGCCGGAGCGGCGTGACCTGCCTCCCCCGGAACCCGGTGTAGATTACGCGCCGCGACTGCAGACCCTGTTGATTGGCGGCGGACGTCGCGAGAAACTGCGTCCGGCCGACATACTGGGTGCGCTGACCGGGGAAGCGGGGCTGATGGCCGGACAGGTCGGGCGCATCGAGATCGCCACCTCCCAGTCGACCGTGGCGGTGGACGGCGACGCGGCCAGCCGTGCCCTGGTGCGGCTGCGGCAGGGAAGAATCAAGAACAGAAAATTTCGTATTCATCTGATTTCCTGAAGGGGGGAGCATGGACGTTTCCATGTGGCAGGTCTGGCTGATCATCGGTTTGTTGCTGTTCCTGGTGGACATCTTCGTGGCCGGTGGCGCCAGTGGCGTGCTGCTGGTGCTGGCACTGGCCGCCGTGGGCGGCATGATCGGCGCCCTGCTGGGGCTGGATCTGACCTGGCAACTGGCGTTCGCCTCCGTGGCCGGTATCGCCAGCGTTCCGGCGGTAATCGTGCTGCTGCGCCGGATGACCAGAGGCGGCTCGGGACACAACGTGACCGATTCGAGAATCACCGACCAGACGTTCGAGGTGATCCGCCAGCGCGACCGGCTGGGTGTTCGCGTGCTGGGTGATTTCTTTCCCGCCCGGGCCATTGACGGGGCTGAGCTGCATGAGGGCCAGCGGGTGCGGGTGGAGCGCTTCGAAGGTATCGTCGCCGTGGTCGCTATCCTTCCGGCGCAGAGCACGTAATTCTAAAAAACAAATACTTATGGATTTTTTCTCAAATTCTCATCAACAACAGGACGTTATCGAATGACTGAACTTATCGTGGCTGGAATCATACTGGTGATCGTGATTGCCGTGGTCAGCAGCGGGCTTGTGCTGGTCCCGCAGCGGCGGACGATGGTGATCGAGCGCCTGGGCCGTTACCACCGTACGCTGGAGCCCGGGCTGAACCTGATCATCCCGTTCGTGGATCAGGCGCGGGCCATCAACATCCTGCGGTTCGAGGGGGCGGACGCCTTCATCACCAGCGAGCGCAAGATCGACATGCGCGAGATCGTGCTCGATTTCCCGCGCCAGTCGGTGATCACCAAGGATAACGTGGGCGTGGCCATCGACGGCGTGCTGTACTACCAGATCATGGATGGCCAGTCCGCCGTCTACGGCACCGAGAACCTGGTGCTGGCCATCCAGACCCTGGCGCAGACCACGCTGCGTTCCGAGATCGGCAAGATGGAGCTGGACGCCATTTTCGAATCCCGCGAGGAGATCAACGACAGCCTCCAGAGCACCATGGACGAGGCGGGCAACAAGTGGGGCGTGAAGGTCAACCGGGTGGAGATCCGGGATATCGACATCCCCGGCGAGATCCGCGAGGCCATGAACAAGCAGATGGTGGCGGAGCGTTCACGCCGTGCCATGGTGCGCGAGGCCGAGGGCTACAAGGAAGCCGAGATCCAGCGGGCCGAGGGTGACAAGCAGGCGGCAATCCTGAAAGCCCACGGGGACCGGGATGCCGAAATTGCCCGTGCCGAGGGTGACCGCCAGGCTGCCATTCTTACCGCGGAAGGCGAGGCCAAGGCCATCCAGACGGTGATGGATGCCATCGCCGACCGCGCCGAGCCGCAACAGGCCATCAACTACCTGATTGCGCAGCGGTACATCGAAATGCTGCCGGAACTCGCCAAGAAGGGGGACCGGGTGTTCGTGCCGGTGGAAGGCACAGCCCTGCTGGGTTCCGTGGGCGGCATGCGGGAGCTGTTTGGCCCGGGCGCCGTCTCGGCCGTGGACGCGCATGCCGGCCGCTGAGGCTGCTCCGGCGGGCAGCGGTTCCAACCGTTGCCCGCCGGTCTTCCTGACTGTACCGGCAGCATGCGGCAGGCGTGCGCCTGTGATGGACGTGATCCAGCGGCACGACGCGGGAGTTCCGTGAATCATGCCCACCGTCACGTTTCACGGGGGCGACATGACCGAAGGCCGGAGCTGTGAATACCAGTCCGGTGATGATGTCACCATCCTCGACCTGGCCCGTTCCCTGAACGTTCCCATTTTCTGGCGTTGCGGTTTCGGCACCTGCGCCGCCTGTGCTGCCAGAGTCCGGGTGCTCGAGGGCGCGGCGGCCGCGATGGGCAACAAGGAGCGCAACGTGCTCGCCCGCGAGGGAAAACCGCTGGATGCGTCTCCCGGTGAAGCAGCCTGGCGGCTGACCTGCAGCTATCATTTGCAGGGCGAAAGTCTGTTGGTTGAGTGGTAGCGGTGAGGGTGAGGTATGTGGCTTGAGGTGCGTTGCAAGTTGCGCATGGAGTGCCAGGTGAGCACGCCGCTGATCCTTCTGCTGCGGCCGCGAAGCGGGGCGCATCAGTGGGTGGGGCGGGAAAGCTACCTGATGTCGCCGCAGCCGGTGACCACCGAGTACACCGACACTTTCGGAAACCTGTGCCAGCGCCTGGTGGCGCCGGCGGGCAAGTTTCGTCTCGAGACCATGGCGCAGGTGAATGTCAGCGAGTCCCAGGACACCATGCCGGGGGCATCCTTCGTTCCCGTCGAGCGACTGCCCGATTACGTGCTCATGTATCTGGCACCCAGCCGCTTCTGCGAGTCGGACAGCCTGGCCTCCCTGGCCTGGCAAATCGTGGGCGACAGGGCGCCGGGCTATGACCAGGTGGCGGCGATCTCGGACTGGACGCATCGCCATATTCGCTATCTGCCGGAATCCGATCCGACACCGATCTCCGCCGTCACCGTGCACGAGCGGGGAGAGGGCGTCTGCCGGGATTTCGCCCACCTGGGGATCGCCTTGTGCCGGAGCCTGACCATCCCGGCCCGGATTGTCGTGGGTTTCATGGAAGAGCTGGTGCCGATGGATCTGCATGCCTGGTTCGAGGCCTATGTGGGTGGGCGCTGGTACACCTTCGACCCCACGCAGCCGCAGACGAACAAGGGGCGCGTATCGCTCGCCTACGGGCGTGATGCGGCCGACGTGCCGGTGTTCAGCCAGTTCGGCCCGCCGGTCGTGCCGTCGGAACTGACTATCTCGGTCCAGCGTATCGCCGCTCCCTGGGCGGGAGGCGACTGATGGTGCGGAGAACGTTGTCAGCCGTAGGCGGGAAATGTTACATGGAAGACTCCCGGTAAAGGACAACACCTGCCCGTGACCGCATTGCCAGAACTCACGCAACCGACCCTGCCGCCATCACTGTGGGCCGCCACCGCGACCGAGGCGGGTTCGTTTCAGCCGTTTGCCGGCAAGCAGACCGTCGATGTCCTGGTGATCGGCGGAGGCTACACCGGCCTCTCCACCGCACTGCACCTGGCGCAGAATGGCCGGGAGGTGATGCTGCTGGATGCGGCCGAGCCGGGATGGGGCGCCTCCGGGCGTAACGGCGGGCAGGTCATTCCCGGCCTGAAGGATGATCCGGATGCGATCGTGGCGCGCTTCGGCGAAGAGCTGGGCGAACGCATGGTCGCCACCGCCGGTGGTGCGGCGGACACGGTGTTCGATCTTGTGCGGCGGCACGGCATTCGCTGCGATGCCGTGCAGAACGGCTGGATACAGCCTGCCCACACCGAGCAGGCGCTGGAAATGGTCCGCGAACGTGCCCGGCAGTGGGAGCGCCGGGGCGTTGCCGTCGAATTGCTGGACGCGGAGCGCCTGCACGCCATGATCGGCTGTCAGCCGCTCTACAAGGGTGGCTGGCTGGACCCGCGCGGTGGTTCCGTGCAGCCGCTTTCCTATGCCCGCGGTCTGGCCCGCGCGGCGGTTGAGCAGGGCGCGCTGGTGCATACCCACTCCCGTGTGCTGGCGCTGCACCGGGAAGCGGGTCTCTGGCGGGCGGTCACAACGGCCGGGGAGGTGCGTTGCCGCCAGTTGGTGCTGGCCACCAACGGCTATACCGACGGGCTCTGGCCAGGCCTGCAGCGGAGCGTGGTCTCCCTGTTCAGCCAGCAGATCGCCACCGCACCCATCCCCGAGGCCCTGCGCGAGCGGATCCTGCCGGCCCGTTACAGCGTCTCCGATACCCGAACACTGCTCTGGTATTTCCGTCTGGACGCCCACGGCCGCCTGCTGATGGGCGGGCGGGGGCCGTTCACGGACCGGCCCAGCCTGGCCCAGGGCAAGCCATTGCTGGAGCCGCTGCATCAGTTGTTCCCGGCGTTACGGGATCTGCCGCTGGAATTCAGTTGGGCCGGGCGTATCGCCATGACACGCGATCATTTCCCGCATCTGCATGCCTTGGGTGATGGCGCCTATGCGGGGCTGGGGTTCAACGGGCGGGGCGTGGCCATGGGGACGGTCATGGGCCGGCTGCTGTCCGAACTGGTGGGTGGGCGCCCGCCGGAGGAAATGGATTATCCGGTGACGCCCATGCGCCCCATGCCGTTTCACTACCTGCACCGGCCTGTGGCGCGGATGCTTATCCAGTACTACAAGATAACCGGCTAGTGTCCTGAGTCCGAAGTTCGCATACGGATTAATGGTCGGATGCATGCTGGCCATTGTTTCCAGGGCGGTACACCTGCCTCAGCTTTTCTTGCGCGGCGCCTTCCTTGTGGTGCCCCGCGGCGCTTTCTCCCGCGGCGCGGGTTCATTCGCCGGGCGCATGCCCAGCCGGCGGCCGCAGACCCAGGTCTTCCCGAGCTGCTGAACCACTTCCCGGGGAATATCCCGCGGCAGGTCCACGGTGGCGTGGTCGTCATGAATGTCGATGGCGCCGATGTAGCGGCTGTCGATCTGCGCTTCGTTGGCAATGGCGCCCACCAGGTTCCCGGGCTTGACGCCGTGCTGGTAGCCCACCTCGACGCGGAACCGGGTCATCGGAATGTCGGGAAAATCCTTCAGCGGCTTCGGGGTACCCGATGCTCCACGCGGTGGCTTGCCCGTGCGGCGCCGCACCGCCTCGTCGGCCGGAGGCGGGGTCCTGCTGCGCTCCTCAAGCAGGAACGGGGTGTCCCCCTGGGCCAGGTGCGCCAGCGCGGCGGCCAGGCGCAGGGGGTCCACTTCGTGCTCGGTGACATAGTCGCCGATCAGTTGCTGGAAGAATTCCAGGTCTTCCGAACTCAGGGTGTCGGTGAGCCGCTGTTTGAAACGGGTGATGCGCTGCTCGTTGACATCGTCCGCGGTGGGCATGCGCATGGGCTCGATGGTCTGCCGCGTGGCCCGCTCGATCGCCTGCAGCATGCGTTGCTCGCGCGGTGCGACGAACAGGATGGCCTCGCCGCTGCGTCCGGCACGCCCGGTGCGGCCGATGCGGTGCACGTAGGATTCAGTGTCGGCCGGTATATCGTAGTTGAGCACATGGCTGATGCGCTCCACATCCAGCCCGCGGGCGGCCACGTCGGTGGCCACCACGATATCCACCTGGCCGTTCTTCAGCCGTTCCACGGTGCGTTCGCGCTGCTTCTGGGCGATGTCGCCGTTCAGCGCCTCGCAGTTGTAGCCGCGGGCGGTCAGCTTCTCCGCCAGCTCCACCGTGGTGTGCTTGGTACGCACGAACACGATCATGCCGTCGATGGATTCGGACTCCAGCAGCCGGGTCAGGGCGTCCAGCTTGTGCAGGCCGCTGACGCGCCAGTAGCGCTGGCGGATGGTCTGCGCGGTGGATGTGGCGGTCTGGATGCGGACTTCTTCCGGCGATTTCAGATGCGTGCGTGCCACCTTGCGGATTGCGTCCGGCATGGTTGCGGAGAACAGAGCCACCTGTCGGTCCGGCGGCGTCTGCTGCAGGATCCATTCGACATCGTCGATGAAGCCCATGCGCAGCATTTCGTCGGCCTCGTCCAGCACCAGGGCCTCGAGGCCGTCCAGTTTCAGCGTTCCACGGCGCATGTGGTCCATGATGCGGCCGGGGGTGCCGACCACGACCTGCGCACCGCGGCGCAACTGCTTGAGCTGGACACCGTATTCCTGGCCGCCGTACACCGGCAGCACGTGAAAGGCCGGGATGCGGCGGGCGTAGGTCTGAAACGCCTCCGCCACCTGGATGGCCAGCTCCCGGGTTGGCGCCAGCACCAGCAACTGGGTGTCGTTGCGACTGGTGTCCAGCCGGGAGAGCAGGGGCAGAGCGAATGCCGCCGTCTTGCCGGTGCCGGTCTGCGCCTGGCCCAGCAGGTCGCGTCCGGCCAGCAACGGCGGAATACTGCGGGCCTGGATCGGCGTGGGTACTTCGTAGCCGGCCTCTTCAAGCGCCTGCAGTATCTGTTCGGAAAGACCGAGATCCCGGAAACCGGGCTGCTCTGTACGTTCTGGATTCAATTGCGACATGCCTTTGATGAAGGGGAGTGGACGGAATTGCGTGATGATACAGGCAGTATACTGAAACCCTTGACGAATACTCCGTATAACGACAAATCAGGGGGGAGCCATGCAGGCCGGAATCTACGACTATATCGCCCAGGACCGCGTGATCTGGGGAACCCCGGCCGGGGAAGCGGTGCTTGCCGAAGCCGACCGGCGCGCCGCTCGACGCATTTTTGTCGTCGCCAGCCGCACGCTCAACCGAACCACCGATGTGGTGACCGTCATCGGCGAGGTGCTGGGGAAACGGCTGGTCGGCGTGTTCGACGAGTGCCGGGAGCATACGCCCCGAGACACCGTGATGGCCGCCGCCGAGGCGGTGCGTGAGGCGAAACCGGATCTGATCGTGGCCGTCGGCGGCGGTACCGTCATCGACACCGTCAAGGTCCTGCTGGTTGTCCTGGCAGAAGGCCTGCAGCGGGCCGAGCAGCTGGACGACTGGCACGTTCGCGTCAACGCGGACGGCAGCCGGCACGTGCCGGCCGTGGGAGTGCCCCCGGTCCGGCAGATCGCCGTTCCCACCACGCTGTCCGGCGCGGAGTTCTCCAATTTCGGCGGCGCCACCGACCCGCAGCGCAGGATCAAGCATGGCTTCACCGGCGCGGAGATCGGGCCTGCGGCTGTCATCCTGGATCCGCTCGTCACGTTCCATACGCCGGAATGGCTCTGGCTCTCCACCGGTATCCGCGCCGTGGATCACGCGGTGGAATCCATCTGTTCCATCGCCCCGGCACCGCTGGTGGACGGGTGCGCGCTGCATGCGCTGCGTCTGCTGGGCGAATCACTGCCCGCGAGCCGTCATGCGCCGGACGATCCGGAGGCCAGGCAGCGAGCCATGCACGGCGCCTGGCTGGCCAGCCAGGGCATCCTGCGGGTGCACTACGGCGCAAGCCACGGCATCGGTCACAGTCTGGGTGCGGTCACCGGCGTCAGCCACGGTCATACCTCCTGCGTGCTGTTGCCCGCCGTGCTGCGCTGGAACCGCGAGTTGCCCGAAAACGCCGAAAGACAGGCCGCGGTGGCCCATGCCCTCGGGCGGCGGGACGGCGACGCGGCGCAGGCCGTGGAGGATCTGATTGCCGCGCTCGGCCTGCCACTATCACTGCGGGAGCTCCGGGTGGGCCGGGAGCAGTTTGCGAAGGTGGCGGAAGGCGCAATGGGGAATCTCTGGGTGCGCACCAACCCCCGGACGATCACCTCGGAGAACGATGTGATGGAAATCCTGGAATTGGCCTATTGAGCCCGTGGTTACCGGAGGGGCAATGACGACACGCGTACCGATGCAGAGCTATGAACAGGCCGTGCGGGATTTCCGCTGGTCCGTCCCGGAGACGTTCAATTTCGGCGCCGACGTGGTGGACGCCTACGCCAGGGACCCGGACCGGCTGGCCATGATCTGGACCAATGCGGAAGGTGACGAGCGCCGGCTGACATTCGCCGACGTCAGCGCCCAGAGCAACCGCCTTGCCAATGTGCTGGATGCGCTGGGTCTGACCCGTGGTGACCGGGTGCTGGTGGTGCTGCCGCGCATTCCGGAGTGGCAGATCACCATGGTGGCCTGCCTGAAGGCGGGCATCATCCCCATACCCTGCGTGGAAATGCTCACCGGGCGCGATCTGCAGTATCGGGTGGAGCACGCAGGCGCGCGCGGGGTGGTTGCCACCGCTGCCAACGCCGACAAGTTCGCCTTCGCTTCGGATGCGCTGGTTCGGCTGTCGGTGGGCGGCGCACCGGGCTGGGTCGACTGGGGTGCGGCGACGCAGGATGCACCGGACACCTACACGCCGGTGCGCACCGGGGCTGACGAGCCCGCTATCATGTATTACACCTCCGGCTCCTCCGGCCACCCGAAGGGCGTGACGCACGCCGCCCGGGCGTTGTACGCCTGGCGTGTCTCGGCCTGGTACTGGCTGGACCTGCAGGAAACGGATTTGATGTGGTGCACCGCCGATACCGGCTGGAGCAAGGCCGGCACCAGCATCCTGTTCGGCCCGTGGAGCTGCGGCACGCCGGTGCTGTTCCATGACGGCCCCTTCGACCCTGCGCGCCGGCTGGCCATGCTGCGGGACTACGGCGTGACCGTGTTCTGCGCCGCCGCCACGGAGCTGCGGCGCCTGCTGAACGAGGAGATCGACGGCAGCACCTACCCGCGGCTGCGACTCACCGTTTCCGCCGGGGAGTCGGTCAATCCGTCCGTGGTGAAGCGCTGGGCCGAGATCATGGGTACACCGCTGCTGGACGGCTACGGGCAGACCGAAACCCTGATGACGGTGCTGAATTTCCAGCGCATGCCGGTCAAACCGGGTTCCATGGGCAGGCCGCTTCCGGGCACGGAAACGCTGGTGCTGGCCGATGACGAGGACCGGCCGGCGCCGGCCGGATCGCCGGGGCGGCTCGCCGTGGCGGTGCCCAACCCGCAATTGATGCTGGGTTACTGGAATGACCCGGAGCGCACGCGGCAGTCGATGGTACGGCTGGGTGAGCGCCGCTATTTCGTCACCGGTGACCGGGTGGTGGTGGATGAGGACGGCTACCTGTTCTACCAGGGCAGGGACGATGACCTGATCAACGCTTCCGGATATCGTATAGGTCCGCTGGAGGTGGAAAACGCGTTGATGGAGCACCCGGCGGTGCAGGAATGCGCGGCCGTCGCCAGCCCGGACGCCGAGCGCGGGGAGGTGGTCAAGGCATTCATCGTGCTACGTGCCGGCCACACCGGCGATGCGGCCCTGGTCGCCACGCTCCAGCAGCATGCGAAAACACTGACCGCGCCGTACAAGTACCCGAGAAAAATGGAATTCGTCGATGAACTTCCCAAGACGTCCACCGGCAAGCTGCGCCGCAAGGTCCTGCGGGCCAGAGAATTCGGGGAAGAGGCAGACTGAACGGCCTTCCACGGAATGCGTTTGAGCGCCCGGGGCGCCGCGCGCCTGCTTGGGCAGCGCGTCATCGAGGACCGCCTGCTGTTGGTGCTGCTGGCGGCATTGCCGCCGTTGCTGTTGCTGATGCCCCAGCACGTGCCGGCCATTCCCGAACTGGTGCACTGGAAAACCATCGCCGCCCTGGCCGGGCTGATGGTGCTGAGCCGTGGCCTGGAGGATAGCGGCTACCTGTACTCCGCGGGCCAGTGGCTGCTCACCCGCGTCCACGGCGAACGCCGGCTGGCCGCGGTGCTGGTGCTGTTCTCGTCGGCGCTGGCGGCCGTGGTCACCAACGATGTGGCGTTGTTCATTGTCGTGCCGCTGACACTGGGGCTGCGCACGCTGGCGGAATTGCCGCTGGGGCGTCTCGTGGTTTTCGAGGCACTGGCGGTGAATGCCGGCTCCACGCTCAGTCCGGTGGGCAATCCCCAGAACCTCTACCTGTGGCAGCAGGCCGGCGTGTCTTTCCTGGAGTTCACCGCGGCGATGGCGCCGCTGGGGCTGCTGCTCACCGGTCTGTTGCTGCTGCTGATCCCGCTCGCTTTCCCGGCCCGGCGGCTGTTCGTAGCGGAAGCGTTCCATGGTCCCTCGCGGAACCGGCGTATGCTCTGGTGTTCCCTGCTGCTGTATCCGGTGTTCCTGCTTGCTGTGGATCTCGGCCACGCGATTCCGGCGGCCGGGCTCATCGTTATTGGCTTTCTGCTGGTTTTCCCCCGTGTGGTGGCCGGGGTGGACTGGTTTTTGTTGTTGGTATTCGTGCTCATGTTCATTAATCTCGGTCTGGTGGCACGACATGCGCTGGTCCTGGAAGGCGCCGGGATGATTGATCTGCTGCCCGCGGGCATGTATACCGCCGGCGCGCTGGTCTCTCAGGGCATTTCCAATGTACCGGCTGCGATCTTTCTGCAGGGGCTGTCCGAACAATGGCAGCCCCTGGCTTGGGGGGTAAGTGTGGGTGGGTTTGGTCTTGCAATCGGTTCCATGGCGAACCTCATCGCCCTACGGCTTGGACGCATGCCGGGACTGTGGAAGGAGTTCCACCTCTGGTCCGTTCCCCTGTTTCTCGTTTCCTGGCTCGCCGGCCTGCTCCTGCTGTCCGCCATGCCCTGGTGACCCGGTGTGTGATGAAGTCTGACTGGAAACGGGCGTGGGGGAGCGTGCGCTGGTGGCTGCTGGGCGGATCGGAAGAACCGTTTCGGCAGGTCCATCATGCTTTCATGCTGCTGGGCGTGTTCTTTGCCGGCGTCTCTGCCTTCATCAACTATGTTTTCGCGTTCACGCCCGCCTGGTACGCCCTCGCGATGCTGGTGGCCGCGCCCTGCGCCTGCTGGCTCTGGTGGCGTTCCCGCTGGCGCGGCGATTTCGACCGGATGTCGGTGCTCTACGCGCTGCTGATCACCGTGGTGCTTTTGCCCGGCAACTGGCTCTACAACGGCGGGCTCGAGGGCCCCACGATCCTCTTCTACCTGATAGCCATGGTCTATGTGGCCGGCGCGCTCGAGGGGCTGAAACGCTGGCGAGTGGCGATGCTGGGCCTGTTGATCGTCTCGCCGTTGGGGTTCATGACGGTGGAAGCACGGTTTCCCGACTGGGTGGAGGGCTATGCGACGCAGTCGGATCGCGTGATCGACCTGGCCATCAGCTACGCGCTGGCGGCGCTGATGCTGGGCTTGCTGGCGACCGGTCACGCACGCCGTTTCCAGGGCGAAATCCGCCGCACCCGAGGGCTGGCGGAGGAACTCGCCCATCTGGCCCATCACGACAGCCTGACCGGGCTCGGCAACCGCCGCTACTTCGAGGAGTGGGGCGATCAGCATGCTCCGGCGTCACTGAGGCAACTCACGTTGCTGCTGCTGGATCTGGATCGTTTCAAGCAGATCAACGATCGATGGACACGCCGCCGGTGACCGCGTGCTGCAGGCCGTGGCCGAGTGCCTGAGAGTGCACACCCGGGAGACGGATCTGATCATTCGCTACGGTGGCGAGGAATTCCTGATCGCGCTGCCCGGCACCGGCGTGGATGCCGGGGCCGGCGTGGCCGAGAACCTCCGGTTGGCCGTTGCCGCTCTCAGGGTGCGCTACAACGACGCCGACCTGCAGCCCACGGTCTCCATCGGCCTGGCCGGTTTGCCGGTCCACGCATCGGACATCGGTCAACTGGTCCGTTGCGCGGACATCGCACTGTACCGGGCCAAGGCGGCTGGCAGGGACTGTGTCAGGCAGTTCGAGATCGACCAACCGCGTGCCGTTTCCCGGTAGGGACGTGCGGGCGGGCGCTCCCGCTTTCATCGAATCGACATGTAACTGCAAATCAAGCGTCAGCGCTTCGTCATTTTTGCCCTCTAGTCTCTGTCACGCGTGAAGTGTCACGGGTGGCGAGTCAGTCCCCGTCCGGATACTTCATTCCTTCTCACGACTACCGACGGCAACGTTCTGCGCCGGCGGTTCGTCGCTTCGCGGCGTTCCGATTGCAACAGGGACGAGCATCTCATGGCATCCCGCGGGGTGTCTCGCGTGCCGAGCTTGTCCAGGTAGATGAACCTGGAGACGACGAGTGACGTATTACAAGAACCGGGTGGGGGTCGCGCTGGCGGCCACACTGCTGATGACGCTGGCACAGGCCGGCGTTGCTTCCGAAACCGATTCCCTCATCGACAAACTGATTGAACGCGGCGTGCTCACCGAGTCGGATGCGCTGGAACTGCGGGGCCAGGAGCATGGCGGAGAGCCGGTACAGGAGCGATTCGCGTCCATGGAGTACGAGCCGACCGAACCCGTCGTCGGCGAACCATTCGAGATGCGGGTCCGCAACTTCCGCGTCGACACACCGGATGGCCGGCACCGTTTCGGCATCCGCGGGCGCCTGATGATCGACGGCGCCTACACTGACTTCGACAGCCGCTACACCGTTGATGATGATCGGGCGAACGACGGCGTGCTGGCCCGCTACGGCACCATCATACGGCGGGCACGGCTGGGCGCGCTTGGTCTGATGTACGACAACTGGGAATGGCAGATGGAGGTGGATTTCCGGGACAACGAGATCCGCTTTGCCAACGCCTACCTTGCCTACCTGTTCGACAACGGACGGCTGGCCGTGGGTCACTTCAAGGAGCCATTCAGCCTGGAAAGCTCCACCAGCTCGCGCCGGATCACCTTCATTGAACGCGCCACACCGGTGGACGCTTACCGGCCCGACCGGCAGATAGGGCTCATGTACGAGACCCTCATTCCCAATATGTACGGAGCGGTCGGCGTATTCGGGGGTGATGGCGTGGCGCGGGACCGGGAACTCACGGAAGGTTACAGTCTGGCGGCTCGCGGCTCGATCTCGCCGTTCCGCGACGAGGCGAATCATTTCTGGACGCACCTTGGCGTCTCCTACAACTACCGCGCCAATGCCTACGAGGGACGTGGGGATGACCGCTCCTATCAGGACGTCCGGATGCGCTCGCGGCTGGGCACGCGTGCTGTTGACGGCCGTTTCATCGGGCGGCGCGACCTGGAGGATGTGGAGGACTATCAGACCGCAGCCATTGAGGCCGCTGTCGGCCTGGGGCCCTTCTCGTTGCAGGGCGAGTACCTGCGCCAGGAGCTGAGCCGCGTCAATGGCGACGACGTGGAGCACGCAGGCTGGTACGTCCAGGGCAGCTATCTGCTGACCGGGGAGCGCCGCAATTACCGTGCGTTCTCGGGCGACTTCGGGCGGATCCGGGTGCAGCGGCCGCTGTCCGCCGGCGGCCCGGGTGCATGGAAGCTCGCGGCCCGGTATGCCCGCGCGGATTCCCGCAATGGCGGCGTGACCGCTGACGGTGGCCAGGTCATGGATCACTACACGCTGGGCCTGAATTGGTACCCGGAGGACGACATCGTCTTCAAGTTGAACGTCATGTACCTGGAAGCCGAAACGGCAACCTCCCGGACCGAGGGGCTGGACCGGAAGGAAACCGACGGTTGGGTCTACGCCTTGCGGGCGCAGTACGAGTTCTAGAAGAACACTGATCAATTCCCAAGAGGATCGGATTCAATGAGTTTCTCCAGACGAGTTGCAGGCTGCGCGGTTGCGGCATGGCTGATGGCAGGGTCGGCGCATGCGCAGTTGTTGAACGGCGATTTCGCCAGCTACACCGCGGCGGGCGAGGGCGGTATGACCTACCAGGAGGGCAGCGGCCCGCCCGGCTGGTACGTCCAGGATGCCGAGGACGGTTTCGATGTGATCACCGATGCAAGCCTGGATTCGCCTGCCGGTGCGAGCGTTCTGCGGCCGAACGTGCTTACCGGCGGCTTCGGTGCCAGCAAGCTGGAACAGTGCGTTCCTGTCGACAACAGCCGACGACTGACCATCGACTACCTGGCGTTTACCCCGGCGTCCAATCCGGACGGGCTGGCCGTACGCGTGAACCCGAACTTCTATGCCGACATGGAAGCTTGTATCGACGCGCTCCGCCGTGACGACAATGGCGCGCGGCTGGGTGGCAACGACAACAACGAGGACCTGGACGCGGATGTCGGCAGCCAGGTGGACACCAACGAGTGGACCCGTATCAGCGTCGACGGCGACGGCCGGCCCATGACCTACGGTCCGGCCGGCAGTGGGGCGGAATACCTCTATCCGGACGGCGCCAATGCCATGTACTTCAGCCTGCGCTTCCGCGATCGCAGTGGAGCCGACAACACCCCGACCGGGCTGGAAATCTACGTGGATGACGTGCGTGTCATCCAGGAGGGGTCGGCGGCCAATCTCATCGTCAATGGAGATTTCAGCCACGCGGGTTTCGTCGACGGGGACTTCATCGTCGGTGGCAGCGAGGGCTGGTTCCTTGACCGGTTCACCGATTTTCCGGCGGCGGTCGGGCCGGCCTGGTTCGCGCTTGCCGGCGGCAATGTCTACTACTCCGAAGGGCAGGCCGGCGGATTCGGTGACAGCAAGCTGGACCAGTGTTTCGCGCTGGGCGGGGGCGAGCGCTTGGCACCCGAGGCCTTCGTCCGCAGCGATGTGCCCTCGGTCGATCTGGCCGGCAGAATCGCCCTGCGTGTCTATGATGCCGCCGACTGCGGCGGCACGGAGCTGGTGGATCTGGAAGCCAACTTCCCCGGCTTCGGCGCACCCGGCGGCGATCCGGAAGCCGGCCGCTGGTATTCACTGCTCACCGCGGCGCCGCCGGATGGGGACGTGATGAACCTGGATCTGGCAGAGGACTATCCCGATGCCGTCTCGGCGTTCATCAGCGTGCGTGTTCGCGATCGCAGCGGGGAAGGCAGCAATCCGACTGCCAACCTTCCCCGCGCGGTCTACTTCGACAGCGTCAACATGGCATCCGAGGTGGCGACCCCGGTATTCGACCCTTTGCCCGGCGGTGTGCCGGCACAGGAGGGCAACATCAGTGTCACGCTGCAGTCGGACTCAGATGGCGTGATGATCGTCTATACCATCGATGGCTCCGATCCGGATCCGGAGACCGCGGAGACGGTGAGCAACGGCGATGCCGTCAGCGTGGCGCCGGGCACGGAACTGCGGGCCATGGCGGTCGGCACCAACATGGCGGTTTCCAGCGTGCGCTCGGCGGTTTACCCCGAGGCGGACGATAATGGTGCTCCGGGCGATCCCGGCAGCCCGGGCGATGGTCACGACGGGAGCGACCCGCGCATTTCCAGCGGGGCCTCCGGTAGCGTTCCCGGTTGTACCGTGGGCAGCAGCGACCGGGTCGATCCGACCTTGCTGCTGATGCTGATGGTCGCGGCCGGGTGGGGTGCGTGGCGCTACCGCAGGAACTGAAACTCGGCGACCCGCAGCTTCGGGTCGCCATCCTGGCCGGTCCGGTTCTCGCCGGGCCGGCCTGTCTGTTGCTGGGGTCGCCCCAGCTCCCTTCCGTGACGCCGCTCTTCCTGGTGCTGTTTCTGCTGGCTTACCCGGTGCTGGAGGAAAGCGCTTTTCGCGGCTGCCTGCAAACCGGCCTGCGCCGCTTTGGCCCGATGCGCCGCCAGTGGCTGGGGGTTTCCGTTGCGTGTCTGTCCACCGCGGTTGTCTTTTCGCTGGCACACCTGCCTCTGGGAGGGCTGGCGCTGGCCGCACTGATCGTGCTGCCCGGGCTGGTGCTGGGTTATTTCCGCGAGCGGCATGACAGCCTTCTTTCTCCCATTCTTCTGCATGCCTGGTACAACGCCTGTGGGCTCTCGGCCGCATTGCTGCTGGCCCGGTACTGATCCACCTGATTCCCCCGGAAAGGCTTATTGACCGCGCTTGCGGCCGGAAAGCTGGAAACCGACCAGAACGATTGTGGACAGCAGGATGGTGACGGTCGCCATTGCCATGGCCATGGCAATGTCGCCCTGCTCGAACTGGTTGAAGATATAGGTGGCGGTGACATCCACCCCGGGAGGGAGCAGCAGGATGGACGCCACCAGTTCGCGCATGCAGACGATGAACGTGGTCAGCCAGGCCGCCATCAGGGCCGGCCGCAGCCGTGGCAGCACGATGCGGGTGAAGACGGCCCGGCGACCGGCGCCGAGTATGGCACCGGCATGTTCCAGGTTCGGGTTCATGGCGCGCAGCGTGGTGTTGCTGTAGTTGAGCGCATCAGTGATGTAGATCACCACGTAGGCCAGCAGCAGGATCCAGATGGTGTTGTAGATGTCGATGCGCACCCAGGACGCGTTCCAGGCCAGGATCAGCGCCACCGCCATGACGATTTTGGGGATGACCCGGGGCAGCGTGGCCAGACCGTCCAGGAAGCGTTGCAGCGGCCCTTGCGAGCGGATGTTGACATAGGCGATATAACCCCCGGCAAGCACGCAGATCGTGGCCGCGGCGATGCTGAGTCCCAGGCTGGTCA
Source organism: Ectothiorhodospiraceae bacterium (assembly GCA_050485425.1). Taxonomy (GTDB): domain Bacteria; phylum Pseudomonadota; class Gammaproteobacteria; order Nitrococcales; family Aquisalimonadaceae; genus LSCE01. Next base: position 32,515 of record JBJHBJ010000020.1, on the reverse strand, counting down.
ACAATGCCTGCAGGCCCCGTGAGCCCGGTTCGAACAATGCCTGGTAGTGACGCAATGTCAGCTCCGGCATGCCGGCCTCCCAACTATCCGCCAGGCTGCTCAACACCATTGCCAGGTAGGGCAGGCCCGAGCTGAAGAAGAACAGCGCGGCCAGCCAGGCCCAGGCAAACAGCTTGCCGGTTCCGCCCAGCAGGATGATCTCCGGCTCCCCGGGGCGGATGTCGCCCCCGCTCAGCAGATTGGCCAGCCAACGGCTGCCGTACAGGGCGAACAGCGCGAATAGGCACAGCAACGAGGACAGCGAGGTGGCCAGCGCCAGGTCCACCGGCCAGCTGGTCACCAGATAGAAGATTTCCGCCGGCAGCAGCGGCAGGTTGGAACGGGTGCCCAGGACGGCCGGCACCCCGAAGTTCGAGATGGCTTCCAGAAACACCAGCAGCCCGGAATTGAGCACCGCGGGCAACAGCAGGGGAAACAGGATAAGGCGCGTGCGCGCCCACCAGCCCGCGCCGAGCAGGGTGGCTGCGTCCTCGAGCCGCCGGGGCAGTGTGGATAGCGTGGCCTCCACGGCCAGCGCCACATAGCCGAACGACGCCAGCGCCATGACCACCGCCACGCCCCAGAACGAGAAGAACCACGCGCGGAGCTCGTCCGGCAGGCCGCCCGCCAGGCTGTCCGCATAGCCCCCCTGCTGCATGACCAGGATATAGGACAACGCCAGGATATACGGTGGCGTCATGATGGGAACCAGCAGCGACAGGCGTGCCCACAGCTTGCCGGGAATATCGGTCCTGGCCAGCAGGTAGCCGCAGGGAATGCCGAACACCCAGCTCACCAGCGTGACCGCGCCGGCCCAGGCCAGCGAGGTTCCGATCATGGCCAGCAGGTTCGGGGTGTCGATGATGCGGCGATAGGCGTCCAGGAATCCGTCGAACCGGCCGCCGAGGATGTTGGGGAATATGCTCTGCGCGAACAGGATGAGCAGCGGATAACCGGCTGTGACCATCAGCACGGCCAGGCAGAGGAGCAAGGGGAGGTTGCGGGGGGCGCGCAGCCTCATCAGCGCACGACCTCGGCGCGCTCGACCGCGATCTGGAAGCGGCGGAGAATTCTGTTCTGCCGCGCTAGCGCTTCAGTGATATCGGTGTCCAGCAGGGTCGGCAGATCCTCTCCGGCGTTTCGCCGGACATCGCTGACAGGGATGTCCACGCGGGCCGGAAGCAAGTGCGTGGCAGCGACCTGACGCTGAACGTCTTCCGAAAAATAGTGGTCGACAAAGGCGCGGGCACGGCCCGGGATGCGGGTGCCAGCCATGATTGCGATAGGCCGCTGCACCAGCGCGGAGCCGCTGTCCGGATAATGCATGACCAGGGGCGCGCCCTGCTCGATCTGGCGGTAGATCAGGTAATCCACGGCGCCGATCATCCCCTGGAAGGCACCGACCAGGAGCGTGCCGATCGCCTGTGAGTTCGCGGCAGCGAAATCCATGCCGTGGCGACGGGCATCGAGAAAATGCGTATACGCGTCCTCGCCGTTATGGAGCACGTAGGCAACCACGAAATCCCCGGCTGCGCCGGAACGGGACGGCGAGGGCATGGTGAGCCGCAGCGAGAGCGCACCTTCCAGTGCCGGGCGCAGATCGGCGTCGGGGGTATAGGCGTCCCGGTGGAAGGCCATGCCGACCAGTGCCGCGGAGGTCGCGAAATAGGTGTGGTCCGGGTCGTGCCAGTCCGCACGGGTGTGCTCGATCCACGGGGGGGTGGGGTAGGGCAGCAGGCGGTCGTCCGCCTTGAGGGCTTCCGCCGCCACCTGGCTGGCGAAGATCACCACGTCCGCCCTGGGACGATAGCGCTCCGCCTCCAGTCGAGCCATGACCTGGCCGGTGGTGGCGGCAAACAGGTCGACGCGGGTGCCGGTCCGCTCCTCGAACGCCTGGGTGACGGACTCCGCCAACGGCCTCGGACCGGCGGAATAGACGACCAGGCGATCATCGGGCGCGGACTGGCCACCGCAGCCGCCCAGCAATAGTCCGCAACCGGCCACCAGGGCCAGCCCGCGTAGCATGGCGGCGCGCATCAGTCTGCCAGGAACCGGACGGCGTCCTGCGGAAAGCGCACATGCACCGTGTGGCCAGGCCTCACCGCGCCGCGAGCCAGCCCCCGGACCTGCATGCCGTTTCGCAGACGAACCAGGGCTTCCTGTCGATCACCCAGGTAATGCGTTTGTTCGCATATCGCTTCGAGGCTGAGCCAGTTTTCGCTGTTGCACTCCGAATCGTGGCAGACACGGACGGCTTCCCGGCGCAGCATGAAGCGTCCCTGTTCCGGAGCGTTTTCCGCGGCCAGCGCCAGGTCCAGTTCCCCGTCCAGCATCACGTGGCCGTTCATCCGTCGGTACGGCATCAGGTTGGAGTTGCCGATAAAGCCGGCGACGAAGCTGCTTGCCGGTTCCTGGTACAGGGATTCAGGTGTTCCGAGCTGAGCGATGCGGCCTTCGTTCATCAGCGCAATCCGGTTGCCCAGCGTGAAGGCCTCCTGCTGGTCATGCGTCACGTACAGCGCGGTGAGTTCGGTCTCGCGCAGCAGCGTGGCAAGCTCGTGCTTGAGATCCTCGCGCAGGCGGGCGTCGAGTGCGGAAAGCGGCTCGTCCAGCAACAGCAGGCGCGGCTGGACGGCAAGGGCGCGGGCGATGGCGACGCGCTGCTGCTGCCCGCCGGAAAGCCGACCCGGCAGGCGGTCCATGAAAGCACGCATCTGTACCTGGTCCAGCACCTGCCTGACCCGGGCCTCGCGCGCCCCGCGGGCGACGCCCTGCATGCGCAGGCCGAAAGCCACGTTCTCCGCCACCGTCATGTGCGGCCACAGGCTGAAATCCTGGAACACCATGGCGAAGCCGCGTTTCTGCATGGGCATGTGGACGCCGCGCGCCCGGGAGTCCAGCAGCCGACCGTCACAGCGCAGTTCGCCACCGTCTGCTGCCAGCATGCCGGTGACGATGTTCAGCAGCGTGGTCTTGCCGCAGCCGGAGGGGCCGAGCAGCACCACGCATTCCCCATGCTGCACGTCCAGCGCGATGTCCCGGAGGACGGACTGCCCGCCGAAATTCTTTTGCAGCCCGTCGCAGCTCAGAAATGCGGCCATGGTGTCACCATCTGCTTGCTCATGATTGACATGGCAGCTTACGGAGCGAAGTTAACAGTTTCATGACGGGTGGATGACAGCGTCACGCCATCCCCCAAACGGGTTATTCCCCTCTGACCGGCGGCGCCTATACTCGATCTGGACAACTCGGAGCGGAAGACAGCAGGGGGCGTGATGAAAGGGTTCGCGATGGTGGTGGCAGGCCTTGCCGCGGGCATGCTTGCCTGTGGGCAGGCCGTGGCGGATGTGAGGGCCGTCTACAGCACGCCCGACGGTGAGTTCACCGTCGAGTACCGGGATGCCGATCATATGCGGTTCGGTCTGCCCGAAGGGGCCTTCATGATGATTACCGGCGGCGAAGGCTACGCGGTGAGCCGCACCAGCGACGGTTGGGTCGCCGTTTCCGCGGAGCAGATCCGCGCAATGGCCGGTGGTGCGGGGGAAGGCACGGACCAGTATCGTCTGACTGCCACCGGCCAGAAGGAGACGGTGGCGGGAATCGAGGGCGAACGCTATGTGGTGGAAGTCGGCGATGACTGGGCCGACGATTGGCGCCGGGACGGGGAAGTGGTGCTCAGCACGGACCAGCGGGTCAACGCGCTGGGGCGCGCATTCGCCCGTCTGGCCGAGGTGTTCGGCGATGTGGAAGGGCAGGCGGCAATGGCCGATGCCCAGGGCGTCGATCTGAATCGGGTGGGCCTGCTCGCGACGGCGGAGATGAAACTGGTTTCGGTCAGCAACGAGCGCCTGCCGGACCGGAATTTCCAACTGCCGCCCAATGTGTCCCACCGGCAACTGCCGAGCACGGCGGGGGCCTCCGGCGGCGGCGAACCGGGCTCGCGCGAGACCCGGGAGCCCGGCTGGCTTGGCCGGCAGATGGAATATGCCCGGGACGAAGCCGCGCAGGAAACCGAGAGCGAAACCCGACGGGAGATCCGTGACGGCGTGCGGGAAGGTGTGCGGGGGCTATTCAACCGCTAGTGCCGCGAACTCCTGGCTCACGACACCAGGGAAACACTGACCGGTTTCCGGGTCGCGGCTACAGCGTCCGGAGCTGCTGGAGCGCGCTGCGGTAATGATCCCCGGCTTCCGCCGACAACTGGTAGGCGCGAGTGGCGTGGGGCCAGGCATCGTAGGTCCGGCCCATGCGGATCAGCGCCCATGCCAGGTTGTGATGGGCCGCGGCGCTGTCGGGATGGTGTTCCAGCGCGCGGCGGTAATAGGCCACGGCGGAGGCGTAGTCCTCGGTGTAATAGCTGATGTTGCCGCGCCCGACCCAGGCGCCGAGGCTTTCCGGCCAGGCAACGCTGGCCGTGTGGAAGGCCCGGCCGGCGGCGTCCAGTTCACCCACCTGTTCCAGTGCCGCCGCGGCCGCCAGGTAGCGGTGCTCGCTGGCACGGGCCGGCAATGCATGGGGCTCGTGCACGGTGATGGCCCAGTAGTCGCCCCGCTGCCAGGTGCGCTCGAAGCGGCGGAACGACATGACTTCCCGCTCCGTTGTCCCCGAGCGCAGGATCACCGTTTGCTCGGCCAGGTCGTAGCCCACGACCACGGCGTAGTGCCAGGTGGGGAAGCGGTCGAGCGCCAGGTTCTGCAGGACCAGCACCGGCTGGCCGGCATCGAGTTGTTCGATAATCGTCGAAAACCGCGGCTCATGAAGATAGGGCAGCAGGCCCTGCCGCCTGGTGGCCGCCAGCATTTCCGCCTGCAGGCTTCCGCGGCGGCCGTCGAGGTAGACGCGCGGGGTCAGATCGTCCGGGTGCACCTCTTCCCCTGCCCAGTTCATCACGGTGGCCAGGGCGGCCGGGCCGCAGTGATAGTCTTCCTGAGGGAAAAATGCCACGTCGGTGAGTTCCACCTTCCCGGACGCCTGTGCGGGAGGGGCATCCAGCAACTGCTGGTGTTGCAGCGGTGCGGAAGCACAGCCCACAAGCAACAGTGGCAGCAGCAGGGCTGCAGCAGCCCCGCGGACGTCCGGGAGGCGGAACCGGCGCACGGCTATCGCAGCAGCAGCAAGAGCAGAATGATGACCAGCAGCAGCACGACGACACTGCCGCCGGCGGGCAGGTCATCAATGCGCTGTGCCAGTTCCCTGGCTTCCTCGTCGGTCAGTGCCGCCACGCGTTCCGCCGCTTCTTCCGGCGACACGCCGTATTCCACCAGTTTCTGCTGTACGTCGTCCCGTTCCAGCAGCGCATCCAGTTGCATGCGGTCGGCGGCTGCCGACTGCTCGGCAATGACGCGGTCGGTACCGACAATGCCGGCAACGGCGGTCTGCGAGGCAAACCCGACGAGCAGGAAAATCAGGATCAGGGGGTAACTGATCAGCCGGGCCCGGCGCATTGTTGTCTGCATAGCGAACTCCCGATCGTTCGATGTTGTGATTATGGTCGCTTCAGACCATACCGGAGCGGCCGGCCGAACGCCATCTGACGTCTTGCGGAAACAGCCTGAAAGGCGTACGAACCGCGCATCAGGTTCCGCCGGTGACCGCTGGCGTCATCAATCTGTCATGAAACTGTAACGGCACCCGGATTCCGGACCCCGTAATGTATCTACGCCCGATGTGACAATTCTGTTGCGCTGGGTGGTCCGTTGATGTCCAGCGGCCGGTGTGTGGTTTCCAATCGGCGGGAGAGCCGTGAGAGTACTGGCGTTCTATAATCTCAAGGGTGGGGTCGGCAAGACTGCCGCGGCCGTGAACGTGTCCTGGGAGGCGGCCCGCAATGGCATGCCGACCCTGTTCTGGGACCTCGACCCGCAGGCGGCGTCCAGCTGGTATCTCCAGCATGATCAGGGACTGCAGCGCAGCGCCCGCAAGCTGATCAGAGGGCGCCGGCCGGCGGGCACGGAGGTGCGTCGGACCATCTGGGAATATCTGGACCTGTTGCCCGGGGATCTGGGTTACCGGCACATGGATCTGCTGATCGAGCAGGCGGGTGGCAAGCCCGATGCGCTCGCGGAGCTGGTGCGCCCCTTTTCGGAGCAGTATGGCCTGCTGGTGCTGGACTGTCCCCCGAATTTCTCCAGGCTGTCGGACAACATCTTCCGCGTGGCAGACCTGCTCGCAGTGCCGGTGATTCCCTCGCCCCTGTCCCTTCGTGCCTGGGAACAACTGACAGCCCACTTCAAGGAGCAGAAGCTGCCGCGCAAGCGTCTGGCACCTTTCCTTTCCATGGTGGACCGGCGGCGTGTGCTGCACCGGCAATGGGTGGACGGTGGCGACAATGGGCTGAAACGGCAGTTGCAGGCCTGGGTGCCCTATGCCAGTGACGTGGAGCAGATGGGTATTCGGCAGGCGCCGGTCGCCACGTTTGCGCCCAGGGGGGCCGCCGCGGGTGCCTACTGCCGCCTCTGGGCAGAGTTGCGTCAACGGCTGGACTCCGTCCCGCAACGGAATTCGGTCTGACGGCCGGTTCCCGTCCCGCAGGATGCCGACTCAGCCGGGCCCCTCGCCGGAAAGAACCTTCAGCACGGTCCGAAGCGGCCGCGGCAGCGTGTCCGGAGCCACTGTATCGAGCACGTTCTTCACCGCCAGGCCGAGTTCGGTGTCCCCGGACAGCGTTAGCCGGCGCTGGAAGAACAGCGTGTCCGGGTCCATCCGGCCTGCGGCCAGCATGATCAGGTCGTCGGCCGTGGCGGTAATGGTCACGGCGGCGGTGCCTGGGCCGGCGCTCTCCAGCCGGCCGTTCCGCAAGGTCAGGCGAAGGCGGAGAGCGGGTTCGCGGATGCGCAGCTCCAGAATTCTGCCCGCCAGCAGGTCCAGCGCGCCATCGGCCAATGCCTCCTTCAGTACCCGTGCGCAGACCAGCGCCAGGCCGCCTTCCAGCACCTGAGGCGGGAGCAGGCGCAGGGGGCGCAGTAGTTGGGCCGGAGCCAGCGGCATTCGTGGTGTCCCGGAGTCGTGATCAGGCATCGGTGAATCCGCCTGGCGGCTGCTGGTACATCCCGGGCTGGCCGTACCAGTAGCCGTTGCAACCCTGCGTGTTCCGGGACGCGATCCGCTGCCTGGCACTGGTGTCGCCCCCGATGGCGGCTGCCAGTTCGTTCACCAACGCGGCCGTGCCATTGCCGGCCGGACTGATACGGATGATGTCGGCCCCGGCGTGCTGCAGTTCCTCCCAGACGGGAAGCAGGTCGACCGGCAGCCCCGATTGCGTCTGGATGCCGTTGATGGTCAGGAACCGTTCTCCATCCCGGGTATGTACCGGGATGCCCTCCGGGTGTTCGATGCAGCGCAAGCCGCACTGGTCCTTCGGCAGGTCGTGATAACGGGCGGTGAAGCAGCGCGCCGACCAGGCCAGCGGGAGGGGGCCGTGGGCCAGTACTTCGGTTTCCAGACCGGGCAGAGCCGCGGTTTCCAGAATGGCGGAGAGCGCCTGCCCGCCGAGTTCCACAGGTGTTACCCAGCGTTGCAGGCCGAGACGGCGATAGCACGTCAGCGCCGCCGCGTTGTAGATGTTCATCATGGGGCCGGCGACGAAGGGGAGACCGCGTTCGCGCAGCAATTGCACCGCGGCGACATCGTTGGCTTCCACCAGGAAGTCGCCGTTGTCGCAGATTTTCCGCACCACACCGAGTTCCGACCGCGCCTCGATCAGCGTCAGCGAGGACAGCACCACGCCCTTGCCCTCGGCGGCCAGTTCCCTGCCCATCGCGATCCAGTCCTCCGGACGGTACTCGCGGCGCTTGGCGCAGACCGTTTCTCCCAGATAGACGATATCGGCGGCGCTGTCCGCCACGTCGTCATAGAAGCGGTCCAGGGCCTCGCGCGGCCAGAAGTACTGACAGGGCCCGATGGCAATCCGCATCCGTGTCTGCATGGGGCGTTTCCTGTTTATTGCCAGGGACGGTGGTAGGCGCCCAGCGTGGTCTGACTTCCTTCCGAGAGTTCGGCAAGGGCTCGATGCCACGCTCTCTGGGGCGAGAAGCCCTCGGGATCGGCAAGGCAGTGATCGATGGCGGCACGCCAGACGGCGGTAATCCGGGCGACGTAGGCCGGGCTGCGCTGGCGCCCTTCCAGCTTGATCGCGGCAATGCCCGCTGCCCGAAGCTGTGGCAGCAGTTCCAGGGAATTCAGGCTGGTGGGTTCCTCCAGGATGTGACCGGTTTTTCCCTCTACCTCGAAACGGCCCTTGCACAGCGTCGGGTAACCGGCCTTTTCGCCGGCTGCGAAACGGTCGATCAGCACGGAGTTCAGGCGGGATTCCAGGATGCCGTCCGCATTTTCCTGCCAGCGTACGAAGGCTGCCGGCGAGCACGCCCCGGCGGTGTTCGGCGACTCCCCGGTCGCATAGGAGGAGAGCAGGCAGCGGCCCTCCGCCATGATGCATAGCGAGCCGAAGCCGAACACCTCCAGTTCCAGCTCGGTGGCGGAGGCCAGTGCCGTGACCTGGGCCAGCGACAGCACACGAGGTAGCACGGCACGACGGATGCCGAATTGCTGCTGGTAGAACAGCAATGCTTCCGGACTGGTTGCCGAGGCCTGGACGGACAGATGGAGCGGCAGGCGCGGATGGTGCTCGGCGGCGTAGGCGAGTACGCCGGTGTCCGCGAGTATGACGCCGTCCACGCCCAGCGCCGCTGCCTGGTCCACCGCCGCGGTCCAGTGCGGCCAGTTGGCCTGTTGACCATAGGTATTGATGGCCATGAGCACCCGGCAGCCCTTGCCATGAGCGTAGGTCAGGCCTTCCGCCAGGCGCTCCGGCGTGAAATTCAGACCGGCAAAATGGCGTGCATTGGTGGCGTTCCTGAGGCCGGTGTAGATGGTGTTCGCACCGGCATCCACGGCGGCTTTCAACGCCTGCAGGCTGCCGGCAGGACAGACGAGTTCCATAGAGGGCTCCTCTCGGAAGGCACGGTAAGTGTCCGGCGTCGCGAGGGAGGGATTATGCCCGGCTGGCATTGAGCGGAAATTGATCGGGATCAATTATTCATTAAAAACAATGAAATATAAATCATAATTAAGGTTATTTGTTGCATCTTATGGCCCGGCCTGGTGGCCAGCGGTCGCTTCGAAGGCGTTCAATGAGCGGCTTGACGGCGCACCCCGGCTATCGCCCGTCGGCGCACGTGCTGTCGCCACCCGTTGATTCCGGCAGCGCTCCCGTGGATGAGCAGCAGGGCGAGGGCCGCGGCGAAACCCAGGGTGCGCAGCGCGGGCGGCCATAGCTGCGACCATGTCCGCGTGGCGTCGATGTGGATCAGGGGCACGCCGCTGGCCGGGTCAATCGAGAGTTCGGTCAGGAAACCGGTTACGTCGAAGGGTGTTTCCTCTGGCCCTGCGGCGTGCTCCTGCAGCCATTCCCAGCGCTCCAGCAGCGAGCGTCCGGGTGCTCCGCCGGAATCCGGCAGCGCCGCGCGACTGGCCCCGGCGATTTGCAGTTTCACTGTTCCTCGCTGGTCGGCAATGAGTTGCTCCGTTGCCTTTTCGACCATCGAGGTGATGTACAGGGAGGCTGGTTGCCGGGCCAGCCGGCGCAGTTCACCGATGTCGTCGCCGAGCAGAACGATTCGGGCCTCGTTGTCGGTGGCGTCTGTGAAGCCCCTGGCGGCCATTGCCTGCTGAAGTGCAGCACAGCCGTCGCCGATTCCCGCGTCGCTGTTGTCTTTGCAGGCTTGCGAGACCAGCGCCATGGAGGCTTCGGGCTCCGTGGCGCGATATCTCGGAGTTTGACGCTCGGCCATGCTGGCCGTGGGGGAATGGTCCGGCAGTATCCGGGGGCGGAGAAAATCGCCGGAATACAGGGCCGCCATCCCGCTGTTCAGTTCATCAAGGCCGGCGGCGGCGGACGCACCGCCCCAGAACAAGCGGCTGCAGTCCCTTTGGGGCATGGCGTCGGGCCCGTCGCGCAGCTCGCACCTGCCCACGCCCCGCAGTACAACCGGCGTGCCTGGTTCCACGTTCGCCTGCAACAACGACTCCGGAGAGCTGAACGTCCGCTGCTCCAGTTGCAGCCATCGCTGGGCCTGTCGCGGATCCTCGAAAGGCGCCGGTGAATTGATCAGCAACAGCAGCAAAGCGGCAAGGGCGACGATGATCAGGGTGATATGACGGCCCCAGTGTACCGGCTTGAACTGGCGTACCTCCTGATCAATGGAAAGCGCGCGGCCAAGGCTGACCAGGGACTCGTCGTCGACTCGGACTTCCGCTTCCACATTGCGGCCCAGCAGTGGTTCTATCCCGGGCATCCAGTGTGGGGGAGGGCGCAGCAGCAAACGGTTACCCAGGAGCAACCGGGGGGATTGTTGTGTATCACCGGCCAGGGCTGCCAGATTGAGTTCGCCGCTTACTCGGTTCACCTTTCCCGGGCGTCCAGGCTGCCGGGGACGCCAGAAGGCATACAGGCCCAGTGCCGCCATCAGCCCGGCGATGGCGAGCCATGCCAGCCGCGCGGTGTTCGATTCCGGCGCTACGCCGGTAGCGATGGCCAGGGCGATGAATGCCAGCAACCAGCAGACCCCTGACGGCAGCCCGGTGCCGGCGCCTCTGCGTTCGGCGACCTCGGCGGGTGTCTCGTTCCGCTGGCCGAGGATGGTGACGCGGGTATCGATGCGAAGGTTGGTTCCAGGCACGGCAAGCTGCCTGGCGGCGCTCTCCGCCTGCGGGTCTACGTGGCGCAGCGGCCCGGTCCGGCCGCTGCGCCAGTCCTCGTCCAGGCGCTGCTTGTTGCGGTCCCTCTGTTCACCCTGAAGCAGTTCGAATTCGCCGTTCAGCCGTAGCACGACGGCATAGCGGCGAGTCAGCACCACCTCGGCGCGGTTCCCACCGTCGCGCAGGAAGGAGCCGGCATCGAATGGCAGGATGACTTCGAGAGGTCCGATCATATGCTGCAGGACGTAATTGTCCCGCGAGCCGATAACATCAATCCGGTACTCGCCTTCCAGGCTGTAGACCGCGTGGCCGAGCAGCGAAATCGGCTTGTTGCGGGGGCTGTATGGGTCGAGCAGCAAAGGCTCCAGGGCCTGGATCTCGCGGCTGCTGAGGGTTCGCACCGGCGCGGAGCGGCGGCGGAAGCGCGTCAGCGCAAGTCTCAGCTTACGGCGCTTTGCCATGACCCGCAGCAGCCTCGTGAATACGACGCCAACGATCAGCAAGAAGAGCGTGAAGTAGACGAGAGCCTGCACGAAACCGTCCCTGGTGTAATCCGTCGAAAGTGAGTCCGAGACGTTAGCAACGGATCTCCCATAACGCCAGATTGCGTTTCCCCTCTCCGATGTAAAGTCTCCCACCGGAGACGTTGAGCCCCGTGCGGGTCTGACAGGGAGAACCTGATCCGTAAGGTTGCGTTGACACCAATGACTTGAGTAGGATTCACCCGGTCGGCCGGAGCACCCTCCGAATAGCCCCGGCGGCGACCCTAGCGACTTCATCAGATCAGCAAGGAAGCAGTCAGGAGTATGGATCACTCTGCCTCTCTTTCCCGTATTCGCCCGGCCAGGCACCGGTGCGAGTGGACTCCTCCGGTCCGCTCTCAGGCGGATTGCGGCCGCGCGTTCCTCTTTGTTCAGTTCAGCAGGGAAACATAGCCACATGTCCAAGCAGTGGAAGGGATCATTTCGTGTGTACCTCGGCCTCGCGGCGGCTGGTGCTCTTGCCCTGGCCGGGTGTTCCGATGAGCCGGAAGTCTTGCGGTTCAGCCCCACGGACGGGGATGAACGCCGCTACCAGCTTCTGAGCCATACCGAAATTTCCTACGGATCCGGCTCAAACCGCCGGACCGAAAAGGTCGAATCCACGGTGTTGATGGATTATGTCGTCGAGGAGCAGGGCGACGTCTATCAGCTGCACATGATCCCGCAGTACATGAACGTGGACGGCGGGGGGGTGCGGTTCAGCAGCGCTGAAGCGGTCAGCCCTTACGAGCAGGAGGGGATGCGCGACATTATCTCCGGCGGCATGAAGGTCACGGTGGACAAGGCCAGCGGCGAGGCCGTGGATTTCGGGTTCAATCGGTCCACCGAAGAGTGGGATGAGCAGATGCTCAACCCGCTGCGCGACCTGCTGGATGAGCAGGTGTCCCGGCCCGGGTTCGGCGCCGGCATCGAACTGAGAGAAGGCGCCGAGCTTGAGGTGGAGGGTAACGACCGGGTGCCGCCGATCACCCTGACCGTCGCCTCGCTGAGCGACGACCACGCGTCGTTGCGGCTGCGTGCCGAGGACGGCGACGCCAGGATCTACGGCTACATGCTGCTGGAGCGGGAGAGCGGTTGGCCGCATCAGGCGGTCATTGTCATGGAACTGCCGTTCGACGAGCAGGGGTTCACCGGGACCGTTCGCACCGTGACGGCAATGAAGCCCCCGTACTGGTCGTCCGGTTTGATGCTGGATCACCTGAGCGACTTCGAGCCGTGGGAGTTCGACAGTTTTCCCTCCAGCGCGGACGAGAACGACCGTTCATCGATTTCCGAGGAGCAGGTGTTTTCCTCTGAACTGGGAGAGCTGGCATTCGACTGGGATGGCGTCCGTCTCGTCTACAAGCATGCGGTGGAGGACTTCGACGTGCTCGGGGCGGTCTCCATCGATGATCTGCAGGCATTCGATTCAACGCAAACGCCGATAGAGTTCGATTTCCATGCCATGGAAACCTTCACGTTCAGTAGCTTCCGTAGCTCCGGTAGCGAATCGAACGCGAACGTGTGGCCGTTGGGCTGGCGTGACCTTGAACAGGAACTGGAAGGCTTTGCGGGGATCGAGGCCACGGTGAGCTGGTATGGATCGGACAGGGAAGTCCTCGCGCTGCCGTTGGGTGACGGGGTCGTGGACATCGAACGGCACGGTGCGCGGGCGATTCTCACGCCGGGGGACGAGCCGGGTGTCTACGTGCTGGCGCTGCGCTCCCGGCCGGGGGCCTATTTTCCCTTCGCATTCGACGGACCGTCACGGGGAATGCTCGATTACCCCAGGGATCCGCACGCTCCCGATTGGATATCGGATGGCGAAAGTCGTCTGCTGTATGCGAACCAGCATGCCTATTATCCCACGCAGATGACCCTGTATTTCGACGAACCTGTTCCCGAGGAACTGCGCATTCCACTGATTCTGGTCGATTCCGAAGCCAGGGCGCAGCGTCGTGTCCGCTTCTATGACGAGAATGCCATGCTGGATGACCTGAGCCTGGCGCCCCCGGATTCGGAACCTCTCTATCTGGACGACAGTGATTCCGACGGCGACGACGGGCGGGATTTCCGGGTGGTGGAACTGGCCGAGCTCATGCCGGAGTCCTTTGATCGTCCGCAGTTGTACCTGACGCTGAGCCGCGGGCAGGCGGCCCTGTGTGAACTCGAGGAGGCGGCCGGCGTGGAAGTCGCGGGCAGGAAGCTCGCGTGGAAAGAACATCGGCCTTACCGGGGGCGGGTCTCAATGAACCGACTTCCCCCGAAAAAGATCTTCCTGCTGGCCAGTGAGGACGGAGAGCAGACGTTCTTCTACCAGCAGGAGGTCGACGTTACGCTTCGCTGCGCAGGTGAACCGGAATGGCAGGCCATGGAGCTTGATCTTGGCGAGCGCGAATGGCTGGTGCGGATGTCTGCCTTGCTGGGGGAGGACTGGGAAGGCCACGAGCTGACCGAACGTCCTCTCGAGGAACTGCTGGACCGTTATCGTTTCCTGGACGATCAGGGTCGCGCCCTGGCGGTGCTGCCGCCGTCGTCGAGCGCGCGGCTGGAGGGTCCGGCCGTTAGCAGCCTGAAGGAATACGTCACCTCGGGCGGCATGTTGCGGATCGCCGGCAGGGTCCATGAGATCCAGCAGGTTCGGGCCGCCGGCGAACCGATTGAACATCAGTGGACGCACCGTTTTCCGGATCTGCCCGGTTATGACGGTGAGCTGCATGGCGGCGGGGAGACGTTTCGATGAAATACGGCATGTTGCTGGCCGCCTTGCTGTGGGCCGGGCCGCTCATGGCCGAGCAGCAGGTGATCTGGCTGAGTACCGAGTTTCGGCCGGTGGAGAGCGAGGCGGACGCCGAGCGCAAGGTGGATGACTGGGAGGCGGTGGAGGAAGGTTATCGCGTGGTCATTCGGATGATGGATGGCGCGCCCGCCCTGGAAACCACGGTCAACAGCCTGGACTTCTCGGACAATGTCTTCGTCGGCCACTACCGCTCGTACTCCGAAGAAGGGCACTTGCGCGAGGAAGGCTATCGTAATGCCCAGGGGCATTTCCACGGCCATATTACCGGCTATTACCCGGACGGTTCCGTGCGTTTCGAGAGCACGCTGGTGGATGGCAAGCGTCATGGCCCGAGCATCAACTACCACAGGAACGGCACCATCGAGAACGAAATGCTGTTCGAGCACGGTGTGACGGCAGACGGCTGGTGCAGTCATTTCAGTTCCACCGGCGAGCTGGTCAGCTATCACCGCTATCAGGACGGCAAACTGAACGGACCCTCCTACCGTTACCGGGACGGCTACAAGCATCTGGAACAGGAGTATGTGGACGGCCAGCTGCACGGGGTGCAGCGCGGCTACTTCGCGGACGGCCGGCTGCGCTCCGAAACCCACTACCGGGAGGGCCGGCGTCACGGTGTTTCCCGGACCTGGAATGCCGAGGGACAACTGACGGCGGAGCAGAACTACCACGAGCACCGCAATCATGGCGCGTCGGTTGCCTATTTCGACGACGGGCAGCTGCGCAGCCGGAGCAACTGGCAGCATGGCAACCGTATCGGTGAGCAGGAGCAGTTCCATCAGAACGGCAACCGCAGCCGTTATGAACGCTATGACGACGAACACCGGATGGTGGAGCAGCGGCAGTACGGCCGGGATGGTCGTCTCCAGCGGCGCCAGCTCAGGGAATACGACGACGGCGGAATGGTAAGTACCGTCGAGCGCTTCCATGATGACGGCAGCGTGCAGAGCCGCCACCGGCAGGCAGAGGATAACAGTTGGTCACTGAGGGAAGAGTTCGACGAAGAAGGCGAGCTCACGTCGAGACAGGAATGGCTGGACAACCGCCGCACCGGTGCGTATCTGAGTACCGCATGGGACGGTTCCTACGAGCGGGCCGGTTTCGTCGGCGGGCAGTATCACGGTGACTATGAACGCGTGGCGGCGGACGGTGAAGTGCTCACCGCCGGCCGTTACGACCATGGCGCGCGTGTCGGGGAGTGGCGCCGGCAGGACGCCTACGGCGTGATTACCGAAACCTACGACGAGCAGGGTCGGCTGCAGGGTGAGCGCCGGCATGTCCGAACCGACGGCCAGTTGTACGAGCTGGCGCACTACCTGGACGGTGAAAAGCATGGCCCGTTCGAGCGCCGCAACGAAGCGGGCGACGTTACCGTGCGCGGCCAGTACGAGCACGGAAAGCGGCAGGGACACTGGCTGGTCCAGGAGGGTTGGTCGTCCAGCGAACTGAGCTACGGCGAGATGCGTGACGACGTGCAGGTGGGGGAATGGCGCGTCTACACCCGGGGCGGGCAACTGGTGGAACTGGTCCGGTTCGACGACCAGGGACGGCTCCATGGCCGGGACTATCGCTTTGACCGGAGCGGGGCGCTGCTGTTCATGGGAGCGCACCGGCACGGCGTCGCTCACGGGGACCATTGGCAGTTCATCGACGGCATGCCGTACGTGCGTTCCCGATACGAGGACGGGGATCTGATCGGTAATGACTACGCCCGGGACCTGCCACGGGAGGAGTGGCCGCGTTAGGGTGCGTGCTTCAGCGCGCGCTCAGGGCGTGCCGATGGGTTTCAGCACGTGGTTCATGACGAATTGCGCGATGGCGGCCGGATCGTTGATGTCCAGTACCGGGAGTTCCGTGCGCGGTGCAGGCCGTGTCTGGTCCACGGCCAGCGCGATGATGGCGTCATCCCCCCGATACAGGGGTTGCCTGTCTTCACGGCCGCTGCTCCGGAGCAGTTCGATCTTGGGGAAGCGCTGGTCGCGAAAGCCTTCCACCAATACCAGGTCCAGCACCTGCTGGTCGAGCCGGGCGAGTTCCTCGGCCAGCAGGGGTTCATTCGGGTCCCGTCGCTCGGTCATCAGCGCCCAGCGCCGGCTGGTGCTGAGCAGTACCTGTTCTGCGCCGGCCTTACGCAGGCGGTAGCTGTCCTTGCCCGGCTGATCCACCTCGACCTCGTGATGCGCGTGCTTGATCAGGCCGAGACGCAGTCCCTCGTCGCGCAACAGCGGTATCACACGGCTCAGCAGGGTGGTCTTGCCGGTACCGCTCCAGCCCGCGAAGCCCAGTACCGGGCAGCGTGCAGTTTCCGGCCACAGGTGCTGGTACGGGCGGGGCAGCTCTCGGTCGGTCAGCGGGCGCGTCATCCGGGATTCCTCAGAACGGCAGAACCTGCTTGCTGAAGGCGACTGCCAGAATGTAGCCGAAGGTCAACACGGCGGCGAGGCCGGCCAGCAGGCGCACCGGCTTGTTCGGCCCGCGCTTCAGCGCGATGGTGCCGAGGACGATGTAGACGATCAGCGCCACGACCTTGGCCGTCAGCCAGCCGTGCACGAAGGGATACTGCTGTGCCACCCAGGCCAGCACCACCGCGGTGAGCAGTAACACCGTGTCCACCACGTGAGGCACGATCCGGGCCGGCTTCCATTGCAGCATCGCGGGCCAGCCCAGCATCCAGATCAGCCTCAGTATGAACAGGCTGATACTGAGCAGGGCGCTGCTCATGTGCAGCTGTTTGATCAGCAGGTAATGTTCCGCCATTGCGCGCTCGCCTCAGGGTTCGCTGGCATTCTGCCTTGCGACCGCTCCACGGCCAATACCGACATGGAGGTAGCGTGGGGACTGGACCGGCGCTTTCTTAGCGCCGCTCCCGATTGACCGCCCAGACCGCCGCTTCGACCCGTGAGCGCAGGCCCAGTTTCTTCAGCAGGTTCTTCACATGCACCTTCGTGGTGCCTTCGGTGATATCCAGTTGATTGGCGATCATCTTGTTGCTCAGACCGCGGGCGATCAGTCGCAGTATCTCCTTCTCGCGGGACGTGAGTTCTTCCGTTGCCTCCTGCCGGCGATCGGGGGGACGGCTCAGGGCCCGCGCCAGCACCGGTGTCAGTTCCTCGGAGACCACCAGCTCGCCGTCGGCGGCCCGTCTCAGCTGCCGCACCAGTTCCTCCGGCTCCATGTCCTTCAGCAGATAACCGTCGGCACCGGCGCGCAGCGCTGCCACCACGTCATCGTCGCTGTCCGATACGGTCAGTACAATGACGCGCGCGTGTGACCCGTTGGCGCGCAGGGCCTGCAGTGTCTCGACGCCGCTCATGCCGTGCATGTTCAGGTCCAGCAGGATCAGGTCCGGTTCCAGTGCTCTTGCGCACTCCAGTGCAGCCGGGCCGTTGCTTGCCTCGCCGACCGGCAGCAGGCCGGCCTCCTGTTCCAGCAACTGGAGGACGCCGCGGCGGAGCAGCGGATGGTCATCGACCACCAGTATCCGTGTCGTATTCATGGTGCTCCTGCTCGATACGTTGTGGTTGTTGTGGCAGTACGGCGCGAACGCGGGTGCCGCCGCCTCCGGGCCTGTCGAATTCCAGCGTCCCACCCAGGCTTTCGGCACGCTCGCGCATGATCTGGGTGCCGTAATGGTGGGATTTGTGGTGTCGGCGTTGCAAGCCGATGCCGTCGTCCTCGACGGTGAGGATCCAGTAGCCGGGGGTTGCCGATTCCAGGGTCACGCCGGCGCGCCGTGCCTCGGCATGATTGATGACGTTGGTCAGCGCTTCCCTGACGATCTGCAGGATGTTGATCTCGATATTCGGGTCGATTGCCTGCCCGCTGACACGTGCATCCAGGCGGATGGGCAGCCTGCCCCGCTGGCTGAATTCGTTGACGGTTTCCTCCAGGGCATGCTCGAGCCCCGACTCGTTCATCTTCAGGCGGAAGGTCGTGAGCAGTTCCCTGAGGTTGCGGTAGGCCTCGTTCAGGCCTTCCCGCAATTCGGTGATGATCGGCAAGGCGCGTTCGCCGGCCTCGCCGCGCAGTTGTCCCTGCAGGCGGCTCAGCTGGATCTTGAGATACGACAGCGACTGGGCCAGTGAATCATGCAGTTCGCGGGCGATCACCGAGCGTTCATCCAGCAACGCAAGACGGCGCTGCTGGCGTAATTCCCGGGCGCGGCCGTGTGCCGAGGCGATCTGGTCCGCCACCGCCTCGGCCAGCCGGAATTTCCACTGGTCCGGCATGCCACCGGGGGGATACTGGATCAGCAGGACGCCATAATGGTTGCCGCCGTCCCGTAGCGGTATGGCGGCGACCCCCGACTCGGTTGCGCTTCCCAGGCGCCCCGCATCGTTGCGCAGGCAGGGCTCACAGACGGGCGCCGCGCAGAAATCGGGCATTTCACTTCCTCCGCTGCAGTATGAGCGGTAGGCCATATTGTTGCGTTCGGGCTGGGTCAGGCACAGCGTGATGGGGCCTGTCTCGATGACCTGCTGCAGCCGTTGCATGATCCTTTTCTGGGCATCGCCGTCCAGGTGTTCCGGTGTCAATGTGCGAGCGGCATCGTAGAGCAGTTTCAGCGCGTCGTTGCTGCGTTTCAGATCCTGGGTCTTGTTCTCGACCTGGCGCTCGAGATTGCCGTGCAACTGCTGCAGGTGCGCGGCCATGGTGTTGAAGCTGTTGCCCAGCAGCCCGATCTCGTCGTTGCTGGTATGCGAGGAGCGCGCGCCGAGATCGCCGTCCCGCGCCCGGTCGGCCGCACCCATCAGTTCCCGCAGCGGCAGCACGACGCCGGTGTGCAGCAGGTACATGGTGCCGAACACCAGGGCCAGGGTCATGAAGATCGCGATACCCTGGATCAGCCGTAGCATTTGGATACGGGTCTCGGCTTCCCGCTGCAGCCCCCGGACCAGGGCTTCCAGTTCGGCAACGAAGGTCCCCACCGCCGCTTCCAGCGTGGCCTGCTCGGTTGCTGGAATGTCGAGCAGCGGAAGCATCCGCTCGCGCCAGTGCTCCCGCAGGCCGTTGTAGTGGTCCACGAGCGAATGCGGCGCGCGCGGGAGCGACCGGCGGATGGCGTCTCCCGACATGGTCTGCTCGAAATGCTCGCGGGCCTCGATCAGTCGCGATTCATCCGCGCCGGCCTGGTGCATTGCCAGGATGCGATAGGACTGCATGCGCAGCGAGCCGGCCTGATTGATCGCAGCAGCGTCGTCCTTGGCGGTGTCGGCGATCATCACCGAGGCCACCATGGTGAACAGTGCCAGGCCGGCAACGGCGGTCAGGGCAAGACCGAAGCGGAGGAGTAACGGCCGACTGAAAACCGACTGATTTTCGGGATTACCTCCAAAGAATCGGTTGCGCTTGGGCACAGAAAAAACCTCTATGGCCGATGAGCAGGTTTCCCATTGATTACAATGGTTTAGTTTTTTTCAGTAACTACCACTTTCGATATATGCCACTGATTCTAGGCGATTAAATGCAATTTATTTCTTGACTAGGATCAAGAGAGCGCCGGGTTACCAGCCGTACTTTCGGCGTCATGAATTTCCAGGAGCGGATTCCATGACATCGGATAGAACAAGGCAGCTCTCCGTCCTTACCGCAAGCACAGGTGCGTTCACCATCTGCTTTGCAGTGTGGGTGATGTTCGGCGTGATTGGTAACCCCATCGCCGCCGAGCTGGGACTGAACGAAACGCAGTTCGGCATCCTGACCGCCATTCCCATACTGACCGGTTCCCTCGCGCGTCTGCCACTGGGCATGTGGGCAGACCGTATCGGCGGGCGGCCGGTGTTCGCCGTGACCATGCTGGCCACGGTCATCCCCATCTACCTGGTGCAGTTCGCGACCACGTACTGGCAACTGCTGGTGCTGGGTGCATTCATCGGTCTGGCCGGCGGCACCTTCTCGGTTGGTATCGCCTATACCGCGCGGTTCTTCCCGAGGGAGCGGCAGGGCTTTGCCATGGGCATCTTCGGGGCCGGTAATGCCGGTGCCGCGCTGACCAAGTATGTGGCGCCGACGCTGGTCGTGGTCTGGGGCTGGACGGCGGTGCCCAGCGTGTATGCCGTGGCCATGCTGATCACCGTCCTGCTGTTCTGGATCTTCAGCTATCCGGAGCCGGAACGGGCCAGGGTGGGGCAGGCCACCTTCCGCGAGCAGCTCGCCGTGTTGCGGGATCCCAAGGTGTGGAAGTACTGCCAGTACTACTCGGTGGTGTTCGGTGGCTATGTGGCGCTGTCGCTGTACCTGACCCGCTACTACATCTATGAATACGGCGTCGGCCTGCAACTGGCCGCATTGATCGCCACCATCTTCGTGCTGCCGTCAGGCGTCGTCCGCGCCTTCGGCGGCTGGCTGTCCGACCGCTTCGGTGCGCACACCGTGACCTGGTGGTGCATGTGGTCGAGCTTCGCCTGCCTGTTCGTCATGTCCTATCCGTACACCCGGTACGCGATCCAGACCCGCGACGGCGACATGATCGCCTTCTCGTTCGGCGTCAATGTCTGGCTGTTCACCGCGCTGCTGTTCGTGGTGGGCATTGCCTGGGGTGTGGGGAAGGCCTCGGTCTTCAAGTACATCTCGGACGACTACGACCGCAACATCGGCGTGGTTTCCGGCATCGTCGGTCTGGCCGGCGGCCTGGGCGGTTTCCTGCTGCCGATCATGTTCGGCGCCCTGGTCGACATCACCGGCGTCTCCAGCACCGTGTTCATGCTGCTGTTCGGGGTCACCGGCGTCTCGCTGATCTGGATGTGGTGGACCGAACGCCGTGCCGTGATGCTCGACCGTATCCGGCATGGTGAGGAAGACGCCCTGGTGGCTGACAAGACTCTCTGAGCCGGAGCGCAACCATGGAAAAGACGATGAATCACGAGAACCAGAGCGCTCCGTACCGGGAGGGCTACGTGCTGCACAACTGGAACCCCGAGGATGCGGGTTACTGGGAGCGGGAAGGCAAGCGCATCGCCAACCGCAATCTCTGGATCTCCATTCCCTGCCTGCTGCTGGCCTTTGCGGTGTGGATGATCTGGAGTGTCACCGCGGTGAAGCTGCCGCAGGCCGGCTTCGACTACAGCACCAACCAGCTGTTCTGGCTGGCGGCGCTGCCGGCGCTGTCAGGCGCGACGCTGCGCATTTTCTACTCCTTCATGGTGCCCATCTTCGGCGGGCGCCGCTGGACCGCCCTGAGCACCGCCTCGCTGCTGATTCCCGCCCTGGGCATCGGTTTCGCGGTGCAGAACCCGGAGACGCCGTACTGGGTGATGATCGGCCTGGCCGTGCTCTGCGGCTTCGGCGGCGGCAATTTCGCCTCCAGCATGGCGAACATCTCGTTCTTCTTCCCGAAACAGGAGAAGGGCACCGCGCTGGGCCTGAACGCCGGCCTGGGCAACCTCGGCGTCAGCCTGATGCAGTTCGTCGTGCCGTTGGTCATCACCGTCAGCGTGTTCGGCGCCCTGTCCGGTTCGCCGGCCACCACGGACGCCGGCACCTCCCTGTGGTTGCAGAACGCCGGTTTCGTCTGGGCGCCGTTCATCCTGCTGGCCACCGTGGCGGCCTGGTTCGGCATGCATGACATCGCCAACGCCAAGGCCTCGTTCAGCGAACAGGCGGTGATCTTCCGGCGCAAGCACAACTGGCTGATGTGCTGGCTCTATCTGGGGACCTTCGGTTCGTTCATCGGCTATTCCGCGGCATTCCCGATGCTGATCAACAGCCAGTTTCCGCAGGTGGACGGCACCCAGTTTGCATTCCTCGGGCCGCTGGTGGGCGCATTGATCCGGCCGCTGGGCGGCTGGCTGTCCGACAAGCTCGGCGGCGCTCGGGTGACCTTCTGGAACTTCGTGGTCATGGCGCTGGCCGTGCTCGGCGTGATGTGGTTCCTGCCCTCCGAGCTGGGTGCAGGCAACTTCTGGGGTTTCCTGGTGATGTTCATGGTGCTGTTCGCCACCACCGGCATCGGCAATGGCTCCACGTTCCGGATGATCCCGGTGATCTTCACCACCGAGGCCCAGCGCGATGCCGGCCCGGATGCGGAATCCCAGCGTGAGGCGCTGGCGCGCGGCAACAAGGAAGGGGCGGCCGTGCTCGGGTTCACCTCGGCCATCGGCGCGTACGGCGGTTTCTTCATCCCCCGGGGATTCGGAACCTCCATCGCAGCCACCGGCAGCGTCAGCGCTGCGCTGTGGACGTTCGTCGTCTTCTACGCGAGCTGCCTGGTGATCACCTGGTGGTACTACTCCAGGCGCAATGCGGAAGTGCCGTGTTAGGGCGGCAGCGCAGCGCGCGGATGCATGCACAGGCCTCTGAGCCAAGAAATGACTGACCAAACGAGGACAGCATCATGAGCTTCTTTCTGGACCGACTGACCTTTTTCCAGCGCGTGGAGAGCACGTTCTCGGATAACCACGGTGTGACCACCGAAGACACGCGACGGTGGGAAGACGCCTACCGCCACCGCTGGCAGCACGACAAGGTGGTGCGCTCCACCCACGGCGTGAACTGTACCGGCTCCTGCAGCTGGAAGATCTATGTGAAGAACGGCCTGGTGACCTGGGAGACCCAGCAGACCGACTATCCGCGCACGCGCCCGGACCTGCCGAACCATGAGCCGCGCGGCTGTGCCCGCGGTGCAAGCTATTCCTGGTACATCTACAGCGCGAACCGGTTGAAGCACCCCATGATCCGCAGCCATTTGCTGCGGCTCTGGCGGGAAGCGCGCAAGGTCCACGCCGACCCGGTGGATGCCTGGGAATCGATTGTCGAGGATCCGGAGAAGGGGCGCAGCTACAAATCCCGCCGCGGCAAGGGTGGGCTTGTACGCGCCACCTGGGAGGAGGTGAACCAGTTGATCGCCGCGGCCAACGTCTACACCGCCAAACAGTACGGTCCGGACCGCGTCATTGGTTTTTCGCCGATCCCCGCCATGTCCATGGTCAGCTATGCCGCGGGTTCCCGCTATCTGTCCCTGCTGGGCGGCGTCTGCATGAGCTTCTACGACTGGTACTGTGACCTTCCGCCGAGTTCGCCGCAGACCTGGGGCGAGCAGACCGACGTGCCCGAGTCGGCCGATTGGTACAACTCCGGCTTCATCATGATGTGGGGTTCCAACGTGCCGCAGACGCGTACCCCGGATGCGCACTTCATGACCGAGGTGCGCTACAAGGGCGCGAAGATCGTCACGGTGACCCCGGATTACTCCGAGGCATCCAAGTTCGGGGACATCTGGCTGAATCCCAAGCAGGGCACCGACGCTGCGCTGGCAATGGCATTCGGCCACGTGATCCTGAAGGAATTCCACGTCGACCGGCCCAGTGCCTATTTCACCGACTACGCCCGCAAGTACACCGACATGCCATGCCTGGTGCGCCTGGACAAGACCGACAAGGGCTACCAGGCCGGCCGTTTCCTGCGCGCCTCGGATTTCGACAAGAACCTGGGCCAGGACAACAACCCGGAGTGGAAGACCCTTGCCTATGACGAGACCAGCGACAGCATCGTGGTGCCGAACGGCTCCATCGGTTTCCGCTGGGGCGAGAACGGCCGCTGGAACCTTGAGGAAAAAGAGGCGGACGGAAAGGAAACCCGGCTCCGACTGAGTCTGCTGGACAGCCGCGATGAGGTGGCCGAGGTTGGTTTCCCGTACTTCGGCGGCCTGGAACATGAGCTGGGACGCTTCACACCGAACCCGCAAGACGAGGTGATCTACCGCAAGGTACCGGTGCGCAAGGTGATTCTGGCGAATGGCGAGGAGGCACTGGTCGCCTCGGTGTTCGATCTGATCACTGCCCATTACGGCGTCGACCGCGGTCTTGATTGCCCGAACACGCCGACCGGCTACGACGACAACATGCCGTACACCCCGGCCTGGCAGGAACAGATCACGGGCGTCAAGCGCGACCGCGTCATCGCCGTGGCCCGGGAGTTCGCCGACAACGCGGACAAGACCCAGGGCAAGTCCATGGTCATCCTCGGTGCCGGCCTTAACCACTGGTACCACATGGACATGAACTACCGTGGCATCATCAACATGCTGGTGTTCTGCGGCTGCGTCGGCCAGAGCGGCGGCGGCTGGGCGCACTATGTGGGCCAGGAGAAGCTGCGCCCGCAGACCGGCTGGCAGCCGCTGGCCTTTGCGCTGGACTGGGCCCGTCCGCCGCGGCACATGAACTCCACGTCGTTCTTCTATGCACATACCGACCAGTGGCGGTACGAGAAGCTGAACGTAGCGGACATGCTGTCCCCGCTGGCCGACCCGGCGGAGTTCCAGGGCAGCCTGATCGACTTCAACGTGCGCGCCGAGCGCATGGGCTGGCTGCCGTCCGCGCCGCAGCTCGGCGCCAATCCCCTGCAGATCGCGCGGGACGCCGCCGACGCCGGCAAGGACCCGAAGGATTACGTGGTCGAGCAGCTCAAGAGCGGCAGGCTGGCCATGGCCTGCGAGGATCCGGACAATCCGGTGAACTTCCCGCGCAACATGTTCATCTGGCGCTCCAATCTCCTGGGTTCCAGCGGCAAGGGGCACGAATACTTCCTCAAGCATCTGCTGGGCACCGCCCACGGTGTGCAGGGCAAGGACCTGGGCGAGGAGGGTGCCGAGAAGCCGCAGGAAGTGGTCTGGCGGGACGAGACCACCGACGGCAAGCTGGACCTGCTGGTCACCCTGGACTTCCGCATGTCCACCACCTGCCTGTACTCGGACGTGGTGCTGCCCACTGCGACCTGGTACGAGAAGAACGACCTCAATACCTCGGACATGCACCCGTTCATCCATCCGCTATGCGCGGCGGTGAATCCGTGCTGGGAGTCCCGTTCCGACTGGGATATCTACAAGGGGCTGGCGCGTACCTTCAGCGAACTGGTGCAGGGCCATCTGGGCAAGGAGACCGACATCGTCGCGCTGCCGATCCTGCACGACAGCCCGGCCGAGCTGGCCCAGCCCTTCGACGTGCAGGAATGGCGCAAGGGCGAGTGCGAGCCGATTCCGGGCAAGACCATGCCCAACCTGGTGGCCGTGGAACGGGACTACCCCAATGTCTATGCCCGCTTCACCGCGCTGGGACCGCTGATGGAGAAGGTCGGTAACGGCGGCAAGGGCATCGCCTGGAACACCGAGCATGAGGTGAAGCTGCTGGGCGACCTGAACGGCCGGCATCTGGAAGACGGTGCCAACAAGGGCCTGGCGAAGATCGACACCGCCATCGATGCGGCCGAGGTGATCATGAGCCTGGCGCCGGAGACCAACGGCGAGGTGGCGGTGAAGGCCTGGGCGGCGCTGTCCGAACAGACCGGCCGGGATCACACCCACCTGGCGCTGCCGCGCGAGGACGACAAGATCCGCTTCCGCGACGTGGTCTCGCAGCCGCGTAAGATCATCTCCTCGCCCACCTGGTCGGGGCTGGAATCGGAGCACGTGTCCTACAACGCCGGCTACACCAACGTCCATGAGCTGATCCCCTGGCGCACCCTGACCGGCCGCCAGCAGCTCTACCAGGACCACCGCTGGATGCGCGCCTTCGGCGAGGGCTTCGTCAGCTACAAGCCGCCGGTGAACATGCGGACCACGCAGAGCATCCAGGGTGTGCGCGGCAACGGCAACGAGGAGATCGTGCTGAACTGGATCACCCCGCACCAGAAGTGGGGTATCCACAGCACCTACAGCGAGAACCTGCTGATGCTCACCTTGTCCCGCGGCGGGCCTTGCGTGTGGATGAGCGAGATCGATGCGAAGAAGGCCGGCATCGTCGACAACGACTGGATCGAGTGCTTCAACACCAACGGCGCCCTGGTGGCCCGGGCGGTGGTGAGCCAGCGGGTCCCCGAGGGCATGGTGATGATGTACCACGCCCAGGAGAAGCTGGTGAACACCCCTGGGTCGGAGATCAGCGGCGAACGCGGCGGCATTCACAATTCCGTCACCCGCGCCGTGCTCAAGCCCACCCACATGATCGGGGGCTACGCCCAGCTTAGCTACGGCTTCAACTACTACGGCACCGTTGGCTCCAACCGCGACGAATTCATCGTGCTGCGCAAGATGGATCGCGTGGAATGGCTGGAAGGTGACGACGAGAGCATCTATCAGGCGGAGGAACAGGCATGAAAGTGCGCGCGCAAATCGGCAAGGTGCTGAACCTGGACAAGTGCATCGGCTGCCACACCTGTTCTGTCACCTGCAAGAACGTATGGACCTCCCGCGAGGGCATGGAATATGCCTGGTTCAACAACGTGGAGACCAAGCCCGGTATCGGCTACCCGAAGGACTGGGAGAACCAGGAGCGCTGGAACGGCGGCTGGTCGATGAAATCCGGCAAGCTGCAGCCCAAGGCGGGCGGCAAGTGGCGGCTGCTGGCGAAGATCTTCGCCAACCCGGATCTGCCCAGCATCGACGAGTACTACGAGCCGTTCAACTACGACTACCAGCGACTGCACAACGCTCCGGACTCGAAGCACCAGCCGGTGGCCAAGCCGTTCTCGGCACTCACCGGGCGACCCATGGACAAGATCGAGTGGGGGCCGAACTGGGAGGAGATCCTCGGCGGCGAGTTCGAGAAGCGCTCGAAGGACTACAACTTCCAGAACGTCGAGAAGGAGATGTACGGGCAGTTCGAGAACACCTTCATGATGTACCTGCCCCGGCTCTGTGAACACTGCCTGAACCCGACCTGCGTGGCGTCCTGTCCTTCCGGCGCGATCTACAAGCGCGAGGAGGACGGCATCGTGCTGATCGACCAGGACAAGTGTCGCGGCTGGCGCATGTGCATCTCGGGTTGTCCGTACAAGAAGATCTACTACAACTGGCAGGCCGGAAAGTCGGAGAAGTGCACCTTCTGCTTCCCGCGCATCGAGATCGGTGAACCCACCGTGTGCTCGGAAACCTGTGTCGGCCGTATCCGCTACCTAGGCGTGATCCTGTATGACGCGGACCGCATCAAGGAGGCCGCGTCCGCGGCGTCCGAACAGGATCTCTACGAACAGCAGATGCGGGTATTCCTCGACCCGCACGACCCGGAGGTGATCAAGGCCGCCCGGGCGGAGGGGATTCCGGAGTCCTGGCTGGAGGCGGCGCAGCGCTCGCCGGTCTACAAGATGGCCATGGACTGGAAGGTGGCGTTCCCGCTGCATCCGGAATACCGCACCCTGCCCATGGTCTGGTACATCCCGCCGCTGTCGCCGATCCAGTCGGCGGCGGATGCCGGCGTGCTGGAGAACGACGGGCTGATCCCCAACGTCAAGAACCTGCGCATTCCGGTGAAGTACCTGGCCAACATGCTCACCGCCGGCGACGAACGGCCGGTGATCCGGGCGCTGGAACGCATGCTGGCCATGCGCCGCTTCAAGCGCAGCCAGACCATCGAAGGCGCGCCGGATCACAGCGTGCTGGAGCAGGTGGGGTTGGACGAGGCCACGGTGGAGGACATGTACCGGATCATGGCCATCGCCAACTACGAGGACCGCTTCGACATCCCCACCGGCCACCGGGAGCTCTCCACCGACGATCCCTACGGCGAGCGCGCCGGTTGCGGGTTCAGTTTCGGTGACGGCTGCCATACCCAGAGCGGCGGTTCCACCGGTACCGACATCTTCGGCGGCAAGCCGGCACGGCGCAGGGCGTTCCCGGCCAGGGTGGAGTTCAAGGTGCGGAATACGGAGGAGCAGTCATGAGAACGCTCAAGGCACTGGCCGTGCTGCTGCACTATCCCACCGAGGAGGTGTTGCAGCACAGCCATGAACTGGCGGACCTGATCGGCCGGGACGGGCGGGTTGCCTCCGGTACACGCAGGGCGCTGGCGGATCTGCTGCACCGCCTGTCCTGCGCCGACCTGTTCGACGTGCAGGCGGAATACGTCGGCCTGTTCGATCGCAGCAGGGCGCTTTCCCTGCACCTGTTCGAGCACGTGCACGGCGAATCGCGGGATCGGGGGCAGGCGATGGTGGAGCTCAGCGAGATCTACCGGAAACACGGCTTCGACATCGAGGCCAACGAGCTGCCGGACTATCTGCCGATGTTCCTGGAGTTCTGTTCGCTGCTCCCTGAGGAGGACGCCCGCGACTGGCTGCAGCAGAGCGCGCATCTGCTGCAGTTGCTGCACGGCAGGCTGACGCAGCGGGAGAGCGACTATGCCGTGGTGCTTCAGGCCTTGCTGGAACTGGGGGGTATCGACCAGGCGGACGCGGCGTTGCGGCAGCAGATCGGGGACGAGACCCGCGACGATACCCCGGAGGCCCTGGATGCCGTCTGGGCAGAGGAGCCGGTGACGTTCGGGCCGACGGCCGACGGCTGCGGCGGCGCCAGGACGCACAGTGGGCAGGCGGTTCCGGTGGATACCAGCGGGCTTCGCAGATCAGGTGAAGGAGCAAGGCCATGACATACATCAACGAGCTGTTATTCGGGGTATTCCCTTATATCGCGGGGGCGGTGTTTCTGCTGGGAAGTCTGGTGCGGTACGACAAGAGCCAGTACACGTGGCGCACGGGTTCCAGCCAGATGTTGTCCAGCGATCGCAAGTTCCTGATCGGCAACAATCTGTTCCACATCGGGATCATCGCGCTGTTCTTCGGTCATCTGTTCGGCCTGCTCACGCCCACGGCCGTCTACACCTCGCTGGGCATGTCGACGGGGACCAAGCAGTTGCTGGCTATCATCGCCGGCGGCATCTTCGGGCTGATCTGCCTGGCGGGTATCGCGATCCTCGCCTATCGCCGCACGTTCGATCCGCGCGTACGCAGGACCGGCAGCAGGATGGACATGTTCATCCTCTACCTGTTGTTCGCCCAGTTGCTGACCGGGCTGCTGTCCATACCGGTTTCCACCGGGCATCTGGACGGCGAGGTGATGCTTCAGATTACCGCTTGGGCCCAGTCGCTGGTGACTTTCCGGCCGGATGCCGCATCCCACATCCTGGACATCCACTGGATCTACAAGACCCATATGTTCCTCGGGATGCTGATGTTCCTGATCTTCCCCTTCACGCGCCTGGTACACATCTGGAGCGTGCCCTACGGCTACATCGGGCGCGCCTACCAGGTGGTCCGCCGCCGCGCGACCTGAGGAGGGTGTCATGAGCATTCAGGTGAACGGAAAGACCATCGACAGCCGGGCGATCAACATCGAATCGGCACACCACCAGGAGCCGGGCGCGGACCCGCGGTACGCCCTGCGGCGTGCCGCGGTGGCGCTGACCGTGCGGGAACTGCTGCTGCAGCGCGCCGAACAGATCGGCATCGTGGACGACACCGAGGACGCTGTCATCGATGCGGTGATCGAGCGGGAGGTCGACGTGCCCGAGTCGGATGAGGAAACGTGCCGGCGCTGGTACGAGCAGAACCAGCACCAGTTCCGGACACCGCCGCTGCTGGAAGTGCGGCACATCCTGCTGGCGGCACCGCCGGACATCCTGGAAGAGCGCACTGCCGCCAGGGATCTGGCGGAGGCGCTTGTCCGGGAGTTGCGCGACGATCCGGAGGCATTCCCGCGGTTGGCGAAAAAGCACTCCCGCTGCCCCTCGGCGGGTCAGGGCGGGCTGCTGGGCCAGGTCAGCCGTGGGGAGACGGTACCGGAGTTCGAGGACGCGCTGGTGCGCCTGCCGGTGGGCTTGGCCGAGCAGCCGGTGAAAACCCGGTATGGCTTCCACGTGGTCGAGGTGCTGCAGCGGGTGGAGGGCGAGCTGATGCCTTTCGAGACGGCGCGGGAGCGTATCGCGGACTATCTGGAAGAGCGTACCCGGCGCCGGGCGCTGAGCCAGTACATCCGTCTGCTTGCCGGCGAGGCGCAGATCAAGGGTATCGACCTGGATGCCGCCGAATCGCTGTTGATCCAATAGGGTGGAGTCATGATGGACACGAATGGATCCTTGGAGGTTGGAAGTTTCGACGATCTCAAGCGCATCGGGCTTGAGCAGCCGTCACCGCAGCGTCTGCTGATTGTGCTGCTGCGCGCGGAATCGAAGGGCAGGGACGGGCCGGCACCCGACGGGGACGTGATCGAAGGCTCGGGTACGCTGAGCCCGGTGATGGCCACCGACATCGAGCTGACCGAAGACACCCGGCTGGATGTCCTGGCGGAAGAGGCGGACAGCCTCGGGCATCCCTGGGATCTGCTGCTGGTCTCCAGCCTGTCGGGACGTAACGGCGCGCCTGCGACGAGCGAGGAAGCCG
The DNA here is from genome assembly GCA_050485425.1 of Ectothiorhodospiraceae bacterium. Lineage (GTDB taxonomy): Bacteria > Pseudomonadota > Gammaproteobacteria > Nitrococcales > Aquisalimonadaceae > LSCE01. The sequence goes on along the minus strand of JBJHBJ010000020.1, from coordinate 2,317 downwards.
CGCCTTACCTGCAGCGCATGGCCGAGGCCGTCAGCCAGGGCGAGGATCTGTCCCGCTATGCGGTCTTCGACCGTGCCGGCAGCCCGGTCAGGCTTTCCCTGGCGGGAGCGTCCCATGGCTGATCCCCGTGTGGTGGGAACGGAAATGCTGACCGCCGAGGAGGCTCTGAAGCGCATGCTGGCTGCGGTAGCGCCGCTCGCCGGGAGTGAGCACGTGCCGCTGACGGAGGCGCTGGGACGGGTGCTGGCGAAGGACGTGTTTGCCCGGGTGACCGCGCCGCCGACGGATAATGCAGCGATGGACGGCTATGCCGTTCGCGCGGCCGATGCGGTACCGGGTGTTCCGTTGCCGGTGAGCGCCACGGTACCCGCGGGCCGCGCGCCGGAACCGTTGCAGGCCGGCACTGCCGCCAGGATATTCACCGGCGCACCGATCCCGGCCGGAGCCGACACCGTGGTTCCGCAGGAAGCGTGCGAACGGCGAGGGGAGCACGTGCTGATGACGTCCGCCCCCAGGCCGGGCCGGCACATCCGGCCTGCCGGCGAGGATGTCCGGGCGGGAGACCAGATGCTGCAGGCCGGCATGCGCCTGCGCCCGCAGGATCTTGCCCAGGCCGCCACGGGCGGGCATGCCTCCCTCGCGGTGCGTCCGCGGCTCAGGGTCGCGGTCCTGGCGACCGGCGACGAACTGGTGGAGCCGGGCCGGTCGCTGCAGCCGGGCCAGATCTATAACTCCAACAGCTTCGCCCTGCTGGGCCTGCTGCAGGGGCTCGGGTGTGAGGTGTCGATCTGCAGCCGCGTGGCGGATACGCTGGAGGCGACCGTGGCGGCGCTCGAAGAGGCTGCTGCAAACAGTCATCTCATCATCAGCTCCGGCGGCGTATCTGTTGGCGATGAGGATCATGTGAAGGCCGCCGTGAATCGCCTGGGTTCGGTCGACCTCTGGCGAGTCGCCATCAAGCCCGGCAAGCCGGTGGCCATGGGCCGGATTGCCGGCACGCCGTTTCTGGGTCTGCCCGGCAATCCGGTGTCGCTGTTCGTGACCTTCTGTCTGTTCGGGCGATCCGTGGTGCTGCGCCGCCAGGGAGCGAGCGATCCGTATCCCCAGGTCCTGCCCGGGCATGCCGCCTTTGCCCTGGAGCCGGAATCCCGGACCCGTTTCCTGCGGGCACGGGTGAACACGCTGGCCGGTTCGCTGTCGGTGGAGCTGTTTCCTCATCAGGGCTCCGGGGTTATGAGCTCCACGATCTGGGCGAACAGCCTGGTGGAGATTCCCGCGGGGCAAGCGGTTGTCGCCGGGGACGCGGTTCGGGTGCTGCCGTTCAGCGAACTGCTGCACTGAGACGAAGGAGCATATGTCGCGGGTCGTGGGCGGCATTCCCAAGCCGGGTCGAAAGTTGCTAACGTTGCTCCGGCAACCCTCGACCGGAGACCCCGTTTGAACGCCAGTATCGCATCCAGCGCCATCGTCAGCCGGCCGATGGCCTGGTCCCTGCTCGTCCTTGTCATCGTGCTCTGGGGCGCCAACTGGCCGGTGATGAAATATGGGCTGAATTACATCAGCCCGCTCTGGTTTGCGGCCATCCGGATGGTGTTGGGAGCCGCCACCATGGCGCTGGTCGCCGGTTTCCTCGGCCAGTTGCGGCTGCCGGCGAGACCGGACTGGAAACTGGTGCTGTCCGTCGGGCTGGTCCAGATGGCGGCCTTTCTGGGGTTGGTCACCGTCGCCCTTCAATTCGTGCCGGCCGGGCGATCGGCCATCCTCGCCTATACCACCTCCCTGTGGGTCATTCCGCTGGCCGTGCTGTTGCTCGGGGAAGCCGTGGGTGTGCGAAAGTTGCTGGGTTTCGTGATCGGCCTGGCCGGCGTGCTCGTCATGTTCAACCCCTTCGGCTTCGACTGGACCGATGCGCAGGTCGTGCTGGGTAACGGGTTGTTGCTGCTCGGGGCCTTCGTCTGGGCACTGCTGATCATCCAGGTGCGGGGCACACCGATGCAGGGCTCGCCGTTGTCGCTGGCGCCGTGGCAGTTCAGCGTGGCGGCGGTGGCGTTGCTGCCGGTGGCATGGCTGGTGGAAGGGAAGGGCACCTGGCACTGGGGTGCCGAACTCGGCTGGGTGCTGTTCTACAACGGGCCGCTTGCCACCGCGCTGTGTTTCTGGGCCATGATCACCGTTACCCGCGCTCTGCCGGCTTCCACCACTTCCATCGCCTCCCTCGGCGTGCCGGCATTCGGCGTATTCGCCTCTGCGGTCGCGCTGGGCGAACGGCTCACCGCAACCAATATTGTCGGACTGGTGTTGATTGTGCTCGGTCTTC
>JBJHBJ010000019.1:0-71102 GCA_050485425.1 Ectothiorhodospiraceae bacterium | reverse complement strand
CCGGCTGCGCCGACGCGCATATGCGTCCGGACCGAATGATTAACCCGGAACAAGCGGCATCCAAGCCAGCCAGCGGCGGCTATAACCGCCATCAACAACAGAAAACTCATGGACTGCAGCTCCAGCAGAAATGTTAACAACGTTAACTTAACCCTGATATGTTTACACTGTCAACTTTATGTTATGTTCCAGTAATGCCTCCCAGACAGAACGAACGCTATCATCACGGAAATCTTCGGACGGCACTGGTCGACGCAGCCACGGAGCTGTTGAGGGACGAAGGCAACGCGGCTCTCACATTACGGGCGGCTGCCCGCCGGGCAGGGGTTTCCCAGGCGGCGCCCTACAAGCATTTCAGCGACAAGCGGGACTTGCTGGCGGCGGTTGCGGAGCGTGGCTTTGCCATGCTGCACCGCCGCTGCGAACACGCTGCCGCCCCGGACGACCCGGAACAGCTACACAAACTGGGTGAGGCGTACGTGCTGTTCGCCCTGGACGAACCCGCACTGTTCCGGCTGATGTTCAGCGCGGAACTCGGCGCCCTGGATGAACACCCGGGACTCGCAGCAACCGCCTCGGCCACGCATGGCCTGATGGAACAGGCGGTGCGCAACGTTCTGGGAGAACGCACGGACCGGCAGGCCGTCGAGAGCGCCTGTGCCGGCACCTGGTCGCTGGTGCACGGCCTGGCCTTCCTGTTGCTGGAAGACAGGATCAGACTGCCGACAGGTGGCAGAACGGCGCTGATACACCAGGTGACCGGTGATTTCGTCCTGCAACTGCGGACCGGCGGAGAAAAGGCACCGACACCTCCCTAGGATTTCATGTCGTCCCTCGACTCCGTAGGCACGTACGGCCCGGCAAATCGCGGCAGTTCATCGCTGATCGACCACCAGTTCGCGGCCGAGCCGACGTAGAAGTGGGCGATGGGCCTGGTCGCCAACGGCTCGTTGATGAGGCCCGCGCGCACCCGCAGCTTGTCCGGCAGACTGTCGCGGCTGCTGAACACCGGTGACCCGCAATTGCTGCAGAAGACGCGCCGCTTGCCGGGCGACGAGGCGTACTCCCGCAGCAGCTCCCGCCCCCTGGTCAAACGAAAGTCAGCGACATCGACCGGGATGTTGGTTGCGAACGCGGAACCCTGCGCCTTTCTGCACTGCGAGCAATGGCAAACCTGAATGGGCTCCAACTCGGCCGCAATACTGAACCGGACCCCGCCGCAAAGGCATTCCCCCGTGTACATGCTTTCCCTCTCGCCCCAGACTTGCGTGAAGATGACATGGTATTTCAGCGTTTCATGAAACCCACGGCAAGCTTGCGCCGGCAGGAAGCGGTTTGCTATCTTGCCAACGACCGACATGACACGTCCGGCTCCATGCCGGACGTTGATGGGAACGCATGGGATGCGTTGCGGATTGCAGGGACAGCAAGGCTCATCACCTCCGACGGTATGTGCTCGGCCTCCCCCTCCTGATTACCGCTTCCAGTGCCTTCTGCGTTCCCCGGCACGGTCCGCTGGCGACCGAGGCCCGCCGTACCTGATCGGCGGCCATGGACAGGACGAACACGCACAAGGATGGAGCACCCGCCGCTATGGGCAACAATGCAGCTTCCCAACACGGTCTGCTGATCCAGCTGACCACGCCCCTGGGGCCTGAGGCCCTGATTCCCAGCCACCTTCATGGCACGGAAACCATGGGCAAATGCTTCGAGTACCAGTTGGAGGTCTACTCGGAAACCCACCACCACCTGAAACCGGAAGACCTGGTCGGCCAGCCGGTGACATTCCGGCTGAAGCAGGAAGACGCCCTCCACGAGGAAGAAGGCTGGCGTTACTTCAACGGCTTCGTCCGGGAGTTGGACTCCGGCTCCCGCTCCCACAACGGGGAGCGCAGTCACTACTCGCTCAGCGTCGTTCCCTGGCTATGGTTTCTGGGGAAAACCACGAATTGCCGCGTTTTCCAGGAGAAAAGCATCCCCGACATACTCCAGGCCGTGATCGACGACTTCGCCGCGGTATTCGGGGAAAGCAGCGTACGGGCGGATTTCTCCGGCCTGACCGGATCGCACCCCCAACTTCCGTTTGTGGTGCAGTACAACGAGACCGACCTCAACTTCGTCAAGCGACTCGCCTACCGCGCCGGTATCACCTTCTACACCTCGCACGGCAACGGCGAACACGAAATCCGGTTCGTCGATGACAGCAGCGCGCTGTCCGCCCTACCGGCCAACAACCTGTCCGAGGAAGGCAAGCTGCTCCTGCAATCCAACACCGCAGCCCATGATCACCTGCACGCCTGGGCCAGCAGCAGCCGGTTCGCCACCGGCAAGTACACCCTGCGCGCCTATAGCTACGGCCAGCCCGACGCCGACCTGACCGTGGAAGAAGCGGACAACGGTGAAGTCGGCGCCATTGCACGCGCCGGCGCCCTGGAGCAATACCTCTATACGGAACACTACGAGCATCGTGGGGAAGGTGCCGAAGAGGCAAAACGAAAGCTTGCACATGGCGTTTACGGCCACCGCATCATTTCCGGCGCCGGCAGCTACCGCTTCCTGAAACCCGGCGAGCATTTCAAGGTTGCCACCGTGCCGGAACCGATCACAGCCTGGCCGGACGGCGAGGCAGAATTCACATTCATCAAGACCACGCTGCGGGTCAACGCCCTGGACAACAGCTACAGCGTCACCTTCGACGCCGTTCCCAAGGGCGAACTGGCCTACCCCTCGGGAGAAACGCCCACCATTGCCAGCCTGCAAACGGCAGTGGTCACCGGCACCCGGTCCACGCCGGAGACCAACGTCTACACCGACAACGGCCAGAGCCCGCCGCTGGGTCGGGTCAAGGCCCGGTTCCACTGGGACCGCGACCAGGGCCATCTGCATGAAAACAGCAGTTGCTGGCTGCGCGTGATGCAGAGCATGTCCGGCGACGGCTTCGGCGTCGACTTCCTGCCCCGCGTCGGCCAGGAAGTGGTGGTGGCCTTCGAGAACGGCAACCCCGACCGCCCGTTCATCCTCGGAGCGCTCTACAACGACCGTAACCAGCCGCCGTACAAGAACGAACCCACGCAATCGGGCATCCGCACCCGCTCCTTCGACAGCAACTCGCCGGACGAGCGCAACGAACTGCGCTTCGACGACAAGGCCGGCAGCGAGGAGATCTACGTCCACGCGCAGAAGAACCTGAAGCTGGACATCCTCAATGACGAGGAACGGAACATCGGCAACAACCTGGTGACCGTCATCAACGAAGACGAAAGCCGGGATGTCGGAAAACTGCTGGAGGTCACCGCCGGCAACGCCATCACGCTGTCCGTTGGCGACAACCAGATAAAGATCGACAAGGGTGGCATCACGCTCAAGGGCGGCCAGATAACGATCAACGGCAAGCCCGTCAAGATCAACTAAGGGAAGCAGGCATACACCGCCAGGGAGCGACAACGTGGGAAGCAAATCGCGACAACCCGCAGCCAGGCTGACCGACACCGGCGACCAACACAACGGCTACCCGCCGACACCGGTCATGCAGGGCAGCCCGAACGTTCATTGCAACGGCCGACCTGTCGCCAGGCAAGGCGATGCACTGGTTCCTCATGCCAAGCCGAAAAAGCCGGTGCACAACCGCAGTATCAAGGAAGGGTCCGGTTCGGTGCTGGTCAATGGTCTGCCTTGGGCCAGGGTCTCCGACGCCATCAGTTGCGGCGGCACCATCATCACCGGCTCCGGCGACGTCCTGGTGGGCGATTCGCCGAAAAACCGCAACCCGATCTCGCCGGAGGAATGGGACGCTCTCACCGCCGCCCGACTGGACAGGTCCATCAAAACCAACGACCGGATCAGCCGCCAGCAGGTCGCCGCCGACATCGCCGTGAAATTCCGCGGAGAGGAAGGCGGCATCGCCTCCTGGCACGACTACTACTACAGCATGGTAGGCCGCGAAGAACCCTTCCCTTCCCCCGCGGAAATCACCGACCCCCTGGCCCGCCAGGGCCTGGAACGGGCACGGCAGGAAGCGGCTGAAGAAGCGGCGGAACCCACTGCGGTGCAGGTGGAGCAACCACCCCCCAACAGCTCAACGCCACACCCCGGAATGCATAATGGTGAGTGGGTCAAGGCAGACGCCCAAGACTTCAAGACACTGCAGGATCAGAATGCAGAGGATGAATCGGCAACCAGAAAAGCGGCAAAAAGACAGCTAAAAAAACAAGGCTGGGGGGATAAAAAAATCAGGGAGATTCTAGACTCCGGCAACAGTTTTCAAGCCATGGTGCTTGAGCCCGGAGACAAGCTCTACGGATTTACCACCGAGGGCATACCAAAAGAACTGGAAAAATCGCCTTACTGGACGGATGAGGCATCGCTGCAGGAACTCGCAACCCGTCATTTCCGTGACGGTGCCTGGGACCGGGAGCAGATCAAGGAGGAACTGGCGCTCCCTTGTTACAACCGAGCCAACGCCATCGACATTGCCGAAGTCACGGAAACACAGGTGGCCGTGAAATCGACCATCAACCCCGCGAGTGAACTGCTGCAGTACACCGACACTAAAGGCAATCAAACCGAGTTGATGTCGAAGACGATGAACGGGGGAGGAACGCAGATCGCCCCCGATCCCAGAAAGCTGAAGAGCGTATTGAAACAGCCATGAATCCAGCAGACGAGCAATACCCGGACATCATCGAGAACTGCGACATCCTGCTGCTTTGGCTGGCAGGACACGCGCAGACCGACGATACGCCTGAAGGGCGCATGATTGCCCAACTCAAGTGGCTGCGCGAACGCGCCGAAGCCCAGACGCTGCCCCTGCCGGTCCCCAAGGAATACACCGCCACGCTACGGCATGTTTACACCGAGGGGTACCTGGGGCGCCTGGCGTCCTCTTCTGAGGCCTATATTGAGGAATTTGAGATCCACGCTGACCGCCTCATTTCTCTCGTCACAGGCTGCCTGCTGCTGAAACCGGACTACTACCCCTACACCATCCGCCATATCGACGCCCTGATCCGCCGCCTGCGCCAGCCCTCGCGCCCGCTCTCCGTGCACGAGCAGGGCAGCATCGGCGAGTTGGAACTCATCAAGACGCGCCTGCAGAACCGCGAGATCGAACCGCCGCTGATGACATGGGAGGGCTATCCGAATTTCAGCGAAGTCCACATCGTCGACGAGAGCACCATCGACGACATGCCGGGCGGGAAAGCCCTGTGCGACGCCGTCGCGCAGATGATCTTCGAAGGCGTCCGGCCGCTCAGTTGGGAGACGCCCCTGCTCGCCGACAAGGCCTCCGAGCCCATGCTCACCCTCGGCCTAGGTCAGCAGCCATAGGGCGCTCAAGCACGCATGAATCCTGCAGACGAACAATACTCGGACATTATCGAGAACTGCGACACCCTGTTAAGCAGGCTCGCCGGCTACAGCCAGACCGACGACACCCCCGAGGGCCGCATGATTGCCCAACTCAAGTGGCTGCGCGAACGCGCCGAGGCAGGCACGTTGCCCCTCCCCGTCCCTGAGCCCTATACCGCAACCCTGGGACGGGTGTATACGGAAGGCCATTTGGTGCGACTGGCTTCCTCCCGAGAGGCATTTGTCGAGGAGGTAGAGATCCACACCTATCGTCTGCTCTCACTCATCGATGGCTGCCTGCTGCTGAAACCGGACTACTACCCCTACACCATCCGCCACATCGACGCCCTGATCCGCCGCCTGCGCCAGCCCTCACGCCCGCTCTCCGTGCACGAGCAGGGCAGCATCGGCGAGTTGGAACTCATCAAGACGCGCCTGCAGAACCGCGAGATCGAACCGTCGCTGATGACATGGGAAGGCTATCCGAATTTCCGCAAGGTCTGTTCGATGGCGGGGAATAGCATCGACGACATGCCCGGCGGAAAGGCGCTGTGCGACGCCGTCGCGCAGATGATCTTCGAAGGCGTCCGGCCTCTCAGCTGGAAAACGCCCCTGCTCGCCGACAAGGAATCCGAACCCATGCTCACTATCGGCCTGGGTCTGCAGCCGTAGGCCGCTCGGCTGCGGGGAACCGGCAACACACTAGGCTTAACCGACGCCCCCATCAGGCACAGTGCGGCATTTCCGGCCTTGCGGCCGGACCGGTGGCAATCGCCTGCGGCGATTACCCCCTACAGGATCCCCCGGCGGTTGATCCCGCTGTAGGGGAGTAACCGCGCAGCGGTTGCTACCATCGCGCACCAGCGCGAACCGACGACGCGGTCGGGTTCAACGCTGCCGTTTGCCATCACGACAAGTCGCGTGTCGGCACACGGAAATCCGTCCTAAGCTGAAAGAATGGCTGCCGCTGCGCGTGGTCCGGTCTGAGGCTGCCGGCGGTGGTTCCATCCAGGCAGGCGTGTTGTTGCGCCCCGCCAAGGCATGGAGGGAATGCGCCATGAGTGGCTTCTTCGGACCGCCCCCGCCGGATCACCTGCCGGACAAGGAGCGGGAGAAACACCCCAGTTGGCGGCGGACCACCCGCCGCTACAGGAAAAAGAAGCGCATTGTCCGGGATATCTGGATTGTTTCCGGGCTGCTGATGATCCCCGCGCCCCTCTATATTGTCCTGGTGCTGGCGCTGACCACCACATTGCTGTCGTTTGCGATCCTCGACGAAACGCCCTGAACCGAGGCCCGGCACGTATTCAGCGCTTCCTTAGAGGCCGAAACGACCTGAAATCATGATCTGGGTCTATTGGCCGCTGTCCGGTAGCCGTCTACCCTTGAGGGCACCCACTCCCAATAACAACAGGCAAGGAGCGATCCCGTGTCGGGCAGCAGCAATCCGCAGCATCTTCAGGCACCACTGGATGAACAGGAACTGGAGCGCATGGACGCCTACTGGCGTGCCTGCAACTACCTGGCAACCGGCATGATCTACCTGCAGCAGAACCCTTTGCTGCGCGAACCGCTGAAGATCGAGCACATCAAACAGCGCCTGCTGGGACACTGGGGGGCGAGCCCCGGGCTCAGCTTCATGTACGTGCACCTCAACCGCCTGATCCGCCTGCACGGACAATCGGCCATTTTCCTGGCCGGGCCGGGGCACGGCGCGCCCGGCGTGATCGCTCCCGTCTACCTGGAAGGAACGTATTCCGAAATCTATCCCCAGGTCAGCGAGGACGCCGAGGGTATGCGGCGCCTGTTCAACCAGTTCTCGTTCCCCGGCGGCATCGGCAGCCATTGCACGCCGGAACTTCCGGGTTCCATTCACGAGGGCGGTGAACTGGGCTACTCGCTATCCCATGCTTTCGGTGCCGCCTTCGACAATCCCGACCTGCTGGTGGCCGTCGCCATCGGCGACGGCGAGGCGGAAACCGGCCCGCTGGCGACAGCCTGGCACTCCGCCAAGTACCTGCACCCGATCCGGGACGGCGCCGTGCTGCCGATCCTTCACCTGAACGGCTACAAGATCAACAACCCCACCCTGCTGGCCCGGATTCCCCGCGAGGAACTGGAAAGCCTGATGCGCGGGTATGGTTGGGTGCCGTACTTCGTGGAGGGAGATGACCCGCAAACCATGCACCAGCAGATGGCTGCGACCATGGATCAGTGCCTGACGGCCATTCAGGACATCCAGCGGGAAGCGCGCAACAGCGGCAAGGCGCAGCGGGCGCACTGGCCGATGATCGTACTGCGCACGCCCAAGGGCTGGACCGGACCTGCCGAGGTGGACGGCCGCAAGGTCGAGGGCTCCTGGCGCGCCCACCAGGTTCCATTGTCCGGTATGCGGGACAACCCGGAGCATCTCACGCAACTGGAAAGCTGGCTGCGCAGCTACCGGCCGGAGGAACTGTTCGACGATGAAGGCCGGCTTAGGGAGGAACTCCGGGCCATGGCGCCGGAGGGGACTCTGCGCATGAGTGCCAGCCCCCACGCCAACGGCGGCCTGTTGCGACGCCCGCTGCGCCTGCCGGACTTCCGCGACTACGCGGTCGACGTGCCCGAGCCGGCCCGCCACACGGCTCCCAACACGAAGCCGCTGGGAGCGCTATTACGCGACGTGATGCGCGCCAACAGCAGCAATTTCCGCGTCTTCGGTCCGGACGAGAACACCTCCAACAAGCTGGACGCCATCTACGAGGCCAGCAAGAAGCTCTGGCTGGCCGATTACCTGCCCGAGGATGCCGACGGCGGCGAGCTGTCGCCCGATGGCCGCGTGATGGAAATGCTCTCGGAACACACACTGGGAGGCTGGTACGAAGGCTATGTCCTGACCGGGCGGCACGGCTTCTTCGCCACCTACGAGGCCTTCGTGCACGTGATCGACTCCATGTACAACCAGCACGCCAAGTGGCTGGCCATGTGCGAGGAGATTCCCTGGCGCGCCCCGATTTCCTCGATCAACCTGCTGATCACGTCCACCGTCTGGCGCCAGGACCACAACGGCTTCACCCATCAGGATCCCGGCTTCCTGGATGTGGTGGTGAACAAGAATCCGGAAGTCACTCGCATCTACCTGCCGCCGGACGTGAACACGCTGCTGTCCACCGCCGACCACTGCCTGAAAAGCCGCAATGACATCAACGTGATCGTCTGCGACAAGCAGGCGCACCTGCAGTACATGGACATGGATGCCGCCGTGCGTCACTGCACCAAGGGCCTGGGCATCTGGGACTGGGCCAGCAATGACCAGGGTCACGAACCCGATCTGGTGATGGTCGGTTGCGGCGACATCCCCACCCGGGAGGCGCTGGCCGCCACCGCCCTGCTGCGGCAACACTTCCCGGATCTGAAGATCCGCTTCATCAACGTGGTGGACCTGTTCCGCATGCAGCCGGCCGGGGAACACCCCCACGGCCTGCCGGACAGGGACTTCGACAGCCTGTTCACCACCGACCGCCCGATCCTGTTCAACTTCCACGGCTACCCCTGGCTGATCCACCGCCTGGCCTACCGCCGCACCAACCACAGCAACCTGCACGTGCGGGGCTACAAGGAGCGCGGCAATATCAATACGCCGCTGGAACTGGCCATCGAAAACGAGATCGACCGCTTCACGCTGGCCATGGACGCCATCGGCCATGTGCCGCGGCTGCAAGTGGCGGGGGCGCACGTCAAGGAGTGGCTGAAGAACGAACAAATCGACTGCCGACGCTACGCCCACAGCCACGGCGTGGATCGCCCGGACATGGCCAACTGGGCCTGGCAAGATACCTGAGGCGGTAACGCGGCCATTCGTTCCGCAACCATCAGCACCGAAGTCAGCGCCATCAGGGCCAGTCAGGCAGAGGGTTCAGCGGCTCGCAAGTTCGCTGGAATCAGGGCTGGCGCAAGCCGGCTCCATGCTGTGCGTCAGTGCCCGTTCGAATGCGCCGGCCGTCATCGGCCGGCCAAACAGGTAACCCTGCATTAGCGTGCACCCGAGTTGTTCAAGGATCTCACGTTGTTCCGGTGTCTCGACGCCTTCGGCCAGCACGTCCATCCCCGTACTGCGGCCGATGCCGACGATCGCCTGCACCAGAACCTGATCGATGGCACTCTCAGTCAGGGTTTGTACGAACAGACGGTCGATCTTCAGCGTATGAATGGGAAAGTACTTGAGATAGGCCAGGCTCGAGTAGCCGGTGCCGAAATCGTCCAGACCGACCCTGACACCGGTTTTCCGAAGCTTCTGCAGCGTTTGCAGGACCCGCTCCGAACTCTGCATGACCCTGCTTTCCGTCAGCTCGACCTCCAGTCCCTGAGGAGGCAATCGGCTCTGTCTCAACGCCCGGCACACGCTGTCGAGAAACCCCGTGTCCTCGACCTGGCGAACGCTGACATTGACAGCCACCCGCAGTGACAGTCCCATGTCCATCCACTGCCGGGCCTGGGCGCAGGCCTGCTCCAGCACCCACGTGCCGATCGGTACGATCAATCCGGACTCTTCGGCCAGCGGAATGAAATGGGCAGGCTCCATGGCGCCGAAATCCGGCGAGTGCCAGCGCAACAGGGCTTCTGCGCCGATGACCCGTCCGGCAGAGACGCATACTTGCGGCTGATAGCGCAGGCTGAATTCCCCCAGGGTCAGCGCCCGCTTCAGGGCAGGCAACAGCAGTTCTTCCTGACGGTCTATGCCACTGGCCTGGCCGGCCGCTCTTTCACACAAGGCTACCGCCCCCCCGGAATGCAATGCGGCTGCAGGCGCGACTCGCTGTGATCAACCATCTCCATCAGAAGGGCCTGCAACGTCTCCAACTGGCTGGTCTTGTCGAAATAGCCGTCGACCTTCAGCAGTTCCGCCCGTTTTCGGTAAGGAAGGTCAGCGTGCGAACTGACGACGAAAATCCGCGGCCTTGGCCGCAGCCGCTTCAGCGCCGGAACCGCCTCGAACGCGACTCCGTCGGCCAGACGGATATCCAGCAACACCACATCCGGCAACAAGGCGGACGCCCGTTCGGCCAGACCCGCGAGCCACGGCGTTTCACCGACGACGAGAATACCGGGAATCCTATCCAGCAGACGGCGAAGGCGAAGGCGCATCACCGCGGAATCCTCAACGAGAAATACCGTCAGCGCCAAGATCGATTCCCCTTGCTTCGTTACAGGAAAACATCATGCCCAGGCGCTGGCGGGGCGTGTATCAGTGATAGCTGAATTCAACTAGGGAATTCCCTACAAGCGCGGAATCAATGCGGTTTTTCAGTGGACCAGATCATGGGCAAGCCCATAACGCACCAGCGCCGACAGACTGGCCACGCCCAGTTTCTCGAAGATGCGTGCCTTATGCGTGCTGACGGTCTTCGAACTCAGGTGCAGGCTTTCGGCGATCTCACCGACGGTGCGGCCCTGGATGAGGGCCATGAACACCTCGTATTCCCGTTTGGAAAGCCGCATGTGCGGCAGGCTCTCCTGGCCGGTGAGCGTTTCCTGCGCCAGGCGATGCGCATACTCGGTGGTGATGTAGAGCTGTCCCCGCCCCACGCGCCTCAGAGCCTCAAGCAACTCCGTCGGCGGCCGGGTCTTGGTGATAAAGCCATGCGCTCCGGCCCGGATAGTCCGTGTGGCGTACTGCTCCTCCCGGTGCATGCTCAGTACCAGCACCCGGGTCTCCGGGACTCTCCGACGCACGATCTCGATCAGTTGCAAGCCGGAACAGCCAGGCATGGTCATATCCATCAGGAACACTGTTGGCCTGGCAGCCAGAACCTGGGTCAGCGCCTCGTCACCGTCGCGTGCCTCTCCTACCACTCGCATGTCGCCCGCAGCATTGATCAGTGCTCGCATGCCCTCGCGCACGATGCTGTGGTCGTCGGCAATGACTACATCAATCATGAACTTCCCCATTCAGAGGCAACGTCACCCGAAGGCAGGTGCCTTCCTCTTCGGAGGAGGTCACCGCGAACTCCCCCCCAAGCATTGCCACGCGCTCTCGCATTCCTGGCAGACCAAGACCCGATGACGATTGGCGCCGGAGGCCGAAGCCAATGCCGTTGTCCTGCACCTGCAGGCGAACGACATCACCCAGGTCCTCGTACAGCACGTCCACCCTGCTGGCCCGTGCGTGACGGCTTACATTGGTCATGCTTTCCTGAAGAATGCGGAACAGCGCAGTGGCGACCTCTCCGGTAATGCGCCCCGGCGGATCCGCATCCGCGTCCCAGCTGATATCCAGGTCGTAGCGTTTTTCGCAGCGCCCCAGGAACCACTCGGCGGCGGCCTCGAATCCGAGATCATCCAGGATGCCGGGACGCAAGTTCGCAGCGATCTCCCTCACCTGCTCGATGATTTCGTCGACGAAATCCACCATTTCCTGCAGTCGCTCCCGATGCTGGTCCGGCAGCATGGGGAGATCGTCCACCACCATGCCCAGGTCCAGCTTCATCGCCGTCAGCATCTGCCCGAGATCGTCATGCAGATCCCGGGCTATGCGTCGCCGCTCCTCCTCGCGCACATGCTCAAGCCCGCTGTTCAGACGGCGCAACTCTTCCCGGGACCGCTGCAATTCGAGTTCATAGCGCTTCCGGTCAGATACATCTCGCATAACTGCCGCAAAGTAGGCGCGCCCTCCAGACTCGGGACTGGCGATGGGGACGATTTCCAGCTCGTTCCAGTAGACGGTGCCGTCCTTTCGATAGTTGAGGAGAACCTCCTTCACGGGCCGGCGCACCTCCAGGGCCTCGCGTATCCTGCGGCGGGTCGCCGCATCGGTTTCACTGCCCTGGAAGACCCTTGGCGTCCGGCCCAGCAGTTCTTCCGGGGAGTAACCGGCAACCTGCTTGACCGCCTCGTTGACAAACACCATGCGCGGACCGGGTTCGTCCAGCGGCTGCATTTCGGTGATGATGATTACGTCCTGGATCTGCGCCACGGAGGCCCGGAGCAGGCGGCGCTTCTCCTCCAACCGCAAGCGCTCCGTCATGTCCTGCGCAATGCCGAATACACCCGCCACCTGTCCGGAAACCAGCATGGGGACGTTTGTGACCTGCACGGATATTTTTCTGCCACTGCGGTGATAGGCCCGGCACTGGTAGCTTCGCGGCTCCCCCTGCAGGACGGCGCTGAACTGCGATTCGATGAACGCCCGGTCTTCAGTCACGACCACGGCAGACCAGTGTTCGCCGAGCAGTTCGGACAGCGGGTATCCGGTGAGTTCCTCGGTCCTTCGGTTCGCTTCCATGAACCGGCCGTCGAGACCCAGGCTATAGACCGCGTCGGGATGCTCAGAGAACAGCGAGCGGAAACGCTCCTCACTCGCTTGAACGCGATCGGACATGGCGCGAAATTCGGTGATGTCAGTGAGGTTGACGAAACACTGGCCGTCGGCGGCCCCCAGCGCAAGCCGGAAGCGCCGGTCACTCACCTTTGTCTCCAGTTCGCCTTTCGGGCCGGGGGGGAGATTCCTGGCCTGCTCGAGGAGTTGCCGAAGCAAGCCCGGGCCGTCACCGTCAAAGCGCTCCGGCAGGAACTCACCGAGAACCGGGTTGCCCAGTACGCTCGCTGCCGCCTGATTGAATCGCGTAATGCGCCCGGCGCTGTCCAGTTCCATGACGGCCCCCGGCAGGGCATCCATCAGCAGTCCCCGTTCGATCCCGCGGAGGAGCAGCCAGCCGGTCAGCAGACCAACCACGATCCCCATCACGCCTCCCGCGATCCAGAACAGCCAGGCTTCCGCAAACCGCAAGGCGATGTACTGAGCCAGTACGACTGCGCCCCCCAGAGACAGCATGGCGCCTTGCAACCAGCGTCTCCGACGCCCGGAACACATCCGATCCTCCTCAAAACGTGGGATCATTCCCTCTCGCTGCACCCTCTGAGCCCACAGCCCTCTATTTCGCGGGCCAACAGTTGACCTGTCGCTTTAGCCCAACAGTATAAAAAGCTCTCTTCACACGGGGACACCACGGCGCCCGGCCGGGTTCATAACAGCAGCGGCAATGGCCGATAGCGGCAGCACTTCTGCAGCCGCGCCGCGCTCGATGGCTTCCTTCGGCATACCGAACACCACCGAGCTTTCGCGGTCCTGCGCAATGGTATGCGCGCCAGCCTGGCGCATGGCCAGCAGCCCGTTCGCACCATCGTCCCCCATACCGGTCATGATGACGCCGAGCGCATTCCTTCCGGCCACCCGCGCCACCGAATGGAATAATACGTCCACAGAGGGCTTGTGGCGGTTCACGGGAGGGCCATCGGACACGGATACCTGGTACTGGGCGCCGCTCCTACGCAACTGCATATGTCGGCCGCCGGGCGCGATCAGCACGCGCCCCGGCATGACACGGTCGCCGTCCTCCGCTTCCTTCACCTCACAGCGGCAGTGCTGGTTCAGGCGGTTGGCGAAGGCGGCAGTGAATTTTTCCGGCATGTGCTGGACCACGACGATGCCCGGGCAGACGTCCGGCAACTGGGTCAGTACCACCTGCAGGGCCTGGGTACCCCCGGTGGATGTACCGAAGGCGACTACCTGATCAGTCGTACGCGCCATGGCGGCGACAGGGGCTGCGCGTGCCGGCAATGGGGCATCTGCTACGCGTTTGGCAGCAGCCTTCACCCGGGCACATGCTGCGGCCTTCACCACCCGCAGCATGTGCTGGGCGGACCCCTGCAGGAACTCCTTCAGACCGATCTTCGGCTTGGTGATGATATCCACCGCCCCGGCGGACAAGGCCTGCAAGGTGGTATCCGCACCCTTCTCCGTCAGCGTGGAGCAGACCACCACCGGCGTCGGCCGCTCTTCCATCAGCTTGCGCAGGAAGGTGATGCCGTCCATCCGCGGCATCTCCACGTCCAGCACGATCACATCCGGCCAGTCTCGCTGCATCTTCTGTAGCGCGAACAGCGGATCGGGGGCCGAGCCGGCGATACGGATGCCGGGGTCGCTGGCCAGCGTTTCGGTCAGCACCTGCCGTACCACGGCGGAGTCATCAACGATGAATACACTGACAGGCTGCGTCATGCCGATTCCATTGAACAGTTACCAGCAGCAAAACCACGTCCCAGACGCATCCAGACGTCTCCGTCGGAGAGCCTGAATATCAACTCGCGATAGCAGTTGCCGCCGAGATGGTGGGCCTTGATGCGCAGACCGTGGGCCAGCATCAGCTCCCTGGCTGCCCGGATGTTCCTCACCGGCACGGAATCCTCTCCGGCCCGGGTCTCGAACATGCTGGCGCCGCCGAACAACTTGATCTGGTAGTCCTGCACGCGGCCCGGACATTTGCCAGCCTCGACAAGTAGCCGCTCCACCGCGTTCTCGGCATAGCGGGTGTCGCGGCGGTCACCGCGCTTGCTCCTGCCCGGCAACATGAAATGGCACATGCCGCCGTTGCGGTGTCGAGGATGCCACAAGGTCACCGCAATGCAGGAACCCAGTGTGGTGCGGATACTTGTCCCCGCTCCGCCGAAATACCATTCTCCAGGCTGAAGGAAGATATCGATGCCGGCATCCAGTTGCGTAATCATTCGGGTGCCTGGTAGACCGAGGGCATAACTGCGCGCAGGCCCTTCTGCAAGCCGTTCAGCGTTTCCGAGTGGCCGATGATCAGATACCCCCCCGGTTTCAGGCGGCCCGCCACGCGGTCGACGATCTGCTGCTTGGTCTCGGCGTTGAAATAGATCATCACATTGCGCAGGAAGATCACATCGAAGGGACCAATGATCGGCACAGGCGTATTCAGGTTGAGTTGCCGGAAATCCATCCGCTCGCGGAGCTTCGGTCCGACCAGGAAGGTGCCCTCGTTGGGACCGATACCGCGCAGGCAATAGCGCTTGAGGTAGTCCTGGGGAATCCGCTCCGCCCGGGCCATGGGGTATTTAGCCGAGCGCGCTCGGGCCAGCACCTGGGTACTGATGTCCGAGGCCGTGACGCGCCAGTCGCCGTCGCCCAGCACGTCCGCCAGCACCATGGCCAGGCTGTACGGTTCCTCGCCGCTGGAGCAGGCCGCACTCCAGATCCGGAACGGCTGGCCGCGACGCACGGCCGGCAGCACGCGTTCACGCAGGAAGTCGAAGTGCTTGGACTCCCTGAAGAAATAGGTCTCGTTGGTGGTCAGCAGATCCACCGCGGTCTGCCGTTCCGACTCGTCGTGTTCCAGCCGTGCCCAGTAAGCGGCATAGCCGTCCAGTTGCAGCGCCTTGACACGCTTGGCCAGACGGCCGGCCACCATGGTCCGCTTGGTGGCCGGCATGTGTATGCCGGCCACCTCGAAGATCATGTGTTGGAAGCGGCGGAACTCCGCCTCGTTCAGCACCGGCGCGGAAACCGGCTGTGCGACGCGGACCGGCTCAGCGCTCATGGCCGTCCAGCGCCGGTTCAGCCACGCGGGCCAGTTCCGCCATCTCGTCCACGTCCAGCACTTTCTGCACGTTCAACAGGATGACGAAACGGCCCTGCACCTTGCCCATGCCGATAATGAAGTCCGCCCGAATCCTGGCGCCGAAGCTCGGCGGCGGTTCGATCTCGGAGGCGGGAATTTCCAGCACCTCCGACACCGCATCCACGATCACCCCGATCTCCTGCAATCCTGCGCTGCCGTCAATCTCGAGGATGACGATGCAGGTCCGGCGTCCCACCGCACTGTCTCCCCGGCCGAACCGGGATGACAGATCGATCACAGGCACCACGCTGCCGCGCAGGTTGATCACGCCACGTACGAACTCCGGCATCATCGGCACCGTGGTCAGGTTGCCGTACTCGATGATCTCGCGGATGTGCAGTATGCCCACCGCGAACATCTCCTTGCCGATCTGGAACGTCAGATACTGCCTCTGCTGTTCCATGGAGCCGGTGGCCCCGTCATTGATCGCGAGTAGATTCATGACGCCTCCTAGAAGCGCACGTAGGCGGCTTCGTCAGCATCCGGCGCATCCAGCTCGGAGTTGGACGCCTTGCTCCGGGGGTTCGCCACGGCCCGCAACGGTGCTCGCGTCTGCGGCTTTTTCCCGCCAGGCGTGGTGCCACGCTCGCCGTCAGCCAGCCGGAAGAAGCCCATGGACTGCTGCAACTGCTCGGCCTGGGACGACATTTCCTCGGCAGTAGCGGCCAGCTCCTCGGAGGAGGAAGCATTCTGCTGGGTGATCTGGTTCAACTGCTCCATGGCGTTGTTGATCTGCCCCACACCCGCGGACTGCTCGCTGGAAGCCGCAGCAATTTCCTGCACCAGATCGGACGTCTTCTGGATGGACGGCACGATTTCGTTCAGCAGCTCGCCGGCACGCTCGGCCAGTTCCACCGAGGAACCGGCAACCTCGCCGATTTCCTGCGCGGCTACCTGGCTGCGCTCGGCCAGCTTGCGCACTTCCGCCGCGACCACCGCGAAGCCCTTACCGTGCTCGCCGGCCCGCGCCGCCTCGATGGCCGCGTTCAGTGCCAGCAGGTTGGTCTGATAGGCGATATCGTCGATGATGGAGATCTTCTCGGCGATACTCTTCATGGCGGCAACCGTCTTGCCCACGGCCTCGCCGCCTTCCACCGCTTCCTTCGCGGCCTTGCCGGCCATGCCGTCGGTGACACGGGCGTTCTCGGTGTTCTGGCTGATGGACGCCGTCATCTGCTCCATGGAAGCAGTGGTTTCCTCCACGCTGGACGCCTGCTCGCTGGAGGCCTGCGACAAGGACTGGCTGGTGGAATTCACCTGCTCCGACGCGGAGGCCAGGCTATCGGCACCGGCACGCACCTCGCTGATGACCTGCGACAGGCGTTGGACCATTTCATCGACTGCAGTCAGCAACTGGCCGGTTTCATCCCGCGACGTGGCGTTCACACGCACGGTCAGATCGCCTTCGGCCAGCCGGCGCGCGGCGGAAACCGCGTCATTCAGCGGACGTGTGATCCCACGGGTGATTACCCACGCGAAGATGATTGCAATCAGGATGGCCATGGCGCTGATCACGAGAATAATGCTCTGCGCGACATCGATAATGGCGTTGGCGTTGGCACCAGCCGCATTGACGAGGCGTTCCTGGTACACCAGATAATCATCAAGAGCGCTGATGTACCGATCAAGAATCGGCGCGGTACTGGAAACCCAACTCTGCACGGCAGCTTCACGATCACCAGCATTCAGCAAGGCCAGCATCTGGCGGCGGTCGCTTCCGTACTCCTGGCGCAACTGCTGGACGGAAGCGAACAGCGCCCGTCCTTCCTCAGTGGCGATCACCGCCTCCAGCCGTTGATACGCTGTGCTCATTTCATCCGAACGTGCGGCGATTTCCGTCTGCAATGATTCCATTCGACGCTCGTCTGTGGTCAGCAGCAGATTCAACGTTGCCCGGGCATTGAACTGGTTCATGTCGATGATCCGATTCGCTACGGCCAGGCGCTCCGCCTGCGGCCCGGTGAGGTCGGCGACCACCTGTTCCACCGTCGCCAGACGGTTGAAGGAAATGAACGCCAGCGTACTCAGCAACACCAGCACCACGCCGAACGCGATGCCCAGGCGCACTCCAATCTTGAGATTCTTCAACATGAGTTACTCCAAACTACGTTAGTGATACGCCGGACGGGCCTGGGCGTTCTGACTGCGACGATGGCCGGCGTACCGGACCTCTTCATGCTGGCTGACCTGTTGCATCAGCGCAGGGATATCCAGGATCAGGGCAACCTGGCCGCTGCCGAGGATGGTGGAACCGGACAGCCCTTCCAGGTGGGCGAATATGCCGCTCAGGGGCTTGATCACGGTCTGGTGTTCGCCCAGCAGGTCATCCACCATCAGCCCAGCCTTGTGGCCGCCGTGCCGGACCACGATGATGTTCTGTCGTCGCCCGCCTTCGCCGCCGAGCTGGAAATGCTCGCGCAGACGGATGAACGGCAGTACCTCGCCCCGCAGATTGATGTAGTGCTGCCCGGCGCTTTCCTGTTGCTGCGCGGCAGTGAGCTCCGTGCATTCCACCACCATTTCCAGCGGCACCACGTAGGTGGCATCACCGACCTTGGCCAGGAAGCCGTCGATGATGGCCAGCGTCAACGGCAGGCGGATGCGGATGGTGGTTCCTGCGCCGGGGGAAGAAACCACTTCCACCATGCCCCGCAGCGCCTCGATGTTACGCCTTACCACGTCCATGCCGACGCCGCGGCCGGACAGGTTGGTGACTTCGGCTGCGGTAGAAAACCCGGGCTCGAAGATCAGGTTGAACACTTCCTGATCGCTGAGGGAGGCATCCTCCCGAACAAGCTGCCGCTCCACGGCCTTGGCCAGCAGGCGGTCACGGTCGAGGCCGCCACCGTCGTCGCTGACTTCGATGACGATGGCACCGGATTCGTGATAGGCATTCAGACGCACCGTGCCCTGCACCGGCTTGCCCCGGGATTGACGCACTTCTCGCGGCTCGAGCCCGTGATCGCAGGCGTTGCGGACCAGGTGCGTCAGGGGATCACCGATCTTCTCCACCACGGTCTTATCCAGCTCGGTGTCGGCGCCGGTGATGACCAACTGGATGTCCTTGCCCAGGTCGGCGGAGACGTCCCGCACCACGCGCTGGAAACGCTGGAAGGTCTCGCCGATGGGAACCATACGCAGGTCCAGCGCGCTGTCCCGGATCTCTTCAACCAGCATCGAAAGCGCGGCCGCGGATTCCCGCGTCGCCACGTCGCCACTCTTGCCGGCGTTCAGCGCCACCGAGGCGGAGGCAATGACCAGTTCACCCACCAGATTGATCAGGCTGTCCAGCTTCTCTGCCTGGACACGCAGATGCTGGGCGGACTTGGCGCGGCGATCGCGGGTGCCGGTGCGCCGATCAGGATCCGACTCCGCCACTGCCGCAGCGGAGGCAATGGCCTCGGCATCGTCGGCCCCGATTTGGTCGGACACGTCGGCCAACGACGACCCGGTGTCCCCAGTCCCGCGGGAAACTATGTGCAGAGTGTAGAGTTCGCGGGCGAACTCGAAGACGTCCTCAATGGCCGTCTGACCGGCCTCGGTACGCAGCTCGATCTCGAAGCCAAGAAAACAGACTTCCGGATCCGCATCCTTCAGGGGCGGAAGACCCTGCGGCAGTACGCTCACCCGCACCAGTTCGCCCAGATTCGAGAGATACCGGATAAAACTTAGCGGATCCATGCCATGGCGCAGCGCATCCTCATGCACCCGGATAGAAAGGAACCAGTTTTCGCTGCCCGAGCTGACTCGCCCCGACTGTGGCTCCATCTCCGCCCCGCTCGTCGTGGTTTTGAGCGCAGGAGTAGACTGATAGGAGCCAAGCTCGGCCAAAAGGCGGTCGCCCTCAACGCCGAGTTCGGCTGCATCCACGGCGTCCGAAATTTCCACCAGCAGGGCGATATGGTCGCGGGCGCGCAATAGCAGATGCGCCAATTCGCGGCTCAGCTGGATTTCCTCCGCGCGCAGGCGGTCCAGGACGTTCTCCACCACGTGGGTGAAGCTCACCACATGGTCCAGCCCGAACATGCCGGCCGAGCCCTTGACCGTATGCACACAGCGGAACAGGGCATTGCGCAGCTCCGGATCGCCGGGTTCGGATTCCAGCTCAAGCAGTATGCGTTCCATGTCGCCGAGCAACTCGCGGCTCTCGTCAAGGAAAGTCTGTAGTGCCTGTTCAATATTCATGATCCAGCCTCCGCACCGGACACATCGAGTTCGGCACCCAATCCGGTCAGTTCCAGAACATCCAGCACCTGGGGGCTGTGGTTGGTGAGGCGTACCGGCACGCCATCGACCGCACAGCTACGCTTGGCCAGCAACAGCAGTTGCAGGCCGGCGGTATCCAGCTCGGTGACACCCCCGAGATCAATCTCAGTCAGCGTCTCCTGCTCCGCCGCGCTCAGCAGTGCGACACGGGCGTCGGCTACCTGGTAGATGGTTAGTTCGCCATGGACGGTGAGTCGGCCGGCGGCGGCATCCAGGTGGAAAGCGTCCATCACGCGGGCACCAGCTTGCTGACAGCGGCCAGCATTTGCTGGGGCTGGAACGGCTTCACCATCCAGGCCTTGGCGCCGGCGGCCTGACCCTGCAGCTTCTTGTCCTCGGAGGATTCGGTGGTGAGCATGATCACCGGCGTGAACTTGTATTCCGGGCGGGCTTTCACTTCCTTCAGGAAGCTCAGTCCATCCATGTTCGGCATGTTCACGTCCGAGATCATCAGGTGAACACGCTGGCCATTGAGCTTGCCCAGGGCATCGCGCCCGTCGCAGGCCTCGATCACCTCGTAACCCGCCCCCTTCAGCGTCATGGACACCACCTGGCGGATGCTGGCGGAATCATCAACGATCAGTATGCTCTTGCTCATTTTTGCCCTGCCTCGTGCTCGCCAGCCGCTCGTGCGGCCGGCCAGTCCTAGAAAAACGTGATGTCCCCGCCGGCCGAGGCCGGTGCGGAACTCCGCTGCCGCTGATGGTTCTCGCGTTCCTCCGCCATGGCGTAGGATTGCTCCATCTCGTGCAGTACGCTGGCCACGTCCAGGCCCTCGCTCTCGCCAGCAGACAGCCGCCGGCCGACGCCGTCGAGGCTGTCCTTCACGTGGCAGAGCATCTGGCTGACACGGTCCTGGAACTGCAACTGGATGATCGCGGTGTCCACTTCGTTCTTGATATCGACATTGGTCTGGCGCAGTTCCTGGGCAGCCTCCACCAGCTTGCCGCCCAGTTCCTGGAATTCGCCCAGCACGCGCTGGATGACCTGCTCGGCGCTCTGGACGGATTCGCCGTCCCGCCCGCGGGAAAGCTCGGCGGCGGCGACGGCGGATTCGATGGCCTCGCCGATGTGTGCCGCCTTGGTGCCGATGCGCGACCCGGTCTCCGCGGACAAACGGGAGAGCTTGCGGACCTCGTCGGCGACGATGGCAAAGCCGCGCCCCTGCTCGCCAGCGCGTGCCGCCTCGATAGCCGCGTTCAGTGCCAGCAGGTTGGTCTGGCCTGCGACCGTGGCGACGTCCCGCGCCATCTGGTTCAGCTCCTCGATGAAAACGGCAAGACCGGTGATCTGCTCCAGCAGGGCATCGCGCTCCTCCAGGGACTGGCGGAGGCTGTCGACCACGGCGCGCAGATCCCGCTCGCCCTGGCCAAACGCCGTGCCCATGCCACCTTCGACCGAGGAAGCAACGTCGTCGGACATGCGGTTGGCGGTCGTCAACTGCACCGCCAACCCGGAGAAGTTCCCGGTCAGACCCAGCACGGCGGATTCAGTATGGGAGCGGGCAGTTTCGATGTGGCGGCTCCAGATCGGCAGCAGGCGTTCGCCGATGTCCCCGAGCACGGATGCCGCCGCCGGAGCCGGGAGTTCGGTCTCCATCGGCCCGGCGTCGTTCTGGACACCGTCGGGTAACGCACGAACCAACCAGGTGAGAACTGCAGCCGAAAGCAGCCACAGCGCGGCCAGGGCGACCGCCAGGAGAACAGGCTGCAGCAGCATAGGCAGCAGCAGCGCACCAGGCGCCGCGCCGGCCCAAACCACAACTATTGGCAGATTTTTCTGAATCACCGAAATCACCCCTGCTGAAACAGGGAAATGATTGATTCGGAGAGCGTATCCGCACAATCGGGCGACGCTGAAATGCGGGTCAGGAAAGACCTAGCAGAGGTAGGGAATGCCTTACAGGAAAAGCGAGATCCGGATGGCTCATGATGCGCGGATTTCGTGGAAATCGCCAGCGAATTTTCAGGCCACCGCACGCAGATCGTTTTCCACCCGCTGTTTCAGCGCCAGGTTCATCAACGCGAAGCCCTGCTGTGTCTTCTCGTACAGACTGGACGGCAAAACCGGAACCAGAAGGCCTTTGAACCCCTCGCTCTGGCGGAAACGCACACGCCCCGCCGCTTCCTCCACGATCTCGAAGACGTGCTCGCCATCGAACAGCCCCGGATAAAGCAGATGCCCCAACCAGGACAGCCGCGTCCCGGGGATCAAGGTCTGCACGGTGGGGCGAAACGTCATTGCGCCTGAGCCGGGCGGCTTGATGCGTACATTCAGGCGTGCGCCTTCCCGCAACTCCCCGGTTGCCTTCTGGATGAACGGATTCCATGCGGGATAATGCTGGAAATCGGTCAGCACCGTCCAGACCGCTTCGGCCGTTCCCGCAATCGTGATTTCGCTGTCCAATTGCTTCATGATGCTGTTCGCTCCCGGCACAAGCCTCTACCCCGCAATGGAGTTACCAACCTCCTCGAAAGTAAGGTTAGTATCGTTCCGCGGACCACTTTCGCCACGACAGTCAGCATAAAAGAACCAGGCGGTCGGCCAGATGACCGGTTCAGACAAAAGCAGTGACAGTTCTCGCCAACACCGACGGCCCGGCAGCCGGAGGCGCATTTCGCTGTCGGTTCGTTCCTTGGCTCCCCTGCTGAACTACCTGTCCTCCCTCGGGCATTCCCTGGGTCGGATTCCTGCCGCCGCTGCCGTGCAGGCAATCGCGCAGGACCCGGAGGCGCGTGTTCCCCACACCCAGGCCATCGCGCTCTGGGAGGCCGCCCGGACCGTCACGGCCGATCCGGACCTGGGTATCCATGTGGCGGAGGCGATTCGGCCCGGTGCTTTCGGGGCGCTGGAGTATGCCGTCCGTACCAGCCCGGACCTGGGCGCGGGGCTGGGGCGGCTGGTGCGCTATCACCGCGCGCTGCATGACGCCGCGGAAGTGCGGCTTGAGGTCAGCGGCACCAGGGCCTGCCTGAGCCACCGCCTGCCATTGCCCGGGGGTGCGCCGCGAGCGGTCTCGGAGTTCGTCGTCACCGGATGGCTGCAGACATTGCGCCGCCTCACCGGCCGCGAGGTGCGACCCATCGAGGTCCGCTTCACCCATGCGCAACCGGCGGACCTGAGCGAGCACCACCGGGTGTTCCGGGCACCGCTGCGGTTCGGGCATCAGCGCAGCGAACTGCTGTTCCCGGCGGAACTGCTTGGCTGCCCGCTGCCGGAAGCGGACCCGGCGCTGCACAGTATCGTGGAACTGCAGTTGAACACCGTGCTGGAACGGCTGCCCGCCGCCGGCGCCACCGTGGACCGGGTGCGGCGGGTGCTTGCCGAGGAACTTTGCGACGGGGAACCCACACTGGACCACGTGGCCGGCTGCCTGCACGTCACGTCGCGCACCTTGCACCGCCGACTGGAGGAGGAAGGGACCAGCTTTCGCGAGGTGGTAACGGCTGTGCGCCGCGAGCTGGCGGAGCGTTACCTGGGTGAACGACGCCTGACCGTCGCGGAAATCGCCTTCCTGCTTGGTTACTCCGAGGCCAGTGCGTTCCACCGCGCGTTCAGGCGCTGGAACGGCTGTTCCCCTCGCGCTTTCCGCGCCGGGCACTGAAAGCCGACGGCGGGACAGGGTCGCTGAACGGGGGCGGCGCGCGGAATCAACGCGGGGGATCGTCCGGTTCCCAGCCTTCGGGGACGGCGCGCAGCAGCGGGCTGTCGAACACCCCCACCAGCTTGTCGGCCCGTTCCCCGCCCAGCACGTCACGCCACCGGTCCCCCTGACGCATGGCAACCCCGCAGGCGACGACGCTGGCTCCCAGCGAATCCAGCAGATCCCAGCAGGCGGCCAGGGTGTGGCCGCTGCTGACGGCGTCATCCACCAGCGCGACGCGGCGGTCCTTCAGCAACGGCAACTGGTTCGGATCGATATACACACGCTTGCCCGGCTGGGGCGTGGTGATGGAGTGGACGGCGGCGGACAGGTTCTCGTCATACCAGAACTTGCGGGAATACCCCATGGGAACATACCGCCTATGGCCCAGACGGCGAGCCGTGACGGCGGCAAGCGTCAACCCCAGCGTGGGCAGGCCGACCACCACCTCGGGCTCGAGGAGTTCGAGTTCGGCGGCAAGCAGCGAGCCGAGGTGTTCCACCACCGGGAACGACGCCTGGTTGCAGATCAGCGAGGCCACCGCCCGCGACGGATCACCGGCGAGCTGACGGATGGGCAGCATCAGGAACCGCCCGCCGGGCAGGCTGGCCGGGTAGCCGTATCGCCACGGTGGCACCAGTTGCTCTCCGCTGATGGCCTCCGGCCCGATGACAGTCTGCCAGTAATCGGTGGTGGGTTCGGTGAAGTGCGGGCGAGAATCCGGTGATGCTGACACGGCGATCCCTTGCTGGCTTGCAGGCTCGGTCCTGCTCGATTCTACAAGCCAGCGGAGCAGGAATCACCTGAAACGTCGCCGCCCGCAGACGTCAGCCGTGGCAGTTGCACCCCGCATGGCCGCAACCGCTGCCGCCGCGATGCCCGTTTGCGCAGGATTCGCCGCAATAGGGCTTGCCGGCGCGCTTTACCGCCTTCTCCGGTTCCACCTTGCAGGTGCAGTCCGGGCAGGCGCACTGGACCTTGCCTGTATCCGCCATTTCCGCCTCCTGTCTTCCTCGCGCCTTGCCACAGCAACGCCATCAGCCACCGAGGCATGGCAAGGCCTTCGAAAAGGTTGGTAGGAAACCTACGGAAAGTCTGGATCATGGCAGGCAATAATCCAATGCCGGCTGTTTCATCGACCGGCGGCGCGGAACCATGCCCGGTCACCAGTGGAGACCGATCCCGACGTGAGCACCTCGGCGTAGACGCCGAAGCAGTTGTCGGCATGCTGCGCAATGTGGCGCAGCACGCGCACGTCCCGGGAAAGCCCCTGTTGGGCGAAGGTCACCATGGCGCAGCGTTCGGTGGGTTCCACGATCTCCAGTTCCACCGGGCCGATGCGCAGGCGCCGGCCGATCCAGGCCTGCTCGGGGAGGCCCTGCCCCGGCACATCCAGCACGATGTTGGGCCGAAACCGCTGCTCGTCCACCTGCGTATCCGGCAGAGACTGCCGCAGCCAGCGCAGCGATGCCGTGGTCAGCAGATGTACCGGGCCGGCATCCAGATGGGAGACATCCGCCTGCTCGGTCAACGTCACCGGCTGGGAAAGCGCATCGGACAGCGCCCGGTCCAGCCCGGGATCGCCATATCGACGGACGCTGCCATCGGGAAAACGGATCTCCGGCCCGGCATCGCCATGGCGGGCGTTGAAACCGAACAGGCCGTCGATCCTGCTGAACCGTCGCGTGTTCTTGCCACTGCCCAGTTTGCCTTCCGCATCCCGCACGGCGTACCGCCGGTCCCCGTCCACCCCGCCGGGAGTGAGGCGCAGAACGCCGCACTGTTCCCCCAGCATGGATTTCACCGGATAGCGCCATAACCGGGCCACCGTCGCGACAGGAGCCGCATCCATCGGCGAAACGGCTGGCTGATGGGTCTCTCTGTTCTCTTTCACGGTTCGGAGATCGGCCTCCCGCCGCTGCTACCGGGGGTTTCGCCGACCATGGCGAAGCACATCCACGTATGCTGCCCATGGTGCCCACGCGGCACATCCCCTTGCAAGCCGACAAAGCACCACCGTGCCTGTCGAAAACCCCGGGTCTCAATCGACCAGACCGTGAAAGCACCGGAATACCTGACCACAAAGGCATTCCCGGGCGCATGACGACCCGACAAGGCGAACAGGAGCAGGAGGCAGAAGATGCGATTCATGATCATCGTCAAAGGAGACGACAAGGTTGAGGGTGGCGAGATGCCGGAGCCCGACGCGATCAATGACATGGCGGACTACCATGAAGAACTGGCGAAAGCGGGGATCCTCGTGGACGCCTCCGGCCTGCAACCGACCGCAAAGGGATTTCGCGTCCGTTATTCCAGCACCGGCAAGACTGTGGTGGATGGACCGTTCGCGGAGACGAAGGAACTGATCGGCGGTTACACCATTATCCGCACGAACTCGCGTGAGGAAGCGGTAGAATGGGCGTTGAAGTTTCCCAATCCCCGAGGCCAGGGCCAGGAGTGCGAAATCGAGGTCCGGCAAATGTTCGAGCTGGACGACTTCGAACCCGGCGAAGGCGTCGAGCGCTTCCGCAAACTGGGCGTGGGCGGCGCATAAGGACGCGCGGATCAACTTCCGCTCTGGCCCGCCGCACTCTGGCCGAAAGCGCGCCGCAGGTAATCCTCGACGCGCTTGTTCTCGATGTCACGCTCGTTCTTCAGCTTGATGTGCCGGCGGTATTTGCCTTCCCCTTCCAGCACGTGGAGGGGGTCGGCCAGTTCGGCGCCATGTGAGAATTCCAGGGAAACATGGCGTTTGTAGGCGAACACCCCGCACACGGGCCGCTGGGTCGAAAACAGCAGGCCTCCGTACTTCACGCCTTCGACGGCCTCGGGTGCCACCGAAGTGATCAGTGCACGCAATGTGGAGACGAGCGCGTAGAGGTCTTCCCTCTGAACGTGGATGTCCTCCAGCAGCCTTTGCACTCTCTTGCTCATGCCTTCCGCTCCGCCTTTCATGACCCGCGGACGCCACCGCGCCCGGACTGCGCCATAGCTTACGCAAATGCGGCCGACAGCGCAGTGCCGGTGACGGATGGAAGCAGTCGCTCGCGTGCAAGCTTCAGGAACCTCTGGTCTATTCCCGTGGGGCTCCTTCAGACTTCGATGCTCACCAGCGGCTCGCCGGGGGATACCGGCTTGCCGGGGGCACAGTGTACGGCGCTGATTCTGCCGGCCACGCTGGCATTCACCTCGAACTCCATTTTCATGGCTTCCACGATCACCAGGGCATCGCCTTCGGCCACCATGTCACCGGGCTTCACCAGGCATTTCCAGATGCTCCCGGCAATCTCGGCGCTGATCAGTTCGCCCAGGCCGGAAAGATCCGCGGCGTCCATCGGGGGCGGTGCCTTGGCCAGTTGTTCCTGGGCTTCGGCCTCGCTTTCCTTCCACAAGGCGACTTCCTTCAGGTAGGCGGCCTGCTGGCGCTCCCTGAACCGGGCAATGTCGTCGGCATTGGCCTCCAGGAAAGCCAGATGGCTCCTCAGATCGAAGGTTTCCTCCTCGATGCGGATTTCCAGTTGGCCGGCACGGAACCGGTCGCGCATCACGTCCAGTTCGTCCTCGGACACAGGGTAGTAGCACACCTGGTCGAAGAACCGCAGCAGCCACGGGGCGCCTTCGGCGAACTGCCTGTTCTTCAGGTACTTGTTCCAGATCGGCAGGGTGCGGCCCACGAGCTGATAGCCGCCGGGGGAATCCATGCCGTAGATGCACATGTACACCCCGCCGATACCCACGGTGCCCTCGGCCGTGTAGGTGCGCGCCGGATTGTACTTGGAGGTGAGCAGCCGGTGGCGCGGATCCAGCGGCACGGCGCAGGGCGCGCCCAGGTACACGTCCCCCAGCCCCAGCACCAGGTAGCGCGCGTTGAATACCACGTCCTTGACGTCCTCGCGGCTGTCCAGGCCGTTGATGCGCTGGATGAAATCGACGTTGTTGGGCAACCAGGGGGCTGTGTCCCGCACCGACTGGCGGTAGCGGCTCACCGCATCCAGTGTGGCGCTGTCCTCGAAGGCCATGGGCAGGTGGATCACCCGGCTGCGCACCTTCAGTTCATCGGTGGCCGGCAACGCGTCCTCCAGTTCCAGCAGGTAGTGCATCAGGGCTTCCTGGCTCAGCACCGTGTTGTCATAGCGGAGCTGCAGCGAGCGCACACCGGGCGAGAGTTCCAGCAGGCCGGCCGGCTGGATGGCGGCGATGCGCTCCATCAGGGCATGCACCCGCAACCGCACGGCCAGGTCCAGCACGTTGGGGCCGTATTCCATCAGGATGTACTGGTCCCCCGCCTGCCGGTAGGCCACCGCCGGGCGGCCGGGCTTTTCAGGCAGCCAGGCCAGAATGGTTGCGGAGAGGTCGTTGTAAGGTTTCAGGTCCGGCGTGATCCAGGGCGCGCTGGGCTGGGCGACCAGGGTCTTGATGGTGGCTTCCTGGCGCTGGTGCAAGCGCACCGCCGTGCCGTTGTCCATGGGCACGAAGCGAATGGTGTCGCCAGGCTTGACCTGCCCCACCTTCCACAACTCCGCTTGTGAAATGGTCACCAGGCAGACGAACCCACCCAGGCTGGGACCGTCGCGGGTGAGGATCACCGGCATGTCTCCGGTGAAATTGATGCTACCGATGGCGTATTCGGTATCGTGGATGTTGGACGGATGCAGGCCGGCCTCACCGCCATCGGTGCGGGTAAATTCCGGCTTGGGACCGTTCAGACGGATACCCAGGCGGTTGGAGTTGTAGTGCACCTCCCAATCCTGGGCGAAGAAGCCCTCGATGGATTTTTCGGTGAAGAAATCCGGCGCCCCGTGGGGGCCGTAGAGCACACCGATCTCCCAGTGATCCGGATATTCCGGGATCAGTGCCGGATCGGCGGCGGCGGGATCGGAAACCGGTGCCGGCGTGGTGCAGGCAGGCAGGTCCGGCTGACTGATACCCAGCATGTCCCCGGGACGCAGGGGCCGGCCGCCGTGGCCGCCGAACTGCCCCAGAGCGAAGGTAGCCCGGCTGCCCATGTACACCGGCACATCGAAGCCGCCGCGCACCGCCAGGTAGGTACGACAGCCCTTCACTGCCTTGTCTATCGCCAGCACCTGGCCGGCTTTCACCATGATCGGTTCCCAGAAGGGCACCGGCTCGCCGTCCAGGGTGGCTTCGGTGGGGGCACCCGTGAGGGCCACCACCGTGTCCTGATGGAAGCGCAGGCTGGGACCGATCAGGGTGCACTCCAGGCCGGCGGCATCGCTGTGGTTGCCGACAATGCGGTTGGCGATGCGGAAAGCGAAATCGTCCATAGGGCCGGAGGGCGGCACGCCGATGTTCCAGTAGCCCACACGGCCTGGGAAGTCCTGCACCGTGGTGTAGGTACCGGGTTTGACCACCTCCGCCGCCGCCGGGCGGTATTCAAAGCTCTCCAGCGCGCGGGTGGAGACGACGCCGTTGGCGAAGTCCTCCTGCGCCACCACCTGGCGCAGGTAGTCCAGGTTGGTGGCGATACCCAGCAGGCGGGTGTTTGCCAGGGCATCCCGCAGTTTGGCCAGAGCGTCGGCGCGGTCCGTGCCGTGCACGATCAGCTTGGCAATCATCGGGTCGAACAGGGCGGATACCTGGGTCCCGTTTTCCACCCAGGTATCCACCCGGACGTCCCCCTCGGGCCAGACCACTGCCGTGAGTTCGCCGGGCGAGGGCTGGAAGTCCTTCACCGGGTCCTCGGCGTAGATGCGCACCTCCATGGAGGCACCGTTCAGCGTGGGCAGGAAGCTGCCCAGATCCGGGCTCTCCCCGGCAGCGATCTGCAGCATCCATTCCACCAGATCGAGGCCGGTCACGCATTCCGTCACCGGGTGCTCCACCTGCAGGCGGGTGTTCACCTCCAGGAAGTAGAACGCGTCCCGGTCGGCGTCGTAGATGTATTCCACCGTACCGGCCGACTGGTAATTGACCTCACGCCCAAGGGCCACGGCGGCGTCCAGCATCTGCTGGCGGGTATCAGCGGGCAGGTTGGGAGCCGGGGTCTCCTCCACCACCTTCTGGTTGCGTCGCTGCAGGGAGCAGTCCCGCTCTCCGAGGGCGGCCACCTGACCGTGGCCGTCGCCGAATATCTGCACTTCCACGTGGCGTGCCTGGGCGATATAGCGCTCCAGGAACACACCGCTGTCATTGAAGAAGCTCTTGCCCATGCGCTGCACGGTTTCGAACGCTTCCCGCAGCGCATCAGCATCGTTACAGCGGGTCAGGCCGATACCGCCGCCGCCGGCGGTGCTTTTCAGCATCACCGGGTAGCCCAGGCGATCGGCGGTGGCCAGGGCTTCGTCCACATCCGCCAGCAGCCCGGATCCCGGCGCCAGCGGCACGCCTGCCTGCTCGGCGATCTCCCGCGCCCGATGCTTGAGGCCGAACTGGCGCATCTGCTCGGGGGTGGGGCCGACGAAGATGATACCGGCAGCGGCGCAAGCGTCGGCAAAATCGGCGTTTTCCGAGAGGAAGCCGTAACCGGGGATGATGGCCTCGGCACCGGTGGCCTTGGCCGCGGCCAGGACCTGGGCGCTGTCCAGATAGGTTTCGCTGGCGTTCTCGCCGTTCAGGGCGACTGCTTCGTCCGCCAGTTCCACGTGCTTGCTGTGACGGTCGGCATGGGCGTAAACAGCGACGCTGCGGATACCCAGCCGCTTTAGGGTGCGGATGATCCGCACCGCAATCTCGCCGCGGTTGGCAATCAGGACCGTCGAAAACAGGGTGCTATCAGTCATCTTGTCGCCCCTCCTTGATGTACGAGCGCCAACCGCCGAATGCAGTGACGTCCCGCGCGCCTTCGAAGGCATACCCTTCACAGATAAAGCCGTTCACCCAGCGACCGTCCGCGAGTTCGACTTTGCCGATACCCAGTGGCGAGGGAATCAGCCCCACGAAGGAACCGAAGGCGTGCTCCGGCATCTGCCAGACTTCCAGCGTGATGGCCTCGCCGCTGCCATCGTCGACCCGCCGCAACCCTGGCTTGGGGGGTGCGGTATCCGGCAACGCGTAGAGACGGTATCGGCGGGTGGTGGTGGTCTGTTCCAGCAGCACGCCGTTACGCTCGGTCAACTGACCGTTCAGGGGCATGCCGGTGAGATGGGCGCCCACCACGGCCACAGTGATGGTCCTGCCGCTTTCCGCAGTCACCGCGTGTTCGGCCGGGCGGGGCTTGTCGGTGGCGCCGAGCAGAGTGGGCTGCCGGTTCAGCCATTCTGCTGCCAGGGCCTGAAGTTCGCCGTCCTTCCAGGCACCGCTGATCAGGGTGATGCCGAACGGCAGGCCATCGCTACGGAAACCGGCCGGCACCGACAGGGCGGACAGGTCCGCCAGGTTGACGAAATTGGTGTAGGTGCCCATCTGGCTGTTCACCCCCACCGGGTCCGCCGCCACCTGCGCCTGGGTAGGCGCCCGCGGCGCGGTGGGCACGAGCAGGCCGTCCACGCCCGCAAACGCCCTGTCGATCTCCTTCAGTAGTGCTTCCTTGCGATACATGGCCGTGAAGGTTTCCGTGGCGGTCTTGCCCTCGGCCTGCCGGATAATACCGGCGACCACCGGATTCACCTCGTCCGGGTGGCTGCTGATGAAAGCACCCACCGCCGCGTGGCGCTCCGCCACCCAGGGACCTTCATAGAGCAGCGCCGCCAGTTCGAACAGCGGGCCGAAATCCATGGGCACCAGTTCCACGCCGGTGCCAGGAAAACTGGCCAGCACTGTCTGCCAGGCGGCCTCCGCCGCCGCGTCGCCGAACCAGGGTGGATTGGCAGGGACGGCCAGGGTCCGCAGCGGGCCGGATTGGCGCAGGCGACTGCCGGAGGGAGGCAGTACACCCGGCTGGACACGGCTGAAGGCATCGCCCTCGTCCGGTCCTCGGAGGATGTCGTAGATCGTGCCCGCATCAGCCGTGGTGAGGGCGAACACGCTGACGCAGTCCAGCGACCGGCAGGCGGGCACTACTCCCCGGATACTGACCGCTCCCCGGGTCGGCTTCAGCCCCACCAGATTGTTCAGGCCAGCGGGAACACGGCCCGAGCCCGCGGTATCCGTGCCCAACGAAACCGGAACCAGACCACGTGCGACCACCGAGGCAGAACCGGAGCTGGAACCACCGCTGATCACGTCCGGGTCGAAGCTGTTGGGCACCGCACCAAAAGGCGAACGGGTGCCCACCAGCCCGGTGGCGAACTGGTCCAGATTGGTTTTGCCGACCAGGACGGCCCCGGCGGCCTTGAGCCGGGCCACCACTTCGGAATCCGCTTCCGGCCGATAACCATAGGCCGGGCACGCGGCGGTGGTGGTAAATCCAACGGCATCGATATTGTCCTTTACCGCCACGGGCACGCCGTAAAGGGGCAACTTCGCCGGGTTCTTGCCCGCCAGTTCGGTGAGCGCGGCTTCCACGCCGTCCTTGCCCAGCAGGCTGATCCAGGCGGGATCTTCATTGACGTTCAAGTATTCTACGAGCGGCGTGAGCAGGTCTTCGGGGGACTGGCCGCTGGCGTAGGCGTTCTGCCAATCGGCAAGTGTCCATCCAAGGCTTGGGGGCATGAGTCCGGTCCGTCCATATCGTCAGCTTGCGCGCCGGCGCCCGAAAAATGGCCCCGGCTTGTATACAAAGACGGTATGGCAAGCCTTGTGCCAGCTCAGCCCGCCAACTCAGGACACAGAAAAATTCTCTATAAACAGAAATATAAAAACCCCGGCCACAAATACGCAGAAAACGCCGAATGCACCAAAGCAGGGCTTTTCACGTTCGGTTGCGCCATAAAAGTGCATGAACGTCACGTTCTCCGGCGCGGAGTGCCTCCCCTGCCTTTCCGTCCCGGCATCTGTCGTACTGCCCGCAGTTTCTTTATGCTCGCCGCCTTGCACCAGAACAACGAACATGCGCTACAGAACAGATTCGGGGAACTGACCGCTCATGGCTTACCTGATCTTCGTCACCATCCTTTGGGCATTCTCCTTCAGCTTGATCGGCGAGTACCTGGCCGGCCAGGTGGACAACGACTTTGCCGTCCTCACCCGCATCCTCTGCGGCGGACTGGCCTTTCTTCCTGTGACCCGCTGGCGCGGTCTGGCGATGCCGCTGATCGGCGGGGTAATCGTTGTGGGCATGCTGCAGTTCGGCGTCACCTACCTGTTCCTGTATCGCTCCTTCGCCTTCCTCACGGTACCGGAGGTGCTGCTGTTCACTATATTCACCCCGTTGTATGTCACCCTTATTGACGACGCTCTGCATGGACGGTTTGCACCGGTGGCGTTGCTGGCGGCGGCCGTCGCGGCCGTGGGCGCGGGGATCATCCGTTACAATGGGCTGAGCCAGGACTTCCTGACCGGTTTTCTCCTGCTGCAGGTGGCCAATGCCGCATTCGCCGCCGGCCAGGTCGGCTACAAGCACCTGCTGCAGCGCTACCCCACGGACATTCCCAGCTACCGCTTCTTCGGCTACTTCTATCTGGGCGCGGTCATCATTGCCCTGCCGGCTTTCCTGGTCTTCGGCAACCGGGAACTGATGCCCGGCACGACGACCCACTGGGTTGTTCTCGCCTGGCTGGGCTTCGCCGCCTCGGGCCTGGGTCTTTACCTGTGGAACCGGGGTGCCTGCCTGGTGGATGCGGGAACGTTGGCGGTCATGAACAACGCACTGATACCCGCAGGCCTGCTCGTCAACCTGGTGATCTGGAGCCGGGACGCGGATCTGGCGCGGCTGGCCCTGGGAGGTGCCGTTATCGGACTGTCATTGTGGGTGAACGCCCGCTATTCCCGGTATGCACGGATTCGTATGGCCTGATCGGGTTTCCGGCCAGGGGCATTAATGTCCCGTAACAGACGTTCGCAGCACTTCTGAGCGTCAGCCTTACGCTGGTGCTAGGCGCCTCCCGCGGGCAATGTTGGCGCTCTTGCCAAGGGCGACGGCCATTGGCAAGAGCGCCGCCTAGCCCGGACGCGTCTCAGGGCCGCAGAAATGCTGCGAACTGCTGACGCACAACACTAGTTGATGACGATTAACTGCGACGCCCTTACATATCCGGAGACGTCCTGCTCCCCTTCTTCCTGTCTGAACTGCACTTTCACCCAACCGGCTTTGGCGGTACTGACCTTTTCGATACCCGCGGTGCCAGCTTCCAGGCGACCGACAATCGCGCTATCGGCGTCCGGTTCCTGTCGAAGGTCGAGAGGTTCATCCACGTAGAATGTTTCCGCCCATGGCCTTCCGAGGAACTCGTCGATGCTGGAATCGGGTATCTGACGGAGAGCGTAATCGGTAAGGGAAAGAGATTCGAATTTGCTTGCCCGGGCATAGAGGAAACGGTGGTTTCCCTCGAAAACACTCAGCAACTCGTCCAGCACGATGGTGACTGGTTGCAGGGCATACCCTTCATTGTGCTCAAAAAACCCGGGCGGTACCTCCTGAAACTCAGCGATAAAATGGTCAATCGCCTCTCTCTCCCCGGGCCTGAACCCGGCCTGAAGGGTTTTGTCTCCGTCGCTCTCGTTACCACGTTCGCGATAGAGAAAAACCCGGGTTGGCGTGCTTTTCCGGCCGGATGGCGATACGAATACGGGCAACCGCTCCAGCGACCCGGGGTCCGGATAGAATCTCAGGTACATCGTTCGCTCCGGGGAGGTTTCCGCCAGGGTGGTCCGCCCCGTATCCCGATAAATCGCCTCCCAGTAGGCGAGTAGAATCCCTTCCAGCCGGAGCTTTCCCGCGAAGAGAAAGTCACCGTCGCGCTCATGTTCCTCCACAATGGATAATGCGCTGTCCTGCGGTAAAAGAACCCTTGTCTCCTCGGCAATACCGCCTGTACCACCGGCATGAAGCATGGAAACCGGGCTCATGAACAAGACACCGAACCAGAGCAAGAAAATCCGTTTCATGGTTCCAACCCGCAAGAAATGCCGCCAGAGAAAAGCTGATGAATTCCCATGTTCGCGCTCGAACCCCAAGGCGTCAGGCTCGAGACTGGCTTTCGTTCGTAGCCAGGAGCAAGAAGCCACCGCAGATGATCTTCCACCTCTGGTCGCTTGCGACACCGCCACGGGAGAAAATAGTCTGGACCCAACAGGTTACTGATAGTCAGAGGTAATGCGGAGAATGACATTCTCGATTCCCACCCGCTCAAGGTAGATCTTGAATTTCAGCAACGCCTCGACACTCGCGCCGACCATGTTCTCCAACCGACTCGTTCCTATCAGCAGACAACCGTCGGTATTGTGGGGGAAGTTCCCATTATGAACGTAAATGTACCGAGTATCCGGCACATGGAGGTTGTACAGCCAGGGGACAGGCAGATAGGGACGCACGCCCGGCAGGTTGGTGGCAGTCTGCCATTGCAACTGGTAACTGCCCTCGGGAATACGCTTGCGAAGTCCGGGCTGCGTGGTATCCGGCCCTGGGCGTTCCAGCATGTATCCGCGCGTGATTTCATCACGCTGTGCGCCTGGAATCAGAAACTCGCTTATCGTGGAACGATCAGTTTCCCACTTCCTGACGATATCTACCCTACGTTTCATGGAGAAGCTCCTTCCTTGAGCTGTGAGAATTCACAAACGAAATCGTATCCGTGAAAAGCCCCGGCGACAAGACACCACGACGATGACGGTCCCGCTCCTTACCCCAGGGGTCTGTCCCTATCTACGCAGCACCGACATGTGCATGTTCATGGACAAATTCGAGACAATCGCGAGGTTCCAGTCGCGGAATCGACCAGCGTCAGCCACGGTCAATGTTCCCGGCCTGGCTTGCGGCCGGTTTTCGGTCGCCGGGGCTTGCCGGCGGCACGGGCGCGAAGCGCGGCATCGAACGAGCGGCGCGCCCACTCCGCCGCCGCCTCGCGGTTGTCCATAATTTCATCGGGAGCCTGGAAATACGACGTGGCCACAAGCCGGCCACCCTTGTCGTACTCGAACGGACCCAGACCCCGTTCCCGGAAACGCTCCGCATTCTCCGCGTCCGCTTTCAGGTACAAGACATCGCCTGCAACCAACGCGAACATCAGGCCATCATGGTAGAGGCCATAGCCACCGAACATCTTCCGCGCCGTGACCGGACCGAAGCGTTCGAAGACTTCCGTCAGGTAATCCGTATATTCGCTCATGGACCGGTCCGGCGTTTTCTTCATCATGCGGCTACTGGTTGCCGGCCGCGGGTGTCAGGTGAGTCAGCACGCATAGCCAGCGCCCGCCGGATTTCACGTAGACGTCGGTCACCCATTCGTCCGCGCTGACAGGCTCGCCCCTGAACATGCCTGTATTGCAACCGCGCCCCGTGACGGTTGCCACGTCACCGTACACGCGAATACGGTCAATCTCCTTGGTCATGCTGTCATGACTCAGCACGCCGTCGGCGACCGCCTGCAGGAAGCGCTCCCTGGGCACAGGCCCTGCCTCTGGCGTCACCAGCACCCAGTCCTCGCTGATGCAGGCCGATATCCGGACCACATCGTTCGAGATGATTGCCTGATTGAAGGCTTCTTCCGCAGCCTCCAGTTCCCGGCAGCACAACCCGTCGTTCATGGCATTCGGCTCCCATGGAGCTGCACGGTTTTCGCGTTCTCGTGCTGTTCCGATGTCCGCAAGGACATCACCTATTCGTGGTCTCCCGACACAAGCAGGTCCACATACGCGCCTGCTACCAGATCAGACTCGCGGATGCCGAGCGCTGACATGAGGTTCCGCGCCACGGCAGACCCTTTCACCGCGGTTTCCCCAGGGCCGAGCACGACTTCCAGCTCGATGAAACGCCCAACCCCCTCCACCTCGTCCAGGTGTACGCGGGTCTGGCCCACGAGAAACACGGTTCTGTGCTTCCGGACCACTGCCCGAACGCCGAGCGCTGCCGTCAACGTCTGCTTCAGGGAGCCGGGTTCGCGTGTCGCCGAGCGAGCATAGTCCGACTGCTTCGGCCCGGGGGCGTCCGCCCGGTGGTACTGGATCAGCTCGCCGGTACCGTCCCCAAAGTCCCGCAGCTTCAGCCGTCCCCGGGGCACATGGAAAAAGGTGTCCTCCTGGAACAGGTGGCTGGGGGCGCCACCGGCCAACCCGGCCGCCGTGCGGGCCTGCGCGTCAAAATCCCTCGACCGGGCCTTGATCTCGATATTGCGTGCCACATGTTCTCCAGCGATTGCACCCTTCCCCGCGTCCGAACGCGCCGGTCACACCCGGAGTAGGCCCCGGAACCCCCTGGCCGCGTAGTACGACTGTGCGCCGTTGTGGTAGACGAATACCCTGCCATAGCGCCGATCGCAGAACATGGCTCCTCCGAGCGCCCTGACATCGGACGGCGTGCTCACCCAACTGGACGTCCTGGTATCGAATTCACCAAGCGTCTGCAATTCCCGGTATTGCTCTTCGGTGAGAAGGTCGATACCCATCGCAGCGGCCATCTCCACGGCGCTGCTCTTCGGCTTGTGCTCCTTTCGGGATTCGCGCGCTTCCCCGTCGTAGCAGATGCTTCTGCGACCGCTCGGTGTTTCCGCGGAGCAATCGCAGAACAGGCAGGCCCCGGTCTCCTCGTCCCGGCCGATCACGTCCGGTTCACCGCCGGTGGCCTCCATCTCCCCCAGCGAGCGCAGTGCACCGGGGTTGGCCTGTAGCCTGGCCTGCACGTCTCCCCACGAAATGCCGTCGTGCCGGTGCATATGCTTCTCGAAGCGGGCTTTCAACGTGCGAAGCAGTGCTTCCTGTTCTTCCGGGCTTATAGGAACTGCCACTGTTTATCCTCATTCATGGAACCAGGGCGCATGGCTCAAACCGACCGGCACGCACCTCCCCGCTGCGCCCGTAGCGGGTGATCAGCACACCGCCGGGCGTGCTGGCGGAGTCCTCAAGTGTGTAGGCCGAGGGCCGGGCATTCTCATCGAACAGTCGTTTACCCCGCGCAAGAACAATGGGATAGATCAGAAGCCGAAGCTCGTCAACCAGGCCCGCCGCAAGCAGTTGGTGCACCAGGTCGCCGCTACCCCACGTCAACAACCTGGGACCGTCCCGCTGCTTGAGCGCGCGAATCGCATCAACAAGGTCGCCCCCCAGCGCATGGCTGTTCCGCCAGTCCAGCGTATCCGGCCGATGCGTGGCCACGTGCTTGGGTATGCTGTTGAACAGATCGGCGATGGCACGGGCACCGGAATCGGCCGATACATGCGGCCAGTACGACGCGAAGATGTCGTAGGTGTGGCGCCCCAGCAGCAACTCGAACGGCTCCGCGTGCAAATTCTGCACTGCCTGGCCAGTGGCCTCGTCCGCGTAGGGCACGATCCAGCCACCGAGACGGAAGCCGCCACCGGTGTCCTCCTCGGACCCGCCCGGCGACTGGATAACACCATCAAGACTGATATGTTCGGCAACGACGAGCTTGCGCATACGTCCTCCACGTTCAGCCGGGCCGGTTGGCCGATAAAGACATCTTCAGTACCCCGGCCCAGCCAGCCACCCCTGTCTGACTGATAGTCGGAAGAGAATGGCAGAATCGACAGAGAACGCGGGGAAGTGCCTGTTGGACTCAGCCGTCCATCAAGCGACCGCACGCCTTGATGAGCGGTTCCCGGCTCCGGGTGAGCGAAACGGTTCACCGGCGTTCAAGGTCCGCTAGGATGACCGGGTACAGGTTGAACCTTCCATACGCATTCTGACGGGGGAAGCATGAGCGACACACCACTGCGTATCGGGCTGATCGGGGCCGGAGGCAACATGCGTGCCCGGCACATGCCAGGGTTTCAGAGCATTGACGGGGTGGAGGTGGTGACAGTGGCGAACCGCACGCCGGAATCCGGCCGCGCGTTTGCGGATGCGTTCGGCATACCGTATGTCGCACCGGACTGGCGGGCCGTGCTGGACGATGACCGTGTGGATGCAGTGTGCATCGGCACCTGGCCGTACATGCACGCGCCGATCACCATTGCCGCGCTGGAAGCCGGCAAGCATGTGCTGTGCGAGGCACGCATGGCGATGGACAGCCACCAGGCGCACCGCATGCTGGATGCAGCCCGCGCCCGCCCTGCCCAGGTGGCGCAGATCGTACCCGCGCCGATGACGTTCGCTTTCGACCGCACGGTGATGGACATGATCGGCGAGGGGCGGATCGGCGAGGTGATTGCCGTGGATGCCCGCATTGCCGCCGGGAGCGACTTTCCGGACGCGGATTCACCGCTCCACTGGCGGCATCAGCGCGCGTACTCCGGCAACAACATCATGAGCATGGGCATCTGGTACGAATGCCTGATGCGCTGGGTCGGCCGCGCCCGCAGCGTGCAGGCGGTGGGCCGTGCGGTGGTAAACCATCGCCGGGACGCCAGTGGCCACCGCGTGGATATGACCATCCCCGACCATCTCGACATCATCGGCGAGTTGGAACAGGGCGGCCAGTTGCGGCTTTGCGTGACCACCGTGGCCGGGCTGGCGCCAGCACCGGTGGACATCCTGGTGTTCGGCACGGAAGGGACACTGCGCCTGCATCAGGCCCCGGGCGGTGACCCGGAGCTGCTTGCCGGGAAGCGAGGAGACAAGACCCTGCAGCCGGTGAGGATTGATCCCGAGAAGCGCGGGGACTGGCACGTGGAGAAGGATTTCATCGCCTCCATCCGTCAAGGCAGGCCGGTCACGCTGACCGACTTTGCCACCGGCGTGCACTACATGGAGTGGACCGACGCGGTCACCCGGTCCCTGCGCGGTGGTGGGCTGGTTTCGCTGCCATTGGTCTAGGGAAGCGCTGATCAATTCGTGCGCTCGCGTTACGGTTATCCGGCCTGCATCTCCTCCGCCAGCCAGTCCAGGAAAGCCCTGACCGGCGGGTGGCGTTCGCGGCCGGGTTGGCAGAGCGCCGTGTATCTGGCCCCTGGGACCTGGATTTCCGGGCGGCAGGGGTGCAGCAAACCGTTGCGCACCGGGTCCGACACCAGGATGGAACTCGCCAGCACCACGCCCTGCCCGGCGATGGCCGCCTGCAGCGCGTGGTTTTCCTCTTCATAGGCACGGACCGGCGTACCGTCGACCAGCCAGCCCACACCAGCCTCGTCGCACCAGCGCTCCCAGGCCTGGTCGTACAGGGCGGACTGCTGCCAGCGCACTGTCAGCAGCAAGGCCGGTGACTGCCGTCCAGCGGGCGCTGCGCCAGGCGCACCATAGACACCAAAGCATTCCGCGAGACAGCACACCTCGTGCAGATCGGGATACGCGCGGTCGCCGTAGCGAATGGCGACATCCACGCTGGCGTCCTGCTGCAGATCCACCGGCGCGGGGTTGGTGTCCAGCCGCAGGCGCAGTTCCGGGTGGCGACGGTGAAACCGGCCCAGCCGCGGCACCAGCCAGAGGGCGGCGAAAGACTGGGTTGTGGTCACCACCAGCGCCGCCGGATCGGGCCGGGGCCGCAGCGAATGCACGGCATGGGAGATATCCAGCAAGGCGCCGTGCAGGCTGCGAAACAATCGCTCCCCGGCCGCCGTGAGTTCCACGCCGCGAGGCACACGCCGGAACAGGGCCACGCCCAGTTGTTGTTCCAGCCGCCGGATCTGGTGGGAAATCGCTGTCGGCGTCACCGCCAGTTCTTCCGCCGCCGCCTTGAAGCTGTGCAGGCGGGCGGCGGATTCAAAGGTACGCAGCGCCGCGAGCGGCAGGGAACCAAACATCAGCAACCCTCATGATGAATTTAAGTCATCCTGACTGACGAATACTCAGTCGTTGCCATCCATTATCCTGATTTAATGTCAGCTCTCCACATCAGGGTAAGGAGGGATTTCATGCAGTACGCCAAAGAGACGGAATCATTGCTGGTGCTGGTGGGCAGTCCACGCCGTAACGGCAACAGCGCCACGCTGGCGCAGGCGGTGCAGCGCGGCGCCGAGGAAGCGGGCACCACGGTGAAGCTGCGGTTCCTGGACGACCATGTCGGCCACTTTCTACGGGATTGCCGCCAGTGCCGGCGGAGCGACGGCGCCTGCAGCATTGATGACGGCTTCCGGCACCTGTTCCTGGACGAGTTCCTGCCGGCGGCCGGGGTGGTGTTCTGCTCCCCCATCTACTGGTATGGGCTGTCCGCCCAGATGAAGGCCTTCTTCGACCGGACCTTCTGCTACTACGCCGCGTCGTATCCGGACGCCGAGCGCGTACTCGGCGCCATGGCAGGCAAGCAGCTCGGGCTGGTGCTGTCCGCGGAGGAAACCTACCCCGGCGCAGCCTTTGCCCCGGTGCACCAGTTGCAGGAATTCACCCGGTACACGCATTCGCGGCTGGTGGGCGTGGTGCGCGGGGTGGGCAACAGCCGCGGCGAGGTGGCGAGGGACCCGGACGACCCGATCCGCGCCGCGGAACGCCTGGGCCGGGAATTCTTCACGCGCGGCTACTCGGACTACCGTCTGGAGACGCCACGCAGCCCGCGGGTGTGGGGAGAAACCGGACGGTAGCGTCCGCTAGCGTCCGCCGGAAACATCCACCAGCGCGCCGGTGCTGTAGGAGGCTTCGTCGGAGAGCAGCCAGAGTATGGCCCGCGCCACCTCCTCCGCCTCGCCACCGCGCTGCATCGGCACGCTGCCCTTCACCCGCTCCACGCGGCCGGGCTCGCCGCCGCTGGCGTGGATATCGGTATAGATGACGCCGGGACGCACGGCGTTAACACGAATGCCGTCGGCCGCCACCTCCTTCGACAACCCCAGTGTGAAGGTGTCGATAGCGCCCTTGGCCGCAGCGTAGTCCACGTACTCGTTCGGCGCGCCCAGCCGCGCGGCGGATGAGGACACATTGACGATGGCGCCGCCGGAGCCGCCGTGCCGGGTGGACATACGGCGCACGGCCTCCCGAGCACAGAGGAAGCTGCCGAAAACGTTCACAGAGAAGACCCGCTGCAGGCGACCGAGATCCATCTGTTCCACCGGCATCTGGGCTTCCAGCACGCCGGCGTTGTTCACCAGTGCGTTCACCCGGCCGAAGCGTTCCTCCAGGGTGTGGAACAGCCGGGTCACATCCTCTTCACGCGCGACGTCTGCGGCCACTGCCATGGCCCTGCCGCCAGCTTCGGTAATCGAGTGAACCACGCCGTCCGCTGCAGTCTGGTTACGCACATAGCTGATGCACACCGCATAACCCGCGGCGGCGGCCAGACGCGCCGTTGCCGCACCGATGCCGCGACTGCCGCCGGTAACCAGCAGAACCTTTTCCATGGAGCCACTCCGACAGGACGAGGAATCGCTCCGATGCTAGCAGCCTTTCAGACGAACTCCACCTGCCGGCCCCAGACCACCAGCACCAGACAGCCCTCGGGGCTGCGCACCGAATG
Source organism: Ectothiorhodospiraceae bacterium (assembly GCA_050485425.1). Classification (GTDB taxonomy): domain Bacteria; phylum Pseudomonadota; class Gammaproteobacteria; order Nitrococcales; family Aquisalimonadaceae; genus LSCE01. The sequence continues at coordinate 29,116 of JBJHBJ010000019.1, read as the reverse complement.
CCGGGTGCCCGCCGGGTTGATCACCACGCTACCTGCCGGGTAGCTGTCGTATTCGTCTTCCTGGGAGCCTTCCAGCACGAAAATGTGCTCGGGCGCCGGGTGTCGATGCCGGGGCACTTCCGCCCCGGGCTCGTAGCGCAGGTAGGCGGCGGCGGGGCCGCCCTCTTCATCCCGGTAGATCCAGGCGGCGTCCACGCCGGGGCGCAGCGGAGACCATTCCAGATCGGCCGGTGGCTGTTGCAGGCCTTGGGTCAAATGCAGGTTCGGTGGGGTCATTGATCAGTCTCCGCGCCGAGCGCGGCCTCCAACTGTTTACTAACCTTTTCGCAAGTCTTGCCATGTCTCAGCGCCGTTGTGCGGCTTGGCAGCAAGGCGCGCGAGCGCTGGCGTGGTCATTCCACATCAAGTGAGCGCAACACCGCTGGCGAGCCGCACAACGGCGCCCTGCGGGTGGCCGCCTGCGCCGCCGTGGCGGCGTTGCTCGTCGGTCATGTAGCCCGCTACACTTCCCTCCTCGCGCCTTGCGACGGCGGCGCAGGCGGCCACTGAGACATGGCAAGACTTGCGAAAAGGTTAGCAAGCGTGGCCGTCCAGCCGACAATGCCGCCCTGGGCGGTGAGCATGTCCAGCGTCACGCGCTTGAATTCCGGGAAATAGCTTTCGGTGCAGTCCTCCACCAGCAGACAGTCGTAACCACGGTCATTGGCCTCACGCATGCTGGTCTGCACGCAGACCTCCGTGGTGACGCCTGCGATCAGCAAATGGCTGATGCCGGTGGAACGCAGATAGTCGTCCAGCCCGGTGTTGTAGAACGCGCCCTTGCCCGGCTTGCTGATGACCAGTTCGCCGTCTACCGGCCCCAGCGCCGGCACGAAATCGTTCCCGGGTTCGCCCTCGATGAGAATTCTGCCCATGGGACCGGCGTCGCCGATGCGCAGGCTGGGCGCGCCGCGCTCGCGCTTGGCGGGCGGACAGTCGGAGAGATCCGGCCGGTGGGCTTCCCGCGTGTGGATCACCGGCAGACCGGCTCCGCGGGCCAGTTCCAGCAGGCGCGCGACCGCAGGCACGATGGCCTGGAGGCGGCTGACGTCGTTGCCCAGGCTCTCGCCGAAACCGCCGGGCTCGATGAAATCCCGCTGCATGTCGATCACCAGCAGCGCAGTGCCGGGCACGGGGAAGGTGTAATCGTAGGGACGGGCCTGCATGGTAGGCATCAGGCGTGGTCCCCCGCCATGTGCTTGCCGATCACGCGCACCTGGGCCTGGTCCCGCGTGGTTTCGTGCACGATACGGCCTTCGTACATCACCAGAATGCGGTCGGACAACTGCAGCACCTCATCCAGGTCCTCGCTGATCAGCAGCACGGCGGTGCCGTTGTCGCGCGCCTCCCGCAAACGGTCGTGAATTTCCCGCACTGCCTTGAAGTCCAGCCCGAAGACGGGGTTGGCGGCGATCAGCAGGCGCACGTCGCCGGTCAGTTCCCTTGCCAGCACGGCGCGCTGGACGTTGCCGCCGGAGAGCTTGCCGATGGGGCTTTCCGCCCCGGGCGTGCGCACACCGAATGCCTTGATCAGCTCCTGCGCGCGGCGTCGGCGCTGGCCATTCCGCAGCCAGCCCATGAAGGAATACGGTGCCCGGTCGAACACGCGAAAGCCCATGTTGTCGGCCACGGTCATGCCCGGGACGCAGGCATTCCGCAGGGGCTCCTCCGGCAGGATGGCGACGCCGTGGCGGATCATCTCCGAGCGTCTGGCCCGGTACGGCTGGCCCTGGACGCTGATGCCCGCGTGCTCCGGGTGCCTCTGCCCGGCCAGCACCTCCACCAGCTCCTTCTGGCCGTTGCCGGACACACCGACGATACCGACGATCTCCCCGGCGTGGACCGAGAACGACACGTCCCGCACTGCGGGCACGCCTTCATCATCCCGCGCACGCATGCCGGCAATCTCCAGCACGGTGCGGCCGGCACCCCGGGTGCTGCGGGCCTCCGCGGCCGGTGGCTGGCGCTCGCCCACCATCAGTTCCGCCAGGTCCTCGGTACCGAGATCGGCCGTGGCGCCGCCGCCCACGTAGCGCCCTGCCCGCAGCACGCTGACCGCGTCCGTGAACGCCTTCACCTCACGCAGCTTGTGGGTGATCATCAGCACGGTGACTTCGCCACGCCCGCACATCTCCCGCAGCATGCCCAGCACCTCGTCGGCCTCGTCGGGCGTCAGCACGGACGTGGGCTCATCGAGAATCAGGAAGCGCCGTTCCAGATAGAGCTGGCGGAGAATCTCCACCTTCTGCTTCTCCCCCGCCGCCAGGCTGGAGGCCGGCGCATGCAGCGGAATGCGGAACGGCATGCGCTGCATGAACTCTTCCAGCTCCGCACCGGCCTTGCGCCAGTTGATGAACTGGGGCGTGTCGATGCGGGACATGATCAGGTTTTCCGCCACGGTCATGTGCGGCACCAGCGTGAAGTGCTGGTACACCATGCCCACGCCCAGCATGGAGGCCTCCCGGGGGCTGCGCACCTGCCGCTCGCGGTCGGCAATCAGAATGCTGCCGTCGTCCGCTTGCTGATAGCCCACCACGCATTTCACCAGCGTGGATTTCCCGGCACCGTTCTCTCCGAGCAGCGCATGGAAACTGCCGGCACGAACCTTCATCGAGACGCCGTCCAGCGCCGTGAAATCGCCGAAGCGCTTGGTCAGCGAGATCACCTCCAGGCCGCAGGCCCGGCCACCGGCTGCCTGAGCCGGTGCCGTCTGCGCCGACGCGGGAGCGGCATCGACCACCGCTGCGGTTTCCGGGCGATTGCTCATGGGTCAGCCCCCCTGCAAGGCGTCCAGCAACAGATCGGAGCGGCTGACGCTGCCGAACACCCCGCCCTGCATCTTGATCATCTGGATGGCGGCGCGGTGGTTGCCGGCGTCGGTGGCCCCGCAGCAATCCTCCAGCAGCAGGCATTCGTAGCCGCGGTCGTTGCCTTCGCGCATGGTGGTGTGCACGCAGACATCGGTGGTGATGCCGGTGAGTACCAGGTTGCGGATACCCTGCGTGCGCAGGATCAGATCCAGATCGGTGGCACAGAACGAGCCCTTTCCGGGCTTGTCGATGATCGGCTCGCCGTCCAGCGGCGCAAGTTCCGGGATAATCTCCCAACCGGGCTCGCCGCGCACCAGGATCTTGCCGGCCGGACCGGGGTCGCCGATGCCGGCGCCGATCTGCCGCGAACGCCATCGCTTGTTGGCCGGCAGGTCGCTCAGGTCCGGCCGGTGCCCCTCGCGGGTATGGATGATGTGGAAGCCCCGTTCGCGCATGAAGGCCAGCGTGCGGCGTATCGGCTCCATCGGCGCCCGGGTCAGCGAGAGATCGTAGCCCATCTGGTCCACGTAGCCGCCCGGACCGCAGAAGTCGGTCTGCATGTCGATAATGACCAGGGCGGTGTTCTCCGGCCGCAGGTCGCCGTCGAACGGCCAGCGATAGGGGTCTGCCTCGATATAGCGTTCGTTCATCAATCCGTCTCCAGAAAGTCCGGCTCAGCGGGCCACGCTGAGTTCGCCCGGCGCACCGCGCAGCGTGCGGAACCGGGAACAGGCAATGATCATGATGACCAGCGTCAGCACGTAGGGCGCCGCGTTGAACAGGTAGTAACCCCAGCTAACGCCCACCGATTGCAGCGCCGGGCCGATGGCACCCGCGGCACCGAACAGCAGGGCTGCCAGCATGCAGTACACCGGGTGCCAACGAGCGAAGATCACCAGTGCCACCGCCATCAGGCCCTGGCCGCTGGACAACCCCTCGCTCCAGCCGCCGGGGTAATACAACGACAGGAAGGCGCCGCCGATACCGGCCATGGCGCTGCCCACCATGGTGGCGATGATGCGCACCCGCATGGGCGAGTAGCCGGCGGCGCGCGCCGCCTCCTCGTTATCGCCCACCATGCGCACGACCAGCCCCCAACGGGTACTGCGGAAGAACAGCACCATCAGCGGCGCCAGCAGCACGCCGATCACGAACAGCGCGTTGATCGACAGCGCCGACTGTATTGCACCGGAACTGCTCCAGAATCCCAGCGGCACCGCCGGCAGACGCGGGGCAGACTCCTGGATGAACGGCTTGCCCAGGTAGAACGCCAGCCCCACGCCGAACAGCATGATGGCGATACCCACGGCAATGTCATTGACCCGCGGCAGGCTGCACAGCACGCCGTGCATCAGCCCCATCATGCTGCCCACCACGGCGGCCATCAGCACGCCGGCCCACGGGTTGCCGGTGATGTGGGAGAACGCGAAGCCGGCCAGCGCCCCCATCACCAGGGCGCCTTCAAGCCCCAGGTTGATACGCCCACTGCGCTCGGTGAGGCATTCGCCCAGCGCCACGAACAGAAACGGGGTGCTGGCGCGTATGGCGCCGGCCAGAATCGCCAGCGGCACGCCCCACCAGCCCAGCGCCTCGGCAACGCCGGTCAATTGCTCCTGCAGGACGTCGGTCTGCGCTTCCATCAGACAGCCTCCCGCGGGCGCAGTAGCTGCGGCATGCGCAGTCGCCCCTGGGCCGCTTCACTAGCGAGTACGCAGAGAAAGGCGATGCCCTGGAACACCACCAGCGTGGCGTCGGGCAGGTCCATGCGGCGCTGGACCACGCCGCTGCTGGCCTCCAGACCACCCAGCAGAATGGCAACGGCGATGATCGCCAGCGCGTTCTGGCGGGCGATGAAGGCCACCAGGATGCCGGTAAAGCCGTAGCCCACGGCCAGCGAGCTGTTGGCCGCACCATGCACGGCCGCCACCTCTACCGCGCCGGCCAGCCCGGCCGCCGCGCCACCCAGACCGCAGGCCAGCAACAGCACCCTGCCCACCGGAATGCCAGAAAGCTTCGCGGCCTGCGGGTTCCCGCCGATCATCCTGACGGAGAAACCGAAGGTGGTGCGGTTCACCAGCACCCAGAACACGATGCAGGCCACCACGGCAAAGCCGAAGCCCCAGTGGATGGTCGTGCCCGGGATTTCACCGATCATCACGTTCCAGTCCAGCGGGTAGGTGGACGGGTTGTTCAGGCTGGCCGGATCACGCAGCGGACCTTCCACCAGGTGGTTGAGCACGGCGATGGCGATGTAGGTGAGCAGCAACGTGCTGATGGTTTCGTTCACCCCACGGTAATGGCGCAGTGCGCCGGCCAGGGCGATCCACAGGCCGCCCACGACGGCGCCCGCCAGCAGCAGCCCCGCCTGCACCCCCAGCGGCGGCAGCCAGCCCTGCAACGCCAGGCCGGCCAGCGCCGCGCCCAGCCCGCCGAGCACCAGCGCACCCTCGGCACCGATGACGATCAGACCCAGCTTGGCGGTGATGGCCACGCACAGCGCGGTGAGCATGATGGGCGCGGCCCGCTGCATGGAGTTCTGCCAGGAGAACCAGCTACCGAACGCACCCTCATAGATGTTGCCGAACACCGCCGGCGGCGAAATACCCTGTACCAGCAGGAACAGGCTGAACAGCACGCAGGCGGCCAGCAGCGCCAGGATCGGCGGCAATGCCGCCGATCCGGCGCGCGAGGCACGTGCTAGCAGAGTCATCGGCTGCATCGGCGTCTAGACCCGCACACCTTCCACCAGCCAGTCCATCTGCTCCAGCCAGGTGTCGCGCTGGTCGTGGGACGTGCCTTCGGCGATCACCGTATTGCCCTCGTTGTCCTTCAGCGGCCCCTCGAAGATGACGAAATCCCCCTGCATCATCTTCTCCTTCACCTCGTCCGCCTGGCGGCGTGCACCGTCGGACACCCGGGAACCATAGGCCGAGGGCTGCACGAAGCCGTCCGCCAGCCCGCCGCGCAGGAAGTGCGACGGGGTTTCCCCGGCCATCACGGCTTCCACGATTCGCTTGTAGGGCGTTTCCCACTTCCATTCCGCACCCGTCAGATAGCCGTTGGGCGCCAGCCGGGACTGGTCCGCGTGATAACCACAGACATGGATACCGCGCGCCTCGCAGGTCTCGGCGATCACCATGGGGCTGTCCACGTGGCAGGTGATGACGTCCACGCCCTGGTCTACCAGACCGTTGGTGGCCTCGGCTTCCCGCACGGGCAGATGCCAGTCGCCGGTGTATATCACCTGCACGCGGATGTCCGGATCCACAGAGCGGGCACCCATGGTGAAGGCGTTGATGTTACGGAGCACCTGCGGGATTGCGCGGGCGGCAATAAAGCCCAGCCGCTTGCTGCGGGTCGTGTGGCCGGCAACGATGCCGTTCAGGTACTGGCACTCGTCGATGTAGCCGAAGTAGCTGCCGGCATTCTCCGGGTGACTGCCTTCCTGGTAGAGCCCGCCGCAGTGCCGGAACAGGATATTCGGGTTGCGACCGGCCACGCGCAGCACGTGCGGGTCGTAGTAGCCGAACGAGGTCGGGAATACCAGGTTGACATCATCCAGGTTGATCATGCTTTCCATGGTGCGCTGGACCGCGATGGTCTCTGGCACGTTCTCCTCTTCCAGCACGGTGACGCCGGGAATGTCGCGCAGCGCCCTGGCACCCTGGGCGTGGGACTGGTTGTAGCCATAGTCGTCGCGGGAGCCCACGTAGATGAAACCCACCCGCAGTTCGGCAGCGCGGGCAGGCTTGCCCAGCCAGATACCGGGGAAGGCCGCGCCCAGGCCGGCAACGCCCATGCCCTGTATGAAGCGGCGGCGGGAGACATTGGTTTTGTCACTCATGGTGTTTTCTCCAGGGAAACGAGACAGCAATGAAAGTTCTTGCCCACCCTCGGCCATCCCGAGGTTCCGGCCTGGCGCCGCGGCGCCGATGCCCGCTTGCTTGCAAGACGGAAGCCAGCCTGCGTAAAACCGGGAAAACCGTTGCCATGCCTTGCTTGCGAATGCGGCAGCAACAAGGCGTCACGGTTCAGTTGCACTGCAGGGGGGAGTTCGTGACCTGTCATGCACTAATGTGGTGCACTACAGAGTTCTGGTATACGAGGAGAAGCGGCACGATCAGCCCCGGTACGTCCGTTCCGGGACCGGAAAACCGCAGGAGGTGCCGTCAGTGACGCGCACCCTGTCTTCCCAGGGCAGACGATAGCGCTGCGCCACCATGTCGTGCATGTAGGTGTAGGGGCAGTCCTGCGCCCCGCCCTTCACCGCCACATAACCCCGATGGCCGAACTGGTAGATGTTGTTCTCCACGCCCCAGGTCTCCCGGGCTTCATCCACCAGATCGGGCCGCACCTCGGCGGTGATGATCTCGTCCGCCAGACCGTTGCCCTCCACCAGCGGCACGCCGTCGAAGTTCACGATCATGCCCTCGCCCATGGAGTTGAACGTGCCGTCGGTGCCGGCCAGGCAGACGTTGGCGGTGACCATCAGGTTGCAGAAGGCGTTGGCCTGGTTGGTGATCTTCCAGGAATGGCGGATCGGTGCCGTGTAGCCTGCGGTACGCAGCATGATGTTGGCGCCCTTGTAGGCACACTCCCGCGCCATTTCCGGGAACATGCCGTCGTGGCAGATGATCAGCGCCAGCGTGGAGCCGTTCGGGCCGTCGCAGACCGGAATCCCGAGATTACCCGGCTCCCAGGGCTCCACCGGCACCCAGGGGTGGAGCTTGCGATAGAACAGTTTCACCTCGCCCTGATCGTCGATGATCAGGCCGGTGTTGTAGGGCATGCCGTCCGGGTTGTATTCCATGATGGAGAAGCAGCCCCAGATGGCATGCTCGCGGCAGGCCGCCTGGAAGGCCTGCACCTCGGGACCGTCGGCTTTGCACATGATGGCCGGATCGGTGTTCATGGACAGACCGTGCAGGCAATACTCGGGGAACACGACCAGATCCATGCCGGGGATCTGCCGGCGTGCCTTGCCCACCAGATCACAGACGCGCTGCGTCTGTGCCGCGAGCTGCTCCGGGGTTTCCACGTTCGGCAACTGGAGCTGCACCATGCCCAGCACCACGCCGTTATCGGATTTGTTCAGTCCACCCAGGCCACTCATCAGTGCGTTGTCCTCATCAATGGTTCGTGAAAGGAATCCGGGATCAGCCGGCCTTGCGTACCGTCTTGGATTTCTTCATCAGCAGGTGGTCGCCGGAGGTCACCGGCTGGTAGCGCGGCGGGTTGTCCGGCCCCTGACAACTGGGCAGGCACTCCACCACCGCATCGGCGTTGGGCTGGTGGAAGAAGATCAGCGACATCCGCTCGCGGTGCGCCGAGTCCCGGGGCGGGTTGGCCACGCGGTGCATGGTGGACACCCAGCGGTCGTTGGTCCATTGCGCCATCAGGTCGCCGATGTTGACCACGAAACACCCGGGCTCGGGCTGCACGTCGAACCACTGGCCGTCACGCAGCACCTGCAGGCAACCGGGCGCCTGGGTGGGTGCGACGATGGTCAGCGAGCCGTAATCGGTGTGTGCGCCTGCCCGGAGCTGGCCGCTGGCCGGCGCATCCGGTTGGGCGGGGTAGAAGTTGGAGGACAGGGCCGAGATGTGACGGTCGATGCTGGCAGCAAAGTAGTCCTCGGGCAGATCCAGTGCCAGCGCGAAAATGCCCATCAGTTCCGCGGCCAGCGTTTCCATGCTGCGGTAGTACGCTTCCAGCGCCGGGCGGAGTTCCACGGGCTCGTCCGGCCAGATGTTGTCGGCGAAAAAGGTGTCGCGGAAACGCCGGTGGTCGGCGTCATCCGGGAAAGCGAACGGCCCGATGGTGAAGCGCTCGAACAGGTCCGGCGGGGTATCCTCGTCGCGACTGTATGCCAGGGCGGTGTTGCCAATCCCGTAGTAGCCCCGGAAGCGCTTGTCCTGTGGTGCACAGGACCGTTTCCGTTCGGCCGGCAGGTCGAAGAACGCGCGTGCGGCGCGCTGCGCCCGGGTGAGCACCTCATCACTGACGCCGTGGCCGCGAATGACCAGAAAACCGATATCCCGGCAGGCACGATCCACATCCGCCGCAAGCTCGCGACGACCGGCGGCATCGCCGGAGCGGAAGCGCTCCACATCAATGGCTGGAATGACGACTTGCTCCACGACGTCTCCGAGGTTGGACATTTGATCCCAGCCTAGGGCGCCTGAGCAGTGCCTACCAGCGCTAATTGGGCACAGGAGCGATGCCGAAACGGCATCACTCTTGTCATGCTCGGTCCATCATGTTCAATAACCTCAGGGCGTTCCGGCGGCCAGTGCTTCGAGGCTTGCCCGCATCTCCTCCACGACCATGGCCGCGGCCACCGGCAGCGTACGGCTGCGCTCCGTGCACAGCACCAGCTTGCCGCTGGCCAGCCCCCGCTCCTCCAGCGGAATGGCCACCAGGCCGGAGCGCTCCCCCGGCGGCGGAGCTCCCATGCTGATCTGGAAGTAGACGCCGCCGGTCTGCATCACGAAGTGGCGCATCAGTTCGTAGGAGTTGGACTCGAGGCCGGGTTCCAGCCGAAGTGAGCGCTTCGACAGAAAAGCATCCAGCAACGCCCGCCCGCCCAACGAGCGATCCGGCAGCGCCAGCGGATACTCCACGCATTCGGATAGCCTGACGGAACGCCGCCCGGCCAGCGGGTGATTGTCCGGGACGAAGGCGCAGAGCCGCTGCTCGATTTCGGCCAGATGGCGCAGGTCGGCATCCGGAGCCGGATTGAACACCAGCCCCAGATCCGCCTCGAAACGCTTGACCCGGGCCATCGCTTCATCACGCCCGCAGATCACCGTGCTGAAGGCCACCTTGGGATGCTCACGCTGGAAATCATGGATCACGCCCGGCAGAAAGTACGTAGCCAGGCCTTCGATGGCCGCGATACGCACCACACCCCGCCGCAGCCCTTCCAGATCCTCGATTTCCGACCGCACGCGGTCCACATCGGCCAGCGCACGCCGCAGGTAGGCGACGAACAGCTCACCGGCCGGCGTCAGCCGGACGCCACGCGGCAGGCGCTCGAAGAGCGCCGTTCCTATCTCCTCCTCCAGATCCAGTATGCGTCGGTTAACCGCCGAGGAGACCACGTTCAACCGCTCCGCGGCCTTGCGAATGGAGCCGGTCCGGGCCACCGCGTCGACGTAGCGCAAATACCTGACATGCTGCATGAGGGGCTCCTGATGTGATGCCGTATCGGCATCACTGATAGCACAAATGGTCGCTGGTCACGAACACGAGGCTTGCCTAAGGTCGGCCCTATGCCGTACTGCACAACGGCCTCATACTGACCCCTACGGAGACGTAACCATGACCGATCTCAAGCATTTCCTGCGTTGCTGCGCGCTCGGCCTGGTGGCCACGCTGCTGCTCGCCATGACCTCGACAGCAGCGGCGGAACGTCAACTGCGGTTTACTGCCAACTGGGTGTTCGAGGCCTCCAACGCGCCGTTCCTGTTGGCCGTGGAACGCGGTTATTTTCGTGACGAAGGGCTGCGCGTGACCGTGGACGCCGGGGAAGGCTCTTCCGCGGTGATCACCCGCATCGCCAGCGGCGCATACCAGTTCGGCTTTGGCGACATCAACACCATGATGGAATTCAATGCGCGCCATCCCGAAGAACAGCAGCGCATGGTGTACATGATCTACAACCGGCCGCCCATGGGGATCGTGACGCTGAAAAGCAGCGGAATCGAACACCCGCGAGATCTCGAAGGCCGCCGCGTCGGCGCCCCGGCCAACGACACTGCCTATCGGCTGTTCCCGGTGCTGGCCAACGCGCTGAATATCGACCAGGACTCCGTTCGCTTCGAGAACGTCTCGCCCAACATGCGGGAGCCCCTGCTCTACCGCGGCCAGGTGGACGCCATCATGGCCTTCCCGCCCAGCTCCTACGTCAATCTGCTGGAACTGGGCGCGGACCCGGACGACATCCGCATCATGTACTACACCGACTACGGCGTTTCCATGTACAGCAACGGCGTCATCGTTCCTGCCCGCATGATCGAGGAAGAACCCGAGGTCGTGGAAGGCATCGTCCGCGCCGTGAACCGTGCCTGGATGGACACCATCGCAAACCCCGAGGCGACCATCGACGCACTGGTCCGGCGCGACTCCCTGATCGACCGGAACCTGGAAATGCAGCGCATGGCGTTCTATCTGGAGCACCAGGTCCTGACCGACGAGGTACGCGAACTGGGCATGGGCGCCGTGGACGAACAGCGCCTGAGGGAATCCATCGACGTGGTGTCCGCCGTGTTCGGCGTGGGCAATCCTCCCGCCCCGGAGGACGTCTTCGACGCCCGCTTCCTGCCCCCGCTTGAAGAGCGCTTGCCGCAATAGGGACATCAAACCATGCAGACGCGAATCCACCGAATTGCCGCCGCCTCCCCGGATGACACCAGCGGCCTGGCGGCCGCCATCCGGGACGGAGAAATACACCCCGAGCAGGTGATCGCCGTGCTCGGCAAAACGGAGGGCAACGGCTGCGTGAACGATTTCACGCGGGCCTTCGCCACCCGGACCCTGAGCGCGCTGTTTGCCGACGCGCTGGGCACCTCTGCGGCCGAGGTTGCGGAACGCATCGCCTTCGTCATGTCCGGCGGCACCGAGGGCGGGCTGTGCCCGCACTGGCTGGTGTTCGAGGTGGACCCCGAGGCCGGCTCGCCGGACGCGGATGTTCCCGGCCTGGCCGCCGGCGTCGCCTTCACCAGGGACTTCGCAGCCGAGGAACTGGGTCGGATGGCGCAGGTGGAGGAAACCGCCCGGGCGGTGAAGGCCGCCATGGACAACGCCGGCATCCGCTCCGTGGACGACGTGCACTACGTGCAGATCAAATGCCCGCTGCTCACCGCCACACGAGTGGAGGATGCCCGCAGCCGCGGGCAGTCCGTAGTCACCGCCGACACCTACCGCTCCATGGGCTACTCCCGCGGCGCCTCCGCGCTGGGCGTGGCCCTGGCACTGGATGAACTGACACCGGCCCGGCTGGAAGACCAGGCCATCTGCAGCGACTTCGCGCTGTATTCCACCCGGGCCAGCACCTCCGCCGGCATCGAGCTGCTGCGCAACGAGATCCTGGTGCTGGGCAACGCCAGTGGCTGGGACCCAAGCTACCGGATCGGTCACGACGTGATGGCGGATGCGCTGGACGTGGAAGCGGTGGACCGCGCGCTGGAGCGGGTACCGGCCAACGGCAAGGCAGCCGGCGTGGCCGACGTGGCCGCGCTGCTGGTCAAGGCGGAACCGGCCACTTCAGGGCAGATCCGTGGCCAGCGGCATGTGATGTGGGACGACAGCGACATCCACCCCACGCGGCATGCCCGTGCGCTGGTGGGCGGCGTACTGGCCGGGCGACTGAAAGATACCCGTCTGTTCGTCTCCGGCGGCGCCGAGCATCAGGGCCCGGACGGCGGCGGACCGCTGGCGGTCATTGTCCGGCAGTAGCCCTGTTCTGACCGCGAATCAGGTGAACCACACTGGATTCGCCCTGGTGGAAGCTGCTGTTCACCACGGCGATATCCCCTGCAGCGTTCACCGCCAGCTTGCGCATCAGCAGGCCCTGCAGGCTGCCGTTGAAGCCCGGCCCGGTCTCCCCGGAGCCGGGCACGGTCTTCGAGGACGCGAAGTTTTCGCCACCGTCTTCGGACCAGGCCAGCCCCAGACCTCTCGAGCGCTGCCCCAGGGAGGGGAACTGCTCCCAGAGCACATAGACAGCTTCACCGGCAACGGCCAGCGCAGGAAAACCCAGGCTGTCGTGACCGTTCCGCCGTGAAGCACCCAGCTCGCGTGGAGGGCCGAACTCACCGTCCTCCCCGGCCCGGGTGTAACGGATATGCGCCGGCTGCCAGAGCCCGTCCGGGCTTTCCGCATAGACGAGATGGACGCGTCCCTGGTCATCCACCGCCAACGCGGGTGCGTCCGAATGGCCGTCGCTGGAGTGGATCTCGCGGGGCGCGGGAAATGACCGGCCTTCGTCATCCGACACCGCATAACGGATATCCGCCGCCACGTCCTCACCCACCGTCCAGGCCAGGTGCACGCGACCGTCGCCGCCCGCGGCAACCGAAGGCGCCCGCGCCGGCGGTTCACCCTGCACGCCCGTGACGTACTCCGGGCTTGAGAACGAATGCCCGGCGTCGTCGGAGCGGCTGACAGCCAGCCGCCCCTCGTACTCGGTCCACACCGCCCAGATTGTTCCATCAGGCCCTTCCGCCAGATCCAGGCTGCCGTTGTCCCAGCGCTGCGCGGTGAGCCGGCCCTTGCCTGCGCCGTGGTCGGTGTTCGACAGGTTCTGCGGCTCGCTGAACGTGCGGCCGCCGTCCTCCGAGCGGGCGAATAGGATCTCGCCGCCATGACTGCCGCCGGAGAAGATGATCTCCTGCCAAAGCACATAAACGGTGTCCGGCGCAGCGGCGGCGGTAATCACGCGCGGCAGCCAGGAGAAGATGTCGCCGCTGCGGGAGATGTTCACGGGATCGTCCAGCAACGGTTCGCCTGCGGCATCATAGCGTTGCAGAAACACGTCCTGCCGGGCCTGCTCGGCCCACACCACGGTGGCCACGCCCTCCTGGTCCAACGTTACGGACGGGTCGTCCACGTAGCGGAAATCCGACTCGTTCATCCGCCACTGCCCCACGTGCGCCTCACCGGAGGCCACCTCAAGCGGCTCCTGCCAGTTCGGATTTTCCGCATTCAACGGTGACGCCAGACCAATGATGGCGACCGCGCAGGCGCCGACCTGAATGGCTGTGCCCAGAATTGCCGGCATGCACCGGCTCGCACTGTTACCCATTGCTCAAATCCAGCATGCAACTTGCGGAATGGCTGCCTTTCGCAGTGTAGCAGTGCCCCTCGGATCCCCGGGGCCATGGACCGCGTAATCAACGCTATGCGACACCAAGGGAAAGGTGCATCCGGCGGTCCCGCCACCGGCTACAATCTAGGGAGCCTATGATCATCGGGAGATCGATCCATGGCCAAGAACCACGGCCCGGGCATCAAGGACGATGCGCAGTACGAACGGCTTCGGGAGCAGGGGCACTCGAAGGAAAAGGCGGCGCGCATCGCCAACACCGGCCGCACGAAGGCGGGAAAGCGCGGCGGCAAGGCACCGCCCTACGAGGAATGGACGGTCAGGGAACTCGTGCAGCGCGCCCGGGAGATCGGCGTCCGCGGGCGCACCCGGATGAACAAGGAGGCGCTGATCAAGGCCCTGAGACGCCACTGATCTGCGTGGCGACGGCTCGCTCAGCCTTCGTCCCGGCACTCCTGTCCGGTATCAACAGAAACGCCGCCGGCCTGCAATAGCCTCCTCGCGGCCTCGCCGGCCGCGCGGCCGGCCTCCGGCCTGCCCTGAACCAGCGCCGTTGCAATGGCACCTTCCACCAGAATCATCAGTTGCAGGGCCAGCAAGGCAGGGTCGGGCGCGTCCAGGCGCGTCAGTTGCTCCTCGAACCACGCCTGGCGTTCGGCCTTGTACGCGGCCGCAACGCGGCGCGCCGGATGCGCGGGATCGGCCAGTTCCGCCGCGGCGTTCACAAACGGGCAGCCCCGGAAGGCATCACTTTCCAGCCAGCGCGCAAGCCAGTCGAAGGACTTCAGGATCTGCCGGGCTGGCGGCGCATCGGAGGCAGGCACCGGCGTCGCCCGGCGGGCCAGATAGGCGGCGATCAGTTCGTCCTTGGAAGGAAAATAGTTGTAGAGCGTGCGCTTGCTGATACCCGCGTACGCGGAAACGGCATCCACACCGACAGCCTGAATCCCCTGCCGGTAGAACAACTGGTCACAGGCCCGCAGGATTCGTTCCCGAACCGGCGCCCTCTCGTCCTTCACTTTCCGCGTCGTCATTCCGTCCCCAACCTGTCCTCGCGCCGGCCATTATCCTGCTTGCCGGCACAACTGGCCATTATCAAGTAAACAGATCGGTGTTGCAGCCGACCCGGCTTTCATTCACTATAAATTACACCGATCTGTTTACCTCAGGAGTGGACGCCATGCGGACAGCGACGCCACCTCAAGTGGAGCACATGCGTACCTTGGTGCAGTCCATGCCGATAGCACGCAATCTCGGCCTGAAATTCCTTCGTCTCTGCGCTGGCGAGGCAGAGGTGGAGATACCGGTCCAGGAAAGCTGGAGCTACCGCCCGGGTCACCTCCAGGCAGCGGCGGTATTTGCCGCAGCCGACTTTGCCGCGGTCGCGGCGGCGGGCACGCTGCTGCCCGAGGGCGCCGTCAATGCCACGGTTGACGGCAATGTAAAGCTGCTGGCTCCGGCGACCGGCAGGCGACTCGTGGCGCGAGGCCGCGTTGTCCACGCTGGCGGCGCGACGACGATCTGCGCCGCGGATGTCTATGCGGTGGACGACGGCGGTTCGGAAACGCTGTGCGCCACATTCCTCGGCACCGCCCGCAACCTTGTACAGCGGAAGCAGCAGCCATGACCCAACGCCCTCCAGCCGACTACCAGCCTCACACGCGCCGCAGCCCGCTGACCGACCCGTGGGAACCGCTGTACGCCCGGAAGATGCCGGACGCGGTGTACCTGGCCGTGGAAGTCCGGGAACCGCACTGCAATTCCCGTGGCTTTGCGCACGGCGGCCTGATCACCGCGCTTGCGGACAATGCCATGGGTCTCTCGGCGGTCAGCGCTGCCCGTAACGCCGGCCAGGAGGTAGCCGGCGCCGTGACAATCAGCCTGTCGCTGGACTTCGTGGGCAGCGCGGAACAGGGGGAATGGCTTGAAATCCAGCCGACCGTGCTGAAGGTCGGCCGCACGCTGGCATTTACCGAATGCAGGGTGGTCTGCAGCGAACGTCTGATTGCGCGGGGCAGCGCCACGTTCCGCATGCGATGAAAACAGCAGGGATCAGAAGCGCAGCTTGTCAGGATTCACTATCGAGTAGATGCGCAGCACCTTGGCGCCGTCCGTCTCCAGCGCCATCGCCGCGTGAAGGCTACCTTCCACGTACAGCAAGACACCGGGCTGACCGTTCACGGGTGCCACCGCGGCATGCCACCGGCCGCGCCAACGCCGTGCAAGGCCCATCGCCAGTCGCGAAGCGGCGCGGGTGCCGTGGACGACCTTGGTGGCCGCCGGCGCCTTGCCGCCACCGTCGGAGACCCAGCTCACCTCCTCCGTCAACAGGTTCAGAAAGGCCTCTGTATCCTCCCGCATGATCGCGTCAACGAAGCGCTGGGCGACCCGCC
Source organism: Ectothiorhodospiraceae bacterium (assembly GCA_050485425.1). GTDB lineage: Bacteria > Pseudomonadota > Gammaproteobacteria > Nitrococcales > Aquisalimonadaceae > LSCE01. The sequence continues at coordinate 13,046 of JBJHBJ010000019.1, read as the reverse complement.
GATGATCTTCCTCGCTGACCTTGAAACGCGGCCGCTCATCACGAATGCGGGCACGGGCCCGGCTTACCATCTGACGGCTGGCAGCCTCGCTCCTGTCCAGAACCCCGGCCAGCTCGGCGTAGGAGTAGTCGAACACTTCCCGCAGCAGGAAGGCCGCGCGCTCCTCCGGCCCCAACCGTTCCAGCGCCAGCAGGAAAGCCATGGAGAGATCCGACGCCAGCTCGCTCAACTGCTCCGCGCTACGCCCCTGCCCGTCCAGTATCGGCTCCGGCAGCCAGGGCCCGAAATAGTCCTCCCGCCGCGCTCGCAACTGCCGCAGCCGGTCAATGCCCAGGCGCGTGACCACCGTCACCAGCCAGGCTTCCGGATCCCGGATCTCCGAGGCATCGGCCGCGCTCCACTTGAACCATGCATCCTGCACCACATCCTCGGCATCCATCCGGCTGCCGAGCAGGCGGTAGGCCAGCCCGAACAGCCGAGGCCGGGCCTGCTGGAAGATCCGGGTCCTGTGATCCACGGTGACTCCTCATAGATTGACGTCCCCGGCAGGGACGTCCGGCACCGGAGAATCGTGACAGCATGGCCCTCCTGTCACGTCCGCGACGCCCGTTCCGTCCTACCTGTGAGCTTTCACCAAAACCCACGAAGGAGTAAACATGCGCATTCGTCTGGACTACACCAAGCAAGCCGATCCCGCACCGCTGCAGGCCATGTCCGCGCTGAGCGGCTACCTGCATGTCTCGGGCCTCGACCCGGTCCTGCGACAACTGATGGAACTGCGCGCGTCACAGATCAACGGCTGCGCCTATTGCGTGGACATGCACACCAAGGAACTGCGGGCACTGGACGAGGACGCGCTGCGCATCGACCTGCTGCCGGTCTGGCGCGAAGCACACGTATACAGCGAGGCCGAACGCGCCGCGCTGGCCTGGACAGAGGCATTGACCGATCTCGCCGCCGACGGCGACCTTGAAACCGCCTACGCGGAACTTGCCAGGCACTACCCGGAGAAGGACATCACCCGGATCACCTTCACCATCATCGCCATCAACGGCTGGAACCGCCTGAACGTCGCCTTCGGCATGCCGGCCGGCAACTACCAACCCGGCGAACACGAGGAGCGGCTGATAAATGCCCTGGAACGGCTCACCGGCACCAGCCCCGCCTGACGCGAGGCTGAATCCGAGTCCGCCCCTACGCGGTCGCCGTCCGCTGCCGGCGTGTTCTTGCCAACGCTTCAGCAAGCGTCAAGATCGCGACGCATGATGATCCGACCAGCGGAGGGGCGTGCCACCTCGTGGAAACCGTACCGGGCGAACAGGGCCGAGGTACCCGTGTAAAGATCGGCAGCAGGATATCGCCGATAGCCAAGGTTTAACGGGTACCCTTCCACGGCTCGCCCACCCTGCTCCGTGACGAACGACACCGCGGCCGCCAGCAGGCTCTCGGCTACCCCGGCACGACGATGCCGCCGGTGGACGTAGAAACATGGCACGGCCCACACGCCCGGCGCGTCGGGGTCGGCCGGACGCAGGGTCGTAGAGCGCAGTATTCGCCCGTAGTTGGCGCGGGGCGCCACCGCGCACCATCCCGCCGGCCGGCCGCCACGGAAGGCAAGCAGGCCTGGGGGCGGATCAGCTTTGACGAGGTCACGCAGCATGCGCCGCGCCGGTTCGCCGCGGAGCCGCGAATACTCGCGCCCGGATAGCCGCCAGAACATGCACCAACACCCTTCACATGCTCCATTGGGACCGAACAGCTCCTCCAACTGCGGCCATCTCGACTCCGCTATCGGAAAAACGGCGATGTCGTTCATCCTTCACACACTCCGGACGGTTCACAGCATTCACCCCCTGAGCCCGAGGTAGATCATGCGCCCACCGGGAGGGCCGCCTCCACTCAACGCCAGTGGCCGGACTCGGTGTGGACATTTTCCCGAAACCCGGGACTCGCCCAAGGCTCGTCATGGACCTCCTCCTTGGTCGCCGGAAACAGCATGATCCCGCCAACGACCAGCACACCGCCGATGACATGCCACGGAGTCAGCGCCTCACCGAGGAAAGCGACCGCCGTCAGCACCCCGATTACTGGAACCATGTTCAGGATCAGACCTGCAAGGCCTGCAGGCACGGACCTGATGGCGTGGTTATAAAGCAGAAAGCTGAGCGCGAAACACACTCCGCCAACCAGCATCGCAGCGGTCCAGAAGCGCGGTGCGACAGCAGTGGGAAGCGGCTCCAGTCCGGTAAACCAGAGCCACGCCATCAGAGGGAGGGTGAAAGCAGTGGCGCAGGTGAACTGGTAAGTGGTCATGGTGATGGCGTCGACGGTCGGAGCCACCCTCGCAGCAAGTATCACGTAGATGGCAGCGGCAAGAGAGCCGGTCACAACGAGAAGATCACCGACGTTGAATCCCGCCCCGAAGTCGAGCCCATCAAGCACTACCACACCGGTGAGCGCCAACACCAGGCCGGTTACCGAGCGACCGTGGATGCGTTCCTTGAGAAAGATCGCGGCGAGGATGAGCACGAAACACGACTCGGTGGCCCCCAGAAGCGATGCGTTGGTCGCCGTGGTGTACACGAGGCCAACGGTGAGGGCGCCGTAGGCGAGAGCGGGCTCGAAGAAACCCAGGATGGCGAAGCGCCCCTTGCCGCCGGTGGGTCGGGTGCCGCGCACCAGCAGCACCGCCCATAGCACCACAGTGGCCGTTACCAGCTTGACGAAGAGCATGGCTACCGGGCCGAAACCGTCCAGTGCGTATTTCGTCGCGGTCGTCGCGCTCCCCCAGCCAATCGCTGCCAGCATCAGGAGCAGACGAAAATACCAGGCACTCATGTCACCGCCCTTTCCACCGGACAACGCTCCTGCGGGCAGGCGGCATAGTCGCACAGCCGACATATCCGGTCCGCCCGCCCCCGATCCACCGCCAGGTGCGCCAGGACGGGTTCGGCAGCGGCAGCCAGTGCCCGTCGCTGGGCTTCACTCAGCGGCTCAAGTGCCCGCCGCAGTATCATGCGCCGCTCGGCGACGATGTCCTTGGCGACCTGCGTTCCACGCTCGGTCAGCCACAATGAGACACTGCGCCTGTCCCTGCCGGGTCGGCGCTCGACCAGCCCGTCGGCAACGAGCCGGTCCACCAGCCGTACGGTTCCGGAACCGGTGATGCCGAGTACCCGGCTCAGTTCGTCGACGTGCTCGCCCGGCACCGCCAGGATGGTCGCCAGGGCAGACGCTCCCGTGGCCCCATGAACCCCGGCGCGACGCGTCACCTCATCGAGCTCGTCGGCCAATGCGACCACAAGCGCCGAGATCAAGTTTGCGGATCTATCATTCATGAATGAGATAATAATTGACTGAGTCAGTTATGTAAATATCGCAAACAAACTCATAAACGACTACACACCGCAGCGGAGGGGATGCTCCGCAGGTTGTGGCACTAGCCGTTCGGCAAGGAATCCTCTTCTCCGCCCCCCAAGGAGGGCGGGAGCGGGGCGGGAGTGACCCGGGCCACGGCGTGGCGTCGCAGTTGTTCCTGCACCTGCCACTGGGTGGCGGCGGACAGGGTTTCCAGGAAGCGAACCTCGCCATTCAGCAGTATCGCCTCCGGGAGGCCATCCCGGTACAGCAGGCGGTTTCCGGCCACAGCCGGCAGGCGGGATCCCGGTGTGAGGATGCCCAGCAGATTGAGCGGATCGGAGGCTGAAACCGCGACGCGGGTGCCGTCCGGCTGCCGCCGGCCCGTGGCTTTCAGCGCGCCCACCGCCTCCGGCAGCGCGAACTGCTCGCCGGAGAACTGCTGCACGAAGCGCCCGCCGCGGATCTCGTCGCGGGCTTCCAGACGACGGTAGACGTACAGCAGTTCCCGCCAGGGCGGCAACGCCTGTTCCCGTTCCAGCACCCGCCGGAACACCACGCCGTAGCGTTGCAGCAGTACCCAGGCGATGTGCTCCAGGCTTTCCAGGTCGGTGCTGAAGCCCCGTTTGACTGTCTCCTCGGCCCGCTCCGGTGCCGGCAGCAGGGCCCAGCGGCCGGCGGCGTCCACGCCCGGCGCGGTACGGCGACCCCGGCGGCGGCTGCCGGCTCCGAACGCGGGGCGCTTGTGCGCGGGGGCGATCAGCGCCCGCAGGCCGTTATAGGTATCCGACGTGACCAGCCCCCAGGTCACCAGCTCGCCCAGGGCCTCTTCCACCTGGGTGCGCAGCATGCGGGTGGCCGAGACCAGGTCAGTGAAGAACATGGCGCCTTTTTCCTCCAGCGCCAGGAGCACCTTGCCGGCACCGGGGGACAGCTTCAGTGCGCCCGGATCGGGACTGGCAGCAGCCGCCCGCCAGTCGGCCAGCGCCTCGCGCTCCAGCAGCGCGATGGGCGTGCTGCGTAGCGGACCGGGTCGGTGCGCCGCCTCCTCCGCAACGCGCGGCGGCACCAGCCGCAGCCAGACGAAGCGACCGCTGGCCAGCAACTGATCCAGCATGTGCGGCGCGTAATCGGCGACACGCCCCGGCAGCACGTCCTGTTCCCAGGCCGCCGCCGACACCGGGAAACCCTCCAGCCGTTCGATCGCCGCCGCCAGCGCTTCCGGGCCTTCCGGCGTATCGGTCACGCCGTGCCAGTCGATGAGGAAACGCAGATAGGTCTGCGGGCTGACCGGTTCCACCTCGGCGCGCCGGCGGTCCAGCGCATAGCGGTGCATACGCGCCAGCAGGCGTCGCTCGCACCACTCGGCGTCACCGGCCGTCGGGTTGAAGCGGCCCTGCAGAACGAAACCCTCGTTTTCCAGCCGGGCGAGCGCCGCCTGGGTCTGCTGCGGCGTCACCGCCAGCGGCTCGCCCAGGGCTGCGGCGGTAACCGGCCCGAGCGCTTCCAGGCGCGAGCGCAGCAGTTCGGTCAGCGCCTCGTCGGCATCGGCGGGGGCATCGCCGACTGCGGTAATGGCGGGTTTCAACGGCGCCTGCGGGCGGAGCGCCCGCAGTTCCGCCAACCGTTCCGCGGCGACCCAGAGCATTGCCCCGCCCGGGACGGTCACGGACGTGGCACGCCTGTCACCGGCCAGCGTCTCGAACCAGTCCGTCCACGCCGCACCTTCTCGTTCCGTTAAAAAGCCGCACAGCACCAGCGCATCATGCAGTTCATCGGCGTCCCGCGGTTCCGGCCAGGCCTCGGCGCACACCTTGCGAATCACGTCCGGATCATACCGGGAAGCTCTGGCGGCGTCGGCGACATCCAGCGCGTTTCCGCCAGTGCGCACACTCAAGGTGCGGCGCTCCTCCGCCTCGCCGTCATCCAGGAAAGCGTAGGGCCGGGCGTTGACCACTTCCTCCGCCAGCGGCGAGGGAATGGCCAGGTCCCGGGCGGACACGGTCAGCCCGCCCTGTTCCAGCAGCGCCAGCAGTCGTTCCAGGCCGTCAATGTCCATGGCGTCGGTGAGGCAGTCGGCAAGCGTCTGGCCGACCAGCGGGTGGTTCGGAATCTCGCGGGCCCCGGCCAGGTTCTCGGCGCAGGCGAGCTGGTCCGGGAAGACCACGGACAGCAGGTCCTCGGCATCCTGGCGCTGGAACTGCGCCGGCCGCCGGCGACCGTTGTGGGTGCGGGTCACGGCCAGCCCGATGGAGGCATTCCAGCGCCAGCGCAGGCCGAACATGGGGGCATCCAGCAGGGCCTGGGTCAGCACGTCGCGCGCGCCGGTGCTATTCAGGTAACGCCAGACTTCGTCCAGAGCGAAGCTGTGGGTGGGACCCAGCGACAGCACGACGGTGTCTTCCAGCGCCGCGGCCTGCAGTTCGAAGTTGAACTTGCGGCAGAAACGCTTGCGCAGTGCCAGGCCCCACGCGCGGTTGATGCGGGAGCCGTACGGGGAGTGCAGCACCAGGTGCATATCGCCGGCTTCGTCGAAGAAACGTTCCAGCACCAGATGCTGTTGCGTGGGCAGTGCGCCCAGCGCCGCCCGGGCTGTAGCGAGATAGCCGGCAAGCTGCCCGGCGGCTTCCGGCGGCAGCCGGTAATGCTGCTCCAGCCAGGCGGTGGCGTCCTCGGCGTCACCCGTCTCCAGGCACTGGTCGATACCGGCACGCAGACGGGACACGGCGGCGGAGAGTTCGTCGGTACGACCCGGCGCCTCGCCGATCCAGAACGGGATGCTGGGCGGGGCGCCCCTGGCGTCTTCCACGAACACGCGGCCGGATTCGACTTTCTGTATGCGATAACCCTGGTTGCCGAGCTGGAAGACATCGCCCGGCATGCTCTCGAAGGCGAAGTCCTCGTTGACCGTCCCCACCTTGAAGCCTTCCGGCTGCAGGATGACGTCGTAGTCGAAGTGATCGGGGATCGCGCCGCCGTTGGTCAGCGCCACCAGGCGGGCATTGCGGCGCGGACGCAGCCGGCCATTGACCCGGTCCCGGTGCAGATAGGCGCCGCGCCGCCCGCGGCGCGTGGTGTAGCCGTCCGCCAGCATCTGCAGCACGTCGTTGAAAACGTCCCGGCTAAGGCTGTGATACGGCCAGGCCGCGGTAATACGACGGAACAGCGCGTCCTCTTCCCACTCGCCGGCGGCGGCCACCTCGGCGACGATCTGCTGCGCCAGAACGTCCAGCCCGCCGTCCGGCATGCGGACACGGTCCAGTTCGCCACGATGCACGGCATCCAGCAGCGCCGTGCACTCCAGCAGATCATCCCGGCTCAGCGGAAACACCCTGCCCCGCGGTACACGACCGACACCGTGCCCGGAGCGGCCCACGCGCTGCAGCAGCGCAGCAATGGAACGCGGCGAACCCAACTGGCAGACCAGATCCACATCGCCGATATCGATGCCCAGTTCCAGCGACGCGGTCGCCACCAGCACCCGGAGCTCACCGCGCTTGAGCCGTTGTTCGGCATCCAGACGGTGCTCCCGGGCCAGGCTGCCGTGGTGGGTCGCCACGGCTTCGTTGCCCAGCCGGTCGGCCAGATGCCGGCCCACCCGCTCGCAGACGCGCCGGGTGTTGGCGAACACCAGCGTGGTACGGTAACCCCCGGCCAGTTCCGCCAGGCGGTCGTAGATCTCCTCCCAGCCCTCGTTGGACATCACTGCAGCGAGCGGAGAACCGGGCACCTCGATGCGCAGCTCCCGCTCCCGCACATGGCCGGTATCGATGATGTGGCAATCACCGCCGCCGGTGAGGAAATCCGCCACCGTCGCCAGCGGTTTCTGGGTAGCCGACAGGCCGATGCGCTGGAGCCGCCTACCGGTGAGCGCTGCCAGACGCTCCAGCGACAGCGCCAGATGCGAGCCACGCTTGCTGCCGACCACGGCGTGGATCTCGTCCACGATGACGGTGCGCACGGTACGTAGCATCTGCCGGCCGGACTCGGACGTGAGCAGCACATAGAGCGATTCCGGCGTGGTCACCACGATGTGCGGCGGCCGCTTGCGCATGCGCTGCCGGTCGCCGGAAGAGGTGTCGCCGGTACGTACCCAGGCGCGGATGTCCGGGTCCGGCAAACCGCTCTTGGCCAGTTCCCCGGCAATGCCCTCCAGCGGCGCCTGCAGGTTGCGCTGGATGTCGTTGGACAGCGCGCGCAGCGGCGACACGTACAGTACCACGGTCTCATCCGGCAGCCCGCCGTCCAGCGCGCGGCGGACCAGGGCGTCAATGGCGGCCATGAACGCGGCCAGCGTCTTGCCGGAGCCGGTGGGCGCGGCGATCAGCGCATCGCCGCCGCCGGCAATCACCGGCCAGGCGCGTATCTGCACGTCGGTGGGCTCACCGAGCGCGCGCCGGAACCAGGTCTGGACGGCCGGCAGGAAAGCGTCAAGCGACATACTGATTTCTCGAAAACAGCTCAATTGGCAGCAATATGGACGATAGCCGTTTCAGCGTACATACTCCACCGTACGTAGACTGATCTGTCGGTCTTGAGTGCCCGTTCCGGAACCTGGGGAACCGCCGTCATGGACATACGCATCGACGAGCAAACCATTACCGCCGCGGATGGCCAGGCCATCACCGCCCGCTTCTTCAAGCCCGCGGAGCCACCGGCCGCAGCGGTGTTGATCGCACCGGCGATGGGCGTCCCCCAGACCTACTACGAGCCGTTGGCACGCTGGCTCGCCGGCAACGACTTCCTGGCCGCCACCTTCGACTACCGCGGCGTGGGCCTGTCCCGGCCCGAGCGGCTACGCGGTTTTCCGGCCAGCGTCATCGACTGGGCCCGCTACGACGCGGACGCCATGATCAGGGCATTGAACGAACGGGCTGCCGGCGTGCCGCTACACTGGCTGGGACACAGTGTGGGCGGTCAGATTCCACCGTTCGTGCCCGGCCAGGAACAGTTAAGCAGGATCGTGACCATCGCCTGCGGCAGCGGCTACTGGCGCGAGAACGCGCCACCGCTCAAGCGTCGGGTCTGGCTGTTCTGGTACGGCGCCGTGCCCTTGCTGACGCCTCTGCTGGGGTACTTCCCGGGCCGACGTCTGAATATGGTGGGCGACCTGCCCAAGGGCGTTGTCCAGCAGTGGCGGCGCTGGTGCCTGCACCCCGAATACGCCGTGGGCGTGGAGCCCGGCGCACGCGAACGCTACGCCGAGGTACGCACGCCCATCGTCTCCCTGTCGTTCACCGATGACGAGTTCATGTCGGCCCGCAACACCGAATCCATTCACGGTTTCTACTCGAACGCCCCCCGCACCATGGTACGCATCGCCCCCGAGGAGGCCGGGGTAAAACGCATCGGCCATTTCGGCTTCTTCCGTCCGGAACAGGAGGAACCGTTGTGGAACCGCTACCTGCGGCCGGCACTGGCCGGGAATCTGCCTGCCTGATCAGCGCGACGGGTCGGTCAGCCGCTCCCATCCGGCCATGGCGCAGTCCGCGATGGCCAGTAGCGTTTCACGGGAAGCGCCGTCGCGCGCCTGAATGGACATGCCGTGCTGGACGGTGGCGAAATATTGCGCGATGCCGTGACAATCAGCGCCCTGGGGTAGCTCGCCCTCGGTCACGGCCCGTTCGAGCCGCGATTCCAGAATGACCACGTTATCCGCCCGCCTGGCTTTCAGTTCATCACAGACCGCCGCCGTCGAACCCTCGCTTTGCGGAGCGGCCAGCACCACCAGACAGCCCCTGGGCTTCCCCTGGGTAAAGGCCAGGGCGGACGCCCTGAGCACATGTTCAACGGCTTCGCGCGCCGTAGGCATGGTTTCCACCTGATCCCAGATCCCGCCACCTTCGGTCTCGACGTAGAGCTTCACCGCTTCCCTGAACAGTGCTTCCTTGCCGCCGAACGCGGCGTAGAGACTGGGGGAATTGATGCCCATGGCACGGGTGAGATCGGCCATGGAAGCATGCTCGTAGCCCTTGGCCCAGAACACCTCCATTGCCCGTCGTAGTGCGGTATCCCGATCAAAACTGCGTGGTCTGCCTCGTGGTGCCATGATCGAATTATATATCAAATGGCACAAATTTATTGACCCGGCATGATCGACTGCATATATTTCTGTGACGTTCATTACATAAATGAGGTTCGGCATGAAAATCCTGGAAGACAAGGTTGCCCTGGTCACCGGTGGCAGCCGGGGAATTGGCGCCGCCATCGTACGCAGACTGGCGGCGGACGGCGCCCGGGTAGCCTTCACCTATGTCCGCTCGGAAGGCGAGGCGAAGGCCGTCGCCGCCGCGGTCAGGGCGTCCGGCGGCGATGCGCTGGCGATCCGGGCCGACAATCGCGACCCGGATGCGGTGGAGGCCTCGGTGGAAACGACGGTCGCGCACTTCGGGCGGCTGGACATCCTGGTCAACAGCGCCGGCATCTTCCAGACCGGCGATATCGCCGGGTTCTCGCTGGAGGACATACAGCAGACGCTGGACATCAATGTCCGCGCGCCGTTCCTGGCAACCCGGGCGGCGGCGCGCCACCTGCCCGAGGGCGGACGCGTCATCACCATCGGCAGCAACCTCGCGCATCGGGTGCCATGGCCGGGCATCAGCTTGTACGCGCTGAGCAAGGCCGCGCTGATCGGCTTCACCAAGGGTGTTGCCCGCGACCTGGGGCCGCGCGGGATCAACGTCAACGTCGTTCACCCCGGCTCCACGGATACCGACATGAACCCGGCATCCGGGGACTATTCGGATGCCCAGCGGGACACCATGGCGATCCGCCGCTACAGCGAGCCGGAAGAGGTCGCCGCGCTGGTGGCCTGGCTGGCGGGGCCGGAGAGCCGTTCGGTCACCGGCGCGGAACTGACCACCGACAACGGCAGCAACGCCTGAGTCAGGAGCATTCAGCGCATGCGTCCGCCCACGCCGCCCCTTGCAGTTCCGGTCGCCGCGCTCGGGTTTGCGATGGGGGTTCTGGTTACAACGGAATTCATCGTGGTCGGGCTCATGCCGCTGCTGGCGGAAACATACGCCGTCTCGCTGAAGCACGCGGGCCTGCTGATTTCGGCCTTTGCGCTGTCGGCTTCGGTTTTCGGCCCGCTGCTGACACTGGTTCTTGCACGGCGGCACCCTGCCCGGGCCGTCGCGCTCGGCCTGTTCGTATTCGGTGCCGGCAGCCTGCTGGCGGCCAGCGTGCCCAGTTTCCCGCTGCTGCTGGCCGTACGTCTGCTGCAGGGAGCGGTGCTCACGGCCATCATCGGCGTCGCCAGCGCCATGATCGGGTCCATGGCCGGACCAGGACGTGCGGGTTATGCCATCGGCCAGATGGACCTGGGCCTGATCGCAGGACTGGTGTTCGCCATGCCTGCCGCCACGGCCCTGGCCAACCAGTTCGGCTGGCCGGTGATGTCGGGCATTCTTGGCCTTCTGTCACTGCTTGCCGGTCTGGGTGTGCTCGTCGCCATACCTGCGACTCCCACGGCCTGCGAGCCGCCATCGCAGCAAACCGGAATATTGTTACGGCCGGGCTTCATCCTGCATCTGCTGCTGTCCGCCCTGCTGTTTACGGCCATGTTCTCCACCTACAGCTACATCGCCCCGCTACTCGAACAACTGGTCGGGATTCCAACGGACCTTGTGGCACCGGCACTGATGGCCTTCGGCATGGTGGGCATCGCCGGACACTGGGCGGCGATGCGGATGGTGGACCGGGCGCCCCTGGCGGTGACGATCGGTATTTCCCTGGCGTTGGCCGTGATCGGCCTGCTGCTGCCCCTGATCGCAGACTCGGGCATCCTGGCGCTCCTACTCCTTGCAGGCTGGGGCGCCGCGCACATGGCCGGATTCATCGCCTGTCAGGTGCGGGTGATCCATGCCACGCCCGGTGCGGCCGCGTTCGCTGCGTCACTGAACATCTCCGCCTGCAACGCGGGAATCGCCGCCGGCGCGCTGGCCGGCGGCTGGGTCATTTCCATCTGGGACATCAGCTTGACGGGCCTGACCATGGCGGCACTGAGCATTCCCGTGCTGCTGGCGGGAGCGCTGATCCGAACTGCCTCCAGTCGCCTGCCTGACGCTTCCCACAGCCAACCGGAGAAACGCTGATCAGGCCGCCATTTCCCGTTCCAGTGCCTGGTTGAACAGGCTCGCGGGTTTCACCGCCATGCGTTCGGCGGCCAGTGCCCGGGCAAGCTGCCTGTCGCCATTGCGCCTCGCCGCTTCCAGCAGGGTGAGGTCGATCAGGTCGCGCTGCGCGTGGCTGCCGCCGAACTGGTGGGCGATCGGCCGCACCTCCCGCAGCAACGCGATCACACGTCCATAGCCGCCCTTCGCGAAGGCACTCAGGGCGGACAGCAGGGGCTCGCCCACGTTGCGGGAAATATCGGCGTGATCGCCGGTCACGTCCGGCGTTCCCAGGGTCTGTGCCGACTGCCAACGGGAGATGCGCTCTTCGTCGCCGGCACCGACCCAGGCCATCATGGCGTGAAAGTCGTTGAAGGAATATTGCCCGGGGACGCCGACCCGGCCCCAGAGTTCCGCCAGCGTTTTCCAGCGGGATCCCACATCGACACCGCGGAGCTTCAGACGCCAGAGCAACGCGGACGCATCCACCAGGTCCAGCGCGATCGTGGACCGGGTCCCGTGTATGGGTCCATCGAAGAGCGCAAGAACCTCGTCGACATCGCCCTGATCCAGATACATCAGTGCCAGGTGCCACCAGTTGTGGATGGCAAAGAAGTTGTCTTGCGCCCAGTGCCGCTCGCGCCCGCGAATCCAGTCGATACCTTCTCTGCCCCGGCCTTCCATCTCCATCACATGCACGACCGCGTGGTGCGCCCATGAATCCTCGGCATCCGCTTCCAGTGCGCGCTTTCCCTGAAGCTCGGCCTGGAGATACGAACCGGTCTCTTCGAGGCCGAAGGCATGCATGGCCAGCACAGCATGGAAACTGGGCGCTCCCTCCTCCCACTGCGCCAGCGCCCGGGCGGGACGATCCCGCAGCATGCGGGCGTCGCCACGGTAGAAATCAGTCAGGTGGCCGGCCTGCAAGGCCAGGGCATCCAGGGGATACTCAATGGTGAGATCCTCCAGCCGTCGCGAAGCTTCCCGCCAGCGGCCGCCTGCAAACGCTCTGATGGCGGCACAATGCGCCTGTTCACGCCTGTTCGGCTTGAGGCCCTCGGCCTGCGCCATGATGTCCCCGGCCGCCTTCATGCCGTCCGGCTCGGTGCCCAGCACCTGCAGCCAGGCATGCAACACGTGACCCATGACGAAATCCGGCGCCGCATCCAGCGCCTCGTGGATGGTGGCCACCGGGTCGCCCCGGTAGCAGTGAAACTCCCACAGCGCCTGCGCGTAGCGCTTCAGTGCCTGCTCAGTTGCGCCTGTCACGGGATTGTTCAAGAGATCACGATCGGTCATTACCGCCTCCAGACCGGCGACTGCCGGCGCTACAAGTTGTTTCCCTGGTCCGCCAACTGGTTCTGCTTGCCAGCGTCAGTCATGGTAGGTCCGTGAAATTCCTGCGTCTTTGGCGATAATGGACAGGAGCAGGACGAATCCGTCATGGAAACCCGGTACTAACCTTTAAGGAGGTAAAGCCATGTCTCAGTGGTTTCTGTCGCGCTGTGGCAAGGCGCGAGGAGGGCGGTGTAGCCGTGCTACATAACCGACGAGCAACGCCGTCCACAGCGCGAC
>JBJHBJ010000018.1:0-71111 GCA_050485425.1 Ectothiorhodospiraceae bacterium | reverse complement strand
GGCACCACGCGCACGCCGCCCTCCTGGAACTGCTGGCTGTTGTAGTCGGTGTACTTCAGCGGCACCTTGTCGAAATAGTTGATTGCTCCGGTGCGCATGACCTGGTTGTCGTGCAGGCGGAAGGAGAGCAGCACCGCCTTTTTCAGCCACTGATTCACCACCCAGTCGCCGTCCCGCTTCTCGGCAACCCGCGCCTTGCCGCTGTCAAGCAGTCCGATGGCGGCCTCCACCGCGTCGCGAACCTCTGCGGCGGCTGTCTTTGGGCTGATGTCGGCGCGTTGCTCGAAGGCGGTTTCGATGACGGACTTGAGTTGCTCCATGGGCTGGTTCCTCGATCTCGATATTGAATGACGGCGGCGTGGCGGAGCGGATACCCTCAGGCCTGGGCCTTGCGGCCGCGCTCCAGCAGCCGGCGAATGCGGTGAGCGGCTTCCACGCACTGCTCCAGCGGCGCCACCAGGGCCATGCGGACGTGACCCTCGCCGGGGTTCCGGGACTGGGTCTTGCGCGACAGGTAGCTGCCCGGCAGTACGCGTACGTGTTCCTGCTCGTAGAGTCGACGGGCGAAAATGGTATCCGTGATCGGCGTGCGGGGCCAGAGGTAGAAGCCGGCCTCCGGCCGGGTGACGTCCATCACCGGCTGCAGTATGTCCAGCACGGCATCGAATTTCGCCTGGTAGGCAATGCGGTTTTCGCGCACATGCGCCTCGTCGTTCCACGCCGCGGCGCTGGCCGCCTGGACAGGCACCGACAGCGCACAGCCGTGGTAGGTGCGGTACAACAGGAACCGCTCCAGCACCTCGGCGTCGCCGGCGACGAAACCCGAGCGCAGCCCCGGTGCGTTGGAGCGTTTCGAGAGGCTGTGGAACACCAGGCAGCGGCGGAAGTCCTCGCGACCCGTTTCGGCGCAGTACTGCAGCAGCCCCAGCGGCGGCGGCGCCGAGGGCGGGTGGATCTCCGAGTAGCACTCGTCGGCGGCGACGACGAAATCGTGCCGGTCGGCCAGCGCCAGCAGTTTCCGGTACCAGTCCCGGCCAAGCACGGCTCCGGAGGGGTTACCCGGCGAGCAGACATAGATCAGCTGGCAGCAATCCCAGACCGAGGCGGGCACGCTGTCCAGGTCCGGCGTGTAGTTGTTGGCGGCGGTGCAGTTCAGGAAATAGGGCTCGGCGCCAGCCAGTAGCGCTGCGCCCTCGTAGATCTGGTAGAAAGGGTTGGGCATCACGACCACCGGCGTGCCCACCGAATCCACGACAGCCTGCGCCACGGCGAACAGGGCTTCCCGTGTGCCGGCAACGGGAATGCAATGGCGCTCCGGGTCCAGCCAGCCGCCGGGAATGTGGAACCGCCGTTCCAGCCAGCCGCAGACCGCTTCGCGCAGCGCGGTGCCGCCCTTGGTGGGTGGGTAGCTGCCCAGCCCGTCGAGATGGGCAATCAGCGCCTCTCTGACCAGCGTCGGCGTAGGGTGCTTGGGTTCACCGATGCCCAGATCGATCAACGGCTGGCTCTTCGGCGGCTTGCAGCCGGCAAGCAGATCCCCCAGGCGCTGGAACGGGTAGGGCTGCAGACGGTCGAGGTTGGAGTTCATGCTGACCTTCTTCGAAGACGTTCCGTTGCTTCGCGTGGATGGGCGCTGCGGTGGAAGCACAGTATAGGGAATTGCCCCGGCGCCTGAAACCGTGCCCGGAGGCCGCCCAATTCAGGCGTTCAGAGACCGTTGGCCCGTTCCACCAGATCCTGCTGCTCTTCCAGCAGTTCCAGCAGCGTCTTGCGGATTTGCGCGAAGCGGGCCTGATCGTCGATCGGGCGGTTCTCCTCGTCGGTGATGAAGAACACGTCCTCGGCGCGGGCGCCGATGGTGGCGATCTTGGCGTTCTGAAGCCGGATGCCGCTTCGGGCGAAGGCATAGCCGACCCTGGCCAGCAGACCCGGCCGGTCGTTTGTGAGCAGTTCCAGCACGGTTCGCTGGTTGGCCTCGTCCTGGGCGAAGTTCACTTCGGTCTCGATATTGAAGTGCCGCAACTGGCGGGGGACCGGCCGGCGGGTGGGGGCCCGCAACTCGGCCTGCAGCACACCTTCCCGCAGTCGCTGCACGATCTCCTTCTTGCGCCAGGGTTCCTGCACCGGCTGGCCGTCGTTTTCCAGGACCAGGTAGCTGTCCAGCGTGTGACCGTCCTCGGTGGTGATGATGCGGGCATCCTGGATGTTCAGATTGAGCTGGTCGATGGCGGCCACGGTCAGGGCAAACAGGTTTTCGCGGTCGTCCGCGTAGACGAACAGCTCGGTCCCGCCGCGTGCGCCGTGGGAGTCCAGGAGCACCAGCGGCAGATCGGACGGCTTGCTGCGGGCGATGGCCTCGGTGTGCCAGGCGATCTCTTCCGCGGAGTAGCGCAGGAAGTAGTCATCGGTGAAATACTGCCAGATGGATTTCACCGTCATGTGGTGGAGGCCCTTGACCTTGAGCCGCCGCCGCGCCTGCTGCTGGGTCTCGCGCACCAGCTCCTGGGTGTCCATGGGATGCTCCAACCCGCGGCGCAGGGCCCGGTTCGCCGCGGTGTAGAGCTCCAGCAGCAATGAATCCTTCCAGGAGTTCCAGAGCCCGGGGTTGGTCGCGCGGATATCGGCCACGGTCAGCAGGTAGAGGTAGTCCAGCCGGTTCCTGTCGCCTACCTTCTCGGCAAAGCCGTTGATCACCTCCGGGTCGGAGATGTCCTTCCTCTGAGCGGTCATGGACATCAGCAGGTGCTGCTGCACCAGCCAGGAGACGAAGCGAGCGTCGTAGTGACTCAGCCCGTGGTCGAGGCAGAACTGGTGGGCATCCACCGCCCCCAGTTCGGAATGGTCGCCGCCGCGTCCCTTGGCGATATCGTGGAACAGGCCGGCGATGTACAGCAGCTCCGGTTTGGGCAGGCGTTGCATGATGGTGTGGCAGAACGGCAGCTCGTCGGCGTGCCTGGCCAGCGCGAAGCGCCGCAGGTTGCGTACCACGAACAGTGTGTGGGAATCCACCGTGTAGACGTGGAACAGGTCGTACTGCATGCGACCGGTGATGGCGCCGAAGGCCGGGATGTAACGGCCCAGCACGCCGTAGCGGTGCATGCGCCGCAGTTCGTGGGTGATGCCCTGGGGCTGCTTCAGGATTTCCATGAACAGGCTGCGCGACCGCAGGTCCTTGCGGAACTTGCCGTCGATCAGGTGCCTGTGGTCCCGGATCAGCCGGATCGTGGAGGCACGCACGCCCTTCAGCTCCGGGTGCTGCTGCATGAGCAGGAATACTTCCATCAACGCGAAGGGGTAGCGACGGAACACGTTGGGGTGCGTGACCTCGATAAACCCCTTGCGCATCTGGAAACGCTTGTTGATCAACTGCGGTGGTTCGTGGTCATCCGCATAGAGGATGACCTCCTGGAAGAGCTGCAGCAGCATCTCGTTGAGCCGGCTGAGCTCCATCACCGTGCGGAAGTAGCGCTGCATGAGCTGCTCCACCGCCAGCGTGTGTTCCTGGTCGGCGTAGCCGAACTGCTTGGCGAGATCGGTCTGATGGTCGAAGATCAGCCGGTCCTCGCGCCGCCCGGCCACCAGGTGCAGCGCGAAGCGGATATCCCAGAGAAAGTTTTCGCCGGCGACCAGGTCCTGGTATTCCGAATCGGTGAGGAATTCCTTCTTTACCAGATCGTGCAGCGTTTCCGCGCCGAAGTGACGCTTGGCCACCCAGCCCACCATGTGGATATCACGCAGGCCGCCAGGGCTCTCCTTGATATTGGGTTCGAGATTGTATGCCGTGTCGTGGTACTTGAGGTGGCGCGCTTCCTGCTCCGCCAGCTTGGCCTCGAAGAACTGCTTGCTGGGCCAGGCATGCGCAGGACCCGTGGCTTCCTTCATGCGCCGGTAGAGGCCCTGGGGGCCGGCCAGCAGTCGTGACTCCATCAGGTTGGTGGCCACGGTGATATCGGCCTTCGCCTCGCTGACGCATTCCTCCACGGTGCGCACGCTATGACCGACTTCCAGGCCGATGTCCCAGAGGAACATCAGGAACTGCTCGACACCTTCCGCCAGCTTGCCTTCGCAGCGACCGGCCAGCAGGATCATGATGTCGATATCGGAACCCGGATGGAGTTCGCCCCGGCCGTATCCCCCCACGGCCACCAGCGCCACGCTGTCGCCGCTGCCATCCGGCAGCAGCCGGGCCCATGCCCGGCTCAGCAACTGATCGATCAATCGCGCCCGCTCGGGCACCAGGATCCGGGCCGGCGTGCCTTCCCGGAACAGGCCCTCGATCATCGCGTCGCCGTTCTCCAGCGTTTCGCGGAAGACCCTGATGGCGGACTCGCCGGCTGACAGCCGGCTTTCCATGTCGGCCGCATCGAACAGCAATTGCTGGTAATCAGGCAGGTGTTTGTGCATGGGGGTGATCAGAGAGGCATGATGCCAGGTTGTTCATCGGCTCGCAGGGTGAGCACTTCGTAGCCGTCCGAGGTCACCAGTATCGTGTGTTCCCACTGTGCGGACAGGCTGTGGTCCTTGGTCACCACGGTCCAGTCGTCCTTCAGCAGTCGCGTTTCCTTGCGCCCGGCGTTGACCATGGGTTCGATGGTGAACGTCATTCCGGCCTCCAGGGCCATGCCGGTGCCCGGCCTGCCATAGTGGAGGACCTGCGGGTCCTCGTGGAACTCCTTGCCGATGCCATGGCCGCAATATTCGCGCACCACGGAATAATTGTGGCTTTCCGCGAGCTTCTGTATCGCATGCCCGATATCACCGAGCCGGGCCCCGGGCCGAACCAGGCGAATGCCCTCCCACATGCAGGCGTGTGCAACCTCGGAGAGCCGCTTGCCCAGCACGGTGGGCTCGCCGACGAAGAACATCCGGCTGGTGTCGCCGTGATAGCCGTCCTTGATCACGGTGATGTCGATATTGATGATATCGCCCTTCTTCAGCGTCTTCGGCCCCGGAATGCCGTGGCAGATCACGTGGTTCACCGACGTGCAGATGGACTTGGGAAAGCCGCGGTAATTCAGCGGGGCAGGGATGGCCTGCTGTTCATTGACGATATAGTCGTGACAGATCCGGTCCAGTTCCTCGGTGCTGATGCCCGGTTGAACATGAGGCGTGATCATCGAAAGTACCTCGCTGGCCAGGCGGCCGGCCACGCGCATCTTTTCGATCTCTTCGGGCGTCTTGATGGTTACTGGCATTCGCTGGAAAGCCTTCTGTTTGGAAGTGTCCGGTGACTGTACCGGGGGCTGCCGTGCCCGCCGTGCCGCGAGGGCGGATCAGCTCATTTCCCGCGTGATGGAAAGCGGGAAGCGAGCCTGCATTATCGCCTGTCGCAACCCGACTGCAAATTGTCGCGGCCAAACGAGTATGGTATAAATCGCGCGCCTTCCAGGCAAACACCGGGAAGGCCGGGGACCGTGGAGGCCACTCTACATGAAGCGCGTGGCCGACGTTCGGAACCTGAATGCGCAGCCGCCGGCTGCAAACTGAAACCGCACATGCACCGTCACATGCAATGGGTTGCTCTCCCGGCCAGTGTCGAGGAGGGTTGTTGCATGCGGGTGCATGGAGGCCCAAACCCGATTCTCAGGAGAAATCATGGCTAACGTATCCATGCGTGAAATGCTGGAGGCCGGCGTTCACTTCGGTCACCAGACCCGCTACTGGAACCCCAAGATGTCGCCGTTCATCTTCGGTGAACGGAACAAGATCCACATCATCAATCTCGAGAAATCGCTGCCGCTCTACCAGGACGCGCTGAACTATGTGGGCAAGCTGATTGCCGACGGCGGCCGCATCCTGTTTGTCGGCACCAAGCGCGCGGCGCGCGAAGCCGTGCGCGAGGAAGCAAGCCGCTGCGGCATGCCGTACGTGGACCACCGCTGGCTCGGCGGCATGTTGACCAACTTCCGTACCGTCAAGCAGTCGATCCGACGCCTCAAGGATCTGGAAGGCCAGTCCCAGGACGGCACGTTCCAGAAGCTGGCGAAGAAGGAGGCGCTCATGCTGACCCGCGAGCTGGACAAGCTGAATCGCTCGCTGGGTGGCATCAAGGATATGGAACGGCTGCCCGATGCCTTGTTCGTGATCGACGTCGGCTTCGAGAAGATCGCCGTCCAGGAAGCCAGGAAGCTGAACATTCCCGTGGTCGGCGTGGTTGACACCAACAACGACCTGCGCGGCGTGGACTATGTCATCCCCGGCAACGACGACGCCATTCGTGCCATTCGCCTGTATCTGCGCGGCGCCGCTGACGCCGTGCTGGATGCCCGCGCTTCCTCGGTGCGCCCGGGCAGCGACAAGGACGACTTCGTCGAGGTCCGCGAGGAAGCATCCGCCGGTGACGAATCCGGCGAAACGGCGGCCAACTGAGGTTGGCACGCTGAATGTTCTTTGAAAGGAGGCACTGAACAAGCCCTGCGGCCCTTCTGGGCGGGCCTGGCCCGGAAACGGCTCCGGCCCGTGGCCGCAGGGACCTGATCGGTGTGTCCTAAACGGGGAGCCTGGCTCCCCGTTTCACCAATTTCGTTTCAAGAGGATGCAGACATGGCAATTACTGCTGCTATGGTCAAGGAGCTGCGGGAGCGCACCGGCTCCGGCATGATGGAGTGCAAGAAGGCCCTGGTGGAA
The DNA here is from genome assembly GCA_050485425.1 of Ectothiorhodospiraceae bacterium. Classification (GTDB taxonomy): domain Bacteria; phylum Pseudomonadota; class Gammaproteobacteria; order Nitrococcales; family Aquisalimonadaceae; genus LSCE01. The sequence continues at coordinate 64,484 of JBJHBJ010000018.1, read as the reverse complement.
ACCGACGGCGACGTGGAAAAGGCCGTTGAGCTGATGCGCAAGAAGGGCCTGGCCAAGGCTGACAAGAAGGCCGACCGCGTCGCCGCGGAAGGCAAGATCGTGGCCCTGGTTAGTGATGACGCCAAGCGCGGCGTGCTGCTGGAAGTGAACTGCGAGACCGATTTCGTGGCCGGTGGTGACGACTTCGGTGCTTTCGCGCAGACTGTGGCGGAAACCGCGCTGAAAACCCAGTCCACCGACGTGGAATCCCTGCTGGCGGCGGATGCTGGCGGCAAGGATATCAACACCCTGCGCCAGGAGCTGGTGGCCAAGATCGGTGAGAACGTTCAGGTGCGCCGCTTCACGCTGTTCAACAGCGCCAACGGCCATCTTGCGACGTATCTGCACGGTGTCCGTATCGGTGTGATGGTGGAACTTGAAGGCGGCGACGAGCAGTTGGGCCGCGACATCGCCATGCATGTGGCGGCGAGCAAGCCGCTGTGCGTGGACGAGAGCGACATGCCCGCCGATACCCTGGACAAGGAGCGCGAGATCCTGCGTGCCCAGGCTCTGGAGAGCGGCAAACCGGCCGAGATCGTCGACAAGATGATCGAAGGTCGCGTGCAGAAATTCCTGAAGGAAACCACCCTGGTCGGGCAGCCCTTCGTGAAAGACCCCGATCAGACGGTGGCTGCGCTGCTCAAGGGTGCCGGTGCCAAGGTGGTGTCCTTCGCACGCCTGGAAGTGGGCGAGGGTATCGAGAAGGAAGAAGGCAATTTCGCCGAGGAAGTCATGGCTCAGGTGCGTGGTTCCTGAGGCTGTCTGAGGAGCGCCACCTGATGAATAAGCCCGTTTATCGACGTATCCTGCTGAAGCTGAGTGGTGAAGGTCTGCTGGGTGACGGGGAGTACGGCATCGATCCCCTGGTGATCCGGCGCCTTGCCGAGGAAGTGCGGGAAGTGCGGGAAATGGGCGTTGAGGTGGCACTGGTGATCGGTGGCGGCAATATTTTCCGCGGAGCGGGGCTTGCCGCCGCCGGCATGGACCGGGTCACGGCCGATCATATGGGCATGCTTGCCACCGTGATGAATGCGCTGGCATTGCAGGACGCCCTGGAGCATGCGGGCGTGTTCACCCGGGTCATGTCCGCCATCAAGATCAACCAGGTCTGCGAGGATTACATCCGTCGCCGTGCCATGCGTCACCTGGAGAAGGGGCGGGTGGTCATCTTCGCCGCCGGCACAGGCAATCCGTTCTTCACGACGGATTCCGCCGCCAGCCTGCGGGCCATTGAAGTGGATGCCGACATCATGCTGAAGGCAACCAAGGTCGACGGCGTGTACACTGCTGATCCTGTGAAGGACCCGTCTGCCGAGCGCTACCGGCGCCTGACCTATGACGAGGTCCTGGAAAGAAAGCTCATGGTCATGGATGCGACAGCGATCGTGCTTTGCCGTGACCATAATCTGCCGATCCAGGTATTCGACATGATGCGCCCGGGAGCACTGATGGATGTCGTCCGTGGCGAAGATGTCGGTACCGTGGTGGAAAGGGGATAACTGCGTGATTGAAGACATCAAGAAAGACGTTGAAACACGGATGAGGAAGTCCGTCGAGGCGTTGAAGGCGGATTTCGTCAAGATCCGGACCGGCCGTGCCCACTCCAGCCTGCTGGACCATGTCACGGTCGAGTACTACGGCTCCGAGGTTCCGCTGAACCAGGTTGCCAACGTGACCGCGTCCGATGCGCGGACGCTGACCGTGACAGCCTACGAGAAGCAGATGGTGCCGGTGATCGAGAAAGCCATCCTGACCTCCGATCTGGGCCTGAACCCTGCTACCTCCGGCACCGTGATCCGCGTTCCCATGCCGCCGTTGACCGAGGAACGGCGCAAGGAATTCGTGAAGGTGGTCCGAAACGAGGCCGAACAGGCGCGCGTCGCCATTCGGAATGTGCGCCGCGACGCCAACAACGACCTGAAGTCGTTGACCAAGGAGAAGGAGATCTCGGAAGACGACCAGCGCCGCGCCGAAGACCAGGTGCAAAAACTCACCGACCGGTTCATTGGTGAGATCGACGCCTTGCTGGAGCGCAAGGAACAGGAGCTGATGGAGATCTGATCGGGTACAGTGATCGGATTCTCCTCTGGCCCGGCGGCGAGCGGGGGTTCCCCGCAAGTGGTCGGGTTCTGTTTTTATGCCGGACAGCCGCGCGGGAAGGTGGACTATCCGTAAAAACATGAACAGCGAACAGCAGATCGACGCAATGGGCACCAACCCGTCCGCCACGGTCCCCGAACACGTGGCCATCGTCATGGACGGCAACGGGCGCTGGGCGCAGGCCAGGTTCATGCCCCGCCCGGCGGGTCATCGTGCCGGCGTGGAGGCGGTCAGGCGCACCGTGGAAGCGTGCGGCCGGCGCGGTGTGCGCGTGCTGACCCTGTTCGCCTTCAGCAGCGAGAACTGGTCGCGGCCTGCCGAGGAAGTCTCGGTGCTGATGGACCTGTTCCTGCGCACGCTGGAAAAGGAAACGGACAAGCTGCACGAGAACGATGTCCGTATCCGCCTGATCGGAGACCGCCACCGGCTGGGCGAGCGGCTTCGTCATCAGGTGGAGCGTGTCGAACAGATGACCGCGGACAATACCGGGCTCACGCTGGTGATCGCTGCCAGCTATGGCGGCCGCTGGGACATGGTCGAGGCAGCCCGGCGGCTCGCCAGCGCGGCCCGCGACGGTCGTCTGGACCCTGCCCAGATCGATGAACGGAGCCTGGGTGGCAACCTCAGCACGGCCGGCCTCCCTGACCCAGATCTCCTGATCCGCACCGGTGGCGAGCGTCGAATCAGCAATTTCCTGCTCTGGCAGATGGCCTACGCGGAACTGTATTTCACGCCCACGCTATGGCCCGATTTCGGGGTCAAGGATCTCGAGGAGGCGTTCGCCTGGTATGCCGGCCGTGAGCGCCGTTTCGGCCAGACCAGCGCCCAGCTCGAGCAGGCCTACCGTGCTTAGATGGCGCGTGCTGACCGCGCTGGTGTTGCTGCCTGTCGCCCTGGCCGCGGTTTTTCTGCTTCCTACCTGGGGATTCGCCATTGCCGCCGGTACCGTGTTTCTGCTGGGTGCCTGGGAGTGGACGCGACTGGTCGCCTGTGATCGCCCGGCCGTCCGCTGGGCGTACCTGGGTGGCCTCGTCCTGGTCATGGGGTTGATTGGCGGGGCCCCCGGGCACGGACCGTTATCACCCGTGCTGCTTTTCCTGGGACTGGCCTGGTGGCTGCTGGCGCTGGTCCAGTTGGTGCGGTTTTCCCGTTCCTTGCCGGAGAGCCGCAGCGGGCCGGCGCCGGCACCGTTGCTGACCGGCGCGCTCGTGCTATTGCCGGCCTGGTGCGGCATGGTCTGGCTGCACGCCCAACCGTCCGGGCCCTGGCTGCTGCTGTTCATGCTGGTGCTGACCTGGGCCGCTGACGTCGGCGCCTATTTCGCCGGCCGGGCACTGGGGCGGCGCAAGCTGGCGCCGGCCATCAGTCCTGGCAAGACCTGGGAGGGGGCCGTCGGCGGTCTGGTGCTTGCCGTGGTCGCGGCCCTGTTGATGGAAGCGCTGTTCCCGGTGCCACCGATCGCTGCCGCCATCCTGATTCCGGTCGTGCTGGTCACGGTGATGTTCTCCATTGTCGGCGATCTGTACGAAAGCATGGTCAAGCGGCGTATCGGGGTGAAGGACAGCGGGACCCTGCTGCCCGGACATGGCGGCGTGCTGGATCGGATCGACAGCCTGACGGCGTCGGCCACCGTGTTCGCCTTGATGTTGTTCCTGCTCGGTGTTACGGACGTGTGACCGTGCGCGATTCCGAACCTGCCATACAGACAGTCACCCTGCTGGGTGCGACCGGCTCCATCGGTCTCAGCGCCCTGGATGTCGTTGCCCGCCACCCGGATCGCTACCGTATCCACGCGCTGACCGCCCATCGCAACGTCGAACGCCTGGAGCAGCAGTGCCGGCAATTCAGGCCAGCACTGGCCGTGCTTGATGATGCCGCCGAGGCCTCCGCCCTGGAGCAGCGGCTGCGGGATGACGGCCTGGATGTCCGGGTCCTGGCCGGTCGCGATGCGCTGGTGGACGTGGCGTCGGACAGGGCCGGCGATACCGTGGTGGCCGGGATTGTCGGTGCCGCCGGGCTGGCCCCGACGCTCGCGGCGGTGACGGCCGGCAAGCGTATCCTGCTGGCGAACAAGGAAGCGTTGGTGATGGCAGGGCAGCTTTTCATGGACGCCGTCAGCCGCCATGGCGCCACGCTGCTACCGCTGGACAGTGAGCACAACGCCGTCTTCCAGTGCCTTCCCCCGGGATTCCGGCGCGGAGATCCGGACGGCAGCGGTGTGGCCAGGGTGTTGCTGACCGCCTCGGGCGGACCGTTCAGGACCATGCCGGTGGAGCAGCTCGAACAGGTCACCCCGGAACAGGCCTGCGCCCACCCGAACTGGAGCATGGGGCGGAAGATCTCGGTGGATTCGGCCACCCTGATGAACAAGGGCCTGGAGATGATCGAGGCCTGCTGGCTGTTCGGTCTGCCGGGAGAGCGGGTCAATGTGGTGGTGCATCCCCAGAGCATCATCCATTCGCTGGTTGAATACGTTGACGGTTCCATGCTGGCCCAACTGGGAAATCCGGACATGCGGACGCCAATCGCCCATGCGCTGGCCTACCCGCAGCGTATCAGCTCTGGTGTCGCCGGGCTGGATCTGGTGGCCACCGCAAGACTGGATTTCCAGTCCCCGGATCTGGCGCGCTTCCCCTGTCTGGGGCTTGCCTACCAGGCGCTCGCCGCCGGAGGGGATGCCTGCATCACCCTAAATGCGGCAAACGAAATCGCGGTGGACGCATTTCTGCAGGGGCGGTTGCGTTTTCCGCAGATTGCGCATCTGATTGACAGCGCACTGGAACGACTCGTCGTGGAACCGGTCCTAGCCTTGGATGATGTGTTTGCCGCCGATGAGCGTGCCCGGGCGCTGGCCCGCGAGCAGGTAAGCCGATTTTCCAGTAACTGATTGAAAAGCCTGGCAGATCCGCCATCGGATCGCCTATTGTCGGACGGATGACGTGAGCGGGATCTTCACCAACATCATTGCCTTTCTGGCCGCCATCGGCATCCTGGTGGCGTTCCATGAATTCGGCCACTACTGGGTAGCCCGGCGGCTGGGTGTCAAGGTGCTCCGCTACTCGGTGGGTTTCGGCAAACCCCTTTACACCTGGCGGGGCGGCCGGGATCAGACCGAATACTGCATCGCCTCCATTCCCCTGGGCGGCTACGTCAAGATGCTGGACGAGCGCGAGTCGCCGGTGGCCGAGCATGAACGGCACCGTGCTTTCAATCGCCAGCCATTGTGGCGCAGGACGGCGATCGTGGCGGCCGGCCCGGCCTTCAACTTCCTGTTCGCCATTGTCGTCTACTGGGCAATTTTCGTTGCCGGCACCACGGAACTGCGGCCAGTCGTCGGCGAAGTCCCGAGCGGGACGCCGGCAGCCGCCGCCGGTGTCATGTCCGGCGAGGAAATCGTTGCAGTCGGGAACCGTAGCACCCCGACCTGGGACAAGGTGCTGGTGGCCATGCTGGATGCCAGCCTCAGCCGTTCCGAAACGGTCCTGACGGTCCGCGATGACCGTGGCGCAGAACGCCGGGTGGCGATGGACCTGAGTAACCTCGGTCGACTCGGTGACGACCCCGATCTGCTTGGTACGATCGGTCTGCGACCCTGGCGACCGAGTCTGGATGCCCGGGTCGGCGAACTGGTCGGCGGCGGCGCAGCGGAGAGCGCCGGCCTGCAGGCCGGCGACCTGATCGTGGCCGTGGACGGAGTGGACATCGATGGCTGGACGGCGCTTGTGCATGCGCTGCGGGATCGAGCCGGGGAGACCGTCCGGGTTGATGTCGAACGCGACGGCGAGCGACGGGCGCTCAGCGTGGATCTGGGGGAGGCCGGCAGCCAGCGTGGGGTGTTGGGGGTACGGCCGGATGTGCCGGAGGGGCTTTACGCGGAGATTCAGCACACGGTACGGTACGGCCCGTTGAGCGCGATGGGCGAAGCGGCAGCGGATACCTACCGGACCAGCATACTGACCCTGCAGGTGCTATGGGGGATGATCACCGGGCAGGCTTCCCTGAACAATCTCAGTGGACCGATCACGATTGGCCAGTACGCCGGGGATACAGCATCCACCGGCCTGGTGTCGTTCCTGAAGTTCCTGGCTATCGTCAGTATCAGCCTGGGAGTACTCAATCTGCTCCCCATCCCGATGCTGGACGGTGGCCACCTGCTGTACTTTTTCGTCGAGGCGATCAAGGGAAGCCCTGTGTCCGAGCATGTCCAGATATACGCGCAGTATGTGGGGATGCTGCTGTTGCTGCTGTTGATGAGCCTTGCCTTCTATAACGACATAGCCCGCCTGGCGGGCTGACCACCGAAGATTTCGTCCTTCTATGCGAAAACTGATTGCCCTGCTCGTGCTGGCCCTGGCCTGGTCTTCTCATGCGTATGCGTTCGATGCGTTCACCGTGGAGGATATTCGAGTCGAGGGCTTGCGGCGGATTGCGCCCGGCACCGTGTTCAACTACCTGCCGGTCAGCATCAATGACGAAATGGATGCGCAGCGCGCCGCCGAATCCATCCGGGCCCTCTACCAGACCGGGTTCTTCCAGGACATCGACCTGCAGCGCGATGGCAACGTGCTGGTGGTTAACGTGGTGGAGCGGCCCTCCATCGCCCGGGTGGAATTCTTCGGCAACGACGCGATCGATTCCGATCCGCTGCGTGATGCCCTGCGGCAGGTCGGCCTGGCGGAAGGCGAGACCTTCAATCGTTCCCTGCTGGAAGGGGTGGAGAACGAACTGCGGCGGCAGTATTTTGCCCAGGGCAAGTACGATGTGGAGATCTCCAGCACGGTCTCGCCATTGCCGCGCAATCGCGTCGGTATCCGCATCGACATCGACGAAGGGGAGACAGCGCGGATCCGGGAAGTAACGTTCACCGGTAACGAGAATTTCAGCGACCGGGAGCTGCGCCGCCTGGTCAGCCTCGGCCCCAGGCCCTGGTATCTGCCGTTTTCACGGCGTGACCAGTATTCGCGGGAGCGTTTGAGCGCGGATCTGGAAGCCGTGCGTACCCACTATCTGAACCGCGGCTTCGTTAACTTCAACATCGTTTCCACCCAGGTCTCGATGACCCCCGACCGGCGAGGTATCTACGTCAACGTCAACCTGTCCGAGGGCGAGCGCTATTCCATCGGCGAGGTGCGCCTGGTGGGGGATCTGATCGTCGGCGAAGAGGAACTCCGCGGGCAACTGGACCTGGAGCGCGGCGAGCTGTTCTCGCAGGCACGGATCCAGGCCGGCAGCGAAGCCATTCGCGAGCGCCTGGGCCAGGAGGGCTACGCCTTTGCCAACGTCAATGCCATTCCCGAGGTGGACCGCGAAAACCGCGAGGTCACCCTGACCTATTTCGTCGACCCCGGCGCCCGTGCCTACGTGCGTCGTATCAACATCAGCGGTAACTACCGCACCGATGACGAAGTCATCCGCCGGGAGATGCGGCAGATGGAAGGCGGCTGGTTCAACGCCAGCGATATCCGGCTGTCCCGGACCCGACTGAACCGGCTCGGCTTCTTCGACACTGTCAACATCGAAACGCCCCAGGTGCCGGGCGAACCGGATCAGGTGGACGTCAACGTGAACGTGGAGGAGGGGCTTTCCGGCAGCCTGCAGGCGGGTATCGGTTACGGTAGCGGCACCGGCGTGCTGCTGAACTTCTCCGTGGCGCAGGACAACGTGCTGGGGACAGGCGACCGGGTCGTGCTGGCGGCAGACAACAATCGTTTCAGCCGCCTCTACCAGCTCACCTACACCGACCGCTACTACACGGTGGACGGGGTGACCCGCTATTTCAACGCGCAGTTGCGCGAAATCGACGCGCGTCGCCAGCGGCTGTCGGATTACGGCATTCGCTCCGGCAGCCTGTCCGTGGGTCTGGGCGTTCCGCTGAACGAAGAGGATCAGATCCGCTTTGACTTCGGCGTAGACGACATCCGGCTGGACGTGCGGGACTCTACCCCCCGACTGCAGGGTTTTGTCGACGAGTTCGGCGACGATTACCTGAACTACAAGGTCTCCGCGCGCTGGAGCCGCAACACCACCGATCGGCGCATCTTCCCCTCCGAGGGGGGGACGCAGCAGTTCGGCGGCGAAGTGACGGTGCCCGGTAGTGATCTGCGTTACTACAAGGCGTACTACAACAACAAGCGTTACCTGCCCGTCACCAACCGGGTGGTGTTCGGCCTGGAAGGCCGGGTCGCGTACGGCGAGGGCTACGGCGAGACCACCGAACTGCCGTTCTTCGAGAATTTCTTCACCGGCGGCATCAGCTCGGTGCGCGGCTACCGGGCCAGCTCGCTGGGGCCGCGGGATCCCGACGACGGTCGGCCCACCGGGGGGAATCTGCGCCTGAATGCCAGTGCGGAACTGCAGTTCCCGGTCCCCTTCGTGGAGTCCGACGCGGTACGGTTGTCCACCTTTGTCGACGGCGGCCAGGTCTACAACACCAAGGCCGACTCCAGCGTGGACCTGGGGGAGGTCCGCTATTCCGCCGGCACCGCGTTTACCTGGATGTCGCCGCTGGGCGCATTGACAATGAGCCTGGCCTGGCCGTTAAATGACGAGCCGGGTGATGACCGGGACCGCTTCCAGTTCTCGCTGGGCTCGTTCTTCTGATCATCCTTGCGGCCGGGGTACGGCGAATTGCCGCGCCCGGGTGTCATCACAGTGCAGCGACAGAGTCGGCTAGTGATCAACACAGGTAGTCAGAGATTCATCAGCAGGGCCCTGATCGTAATTGTCGTCCTGTTGTTCTCAAGCGTATCGCTCGCGGAGACCCGGATCGGTTTCGTCAACCTCGGGCGCGTCTCCGCTGAAGCGCCTCAGGCGGAGGCGGCCCGTGCCAAGCTGGAGGAGGAATTCTCTCCGAGGGACCGGGAGATCGCCGCAGAACAATCCGACATACGTAATCTCGAGGATCGCCTGTCCCGCGACGGCGCCATCATGAGTGAAGAGGAGCAGCGTCGGCTGCAACGCGACGTGGTCTCCCGGAAACGGGAACTGCGGCGCATTCAGGACGAGTTCCGCGAAGATTTCAACATGCGCCGGAACGAGGAGCTGGGGCGGCTGCAGCGATACATCTTCGAGACCATCAGCGGCGTGGCGGAACGCAACGGTTATGATCTGGTGGTCAGCGACGGGGTCGTCTATGCCAGCGACCAGGTGGATATCACCGATCTGGTCCTGGATCGGCTGCGCCGGGATTACGAGGCCGGAAACTACTGAGTCCGGGCCACGGCCGGGCACATGGCCGGTATAACTGAACCTGTCCGGAGCACGGGCCTGGGCCACCTCCCAGTTGTGGGCGCCATGCCGGGCCGTCCTTGCGCCGTGACGGCGCTCGCATTAACGGTATTATCCTGCTGGTACCGTAGCGGGATCCGAAAACCAGATTCCCAGGGGGAGGGGTGTAGTGGAAATCAGCCTCGGCGAACTGGCCGATCATCTCGGTCTGGAACTCAGAGGGGATGCCCGGATCGTCGTCAGCAACGCCGCCGCCCTGGCCGGGGCCGGCAGCAAGAGCCTGAGTTTTCTCCATGACCCCCGCTACCGCAAGCATCTGGCGGAAACCCGGGCGGCCTGCGTCATCGTCAACGACGATGTCGCCAGCGAGTCTCCCGTACCGGTTATGCTCTCTCCCAACCCGCAACTGGCCTTTGCCCGGGCCCTGACAGTGCTTTATCCTCCGCGTCGCGAACCTGCCGGCATACACCCGACGGCCTGGGTGCATCCGGAGGCGGTGCTGGGCGAGGATGTCGCCATCGGGCCGCACGTCTCCATCGGCAGGGGCTCCCGGCTGGGTGACCGTGTCCAGGTGGGTCCCGGTTGCGTGGTTGCCGAAGACGTGCTCATCGGCAACGATACGCAGCTTGTCGCCAATGTAACGGTCTGGGATCGTTGCCGGATCGGCGAACGCTGCAAACTGCACCCCGGCTCCGTGGTCGGTGCGGATGGTTTCGGCTACGCGCTCGACCAGGGCATCTGGCACAGGGTGCCGCAGATCGGCGCGGTGCTGATCGGCAACGACGTGGATGTGGGATGCAATACCACCATCGACCGTGGAGCCCTGGATGATACCGTGATCGGCGATGGCGTGAAGCTCGATAATCTGGTGCAGATCGCGCACAACTGCCGGATTGGCGATCACACCGTCTTTGCCGGCTGTGCCGGCGTGGCCGGCAGCACCACGATCGGCAAGCATTGCGCCATCGGCGGCGCCTCGGCGATCAACGGGCACATCACTCTGAACGACGGGGTTCAGGTTACCGGCATGTCGCAGGTCACCAGGAGTTTGCTGGAACCCGGCATCTACTCGTCCGGCACGGCGGTCGAGTCCAGCCGTGACTGGCGCAAGAACGTCGCGCGGTTCCACCAGCTCGATGACATGGCGCGACGCTTGCGTCGTGTGGAACAGAAACTGGATCGCGACACGGCGAAGGACTGAGCATTCGCCTGCTGCCGCCGGCGATGTCGTTCGCGATAACGAGACAAAGAGAACATATGGACATACACGGCATCATGACCCAGCTTCCTCACCGCTATCCGTTCCTGATGGTGGACAGGGTGCAGGAGATCATTTCCGGCGAATCGATCGTTGCAACGAAGAACGTGACCATCAACGAGCCGTTCTTCAACGGCCATTTCCCTCAGCGGCCGGTCATGCCCGGCGTGCTGCTGCTGGAAGCGCTGGCACAGGCTGGCGGGCTGCTGGCCTTCGAGACCGAAGGCCAGGCACCGGAAGGCAACCTGATTTTCTATCTTGTCGGTTTCGACAAGGCACGCTTCAAGCGCCCCGTGGAGCCTGGCGACCAGGTGCGCCTGGAAGTGCGAATCGTGCGCCGCAAGCGGGGCATCTGGGTCTTCGAAGGTCAGGCCACGGTTGACGGGCAACTGGCTGCCGAAGCCGAAATCATGTGCACGATGCGGGATTTGTCCAATTGATACATCAGACCGCCGTCATTGACCCGAAGGCTCGTCTGGGCCGAAACGTGAGCGTCGGCGCGTATTCCGTCATCGGCCCCGGCGTGCAGATTGGGGACGATTGCGTGATCGGCCCCCACGTGACCATCGAGGGGCCGACCACGCTGGGCGTGGAGAACCGTATCTTCCAGTACGCTTCCATCGGCGCCGACCCCCAGGACAAGAAATACGCCGGAGAGCAGACGAAGCTGACCATCGGCGACCGCAACACCTTCCGCGAGTTCGTCACCGTCAATCGCGGCACCGTGCAGGACCGCGGTGAGACACGCATCGGCGATGACAACTGGATCATGGCCTATGTGCATATCGCACATGATTGCCTGATCGGGAACAGCACGGTGTTCGCAAACGGCGCATCCCTGGCCGGACACGTGCAGGTCGGCGATCACGTGATCCTGGGTGGCTTCACGCTGGTGCACCAGTTCTGCCGTATCGGCCGGCACAGCTTTTCCTCCATGGGCAGTTCCGTGAAGCAGGACATCCCTCCCTATGTGACCGTGGCGGGTAATCCGGCCGAGCCGCATGGCGTCAACACGGAAGGCCTGCGCCGCCACGGCCTGGATCGGGACCAGGTTCAAGCGGTCCGGCGTGCCTACCGCGTCCTGTACAAGCAGGGATTGCGCCTGGAGCAGGCGCTGGACGTGCTGCGTCCGATGGCGGAATCCGAAACCGTACTCGAGCCGCTGGTGGAGTTCCTGTCGGCAGACGGTCGCGGCATCGTACGCTGAGCCACCAGCCATGCGCATCGGCATCATAGCGGGTGAACTCTCGGGCGATTATCTCGCCGCGGGCCTGATGCGGGAGTTGCGGCGTCTCCATCCCGGCGTGGAGTTCGTCGGCATCGGTGGAGAACGCATGGCGGAGCAGGGGATGCAATCGTACTATCCGATGGAGGCCCTGTCGGTGATGGGGCTGATCGAGGTGCTGCGCCACCTGCCCTCCCTGCTGCGCATCCGGCGCGATGTCTGCCAGCGCCTGTTGGCCGAACCGCCGGATCTTTTCATCGGTGTGGACGCGCCGGACTTCAACCTGGGTGTGGAACGCAGGCTGCGCGATGCCGGGATTCCCACGGTCCACTATGTCAGCCCCACGGTCTGGGCCTGGCGCCAGGGCCGGGTGAAGACCATTCGCCGGGCGGTGGATCTGATGCTGAGCATCTTTCCCTTCGAGACGGAATTCTTCCGCAAGCACGATGTTCCCGTGACCTTTGTCGGCCATCCCCTGGCGGACGAGATTCCGATGGAGCCGGATCGGACGGCCGCCCGGCAGGCGCTGGAACTGAACGTGGAACAGGGCGGACTGGTGGTGGCCCTGTTGCCCGGCAGCCGGCTCAGTGAAGTGCATGCGCTGGGCCCGGAGTTCCTGGCCACCGCCGCCTGGCTGGATGCCGAGCGCCCGGGCTTGCGCTACGTGATTCCCTGTGCCACCAGACGTATCCGGACGGTCCTGGAGCAGTTGCTGGAGGCTCGGGCGCCGGGCCTGGATGTCACGCTGGTGGACGGCCGCTCGCGGGATTGCATGGCCGCGGCGGATGCGGTGCTGCTGGCTTCCGGTACGGCAACCCTGGAGGCCATGCTGCACAAGCGTCCCATGGTGGTCGCCTACAAGGTTTCCGCGGTCACCGCCTGGCTGGCGCGAAAACTGGTCAAGGTGCCGCACTTCGCCATGCCTAACCTGATTGCCGGTCGGCAGCTGGTGCAGGAATTCGCCCAGGAGGACGCTGTGCCCGGTCGCCTCGGCCCTGCCATGCTCGAGTTGCTGAACGCCCCGGAGCAGCGCCGGGAACTGATGGACGAGTTCGCCAGGCTGCACGCCACGCTGCGCCGCAATGCCAGCCAACAGGCGGCCGCGGCGGTGGACCAACTGTACCGGCACCACAGGGAGGTCGGGGCATGACGGTAGTGCAGTCCGGCGGCAGCGGTGAGCTCCCCAGCGGCGCGCTCGAGGCCGGCGTGGATGAAGCCGGCCGAGGGCCACTGGCCGGCCCGGTGGTGGCCGCGGCGGTCATTCTCGACCCTGCTGCCCCGATTCCCGGGCTGAACGACTCCAAGAAGCTGACGGCAAAGCGTCGGGAAATGTTGTACACCGCCATTCGAGAGCGTGCCCTGGCCTGGGCCATCGTGCCCTGTCCGGCCGAGGAGATCGACCGGCGGAACATCTTTCAGGCGACCATGTTTGCCATGCGGCAGGCCGTTTCCGCACTACCGCTGGCGGCGCAGTCCGTGCTCGTGGACGGCAACCGCCTGCCTGGCGGGCTGAACGTGAATGCGCGCGCCATCGTCGGCGGGGACGGGCTGGAGGCGGCCATCGGTGCTGCCTCGATTCTGGCCAAGGTGTACCGGGACAGCTACATGCTGGAACTGGACCAGGCTTATCCGGTGTATGGTTTCGCCCGCCACAAGGGGTATCCGACCCCGGAACATCTGCGTGCGCTGGCCGCGCACGGCCCATGCCCGGAGCACCGGCGCTCGTTCGCGCCGGTGAGGGAGGCAATAGTAGTTCAGCCGCTGCCGTTCTGACCCGGCCAGGTGGGCCCCCGTGGTCTCAGCGCGTCTTGAGGGCGCCGATCACGGCCTCGGTGACGGTGCCGATCTGTTCATCCGTCAACTCCGGGTAGATCGGCAGGGACAGGCAGCGGCTTGCCGTGTCTTCGGTCACCGGCAGCGTCACGTTGGCGTATTCCTCCCGGAACACGTCCTGCCGGTGCAGCGGAATGGGGTAGTAGATGGCGCTGGCCACGCCGGCCTGTTTCAGTGCCTCCATGAGCCGCTCGCGCTCGTCCACCAGCAAGGTGTACTGGTGGTACACGTGATGGCCCTCGGGATCCTCCCACGGCGTACGCAGGCCCGGCAGGCCGGCCAGTCGTTCGCTGTAGGCGTGCGCCACCTGCCGGCGACGATCGTTGTAGCCGGTAATCCGCTTCAGTTTGGCCCGGATGATCATGGCCTGGATTTCGTCCAGCCGGCTGTTGTAGCCGATGACGTGATGGTGGTAGCGCTCGCGGCTGCCGTGATTGCGCAGTACGCGCATCTCGTCGGCCATGCTCTGGGAGCCCGTGGTCACCAGGCCACCGTCGCCGTAGCCGCCCAGATTCTTGCTGGGGAAAAAGCTGAAGCAGCCGGCAATACCGAAACCTCCGGTCATGATGTCGCCACGGCTGGCGCCGAACGACTGTGCGCAATCCTCGATGATCATCAGGCCGTGATCGGAGGCAATGCGTTGCATCTCCGGCATGTCCACGGGCTGACCGAACAGGTGCACCGGCAGAATCGCCCGCGTGCGTTCGGTGATCGCGCTTTCCACCTGGCCCAGGTCGAGATTGAAGCTGTGCGGCTCGATATCCACGAACACAGGCCTGGCGCCCACGTAGCGGATCGCCTCTGCGGTGGCGATGAAGGTGAATGACGTGGTGATGACCTCGTCGCCGGCGCCGATGCCGGCGGCCAGCAGCGCCAGGTGCAGTGCGTCGGTGCCGGAGGCGCAGGAGACCGCGTGCGGCACGCAGAGATAGTCGGCCACTTCCGCTTCCAGCGCCTGCACGTTGGGCCCCAGGATGAATTGTGCCGAGTCCAGCACTTCGCCGAACCCCTGTTCGATTTCCTCGCGCAGATCGGCGTACTGGGCCTTCAGGTCCACCATGGGAATCATCGTTCGCTGTCCTCTCTTACGGATATTCTCGGTAGCATTGCCCTGTCCCGGCGCCGTGGTGCGGCTTGTCGGCCGGGCACGCGAGCACGGGTGTGGTCATACGGCAAGCGAGCGCAGAACCGCTGACCAGCCGCACGAAGGTTAGTAGACCTGCCCCGGCAGGGGGTGGGCATTAAGCTGCCGAGTGATCTCGATGGCGGTGGCCAGCGCCTGCCGCCCGTCCTCGCCGCTGACGATCGGTCGGCTGCCGTCGCGGATACTGTCCAGAAACGCGCGGATCTCGCTCATGATGGCATCGCCGCTTTCGAACGCCTGCTGTTCGCTGAGAATCTCCGGGATGCCCG
Organism: Ectothiorhodospiraceae bacterium; assembly: GCA_050485425.1. Classification (GTDB taxonomy): domain Bacteria; phylum Pseudomonadota; class Gammaproteobacteria; order Nitrococcales; family Aquisalimonadaceae; genus LSCE01. Next base: position 49,389 of record JBJHBJ010000018.1, on the reverse strand, counting down.
ATGCCGGCGTCTCTGCCGCCTTGCGGCGAACATCCAGGCTGCGGCTCTGGAAGTCCAGCGCCATGTAGGCGTTCGGCTGGAACAGCCGCATCTTGCGTTCGCTCTTCTGGCTGACCCGGCTGGCGGTGACGTTTGCCACGCAGCCGTTCTCGAACTGCAGGCGGGCGTTGGCAATGTCGATATCCCCGGAGATCACGGGCACGCCGTTCGCGTCGATGCGCGCCAGCGGCTGGCCGACCAGGTTCAGGATGATGTCGATGTCGTGGATCATCAGGTCCAGCACCACGCTGACATCGGCACCCCGGGGGTTGAACGGTGCCAGTCTGTGGGATTCGATGAACATCGGCGTCTGAACCATGCCCACCATGGCCTGCACGGCCGGATTGAATCGCTCCAGATGACCTACCTGCAGCCGCAGATCCCGTTCCGCAGCCAGCCGTATCAGGTCGTCGGCCTCATCCAGCGTCACGGTGACGGGTTTCTCCACCAGCACGTGGATGCCCTGCCGGAGCAGATCCGAGGCCAGCTTGTGGTGCGACTGGGTGGGCACGACGATGCTGACCGCGTCCACCAAGCCGGCCAGCTCACGGTAATCGGTCAGCGCCCGGCAGCCCACCTCGGTCGCCACCGTCTCCGCCCGCTCGCGGTCGGTGTCCACCACGGCCACCAGTTCCGACTCGGGGAGAGCCGCGTACTTCTGGGCATGAAAGCGCCCCAGGTAGCCGGTGCCCACCACGGCGGTACGGAGCGCTTTCATCGGGTAATGCCTCGCTTGCTCTGGCGGATGAACCGGACCAGGTGGTCCACGGCCTTCGACGCACGCAGCGCCTCGTTGGCGTGGATCTCCTCCAGCGCCTGCTCAAGCCGCAGGCCGGAGTTGAACAGCAACCGGTAGGCCTGCCGAACCTGCTGGATATCGTCCCTGGAGAAGCCGTTGCGCTGCAGCCCACGCCTGTTCAGGCCGTACAGTTTCGCGTGGTTGCCCGAAGCCATGGCATAGGGCGGGATGTCCATCGGCGCCATCGTGCCCCCTCCGAGCATGGCGTAGGCGCCGATGCGTGCGAACTGGTGGATGGCGCAAAGCCCGGCAATGATCACGTAGTCCTCCACCGTGACGTGGCCTGCCAGCGTGGCGGCATTGGCCATGGTCACGTGATTGCCCACACGGCAGTCGTGACCGATGTGGCTGTAAGCCATGAACATGTTGTCGTTGCCCACCAGGGTGACGTGGTCTTCCTTGGTGCTGGCGCGATGAATGGTGACGAATTCCCGGATGATGTTGCGTTCACCGATCTCAAGCCGGGTCGGTTCGCCCTTGTAGCTCAGATCCTGGGGCGGTTCGCCGAGCACTGCATGCGGGCTGATCTGGTTGTGCGCGCCCAACCGGGTCGGTCCCTGGATCACGGCGTGGTGGCCAATCCGGCAACCGTCGCCGATTTCCACCCCGGGTCCGATGCAGGCGAAGGCGCCGACGCTGACGTTCTCGCCCAGCAGGGCTCCCGGGTCAATGCTGGCGGTGGAGTGAATCATCAGGAAATCCAGGTGCTTGCGTGATTCAACGAAAATCCGTTCCGTCCCGCGGTTTCTGTCTTGCCGCGGAGTGTTCATAATACACGTTCAATTTCGCCCGGTTCAGGCGCCTGCCTGAGAAGGAAACCGCCGTGCCGGCCGCCCGGCCGAAGTTTCCCGGACCGCCGGCAAGGATGAAGCAAGGCCGAGCCGAAGTCGAGCATGCCCAAGACCTTCGTACATCTGAACCTGCACACCGAATATTCCCTGGTGGACGGCATCGTCCGTATCAAGCCGCTGGTGGCTGCTGCCTCCGCGGCAGGCATGCCGGCGGTGGCCATTACCGACCAGGGCAATCTGTTCGGCATGGTGAAGTTCTTCAAGGCCTGTCTCGGGGCCGGCATCAAGCCGCTGGTGGGCGCGGACCTGTGGGTGGAGGACGACGACGCGCCCGAGGGGCGGTCGCGGGTGACCGCGCTGGTCTGCAACCGGGGGGGCTATACCACGCTCACCCGGCTGATCTCCAGCAGCTACCTCCACGGCCAGAAGGGCGACTATCCGGTGGTTTCCCGGGATTGGATCGAGGCCGATCACCAGGGCCTGATCGTGCTCTCCGGCGGCAAGGACGGCGATGTCGGCAAGGCTCTGCTGAACGGGGACGTGGCGTTGGCGAGGCGCAAGCTGGACTGGTGGCGGGGTCTGTTCCCGGACAGCTACTACCTGGAGCTCCAGCGCTGCGGGCGGCCAGGGGATGAAGACCATCTGCACGCCGCCGTGGCACTGGCCCAGGAGCGTGATGTGCCGGTGGTGGCCACCAATGCCGTGCGCTTCGTGAAGGCGGAGGATTTCGAGGCGCACGAGGCCCGTGTGTGTATCCACCAGGGCCGTACGCTGGACGACGCCCGCCGCCCGCGCGAGTTCAGCGAGGAACAGTACCTGCGAACACCCGGGGAGATGGCCGCGCTGTTCGACGATATCCCCGAGGCTATCGACAACACCGTCGCCATTGCTCGGCGCTGCAACCTGGACATCACCCTGGGCGAGAATTTCCTGCCGGATTTCCCGATACCCGAAGGGCTGACCATCGACGAGTATCTGTGCCAGGAATCCTGGCGCGGGCTGGAAGAGCGGTTGCAGGTGCTGCTCGACCCGCAGGTGCCGGATCACGCGGAGCGGCGCAAGGTCTACGACGAGCGGCTGCAGCGGGAACTGGACGTGATCATCCAGATGGGTTTCCCCGGCTACTTCCTGATCGTGGCCGACTTCATCCAGTGGGCCAAGGACAACGACATCCCGGTGGGGCCGGGGCGCGGTTCCGGGGCCGGTTCGCTGGTCGCCTATGCGTTGAAGATCACCGATCTGGATCCGCTGCGCTACGATCTGCTGTTCGAGCGTTTCCTCAACCCCGAACGTGTCTCCATGCCGGACTTCGACGTCGACTTCTGCATGGAGGGCCGCGACCGCGTGATCGACTACGTGGCGCAGAAATACGGCCGCGAGAAGGTCTCCCAGATCGCCACCCACGGCACCATGGCGGCGCGCGCCGTGGTACGCGACGTGGGCCGCGTGCTGGGTCACCCCTACGGCATGGTGGACCGCATCGCCAAGCTGATCCCGTTCGAGATCGGCATGACGCTGGACAAGGCGCTGGAGCAGGAGCCGGAGCTCAAGGAGCAGTACGACACCGACGAGGAAATCTCCACGCTGCTGGATCTGGCGATGAAGCTGGAGGGCGTGGCGCGGAATGTCGGCAAGCATGCGGGCGGCGTCGTGATCTCACCCTCCGACCTGACCGACTTCTCGCCGCTTTACTGCGAACCGGGCGGCGCCTCGCTGGCGACGCAGTACGACAAGGACGACGTGGAAGCTGTCGGCCTGGTGAAGTTCGACTTCCTCGGCCTGCGTACGCTCACCATCATCGACTGGACCGTCAAGGCGGTGAACCTGATCCGGCAGGAACGGGGCGAAGACCCCCTGCACATCGAATCCATCCCGCTGGACGACCGGGCCAGTTTCGACCTGCTCAAGCGCTGTGCCACCACGGCCGTGTTCCAGTTGGAATCCCGCGGCATGAAGGACCTGATCAAGCGGCTGCAACCCGACAGTTTCGAGGACATCGTCGCCCTGGTCGCGTTGTTCCGGCCGGGTCCGCTGCAGTCCGGTATGGTGGACGACTTCATCGCCCGCAAGCACGGCCACGCCAAGGTGGCCTATCCGACGCCGGAACTGCACCACCCGGACCTGGAGCCGGTGCTGAAACCCACCTACGGTGTCATCCTGTACCAGGAGCAGGTGCAGCGTATCGCCCAGGTGCTGGCGGGTTATTCCCTCGGCGGCGCCGACCTGCTGCGGCGCGCCATGGGCAAGAAGAAGCCGGAGGAAATGGCCAAGCAGCGGGAGATCTTCCTCCAGGGCGCCACCGCCAACGGCCTCAGCGAACAGCACGCCACCGGCATCTTCGATCTGATGGAGAAGTTCGCCGGCTACGGCTTCAACAAGTCGCACTCGGCTGCCTATGCGCTGCTGTCCTACCAGACCGCCTGGCTCAAGGCGCATTACCCGGCGCCGTTCATGGCCGCCGTGCTGTCCTCGGACATGGATTCCACCGACAAGGTGGTGACCCTGATCGAGGAGTGCCGGGACATGGGACTGACCGTGCTCCCGCCCGACGTCAACCGCTCCGGCTACAAGTTCCGTGCCGCCGACGAGCACACCATTGTCTACGGCATCGGCGCGGTCAAGGGCGTGGGCCAGAATGCCATCGATGCGCTGGTCATCGAGCGCGAGGCCAATGGTCCGTACGCCGATCTCTACGATCTCTGCCGGCGGGTGGATCTGCGCAAGGTCAATCGCCGCACGCTGGAGGCGCTGGTCCGCGCCGGCTGCCTGGACAGCCTGGGCGCCAATCGTGCCACGCTCATGAGCCAGGTGACGCCGGCGGTCAAGGCGGCCGAACAGCACTCCCGTAACAGTGCAATGGGCCAGGATGACATGTTCGGGTTGAGCCTTGGCTCCGAGCCGGCCGAGGACCAGGGGCATCAGGCGGCCGCAGACCCGGTGTTGCCGGAATGGGATGACGAGGAACGGTTGCAGGCGGAGAAGGAAACCCTCGGCCTGTACCTGACCGGCCATCCTATCGCCCGCTACGAGCACGAGCTTGGCAAGGTCGTCAGCGGCCGTATCAACGAACTGATCAGCGGCGGCAGCCCGGTGGGCGGTGAGGGCTTCGGTGGCCGGCAGAAGGAGCGGCGGGTGATTGCCGCCGGATTGGTCATGGCGATGCGCACCCGCAACACCCAGTCCGGTGGGCGGATTGCGTTCCTGGTGCTGGACGACCGCACCGGCCGCATTGAGGTCACGCTGTTTACCGAAGCGTACAAACGCTTCGGCCATCTGGTGAACAAGGATCAGCTGATCGTGGTCGAGGGCTCGCTCGGCTACGATGATTTCTCGGATGGTTGGCGTATCAACGCCGACAAGGTGCTGGATATCGGCGAGGTCCGGGAAACCTATGCGCGGCGCCTGGTCATGCGCCTGCAGAGCGGGCAGATGGAAAACGGTGCCCTGGATCACCTCAAGCAGGCGTTGGCCACTTACCGTGACGGCCGCTGCCCGGTGTGGATGGAATATGAGTGCGAGCAGGCACGCGCCGTGCTGCGTTTCGGTGATGCCTGGCGCGTGCGTCCGACGGACGAACTGATCCAGCGGCTGGGCGCGTTGTCCGGGGAGCAGGGCGTCCGGGTGGAATACTGATCCGGCGGGGCGGGAACCGGCCCCGGACTTGCGAGCCATCCTGCACCGGACTAGGGTAGTGCGGCACTCCATCGGTGCCAGATCGGGTGACGCACGATACAACGATGCGATCTATAATGCCGCCCCCGTCCGGGGAGCCGGCGGCAACTGCAGAATACTGGCCAGGGCCTGTTGACATGAATCTGAATTTTCTCGAATTCGAACGTCCCATTGCCGAACTGGAAGCGAAGATTGACGAACTCCGTTATGTCGGAGACGACAACGAACTCAATATCAGCGAGGAGATCCGCCGTCTGAAGGCGAAGAGCGTAACGCTCACCGAGCAGATCTTCTCGAATCTGAGTTCCTGGCAGATCGCACAACTGGCACGCCACCCGCAGCGGCCCTATACGCTGGATTACGTGAAGGAAATCTTCACCGAATTCGAGGAGCTTCACGGCGATCGCGCCTTTGCCGATGATCCTGCCATCGTTGGCGGTGTCGCCCGGCTGGACGGTAAGCCGGTCATGCTGATCGGTCACCAGAAGGGGCGTGACACCAAGGAAAAGATCCGCCGCAATTTCGGCATGCCCCGGCCGGAAGGATACCGCAAGGCGCTGCGTCTGATGCAGATGGCCGAGCGTTTCCAGCTTCCCATCTTCACCTTCATCGACACCCCCGGTGCCTATCCCGGTGTCGGTGCCGAGGAGCGCGGGCAAAGCGAGGCCATTGCCCGCAACCTGCAGGAAATGGCCGGATTGCGTGTGCCCATGATCTGCACCGTGATTGGCGAGGGCGGTTCCGGCGGGGCGCTGGCCATCGGCGTTGGTGACCGGGTCATGATGCTGAGCTACAGCACCTATGCGGTCATCTCCCCGGAGGGCTGTGCCTCCATCCTGTGGAAGAGCGCCGAACGGGCCCAGGACGCGGCCGAGGCCATGGGCATCACGGCCAGACGCCTGAAGGAGCTGAACCTGATCGATATCGTGGTTGAGGAGCCGCTGGGTGGCGCTCACCGCGACCCGAAGGTCATGGCCGCGACGCTGAAAGCCCGCTTCCTGGAACAGCTCTCCGAACTGGAAGTGCTGGGGACCGAGCAGTTGCTGGAGGAGCGTTACCAGCGGCTGATGCGGCACGGCAACTTCAAGGAGTAGGGCGATGACGCTGCCCCGGGAGCTCGAATTCCAGGCCGTGGCGGACTGGCTCGGGCGTCAACGGGGCGTGCGCGGGCTGGTGGTGGCGTTCAGCGGTGGCGTGGATTCACACGTGCTGTTGCATCTGCTGGCCGGCCAGCCGGACAGTCTGCCCGCACCGCTGCGGGCCCTGCACGTGAACCACGGCCTCCATCCCGACGCCGGTTCCTGGGCCGATCACTGCAGCGACGTCTGCGCCGATCTGGGTGTGCCGCTCCAGGTGCTTGCCGTCGACGTGTCTTCCGGCCCTAGCGTGGAAGCACAGGCACGCCAGGCCCGCTACGCGGTGATGGAAACCCATCTGGGCGCGGGCGAACTGCTGCTGACCGCGCATCATCGCGATGACCAGGTGGAAACCCTGTTGTTGCGCGCCCTGCGCGGGGCGGGGATCGACGGGCTGGCCGCCATGCTGCCGTGCCGTCCCCTGGGCGCCGCCATGCTCGCCCGCCCGCTGCTGGGCATTTCCCGCGACGCCATTCTGTCCTATGCCGACGCCCACCGCCTCGACTGGCTGGATGACCCCGCCAATGCGGATCTGGCCCACGACCGCAATTTTCTCCGTCACCGTGTCATGCCGCTGCTGCGCCAGCGCTGGCCCGGCACCGACCTGACCCTGGCGCAACTGGCAGGGCAGGCCAGGGAAAGCCGGCGCTTGCTGGAGGAACTTGCGGTGGCGGACGGGCTGGGCCGTGGTGCGACCGTGGCCTGCGAGCTGCTGCGCGACCTGCCGGATGCCCGGGTCCGGAACCTGATCCGAGCCTGGCTGCGCCGGCTGGATCTGCCGATGCCGCCGCGTCACCGCCTGCAGCAGGGCCTGCACGATCTGCTCCAGGCGGCGGCCGACCGGCAGCCGGAGATGCTCTGGTCCGGCGGCCGGCTGCGCCGCTATCGCGGCCTGCTTTATGCTGACGAGGGCAGTGATCCGCCGCCCTGGACGCTGCCGGTGCCGTGGGACGGCGAGCCGTTGCAGTTGCTGGACGCCGGCGTGCTGCATGCACAGGAGGCCGATGGCGGCCTGGATCCCGAACTGGTGAATGCCGGCCTGGAACTGGCCCCCCGGCGCCACGGCGAGCGCTGCCGGCCGGCTGGGCGGGGCGAACGGCAGGTGAAGAAGCTGCTGCAGGAGGCAGGGATTCCACCCTGGCAGCGCGAGCACTGGCCGTTACTGCGGGACGGTAACGACATCGTGGCGATTCCCGGAATCTGCATCTGCGAAGGCTACGCCGTGGAGGCGGGCGATGTCGGCCTGGAGCTGCGCTGGGAGCCGGTCTAGCTTTCCCAGGCTTCGATCCGGCCCGGGCGAGGTGTTCCGTGCCGGGAACGCCGTGAACCCCTCCATGGGGGCTTGTCGGCGAGGTCCCTCTCGCCGACATCCCGGCACGGAACACCTCGCCCGGGCCTGCAGCACTGCACTCCGCTGGGATGACTACCTTTTCGAACGTATTACTCCGCTTCAGCGCGGTTGCGCGGCTTGTCAGCAAGACGCGCGATTGCCGGCATGGTCATTCCACGTCGAGCGAGCGCAACACCGCGGACGCGCAACGCCGTCCACAGCGGCGCAGGCTGGCATTGAGATATGGCAATACCATCTACAAGGTTGGTAACCACCCAGGCAGGTCGGGCCGGGGCAAGCGGCTCCGGACTGTCGGCCGCATGGACGCGGCCGACAAGCCCCCATGGCTGGTTCACGGCGTTCCCGGAACGGAACATCCCGCCCGGGCCGGACCGAAGCCCCTGACCGAGCGGTCAGCGTTGTGCTGCCGAGGCCGTTCTGTTACTGTTTCCTCCCGTCCCGCGGGTCAGTTCTGGCCCCCCACATAGTCACCAGAAACGAAGTCTCTATGACCCGATACATCTTCATTACAGGCGGTGTTGTTTCCTCATTGGGCAAAGGCATCGCCTCGGCATCGTTGGCCAGTATTCTCCAGGCTCGCGGGCTCAAGGTCACGATGATCAAGCTGGACCCGTACATCAACGTCGATCCCGGCACGATGAGCCCGTTCCAGCACGGCGAGGTTTATGTCACCGAAGACGGTGCCGAGACCGACCTGGACCTGGGTCACTACGAACGCTTCGTGCGCATGCGCACCGGCCGCCGCAACAACTACACCACCGGCCGCATCTACGAGAACGTGATCCGCAAGGAGCGTCGCGGCGAATACCTTGGCGGCACCGTGCAGGTGATCCCGCACATCACCGACGAGATCAAGCGCTGCATCCGCGCCGGCGCCGAGGGCAGCGACGTGGCGCTGGTGGAGATCGGCGGTACGGTGGGTGACATCGAATCGCTGCCGTTCCTGGAAGCCATCCGCCAGATGGGCGTGGAACACCGGCGCGACAGCCTGTTCATCCACCTGACCCTGGTGCCGTTCATCGGTGCCAGCGGCGAGATGAAGACCAAGCCGACCCAGCACTCGGTGAAGGAACTGCGTTCCATCGGCATCCAGCCGGATATCCTACTGTGCCGGGCCACCCAGCCGATTCCGGAGGACGAACGCCGGAAGATCGCGTTGTTCACCAACGTGGAGCAGCAGGCGGTCATTTCCGCGCTGGATGTGGACGACATCTACAAGGTTCCGCTGGCCCTGCATGCCCAGCACCTGGACAGCATCGTTGCCGAAAAACTGGGGCTGAAGGACCTGCCGCCGGCCGACCTGTCCGACTGGGAAAACGTGGTCAAGGCCAAGCAACAGCCCACCGGCGAGGTGACCATCGCCATGGTTGGCAAGTACGTCAACCTGGCCGACGCCTACAAGTCGCTGAGCGAATCGCTGATTCACGCCGGCATTCACACGCTGACCCGGGTCAATATCCGCTACGTGGACTCCGAGGAAGTGGAACAGCACGGCACCGGCGTGCTGGATGACGTGGACGCCGTCCTGGTCCCCGGCGGCTTCGGCGAGCGTGGCGTGGAAGGCAAGATCATGGCGGCGCGCCATGCCCGTGAGAAGAAGATCCCGTACCTGGGTATCTGCCTGGGCATGCAGGTGGCGGTGATCGAATTCGCCCGCAATGTCGCCGGCCTCGCGGATGCGCACAGCACCGAATTCAACCGCGACGCCGAGCACCCGGTCATCGGCCTGATCACCGAGTGGATGACCAAGGACGGCCGCATCGAGCGCCGCGGTCCGGACGACGATCTCGGAGGCACCATGCGCCTGGGCGGGCAGGCCTGCCAGCTGGAGGCCGGATCGCTGGTGGCACGCATGTATGGCCAGGAATCGGTGGTTGAACGCCACCGGCATCGCTTCGAGTTCAACAACCACTATGCTGAAACACTCAGGCAGGCCGGTCTGCGCATTTCCGGCCTGTCGGACGACGGCAACCTGGTGGAAGTGGTGGAGTTGCCCGATCACCCCTGGTTCATCGGCTGCCAGTTCCATCCGGAGTTCACCTCCACGCCGCGGGACGGCCATCCGTTGTTCAGCGGCTTCATCAAGGCCGCCCGCGAACACCGCGGCCAGTAGCGGAGGAACGTCATGAGCAGCATCGATCTTTGCGGTTTCCGCGCAGGACTGGATCAACCCCTGTTCCTCATCGCCGGGCCCTGCGTGGTGGAGTCCGAGCAACTGGCGATGGACACCGCCGGGCAGCTCAAGGAGATGTGCGAAAAGCTCTCCATCCCTTTCATTTACAAGTCCTCTTTCGACAAGGCGAACCGCTCTTCCCACGAGAGCTTCCGTGGTCTGGGCATGGAGCAGGGGCTGAAGATCCTGGAAACGGTGAAAGCCCGCCTGGGTGTGCCCGTGATCACCGACGTGCACGAGGACACGCCCATGGAGGAAGTGGCCTCGGTGGTGGACGTGCTGCAGACACCGGCCTTCCTCTGCCGGCAGACCAACTACATCCAGAAGGTGGCCTCCCAGGGGCGGCCGGTGAACATCAAGAAAGGCCAGTTCCTGGCGCCGTGGGACATGGCCAATGTGGTGGAGAAGGCCCGCGCCGTGGGCAACAGGCAGATCCTGGTCTGCGAGCGCGGCGCATCGTTCGGCTACAACAATCTGGTTTCCGACATGCGCTCGCTGTCGGTGATGCGCAAGACCGGTTGCCCGGTGGTATTCGACGCGACGCATTCGGTGCAGTTGCCCGGCGGGCAGGGGAATGTCTCCGGCGGTCAGCGCGAGTTCGTGCCGGTGCTGGCGCGGGCGGCGGTGGCGGCCGGCGTGGCCGGTGTGTTCATGGAAACGCACCCGGATCCGGCGAAGGCGCTGTCCGATGGCCCCAATGCCTGGCCGCTGCCGCTGATGGAGCGGTTGCTGGCAACGCTGACGACGCTGGATCGCGCGGTCAAACAGGCAGGGTTCCCCGAAGACCAGATGTGAAACTACTTCATAAAAATTTCGTAACTATTCAGAAAATAGGAAATCATTGACCCATGGCGAAGATCAAGACGATCAAGGCGCGTGAGATCCTCGATTCCCGCGGCAACCCCACGGTCGAAGCCGATGTGTGGCTGGATTCCGGAGCCTTCGGTCGGGCTGCCGTGCCTTCCGGCGCCTCCACCGGAACCCGCGAGGCGGTGGAACTGCGTGACGGTGACAAGGGACGTTATCTGGGCAAGGGCGTGCGCAAGGCGGTGGAGAACGTCAATCTCACGCTCGCCGGGGAGCTCGCCGGCATGGACGCGGCCGATCAGCGTGCCGTGGACCAGCGCATGATCGAACTGGACGGCACCGACAACAAGAGCCGGCTTGGCGCCAACGCGCTGCTGGCGGCCTCCCTGGCAGTGGCCCGTGCCCAGGCGGCGGAGCGGGGCGTGGAACTGTACCGCTCGCTGAACACCACCGGCCCTTACCTGCTGCCGGTGCCGATGATGAACATCATCAACGGCGGCGCCCACGCCGACAACAGCGTCGACCTGCAGGAGTTCATGATCCTTCCCGTCGGATTCGACCGTTTCAGCGAGGCGCTGCGGGCGGGGACCGAGATCTTCCATGCGCTGAAGAAAGTGCTGGCAGGGCGCGGCCTGAGCACCGCTGTCGGGGACGAGGGCGGTTTCGCGCCGGATCTTCCCTCCAACCAGGCGGCGCTGGAAACCATCAAGGAAGCCGTGGAAGCGTCCGGCTACTCGCTGGGAGAGCAGATCTGGCTGGGCCTGGATGTGGCCAGCTCCGAGTTCTACAAGGATGGCGCCTACGTCCTGGAGTCGGAGGGCAAGCGCTACTCCGCAGCCGAGTTCGCCGACGTGCTGGCGGGCTGGGTCGACCGGTACCCGATCATCACTATCGAGGACGGCATGGACGAGGGCGACTGGGACGGCTGGAAGCTGCTCACGCAGAAGCTGGGCGAGCGTTGCCAGCTGGTCGGCGATGACCTCTTCGTGACCAACACTCGCATTCTTCAGGAAGGCATCGACAAGGGAATCGCCAATTCCATCCTGATCAAGTTCAACCAGATCGGCACGCTGACCGAGACACTGGACGCCATCGCGCTGGCGGAAGGCGCTGGCTACACCGCCGTGGTGTCGCACCGATCCGGCGAGACCGAGGACACCACCATTGCCGACCTGGCGGTGGCCTCCAGTGCCACCCAGATCAAGACCGGCTCGCTCTGCCGCTCCGATCGTGTGGCCAAATACAATCAGTTGCTGCGCATCGAGGCCGAACTCGGGAGCCAGGCCGTGTATGCCGGCCGCAACGCGTTTCCGAACCTCAAGCGGTTCTGAGCAACGCCCGGCGCAACAGTGTGGAAACGCTGTCGCGCCGAGGGCCGGACTGGGGTAAGGTGACTGCTGTCCTTGCAATGAACCGTTACGCCTGCCTATGCGTTTGCTGATCGCGCTGCTTGCCGGGGTGTTTCTGCTGTTGCAGTTCCAGCTCTGGTCCCAGGATGGAGGCCTCGCACAGGTCTGGCAGCTGCGGCAGGCCGTGGACGAACAGCAGGCCCGGAATGCCGAGCTGCGCGAACGCAACGAAGCGCTGGACGCCGACGTCCGCGATCTCAAGGACGGCCTGGAAGCGCTGGAGGAGCGTGCCCGAAGCGAACTGGGCATGATCCGGGAAGGGGAAGTCTTTTATCAGGTCGCCGATCCATGACAATCAGTGAAAGCCCCGCCGTCTGGGCGGTGGTTCCCGCGGCCGGGATCGGCCGCCGCATGCAGTCCCGCATTCCGAAACAGTATCTCCCCCTGCTAGGTCGCCCGGTCATTCACTGGAGCGTCGAATCCTTGCTGGCGCATCCCCGGGTCAGCGGATGCGTGGTGGCTCTGGGCAGGGACGATCCCTACTGGGCCGAACACGGCGTGCGCAGCGACAAGCCGTTGCATATCGCGATCGGCGGGGCAGAGCGCTTCCAGTCGGTGCTGAATTGCCTCGATATGCTGGTGACGCTCGCGGACGATCGGGCCTGGGTGCTGGTGCACGATGCCGTTCGCCCGTGCCTGACGCGGCCGGAACTGGACCGGCTACTTGAGCAGGCGCTGCAAACCCAGCACGGCGGGCTGCTCGCCTACCCCGTGCGGGATACCCTGAAGCGCGAGGGCGAGGAGGGGTTTGTTGCCGGTACGGCGGAGCGACGGGGGCTCTGGCACGCGATGACCCCGCAGCTGTTTCCGCTGCACGCGCTGCGCGAGGCGCTACAGGCGGTGCTGGATTCCGACCGTCCGGTCACGGACGAGGCGCAGGCGATGGAGCGGCGCGGCTATCATCCGCTGCTGGTCGAGGGCGAGAGCACCAATCTGAAGATTACCCAGCCGGCGGACCTGCCGCTGGCCGAGTCCATCCTTCACGCACTGCGCAAGCAGGAGTAATCATGTTCCGAATCGGCCAGGGGATAGACGCGCATCGCTTCCGCGAAGGCGGCCGGCTGGTACTGGGCGGCGTCGCTATTCCGCATGATCGCGGTATCGAAGCGCATTCCGACGGTGATGCGCTGCTCCATGCGATCACCGATGCACTGCTGGGTGCCATTGCCGCCGGCGATATCGGCCAGCACTTCCCCGACACCGACCCCCGCTGGAAGGGGGCCGACAGCAGGGTACTGCTGCGTGGCGCGCTGGAACTGGTGCATGCGGCCGGTTTCGTACCGGTGAACGTGGACGCCACGGTCATTGCCCAGGCACCGAAACTGGCCCCGCATATCCCGCGTATGCGGGAGAATCTGGCCGTCGACCTGGAACTGGCGCTGGACTGCGTGAGCGTCAAGGCGACCACGACCGAGCGCATGGGTTTCACGGGCCGCGAGGAGGGCATTGCTGCCCAGGCGGTCGTTCTGTTGCAAGCGGTCTCACGTGGCTGAGTGGCTGGAGCAGGCCTGGACCGGTCTGCCATTCGCCTGGGGCGGCCCGGTGGCCAGCGGCCGGCTGCGTGTTCAAGCGGATGACTTCCGCGTCGAGGAGGATCTCGGTTTCGAGCCGTCCGGCGAGGGGGAGCACCTGCTTTTGCGCATACGCAAGCGGGGGTTGAACACTGCCCAGGTCAGCACCTGGCTGGCAGATGCCCTGGCGGTTCGCCGCCGCGATGTCACCCACGCCGGTCTCAAGGACCGCCATGCGGTGACCGATCAGTGGTTCGGCGTGCACCTGCCCGGCAGGGAGGTGACACTGCCGCAGCCGCCCGAGGGCATTCGTGTCCTGCGCATGGCCCGCCACCGCCGCAAGCTGCGGACCGGCACCCTGCGGGGCAATCGTTTCGTAATCCGCGTGCGGGAGCTGGACGGCGATACCACTGCCTTGCATGCCCGCCTGCTGCGGCTCTCCCGCTCGGGGGTACCCAACTGGTTCGGTGAACAGCGCTTCGGCCGCGGCGGCGGCAACCTGGAGGCGGCGTTAAGCCTGTTCCGGGGCGAGCCGGTGCGGGACCGACAGGTGCGGGGGCTGTATCTGTCAGCCGCACGCAGCCTGTTGTTCAACCGTGTCCTGGCCGCGCGAGTGGAAGCGGGAACCTGGAACAGGGCCTTGGTCGGTGATCTGATGACCTTTTCGGGCAGCCGCAGCCTGTTCCGGGCCGAGCCCGCCACGGCCGTGGACCGCCGGCTGGCCGCGGTGGATCTGCATGCCACCGGGCCGCTGCACGGTATCGACGGCATGGCTCCGGAAGGTGAGGTATTCCGTCTGGAGCGGCGGGTGCTTGCCGCATACGCGACATTTGCCGAGGGACTGGAGCACTGGCGCATGCGGGCCGAGCGTCGGGCGCTGCGCGTGGCGGTTGCGGACCTCGGCTGGTGGATGCCGGCCAGGGACACGCTGGAGCTGGCTTTCCGGCTGCCGCCGGGCAGCTTTGCCACTGCGGTGCTGCGGGAACTGGTTCAGGAGCGCAGCAGCACGTAGACGGCACCGGTGCCGCCGTCCACCGGCCGGGCCGAAGAATAGGCGATGACCTCGTCCCATTGCCGCAGCCAGCGGTCCACCTTGGTTTTCAGCACCGGCCCGCGGTTGCTGGAACGGTTGCCCTTGCCGTGTATCACGCGAACGCAGCGGAAGCGGTGACGCCGGCTCTCCACCAGGAACTCGCGCAAGGCTTGGTGCGCAACCGCCACCGTCATGCCGTGCAGGTCAAGCTCCTCCTGGGGTGGATACAGGCCGCGCCGAAGTTTGCGCATCACGCGTTTCTGCACGCCCGGGCGGGCGAACAGCAGTTCCTCGCCGGTCTCCAGCATGTCCGGTTCGAGTTCGTGGGTGAGCAGTTCCTCGACCACCCGGGACTCGTCGGCGAGCGTCTGGCGGGGCACCGGGCGCGGGCCGGGAGGGCGCAGGTGGACCCGGTTCTGGCGTAGCGGGGTGACGTCGGCGACGGCCTGGCGGAACAGGTCCAGGTCATCGTGTTCGTCCCGTTCATCAGTCATCGCCGCCTCCTGGTGCATACGTCGGCTCCAGCGCCAGTATACTCGTTCAGGCAGCGCGGGACCGGTATACTGTGCCGCTCCAGCGTCCCCGGCCAGAAGAGGGTTTGAAGCAACCATGCACATACTGGTGAGCAACGATGACGGCTATACCGCTCCCGGCATTCGCTCCCTGGCCGAGGAAATGGCGCAGCTGGGGGACATCACCATCGTTGCTCCCGACCGTGACCGCAGCGGCGCAAGCAATTCGCTGACACTGGATCTCCCGATCCGGGCGGTGGAAGTCGAGGACCGGGTCTACCGCGTCGAGGGAACGCCGACGGACTGTGTGCATCTGGCGGTTACCGGGCTGCTGCGTGACGAGCCGGATATGGTGGTTTCGGGTATCAACGCCGGCGCCAACATGGGCGACGACATCCTCTACAGTGGCACCGTCGCGGCCGCCACCGAAGGGCGTTTTCTGGGGTTGCCGGCCATCGCCATCTCCATCGCTTCCCACAAGCCGCGCTACTTCGCCACAGCGGCACGGGCCGCAGCCATGCTGGTCCAGAGATTGCTGAAAGACCCTCTGCCTGCCGATACCATCCTCAACGTCAACCTGCCGGACCTGCCCTGGGACGAACTGCAGGGTTTCCAGGCCACCCGCCTGGGGCGTCGGCATCGGGCGGAAGGAGTGGTCAAGGACTTCGATCCCCGGCAACGGCCGATCTACTGGATCGGACCTCCCGGCTCGGAAGAGGATGCGGGGGAGGGCACCGATTTCTACGCGGTTCGCAATGGCTACGTGTCCGTGACGCCGATCCAGGTGGATCTCACCCGGTACCAGGCCCTGGACAAGGTGGCCGGCTGGGTCGCGGGGCTGTCATGATCGAAGACCAGCGGCGCCGGGGTATCGGCATGACCTCACAGCGCACCCGGGAGCGGCTCATCCAGCGGTTGCGCGATGTTCGCGGCATCAAGGACGAGACCGTGCTGGAGGCCATGCGTATCACCCCGCGCCACCTGTTCGTGGACGAGGCCCTGGCCAGCCGGGCCTATGATGACACCGCCTTGCCCATCGGGCAGGGGCAGACCATCTCCCAGCCCTACGTGGTGGCCCGGATGACCGAAGCGCTGCTGGCCGACGGCGTTCCGGACAAGGTGCTGGAAATCGGCGCCGGCTCCGGTTACCAGGCGGCGATCCTCGCCCAACTCGTGCCGGAGGTGTATACGGTGGAGCGTATCGGCGTGCTGGCCCGGCAGGCGCGGCAGCGTTTCCGGGATCTGGGCCTGAGAAACGTCCGCCTGCGGCTGGGCGACGGGTACGAGGGCTGGGCGGATCATGGTCCGTTCCAGGCCATTCTGCTGACCGCCGCACCGGCGCAGTTGCCGGAACAACTGACCAGGCAGCTTGCCGAGGGTGGGCGTCTGGTGGCGCCCATCGGCGGCCGGGAAGGGCAGCAACTGCTGCTCTGTCGTCTCAGGAACGGTGTGCTGGAGCAGGAAATGCTGGACTACGTCAGCTTCGTGCCGATGCTGGGCGGAACCGAATAATGGGAATATTCTCACGTCTGTATGAACGGACGCTCCGCTGGGCCGCTCACCGTCACGCCCCGCGTTACCTGGCGGTCCTCAGTTTTGCCGAATCGTCTTTCTTCCCGATTCCCCCCGACGTGATGCTGGCACCGATGTCGCTGGCTCAGCCGGGGCGGGCGCTGTATTTTGCGCTGCTGACCACGGTGGCCTCGGTGCTCGGCGGGCTGCTGGGATACGTGCTGGGGTATTTCGCCATGGAACTGGTGGAACCGCTGATCGTCTCGGCGGGCCAACAGGACGCGCTGGAGCACGCCCGCGAGTGGTTCATGGTCTACGGCTTCTGGGTGGTCCTGCTGGCCGGCTTCTCACCTATTCCGTACAAGGTATTCACGATCGCTGCCGGGGGCATGGCCCTGCCGTTGCTGCCGTTCGTGGTGGCGTCGTTCCTGGGGCGCGGTGCGCGCTTCTTCCTGGTGGCGCTGCTGATGGGGTGGGGCGGACCGAAGCTGGAGCCCTACCTGAAGCCCTACATCGACTGGATGGGCTGGGCTTCCGTGGTGCTACTGGTCGTGCTGTACTTTGTGTTCGTACACTGACCCAAGCGATTGCCGCCGAGACTGGACATGAGGGCGATGGATTCGCGAAGCCACCCACTGCTGCTGGGATTGCTGCTGGCCGCGCTGCTGCTGGCCGGTTGTGCTGGCGATACCTACGCACCGGTGTCCGACCGCAGTGCCCGGGCGGGCGGCGAGGCGAGGGGCGGCACCTACGAGGTGGTACGCGGAGATACGCTGTACTCCATCGCTTTCCGTTTCGGTCTTGACCACCGCGACCTGGCAAGCTGGAACAACATCACCTCGCCGTTCATCATCTACCCCGGCCAGACGCTGCGCCTGAGCCGGCCGGCAGGGGGCACCGTGGCGCGGGCACCTTCCCCGGGCAGGCCGTCGCCGCCGGCATCCGGTGGGAACCGGAACCGGCAACAAACCCCGGCCCCATCCCGTTCGTCCAACGCGGCGACATCACCACCGTCGAGCTGGGAGTGGCCGGTGCGAGGTGAGGTGATCAAGCGATTCACGCGGGACGACGACGGCAAGCAGGGCATCAATATCGCCGGCCGGGAAGGTGACAGCGTGAAGGCGGCGGCGGCCGGGCGCGTGGTCTACAGTGGCAGCGGCCTGGTCGGCTACGGCAATCTGATCATCATCAAGCATGACGGCGACTATCTCACCGCCTACGGCTACAACAGTCAGTTGCTGGTGCGCGAAGGCGAGGACGTGCAGCGCGGGCAGTCCATCGCCCGTATGGGCAACAACGGTGGCCGCCCGATGCTGCATTTCGAATTGCGGCGCGATGGCACGCCGGTGGACCCGATGCAGTATCTTCCTTGATTTCAACAACTCCCACTTCGCTCTTCATGATGGTCCTGACAGCCGTTTCCGCGGGTGCCGGCGGATAGTTATACAAACATTGTGCAAGCCGCCCCGTCAAGGAGTTGCACCCCATTTCCGAGAAGCATATATTGGCTGAGGAGGAGCACAAACAGCCAACCGGCTGATACGTCATGACCGTTGTCCGATTCGGACTCGACCGTGCGTCCCGCATCGGGCAACAGGGAGGGGAAACGATGCCGAAAAAACGTCAAGCTCAAGCCGAGCTGGTAGTCACGGACGAAGAGGCCGAGGTGAGTGAAGAGGCGTTTCAGTCACCCCCAAGTGTCGATCTGGAGCTGGATTCGGACGAAGTATCCGCGGAGGACGATGCCGCTGAAGAGGATGCCGCTGAAGAGGAAATCCAGTTTTCCCCGGGCGAATACAGCGGGCCCAGCCTCGACGCCACGCAGCTCTACCTGAACGAGATCGGTTTTTCCCCCCTGCTGACGGCCCAGGAAGAGGTCTATTATTCCAGGCTTGCGCAGCGGGGCTGCGAGGCTTCGCGCAGACGCATGATCGAGAGCAACCTGCGTCTGGTCGTGAAGATCGCGCGGCGGTACATGAACCGCGGGCTGGCTTTCCTGGATCTCATCGAGGAAGGCAATCTGGGGTTGATCCGCGCGGTGGAAAAATTTGATCCGGAGAGGGGGTTCCGGTTCTCCACCTACGCCACCTGGTGGATTCGTCAGACCATCGAGCGGGCCATCATGAACCAGACCCGGACCATCCGGCTGCCGATTCATGTCATCAAGGAAATCAACCAGTACCTGCGCGCTGCCCGCAAGCTGACCCAGACGCTGGATCACGAGCCCAGCGCCGAGGAAATTGCCCGAATGCTGGACCGGCCGCTGGAGGACGTCCAGCGGATGATGGGCCTGAACGAAGGCACCACCTCGGTGGACACGCCGATTGGCAAGGATGCGGATCGCGTGCTGCTGGATGCCATCCCCGACGACAACAACCCGGACCCCTCGGTACTGCTGCAGGACGGCGACGTGCTAAGCCATCTCGATGCGTGGCTCAACGAGCTGTCGGAGAAACAGCGTGCCGTGGTGGAGCGCCGGTTTGGCCTTCACGGCCATGATCGGGCCACGCTGGAGGAAGTGGGTAACGAAATCGGTGTGACTCGCGAGCGCGTCCGGCAGATCCAGATCGACGCACTGAAGAAGTTGCGGGAGATCATGGAGCGTGCCGGCTTCTCGCAGGATGCGGTCTTCGGCTGAGCCGGACCGGCGGCCTGCCCGTTCATCGAGCCCCCTGCCGATCACGGCGGGGGCTCGTTCATTCCGGAGAAGCACCGCGCTGGTTCCCCGGGCCTTCGATCATGAACAGCGCGGCCACCACCCGCCGGTTCTCGGCGATCAGTACGTTATAGGTGCGGCACGCGGCCTCGGTGGTCATGGCCTCGATGCCGATGCCGGCCTCGACCGCACGCACCATCAGCGCCCGGTCAGGGAAGTGCTGACGCCCGCCGGTCCCGATCAGGATGATTTCCGGCCCCAGCTCCAGCAGATCCTCCAGATCCGCCACCGCCAGGTCGGCCGGTGCGTTTGGCGTCCAGTCGGTCCACAGGGCATCCGGAGCCACCACCGTGGTACCGGTGCACACGTGCTCGTTCACGGTCACCTGTCCCACGTCGTAGCCGCGGATTCTGTTGGCCTCGCCGGTGTGTTCCATCGTCAACTGCATGGCATCTGTTCCGTTTCAGTGGCGACTGCTGGAGCACAGTCTGCCCGCGACGATCGGCAACTCGCAAGGGTCGGGAAGCGCTGATCGCTTCATACGTTCGCGCCGAGGAATCAATCAGCGCTTCTCATGGGCGGTATTCGGGGCGAAATACAGTACAATGCGCGGCTTACGGGCTTCAGCTCGCCGGGCTGGGGCGGTTCCTGCCGATGGCTCAACCAGGATCGAGAGGGTCGACGTGAACGCCGATTTTCCGAGAATCAAGCGCCTGCCACCGTATGTCTTCAATATCGTCAACGAGTTGAAGGCACAGGCGCGCGCACGCGGAGAGGACATCATCGATTTCGGCATGGGAAACCCGGACCAGCCGACACCACAGCATATCGTCGACAAGCTGGTGGAAGTGGCGCAGCGGCCGGATACCCATCGGTACTCCGTGTCGCGCGGCATACCAAGGCTGCGCCGGGCGATCTGCCGCTGGTATGAGCAACGTTATCAGGTAACGCTGGATCCGGAGACCGAGGCTATCGTCACCATCGGTTCCAAGGAAGGCCTGGCCCATCTGGCACTGGCGACACTGGGGCCCGGTGATGTGGTGTTGGTGCCCAATCCCGCTTATCCCATCCATCCGTACGGTGTGGTGATCGCCGGGGCGGATATTCGCCATGTGCCGTTGGTGCCGGGCGTGGATTTCTTCGACGCACTGGAGGCTGCCATCCGGGATTCCTGGCCGCGCCCGAAGATGCTCATTCTCAATTTCCCCGGCAATCCGACCGGGCAGTGCGTGGAGCTGGATTTCTTCGAGCGCGTGGTAGCCATCTGCCGCGAGCACGGCATCCTGGTCGTGCATGACCTGGCCTATGCGGAGATCGTCTTCGACGGCTATCGTGCGCCTTCCATCCTGCAGGTGCCCGGAGCACGGGATATCGCGGTGGAAAGTTACTCTCTTTCAAAGAGTTACAATATGCCAGGTTGGCGCGTGGGCTTCGTCTGCGGCAATCGCGAGGTGGTCGCGGCGCTGGCGCGGATGAAGTCCTATCTGGATTACGGTATGTTCACGCCGATTCAGGTGGCCGCCATCGCCGCGCTGGAAGGGCCGCAGGACTGCGTGGACGAGATCAGGGAACTGTACCGGCGCCGCCGCGACGTGCTCTGCGACGGGCTGAACGCCCTGGGCTGGCCGGTTGAAAAGCCACGCGCGACCATGTTCGTCTGGGCACGGATCCCCGAGCGGTACCGGAACATGGGCTCCCTGGAGTTCTCGAAAAAGCTGCTCAGGGATGCCAAGGTGGCAGTCTCGCCGGGGGTCGGTTTTGGTGACTACGGCGATGACCATGTACGTTTCGGGCTGATAGAGAACGAACATCGTACGCGGCAGGCGTTGCGTGGCATCAAGCAGATGTTTCGGCAGGATAGTCGTGGATCGGAGGTAACTGCGTGAGTTCAGTGAAAGTAGGGCTGCTCGGTCTGGGTACCGTGGGGGCGGGTACGGTCAACCTGCTGGAGCGCAACAACGACGAGATCGCGCGCCGCGCCGGCCGCGGTATCGAGATCGTTGCCGCTTCCACGCGGCATCCGGAGCGGCCGCGCGGCTGCTCCACCGAGGGCTTCAGCGTCACGAAGGATCCCTTCGAGATCGTCGACGATCCCGACACGGAGATCATCATCGAGCTGATCGGCGGCTACGAACCGGCCCGTGAACTGGTACTTCGCGCCATCGACAAGGGCAAGCACGTGGTGACGGCGAACAAGGCGCTGATCGCCAAGCACGGCAACGAGATTTTCGAGCATGCCCGCAGCAAGGGCGTGGCGGTGGCGTTCGAGGCGGCGGTGGCCGGCGGCATCCCGATCATCAAGTCGATCCGGGAAGGTCTCACCGGCAACCGCATCGAATGGCTGGCGGGCATCATCAACGGGACGGCCAACTACATCCTGTCCGAGATGTATTATGCCGGCCGGGAGTTTGGCGAGGTGCTGGCCGAGGCGCAGCGCCTGGGTTATGCCGAGGCGGACCCCACATTCGACGTGGAAGGCGTGGACGCGGCCCACAAGCTCACCATTCTGGCCTCCATTGCATTCGGGATTCCGTTGCAGTACGACAACGTGCATGTGGAGGGTATCGGCCACGTCACCCGGGAGGATGTCGCCTACGCGGAGCAGCTCGGCTATCGCATCAAGCATCTCGGCATCGCCCGCCAGTCCGATGACGGTATCGAACTCCGGGTGCATCCGACACTGCTTCCGGAGCGTCAACTGCTGGCCAATGTGGACGGCGTGATGAACGCGGTCATGGTCATGGGCGATGCGGTCGGACCGACGTTGTACTATGGCGCCGGCGCCGGTGCGGAGCCCACCGCCTCCGCCGTGGTGGCCGATCTGGTGGACGTGGTGCGGGCGATCAACGTCGACCCCGACCACCGCGTGCCCCATCTTGCGTTCCAGTCCACGGCGCTGTCCAACGCGCCGGCGCTGCCGATGGCGTCGGTGGAAACCGCTTACTACCTGCGACTGGAAGTGGCCGACCAACCGGGCGTGCTGGCCGACATCACCCGCATTCTGGGCAACAGCGGAATCAGTATCGAGGCCATCCTGCAGAAGGAGCCCGCGCCGGGCGCCGACCACGTGCCGGTGATTCTGCTCACCCATCGTGTGTTCGAACGCCAGATGGACGAGGCGCAGGCGCAGATGGAGGCACTGGATGCCGTGCAGGGGCGGGTGACGCGCATCCGCTCCGAACAATTGCAGTAATCTTGCGTGAAGAAGAGGGCGGGTTTGCCGCGCCTTTTTGTTGACAGTCAAACGAGACGGGTATTCACATGCCATTCCGACCCCGCTATACCGGCCTGATCGCCAAGTACAAGGATCGGCTGCCCATCAATGACGATACCCGGCTGATCAGCCTGGGCGAGGGCAACACGCCGCTGATCCGGCTGAACAACATCCCCCGCGATCTGGGCAAGGACGTGGATATCTACGTCAAGTTCGAGGGCCTGAACCCGACCGGATCGTTCAAGGATCGCGGCATGACCATGGCGGTGACCAAGGCGGTGGACGAGGGCAGCAAGGCTATCATCTGCGCTTCCACCGGCAACACCTCGGCCTCCGCGGCAGCCTATGCCGCCCGCGCCGGTATCAAGGCCTTCGTGCTTATCCCCGACGGCAAGATTGCCATGGGCAAGTTGGCCCAGGCCATCATGCACGGCGCTGAAGTGATCCAGATTGCCGGCAACTTCGACGACGGTATGCGCATCGTCAAGGAAATCGCCGACCATGCACCGGTCACCATCGTCAATTCGGTGAATCCTTACCGGCTGCAGGGCCAGAAGACCGCCGCCTTCGAGATCGTCGAGGAGTTGGAACGCGCCCCCGATTACCACTGCCTGCCGGTGGGCAATGCCGGTAACATCACCGCCCACTGGATCGGTTATTGCGAGTATTCCGGGCGCGGCGACGAATGCCTGACCGAAGCCTGCATGCTGTGCCATGGCCACTGCCGCTACGCCAGCGCGGTGGTCGGAAACCGCCCCGTCATGGTCGGCTACCAGGCGCATGGCGCGAATCCGTTCATTCGCGGCAGCATGGTGGATGACCCGGACACCGTGGCCACCGCGATCCGCATCGGTCACCCGCAGAGCTGGGATTACGCCTGGGCTGCCAGCAAGGAGTCCGGCGGCTGGTTCGACGAATGCACCGATGAGGAAATCCTCAAGGCGCAGCTGATGCTTGCCAGCCGCGAGGGCGTCTTCTGCGAACCGGCCTCCGCCACCTCGCTGGCCGGCGCCATGCGTGACATCCGCAACGGCAGGATTCCGGAGGGCAGTACTGTGGTCTGTACGCTGACCGGGCACGGCCTGAAGGATCCGGATGTGGCCATTCGCCAGGCCGGTGATGCCATCTCGACCATCCCGGCGACGCTGGATGCGGTGAAGAAGGCCATACTGGACAGGCTGTGAGCATCGGACCGGCGGATCGGGCCCCGTCCATGAGCGATCCGGGCCTGTATGTCTACCAGCCCGGGCTGCTCGGCCCTGTCACCGCCCAGGCCAGGCATCTGCTCGCCGACCATGACGATCTGCGGCCGCTGCTCCACCTGCTTCGCTACGGCGACCGGCTCGCCGGCCCCTCCGTGCGAGCAGGTGTCGAGGCCCGTCTCTGTACGCTTTGGGGTGTCAGCCGGGAGGAGAGCGGTGACGGCCCTGTGGGAGCTGTGTCCGCCCTCGGAGATGCGCTGGAGGTCCCGGCAGGGCATACCATCTTCCGTGCTGCGCCAGTCCAGCTGATTGCCGACCGTGATCGTCTGCTTCTGTACGGTATCGATCAGGCGCAGATTGACGATGCCGGGAACGCGGCCTGCATTGCTGCACTGAACCAGGGGTTCGCCGACCAACCGCTGAGCTTCCATGCCGGAGCATCCGGTTGCTGGTATGTTTCCACCTCCCTCACCCCGGATCTGCGAACCACGCCGCTGGACCAGGCCGTGGGCCGCTCCATGGCGGATTCGCTACCCACCGGAAACGACGCACGCCGGTGGATTGCCTGGCTGAACGAGATGCAGATGCTGCTGTTCGCGCTGCCGTTGAACCGCGACCGGGAGCAGCAGGGGCTACCATGCATCAACGGCCTGTGGCTCTGGGGCGGTGGAGAAGCACCATCCGGCATCGGCAATCACTGGCCCGTTGCCGGCGGTATCAGTCCCCTGCAGCGCGGGTTCGCACGCCTGTCCGGTGCCCGTTGGGTCGACATTCGCCAGCCTGGCTGGCAGGCCTCCTTCGCCGATAGCGGCCTGGTGGAATTGCCGGCGCTGCCGGAGGTTACCGACGGTCCCAGCTTCGAGCAGTGGGAGCAGGCCGTGCGTGCGGCCAGCCGCGACTGGATCAGGCCGTTGCTGGACAGGGTCCGGCTAGGGCGGCTGGCCGAACTGCGGCTGGATGCCGGGCAGGCCGGCGTCTGGCGCTACCGCCGTGGCCATCGGCGCCGGTCCTGGCGGCGGCCAGTCCGTCTGCAACAGGCGATAGCGGTGACCGAGTCATGAAGCGCATCAGAATACGCCAGCGGGAAATCTGCCAGGAATCCCGCCGGCGCCTGGGTGGCCTGCACCCTGTTTTGCAGCGGGTTTACGCCGCGCGCCAGGTCGCAGGACCGGATGCCTTGCGCACCGACCTGGCGACGCTCGCGGCCCCCGCGTTGCTGGGAGGTACGGACCGTGCCGCCCAACTGCTGGCGGACGCGGTGCAGGCCGGCCGGCGCATCCTCGTCGTCGGGGATTTCGATGCCGATGGCGCTACCAGTGTGGCCGTCTTCCTGCGGGCGATGCACCTGATGGGCGCCCGCCAGATCGACTATCTGGTGCCCAACCGGTTCGACTTCGGCTACGGCCTGACGCCTCCGGTGGTGGATCTGGCGGCAGAGCGCGGTGCGGAACTGCTGGTGACCGTGGACAACGGGATCAGCAGTCTGGCCGGCGTTGACGCCGCCCACGATCGCGGCATGCAGGTCATCGTCACCGATCATCATTTGCCCGGATCCGCTCTGCCGGCGGCCGATGCCATCGTCAATCCAAACCTGCCGGACGACCCATTCCCGAGCAAGACACTGGCCGGAGTCGGCGTCATTTTCTACGTCATGGCGGCGACCCGCGCCCTGCTGCGTGAACGGGGCTGGTTCGCCGGCCCGCCTCCGCAACTGGGGGAACTGCTGGATCTGGTTGCGCTCGGCACGGTGGCCGACGTGGTGGCTCTGGATGGCAACAATCGCGTGTTGGTGGAGCAGGGACTGCGTCGCATCCGTGCCGGCAAATGCTGCCCGGGCATTATTGCGCTGCTGCAGATCGCGGGCCGCGATCCCGCACGCGCGGTGGCTTCCGATCTCGGTTTCGCTGCCGGCCCCCGGCTGAACGCGGCGGGGCGCCTGGAAGACATGTCGCTGGGAATCGAGTGCCTGCTGAGCGATGATGCCGGCCGGGCGGAACGGTTGGCGGCCGAACTGGACGGCCTGAATCGCCAGCGGCGGGAGATCGAACAGTCCATGGAACAGGAGGCGCTGGCCGGCCTGGAACACCATATCGCCGGTCTGGCGGGTGAGTTGCCCGCGGCTCTTTGCGTCTTCGACCAGCATTGGCATCAAGGGGTCGTGGGTATTGTCGCCTCCCGTCTCAAGGAGCGCTTCCACCGGCCTGCGGTGGTGTTTGCCCCCGATGGCGACGGTCGGTTGAAAGGGTCGGGACGATCCATTGCCGGCCTGCATCTGCGCGATGCGCTGGAGCGGGTGGATTCCCAGTATCCCGGTTTGATCAGCCGCTTTGGCGGCCATGCCGCGGCAGCGGGCCTGACGTTGCCGGCCGATAGCCTCGAGCCCTTTACGGCGGCACTGCAGGCGGTGGTTCAGGACTGGCTCGCGCCGCACGAACTGGAGGGGGAACTACTGACGGACGGGCCGTTGCAACCGGGCGACATCGGGCTGGAACTGGCCGAGGCGATCCGCCACGCCGGCCCCTGGGGGCAGGGCTTTCCGGAGCCATTGTTCGACAACGTGTTCCAGGTCCAGGGTTCCCGGGTGGTGGGCGAACGGCACCTGAAGCTTGCTCTCAGCCTGCCGGAAGCGGACCGGTCGTTGGATGCCATTGCCTTTCGGGCGGTGGACCAGGGGTGGGAGCACGTGCCGCCCCGCCTGCGGCTGATCTACCGGCTGGACGTCAACCACTGGCGCGGCTCCCGCCGCCCGCAACTGGTGGTGGAACACATGCAGGCGGCGGACGGCTCCGACTGATCATCCACAGGGGATTCCCGGACCGGCCGGGAATTTGTCCTTTTTTCTCATGCTTTTCCCACCTGGTTCGCATTCCGGCGTGGTCGGGCTGGTTATGCTGCTACTGTAATCAGCGCTGATTCACGGGCTGCCGCAGGCAGACGTTCCCACGATGAGACCAGGACCATGACCGGCTGATGACTTCGGATCCCTTACCGTTCGCGAGGCAAGCCGCCCGTTCGGACAACAGGCAGGGAGATCCCCTGGCGGATCTGCAGGCGGTGGTGCGCGAATCCGGGGATCTGGTGGCCCGCTTCGATCTCCGGGAAGGTCTGGTGGACCTCAATCCCGCGGGCCTGCGTATGCTCGGCCTGCCTGATCTGGAGCACGCGCGCCGTGGTGAATGGCGGTCGGTGATTTCTCCGGACAGCCTGGCATTGCTTCATGGGGAGGGCCTGGCCCATGCCGTTCGCCATGGACTGTGGCGGGGGGCGCTGACACTGCTGGTCCGTGATGGCGGCACGCTGGAAGTGGATATCACCGTGCTCGCGCTTCGCCGTGGCAGTGGCTATCTCCGCGGCTTCCACGTGGTGGGACGTGATCGCACGCGTGATCGTCGCAGTGAACGGCTGATACGTGAACGCGAACAACGGCTGGAACAGGCCAAAGCCTTTTCCCGCGTGATGACCAACCGCATGTCGCTGGACGGCCGATGGCTGCGTGTGGCCCCGCAGTTCTGTGAGCTGCTGGGCCTGAGCGAGCGCGAGTTGCTCGGCCGCTCCTTCGATTCGCTGGCCGCTCCCGAAGAGCGCCCCAGGCTTCGTTCCACGCTCCGGCAGCTGGCCAGCGGCCGTCTGCAGCAGGCCGAGCTGCAGCGGAAATACCTGCTGCCGGACGGCGGCGTGGTGTACGTCGAACTCAGTGTGTCCGTGGTCCACGAGGCTGACGGCTCCCCCAGTTATCTGTTCTGCTACGTACTGGATGTCACCCAGGCGCGGCGCATCCAGCGTGAGCTGGGACAGCGCAACCGTTTTCTGGCGTTGATTGCCGACCTGAGCAGTCGTTTCATCAGCGCGGACCTGGACAGCATGGATGCCGAGATCGAACGCTCCCTGGCACTGATCGGTGCCGAGGCGGCGGTGGATCGGGCGTATCTGCTGGAATTCACCAGGGACGGGGAGAGCCTGTTCTGCAGCCACGAATGGTGCGGCGTTGACGTCGAGCCGGCCATCGAGGAACTGCAGCCGATACCGGCAGCGATTTTCCCCTGGCTGATGGCCCGCCACCGGAGGGGGGAAATCGTCCGGGTCGAGGATGTGAGCCTGCTGCCTGACGAAGCCGCCAGCGACCGTGCGGGGCTGCAGGCGCAGGGCATCAAGTCGCTGTACCTCTGCCCGCTGATGATCGGCAACGAGCTGATCGGCTATCTGGGCTTCGATGCAGTCCACCAGACACGCCGCTGGGACAGTGACGTGGAACTGATGGTGTCGCTGTCCGGGCAGATGCTGCTCAGCGTGTTGTCCCGCCGGCGTACCGATCAGGCGCTGGCTGATAGCGAACAGCGCTACCGGGTGCTGGTGGAAAACGCCGCCGATGCCATTCTGGTGTTCGACGTCGACCGGGACCGTTTCGTGGACGCCAACCGGCAGGCCCTGGAACTGCTGGAAACCGACCGCGACACCCTGCTCGGCAGTCCCCCAGCCCGGTTCTTTCCCGAGCGTCAGCCGGACGGACAGCTCTCCCGGGAGCAGGCGTTTCGCATGGTGGAGCGTGGGCTGGGGAGTACGCAGCAGCTGTTCGAATGGGTTTTCCTGACTGCCAAGGGACGGTCCGTGCCGGTGGAAATGCGTCTGGTCCGGCTTCCGGCCGCGGGACAGCGGCTGGTGCGGGTCAGCGTGCTGGATCTCACGGAGCGCAAGCGGATCGAGCTGGAGCGCATTGCCTATCTGCGCCGCACCCGGCAGCAGCATCAGATTGTCGGGCGTGTGGCCACGGGCGAGGCCTTGATGGAGGGGCGGCTCGCCGACGTGTTCGGGGAGATCACCGAAGCCGTTGGCCGGGTGATGGAACTGGACAGGGCCGGCGTATGGATGTTCAACGAAGACATGAGCCGTCTGGAATCGGTTGATCTGTTCTTTCCCGAGACGGGAATCCACCGCAGCGATGAAAGCATCCATGTGGAGCATTTCCCGGCGTACTTCCAGGCCGTGACCGAAGGCGTCGCCATGGAAGTGTCCGATGCCTGGAACGACGCCCGGACCCGGGGGCTGGCCGAGCATTACCTGCGACCAGCCGGGGTCAAGGCATTGATCGAGGCGCCGGTACGGGTGTCCGGTCGGGTGGTGGGAACCCTGGCCTGCGAGCAGACCCGTGATGTTCGCGAATGGTCGGCGGACGAAGTCGCCTTCGTTGCCGCGATGGCCGAGCAACTGGCCCAGGCCATCATCAATCGCGAACGCCGGGACGCCGCCGTCGCGCTGTCAGAAAGCGAGCGCCGCTACCGCATTCTCTACGACGACAGTCCCTCCATGTTCTTCACCGTGGATGCCGAAGGCTTCGTCCGCTACGCCAACCGGTTTGCTGCCGAGATGCTGCGGACTCCGGTGGAGGAACTGGTTGGCAGCCCGTTCGACACGCTGCATACGGAACAGGAGGGCCGCACCGTCGATGACCAGATCCATGCCTGTATCAACGAGGCGGGCCGGATCCGACGCTGGGACTCACGGCTGCGGACCGCCGACGGCCATGGCATCTGGATACGGGTCACCGCCCGCTCGGTCACCGAGGCCGACGGGGCACCGGTCGTACTGGCCGTTTGCGAGGACATTACCGAGGCACGCAAGCTGAGCGAGGAACTCAGCTATCAGGCTGCACACGACGGACTCACCGGCCTGTATAACCGTCGCGAGTTCGAGAAGCGCCTGGATAAGGCTATCGGCGATGCCCAGCGGCAGCAGCGGGAGCATGCCGTGATGTACATGGATCTGGACCAGTTCAAGGTCATCAACGATACCTGTGGTCACGTGGCAGGGGATGAACTGCTGCGCCAACTGAGCACGGTACTGCAGCAGCGGGTCAGCCGCCGGGATGTGCTGGCGAGACTGGGGGGTGACGAGTTCGGTGTGCTGCTGGAACGTTGCACCGCCGTGAATGCCTCACGGGTGGCCGAATCGGTCCGGCAGGCCATTGCCGATTTCCAGTTCGTCTGGGGTGATCGCACGTTCGGGTTGGGGGTGAGTATCGGCGTGGTTCCGATCACCGCCGCCAGCGCTGATATCAATGATGTGCTGAGCATGGCGGATACCGCCTGTTACGCCGCCAAGGACCAGGGACGCAACCGGGTCCATGTGTATCGTGAGGACGACATCGAGCTGGCCCGCCGCCAGGGCGAAATGCAGTGGGTGAGCCGCATCCGCCATGCGCTGGTGGAGAACCGCATGCGCTTATGGTGTCAGGCCATCCGGCCCATGGAAGCACCCATGGAAGACGGGGCAGGGCGGCTGCACTACGAGATCCTGCTGCGCATGATTGACGAACAGGGCCAGGTGGTGGCCCCGGGGGCGTTTCTGCCGGCGGCGGAGCGCTACAACCTGGCCTCCAGGCTGGATCGCTGGGTAGTGGCGTCCACGCTGGGCTGGCTGGAGGACAACCCGGAAACGCTGGCCAGCATGGCGTTGTGTGCCATCAACCTGTCCGGCAGATCATTGGGTGACCCGGAGTTCCTCGATTTCCTGCTAGCAGCCCTGGAGGGGTCCGGGGTGCCTCCCGCCAAGCTGTGCTTCGAGATCACGGAAACGGCGGCCATCAGCAACCTGTCCGCCGCGACGCTCTTTATCCGCCGGCTCAAGGAACTGGGAGTGAGCTTTGCACTGGATGATTTCGGCAGCGGGCTGTCGTCGTTCGCGTATCTGAAGAACCTGCCGGTGGACTTTCTTAAAATTGATGGCATGTTCGTCAGGGATGTGGTGGACGATCCTATCGACTTCGCGCTGGTGAGATCCATCAACGACATCGGCCATGTCATGGGCAAACGCACCATCGCCGAGTTCGTGGAAAGCGAAGCAGTGGTGGAGAGGCTCCGGGCGATCGGCGTCGATTTTGTCCAGGGCTACTGGATCGGCCGACCGCGGCCGATAGAAGACATCCGGGACGGTGGGACATCCGCGCGTCGCGAGAAGGCATGAAGAACAAAGACAGCAGGGTGTAGTCATGGCATGCAGGGGTTGTGAGGTTGTACCGGTTCTGCCCGAGGCCAGCACACTGGTGCTTGCACCGGAGCTTGCCCATACGCGGCGGAAAATCCTGGCGGTGGTGCAGGAACTCGGCCTTGAACACCGGATCGCCGGCCAGGACGTGATCCGGTTGGAACTCGGGGGCGCGCTGGATGTGCTGATGGAACATCTCTCCGGTGAGCTGAGCCCGCCAGAGCAGGCGGCCTGCCGGGCGGTACTGCTGGAGGATCCGGACGGATTCGGTATCGCCGATCTGGGAAAGTCCGGCCCGTTGAGCACGCTGGTTGCGAGGAGTCGTAGCAGTTGGCTGACCGCGCTGCTGTCGGAGGAGCGTCTGGAGGTACATTTCCAGCCGATCGTGCATGCCCGGAATCCGGGTGTGCCGTTCGCCTATGAATGCCTCGCTCGCGGTCTGGACGCCGATGGCGGCCTGATCCCGCCGTCGGCGCTGTTTTCCTCCGCACGCAGTGCCGACCTGTTGTTCCATCTGGACCGTGCCGCGCGCGTCGCCGCGATCAACCAGGCGGCCGGGCATGGCCTGCGTACGCCGCTGTTCATCAATTTCAATCCTACCAGCATCTACGATCCGGCCTTCTGCCTGGCCACCACCATCCGCGCGGCGAGACAGACCGGACTCCCTTCCGGGAACTTCGTATTCGAGGTGGTGGAAAGCGACGAGATCGACGATCCCGGCCATCTGGAGCGCATCCTCACGGAATACCGGAAAGCCGGGTTCAAGGTGGCCCTGGATGACCTGGGGTCAGGCTACGGTTCACTGAACCTGCTGGCGAAACTGCGGCCGGACTACGTCAAGCTGGACATGCAATTGATCCGCGGCGTGGATGAGGATCCGTACAAGGCACGTCTGGTGCAGGGGCTGGTGGACGCCATTGGGGACATGGGTTCGGGCATCATCGGCGAGGGCGTGGAAACGGAGGGCGAGTATCACTGGTTGCGGAGCGCCGGCGTGGATTACGTGCAGGGCTATTACTTCGCCCGTCCGGCCTCACCGCCCCCCGAACCCGTCGTGGTCTGAAACGAGAGCGCCGGACAGGGAAACTGTCCGGCGTCTTTCCACGCTCCCCGCGGAAGGGAGACTGGTTTCAGCGCTCCTGCGCCAGGTTCAGCCCCCAGCTCCTGGCCAGTGCGGGCTGGTGCTGCATCGCGTAAAGGTCGACCATGATCTCGGCGGTGGCATGCAGCAGCGTGTCCGGTTCGTCATCGCTGTGGCGGAGCTCTTCCAGCGATTCCAGCGGTTCCAGATTATGGATGGCCCGGCGCCGGTTGGCTTTCTCCAGGCGGGCCTGGTTGCTGGCCTCCCGTTCGGACTGGCGCTGCTCCCGGTTGAGGGAGACAACGGTCCGTTCGGCGATCGTGTTGATCTTGTCCAGCTCGGCGACGAACGCCTGGTAGGCTTCGTCTCTGGCGCTGCGTTCTTCGTGACGCTGCCGCAGGGCGGGCACCAGTTGCTCCAGATTCCCGTAGCGCTCGAAACGGGTGGCCTGGATGCTGTCCCAGGGCAGGGCGTTGGTGGCAGCGCTTTCGCCCACCTCGTCGCTGCGCGACGCGCTGGGGAAAAGAATGTCCGGCGTGACGCCTTCCTTCTGCGTGCTGCTGCCGGTGATGCGATAGAACTTGGCAATAGTCAACTTCAACCGGCCGGCTTCCTGCTGCGGGTCGGCGGTGAAGCGGTTCAGATCGACCAGGGACTGCACGGTGCCCTTGCCGAACGTCTGCTCGCCCAGGATCAGGCCACGGCCGTAGTCCTGGATTGCGCCGGCGAAGATTTCGGAGGCGGAGGCGCTGAAGCGATCCACCATCACCGACAACGGGCCGTCGTAGGCGATGTCCGAATCGCGATCCTGGAGGATTTCGGTATTCCCGTCGCTGCGGCGGATCTGCACGACCGGGCCCTTGGGGATGAACAGCCCGGTGAGGTCTGCCGCTTCCCGCAGGGAACCGCCGGCATTGCCGCGCAGGTCCACCACCAGGGCATCAATGTCCTCATCGGCCAGTTCCCGCAGCAGCCGGCGCACATCGCGGGTGGTGCTGCGGTAATCTTCGTCGCCTGCTTCGGCGGCCGCGAAATCGGCGTAGAACGTGGGAATGGTGATCACGCCGACGCGGTAGTCCCGGCCGTCGCGCTCGATGTCCAGCACCTTCTTCTGCGCTGCCTGTTCCTCCAGCTTGACCTCGTTGCGGGTCAGGGTAATGGTGCGGGGCGGTGCATCGGAGCCACCGGTGGCCGGGAGCACGCGCAGCCGCACATCCGATTCCTTGGGCCCGCGGATCAGGTCCACCACGTCCCGCAGGCGCCAGCCCACCACATCGACCATGTCCTCGCCTTCCTGCGCCACGCCGATGATACGATCGCCGGGCTCCAACTGGCCGCTCTTGGACGCCGGGCCGCCGGGAATCAGCTCAACGATCTCGGTGAAATCCCGATGCGTGCGCAGCACCGCGCCGATGCCTTCCAGCGACAGTCGCATCTGGATGTCGAACTCGCGGCTGTTGCGCGGGGACAGGTAATTGGTGTGCGGATCGATAGCGCGGCCCCAGGCGCTCATGAAGGTTTCGAACACGTCCTCGGCACTGGAGCGCGCCGAATTCTCGGCCATGCCTTCGTAGCGGCTGCGGAGGAGATCCTTCGCCTGCTCGTCGGTCTCGCCGGCCAGCAGCAGCGTCAGGGCGTCATGCTTGACGCGTTGCCGCCACAGCCGGTTCATCGCTTCCTCGTCTTCAACCCATTCGGTTTTCCTGCGGTCCAGATCCAGCTGCTGGTCGGTATTCAGGTCGAGGCCCGATTCCAGCGTCCGCAATGCGAACCGGGAACGCTCCAGCGTCCGCTGCTGCAGGCGGTTGAAGATCCGGTAGGGCACCGAGAGGTCGCCGTCCAGCAGCATGTCATCCAGTTGGGTGCGGTAGCGCTCGAACTCGTCGATGTCCGACTGCAGCAGGTAATAGCGGTCGGGGTCCAGCGCGTCCAGATAGGAGTCCAGCACCGTGGACGACAGTTCGTCGTTGATCGGGTGACGGCGGAAATGCTGGTAGGCGAGCAACTTGGCAATGACCTTGGCGGTTTCCGGGTGCTGGGGTTCCGCCATGAGGCCGTTCTGCGAAACATCCGCCAGCCCCGATGGGGCAATTGCCAGCGCAAGCAGCAGGGCGAACACGAGGCTGCCGGCACGTCGAGTCAGTCGGATCATGGTATTACCCATCATATTGGTGCGTTACTCCTGCCGGCAGCTACCCCTGCAGGCTTTTGGATACAACTTCGTAGACATCCTTTGACAGCTTATGCCCATTCGCGATCCGTTCCAATTGCTCGCGCATGAGTTTCTGACGGGCGGCGTCATGGCGCCGCCAATGCGTCAGCGGGAGGAGAACCCGCGCGGCGATCTGGGGGTTGAGGGCATTGAGCTCCAGCACCTGGTCCGCCAGGAAGGCATAGCCGGCCCCATCGTTGCGGTGGAAGCCGGTGGGGTTCCCCTGGCTGAAGGCGCCCACCAGTGCCCGCACGCGATTGGGATTGCGTAGCGAAAAGGCGTCGTGGGCGGCGAGTTCACGCACCTGCTCCAGCGCACGCCCGTGCTGCGCCATGGCCTGGACCTGGAACCACTTGTTCACAACCAGCGGATCGTTCTTCCATTCCGTGTAGAAATCGTCCAGCGCGCGCCGGCTGGCCGACCGCCGGGGATCCCTGGCAAGCAGTGCCAGCGCCGCCATGCGGTCGGTCATGGAGGCCGTGCTCCGGT
The DNA here is from genome assembly GCA_050485425.1 of Ectothiorhodospiraceae bacterium. GTDB lineage: Bacteria > Pseudomonadota > Gammaproteobacteria > Nitrococcales > Aquisalimonadaceae > LSCE01. The sequence continues at coordinate 14,812 of JBJHBJ010000018.1, read as the reverse complement.
AGTGTTCGTCCACCAGGGTCGTGCCGGAGTCAGGCAGGCGGGCCAGGTAGCCGAGACAGGTGCTGGTCAGGCTGCGCCAGGCCACGGCGTCCGCGGACTGGTCCTGTGGCTCGCTGCGCCCCCTGCGATAGGCATTCAGCAGCGGTGCTTCCAGCTCACGGGCAAGCTGCAGCAGCAGTTGCTCGCGCACGGCGTGATTGGCGTCGACCTGCACCACATCCTGCTGATCGCCCAGATAGCGCTCGGTAGGCAGGCTCAGTGCCTCGGCGGCAAAGGCAGGATCCTCCGGCGCGCGTTCCAGCACCTGCCGGAAGGCGCTTACCAGGCTGGCAGGAAGACTCAGTGCTGCCGGCTGCTCCAGGTGGCGCAACATCACGTTGGTGGTCAGGCGCTGGGCGGCCTCCCAACGGGTGAAGCCGTCGCTGTCGTGGCCGAGGATCAGCGCGAGCTGCTCGTCGCTGTAATCGTAGCGCAGCCTGATCGGCGCGGAGAATCCGCGCAGCAGGCTGGGTGTGGGGTGTTCGGGAATCCGTTCGAAAACCAGCGTGTGTTCCGCCGCACGCAGTTCCACCACGCCGTCGCGCATCAACGGTGCCGTTTCGGGGTCGGGGTGCAGTGGCAGTTCCCTGCCGTTCGGGTCGAGCAGTCCCAGCGCAAGCGGCAGATGCATGGGCGGTTTGTCACGCTGGCCGGGAGTGTCCGGGGTGTGCTGACGTATGGTCAGTGTGTAGCGGCCGCTGGCGGCATCGAATGTGTCGCTGACATCCAGCTCCGGGGTTCCGGCATAGGCATACCAATGACCGAACTGGGTAAGGTCGCGCTCGTTGGCGTCAGCCATGGCGGCAAGGAAATCGTCGCAGGTGACAGCCTGGCCATCGTGGCGCCGGAAATACAGGTCCATGCCGCGCCGGAACCCCTGGGCGCCGAGCAGGGTGTGGTACATGCGGATTACTTCCGAGCCCTTGTTGTAGACAGTCGGTGTGTAGAAGTTGCTGATCTCCACATACGAGTCCGGCCGGACCGGATGTGCCATGGGGCCGGCATCCTCCGGGAACTGAGCGGCCCGTAACACACGGACCTCGCCGATGCGCTTCACGTGCGGCGAGCCCATATCGGCGCAGAACTGGTGTTCCCGGAACACCGTGAGTCCTTCCTTCAGGCTGAGCTGGAACCAGTCCCGACAGGTGACGCGGTTTCCCGTCCAGTTGTGGAAATACTCGTGGGCGATTACCGCCTCGACGGTTTCGAAGTCGGTGTCCGTGGAGGATTTCTCATCGGCCAGCACGCACACGGTGTTGAAGATGTTCAGACCCTTGTTCTCCATGGCCCCCATGTTGAAATCGTCTACTGCCACGATCATGTAACGATCCAGATCGTATTCCAGTCCGTATGTCTGTTCGTCCCAGCGCATGGCGCGTTTCAGCGATTCCATGGCGTGCTGCGTCTTTCCGGCATTCCGGTGTTCCACGTACAGCGACAGCGTGACATCACGGCCGGATGCGGTGCGATAGCTGTCACGGTGTTCGTGCAGATCGCCCGCAACCAGCGCGAACAGGTAGCTGGGCTTGGGGTGGGGGTCGTGCCAGCGGGCCCAGTGCCGGCCGTCCTCCAGCGTTCCCTGATCCTGCAGATTGCCGTTGGAGAGCAGGATCGGGTAACGGGCGGGGTCGGCCACCACGGTGGTGGTGTAGGTGGCCATGACATCCGGCCGGTCGAGGAAATAGATGATGCGACGGAACCCTTCCGCCTCGCACTGCGTGCAGTACATGCCGCTGCTCTGGTAGAGGCCTTCCAGCGCGGTGTTGTCCTGCGGCCGTATCGCGGTGGTCACCTCCAGGGTGAAGCTGTCCGGCACCTGGTGCAGCGTCAGGCTTTCCTCGTCAACGCTGTAACTTTCCGCCGGCAGGGGCTTGCCATCGACGGCCAATGCGCGGAGTTCCATCTGCTGGCCGTCCAGGCGCAGTGATCGGCTGCTGCCCGACTGGCGTTCCACAGCCAGCGTGCCGTGTACCAGTGTTTCCGGTTCGCCCAGCTCGAATCGCAAATCCGCGGTGCGGATGCGGAATTCCGGGGGGCTGTAGTCGTGACGGTTCACGGCTTGCGGCTGTGCGGACATGAAAGCTCCATGGTTGCCTGTGGGGTCGACAGACGCATCCGGCGGCGGTTCCGCAGGAACGGCCGGGCGCGCCCTCGATCATGCGTCTCCAAATGGTATCATGACGCCCCCGGAGCCGGCTCTGCCCAGCGTTTCCTTGTCAGGTGTTCACAGCCGGCGAACGCCTGACAAGGAAACGCCGATGAGTTTGCTCGTAGATACGAGCCTGCAAGGGTTCCGGTTCCACGCCTCCCGATAGAAGGACTCCGCCCGGTGACGGAAAATCCCGCCCGCTGGTCAGTGCTGACGTTGCCGCAACTGATAAGACTGGTCTTCCTGCCGTTCGCGGCAGGCTATTTCCTCTCCTACCTGTTCCGGTCGGTCAACGCGGTGATCTCCGGTGACCTCCAGGCCGACGTCGGTCTCAGCGCGGCACAGCTGGGGTTGATGACCAGCGCCTATTTTCTTGCCTTTGCCAGCTTCCAGCTGCCGCTGGGGATGCTGCTGGACCGATACGGTCCCCGGCGGGTGGAAGCCTGGCTGATGGTGATCGCCGGTGCGGGGTCGCTGCTGTTCGCCCTGGCCCAGGGCATGGGTGGGCTGACCCTGGGCCGGGCGCTGATCGGCCTGGGGGTGTCGGCCTGCCTGATGGGCAGTTTCAAGGCCTTCGTGCTGTGGTTTCCGGCGCAACGGCTTCCGTTGGTCAACGGTTGGCTGCTGGCCTTCGGCGGCCTGGGGGCAATGGTGGCGACCGCCCCGGTGGAATGGGCGGTGGGCCTGGTCGGCTGGCGCTGGGTGTTCGTGGTGCTGGCGGCAGCATGCCTGCTTTGCGCACTGCTTGTGGGGTGGGTGGTGCCTGAGCAGGAGGATGCACCCATCGCGCCGATAACGCTGACGGAACAGATGCAGGCGCTGGGGGAGATATTCCGCAGCGACGCATTCTGGCGGGCCGCGCCGATCGCGCTGGTTTCCCAGGGTACGTCGCTGGCGGTAGGTGGGCTCTGGGCGGGACCCTGGCTGCGGGACGTGGCGGGTATGGAGCGGGGGGCGGTGGCGACCCACCTGCTGGTGATTGCAGTGGCCATTACCGTGGGGTTTGCTGCCTGGGGGATGATTACCGACCGGCTCTCCAGGGCCGGCGTGCCGGTCCGGCGGGTTGCCATGGTCGGTGTGGGCAGCACCGCCGTCATAACCTTGCTGATCGGCCTGCAGTTGCCGGTCAACGTCCTGCTGTTGTGGATACTGTTCTCGTTCTTCGCGACGTCGGGCACGCTGATGTATGCGCTGCTGACCCAGCAGTTTTCCGGAGCGGTCGCGGGGCGGGTGAATACCGCGCTCAATCTGATGGTGTTCCTGGGTGCCTTCGGCGTCCAGTGGGGTATCGGCCTCGTGATCCAGTTCTGGGAACTGCCTGGCGGCGTCGGTTACGATCCGGACGGTTACCGGGTGGCTTTCCTGCTGGTGGGCGTGCTGCAGGTGGCCGCCTTCCTGTGGTTCATCCGGCCACGGAAAAGGAGCACAAGCGATTGATGTACAACTGGTTCGGTTTGCCATCCAGCGGTGAGGGAGCGCCGGAGCTGGAGGTCATTCACCGTCCTGCGTCGGGACGCCGCAAGCGGCCCTGGCCGCTGGTGTTCGTGCACGGCGCGCATGCCGGCGCCTGGTGCTGGGACGAGCATTTCCTGCCATGGTTTGCCGGCAAGGGCTACGACTGTCATGCGGTCAGTCTGCGTGGCCACGGGCGCAGTCGCGGGCGCCGCAGCCTGCATTTCCACAGCCTGGACGACTACGTGGCGGATCTCCGGCGGGTGGTGGAGACACTGGGCGCCAAGCCGGTCGCTATCGGCCATTCGATGGGTGGCATGGTGATCCAGAAATATCTGGAGCGCCACGATCTCGCCGGTGCCGTGCTGATGGCCTCGGTACCGCCTTCTGGCCTGGCCTCGTCGGTGTTGCGGATGCTTGCCACGGATCCTTCGCTGTTCGCCGAGATCTCGCTGATGCACGGCAGCCAGGGACGTCTGACCGACATGCGTTCCACCAGCCGGGCGGTGTTCTCGGACAGCCTCGATGCGGACCTGCTGGCCCGTTACGGCAGCAGCATGCAGGGAGAATCCCAGCGGGTGCTGATGGATATGACGGTCTGGAATCTGGCCCGGCCGAGCCTGGTGCGCAAGTGCCCCATGCTGGTGGTGGGGGCCGGCGACGATGCACTGTTCACCCGGGACATGGTGCGGGAGACCAGCGAAGCCTACGGTGCAGAGCGGGTCATGGTGGAGGCCATGGCGCATGCAATGATGCTGGAACCGGACTGGCTGCGGGCGGCGGAGCCGGTCGCGGGCTGGCTGGAGCGGTTGCAGCGCGCCGGACGCTGACGGTCCGGCACACCTACCACGCGTTCAGGCGCCGATGGCGCGCCGCCGCAAGTGGAGCGGAGAGTGCTCCAGCGGTACGTTCTGATAATGACCGCTGAATTCCGAGAACCCCAGCAGCGCATCGTCCAGGTCCTTGTCTTCGTCCAGCAGCATGCTGTCGAAGCCGACCCGTTCCAGATAGCTGATCTGGTCGCGCAGCACATTGCCCACGGCGCGTAACTCGCCCCGATAGCCGTACTTGATGCGCAATTGCCTTGCGAGGGAGTAGCCGCGGCCGTCCGTGAAGGATGGAAAATCGATGGCGATCAATGCCAGTTCGTCCAGGTGGCCGGCCAGGTCCTCGGCCAGTGCGGTGCCGTCCACGTGAATGCCGACCCGGCCTTCCGTGCGGGTCAGCAGGGCGTCGCGCTCTTCCAGGAAACGCGCCACCGGCAAGATCACGTCGCCCTGGGGTATCGACTGTCCGTCGTCCAGCAACTGCCAGGTATCGTCGCGCACCGCAGCGCGGTTCTTAATGAGCCGTGTCATAGGAGCCCTCCTTGAATGGTTCCATGCCCACGCGGCGATAGGTTTCCAGGAAGGTTTCCTCGCCTTCCCGCAACTGTGCGAAAGTCTTCACCAGCGCCTCCAGCGTGTCCGGGACCGCGTCTTTCGGCACTGCCGGCCCGAGCCGGTCGCCGAGTGCGGCATCGTCGGAGGAGGAGCCGCCCAGGGTGATCTGGTAGAACTCCTTGCCCTTCTTGTCCACGCCGAGGATCCCGATGTGCGCCACATGGTGGTGGCCGCAGGCATTCATGCAGCCCGACATGTTGATGCGCAGGTCGCCCAGGTCGTAGAGGTAGTCCAGATCGTCGAAACGCTGGTTGATCGAGGCGGCGACATCGATGGATCCGGCATTGGCCAGGTTGCAGAATTCCAGCCCCGGGCAGCAGATCATGTCGGTCAGCGTGCCGATATTGGGGGTGGCCAGTCCGAGCCTGTCCAGTTTCTGCCAGAGTTCGAACAGCTGGTCCTCGCGTACGTCGGCCAGCAGCAGGTTCTGGGTGTGGGTAACACGCGCCTCGCCAAAGCTGAATTCCTCGGCCAGGTCGGCCACGGCGTCCATCTGGTCGGCGGTGATGTCGCCCGGGGCGACCCTGGGTGCCTTCAGCGAGATGAACACGGCGCGATAGCCGGGCTGCTTGTGTTCCACGGTGTTGTGACGGTGCCAGCGCTTGAAGGCGGTGTCGTCGGCCAATGCACGCTGCAGCGCCACGCCGTCTTCCGGTGCGGCATAGGCCGGCGCCAGGAAGAACTGCTTCATGTAGTCGACGTCTGCCTGCTCCAGGGTCAGTTCGGGAAGATCGCGCAAGTGTTCCCATTCGCGCTCCACGCGGGCCTTGAACTGGTCGGCGCCCATGGCCCGGACCAGGATCTTGATGCGTGCCTTGTACTTGTTGTCGCGCCGCCCCAGCAGGTTGTAGACCCGCAGGATGGCTTCCAGGTAGGACAGCAGGTGGCGCACCGGCAGGAAGTCGTGGATGACTTCGCCGATCACCGGCGTCCTGCCCAGGCCGCCGCCCACCAGCACCTCGACGCCGAGTTCGCCCTGGTCGTTACGCAACAGGCGCAGGCCGATGTCATGCACCTGGGTGGCCGCGCGGTCACGCCGCGAGCCGGTCACGGCGATCTTGAACTTGCGCGGCAGGTAGGAGAATTCCGGGTGCAGCGTGGCCCACTGGCGCACCAGTTCGCAATACGGCCGCGGGTCTTCGACTTCGTCCACGGCAATGCCGGCGAGATGGTCGGAGGTGACGTTGCGGATGCAATTGCCGCTGGTCTGAATGGCGTGCATTTCCACGCGGGCCAGGTCTTCCAGGATATCCGGCACGGTTTCCAGTGCGGGCCAGTTGAACTGGATGTTCTGGCGGGTGGTGAAATGCCCGTAGCCACGGTCGTAGGTCCGTGCGACGTGGCCGAGCATGCGCAGCTGCGAGGAGGACAGCAGCCCGTAGGGCACCGATACGCGCAACATCGGCGCCTGGCGCTGGATGTACAGGCCGTTCATCAGTCGCAACGGACGGAATTCGTCCTCGCTGAGCTGGCCGGCCAGATAGCGCCGGGTCTGATCCCGGAACTGTGCGACGCGCTCGTCGACCAGTTTCTGGTCATGGGCATCGTATCTGTACATAGGGACTGGACTCCGCTGACTGCTTGGTTCCGGCTGCTGGCGTTGCGTTCATGCAGAAACGCCGCACAGGACAGCCCGTCTGGCCGCAAACGCTAACAATCCGGCGTTATGCGGAAAAGGAATATTTGGCTATTACGTAAGTGACTCTGGTTATAGACAGGCCGGGCGCGGCTACCAGCGATAGCGGTCGAACAGTTCGGGATTTGCCCAGTTGCGCGGGTTCAACCAGTCCGGCGTGGTCTTGTACGTACCCACGTCGAAGCCGTAGTACGCCAGTCCGCGGCCATTATGCCAGAGGCGGCTGAAGCCCAGGCTGATGAGATCCCGCTGAGTCCAGCCGGACTCATGGAGCGCCAGGCGGAGCAGGGTACGGCGGGCATACAGGTCGCGCAAGCCGGCCAGCAGGCGAAGACCGTCACGCGTGGGCAGGTGTTCCAGTGTCTCGCCGACGGCGACCAGATCCTGGATTCCGAGCCGGCTGATCTCGCCGTGCTCGGCTGCGCACAGCGTGGTGATCACCGGATTGTCGCCAAAGGCGCCCGGGTCCAGTTCCGGTAGCCGACCGATGATGGTCACCGCTGTCGGCCGAAGGTCGGCCAGCAATTGCGTGACTCTGGCGTCGGGAAGGTGTTCATGCATGGTAACGATGACCCGCTGCGTGGATCTCATGCTCCATGCTACTCCATGCGCGGAGCGGCTTGCAGCCATCAACCGGCGTGAGTGTCCCGGGCGTCCCCGCCGGCGGGGCTCAGGGGCCGTCGGGCCCGGCCAGCTGGCCGGATTCGAGGCGCTCGAGGATTTCCCGGGCGGTCAGTTCGCGTTCATTCTCCAACTGAACCCCGAACATGGCGGTGTACTCGTTGAAGACACGGTTGAGTGTGCGGCGGTACAGCGCAACGTCCGCCGCCAGTTCCTGGGCGCTGCGGGTGGGGCTGGACTCCCGTTCGGCCGGCGTATCGCCCGGCGGCGCTTCTTCCGGCACGGCCGTGGGCGGAGGCATGTCGGTGTAGCGTTTCAGCAGTGCCTGGACCGACTGTGAGAGGTTGCTCGCCTCGTCGGCGTCGCGTTGTACGTAGATGTCGATGAAATGCTCGTAAAAGCGGCGTTCCGCCCGGAGCAGTTCATCAGCCTTGTTCGCCAGCTCATCGCCGTCCATGCCATGGCGCTCCTGGAGCAGGCTCATCAGCCACTGGCGGCGGTCCTGCTCGCCGTCCTTGACCCGCTCGACGAGCTGCTGGGCAGCCGCCTGGTCCTTGCGTCCCTTGCTGACCACGCGGTAAAGCAACAGGGCCAGGACCAGTAGCGCGATCAGGGCGAGTTCGCCGACGATGATCATGTAGAGCCATTGCATCTGGGTCATGGCAGGTTCTCCGGCTGTTTCGCCGCTCCAGGTGGGTCGTCGCTGTCGTCGAAGGCCGGGCTGTGCTTCCGCCGGCCGGTGATCAGCAGGTAGCCGATGGCAACGAGTGCGATCAACGCCAGATTGAACAGGACGAGAAACACGGCGACGACCAGCAGGTTGGGGCCGGGCCGGGCCTGCTGGCTGCCGGCTGCCGCCGGCTCATCCGTGGCCCGGCCGGGAAGGTCGAATTCGCTCACGGGTAGACGGAAGGCCCGCCCGCCCGGAAGGTTGCCTTCGACGGACAGGACCAGGTTGTAATCCTCCTCCGGGTTGAGGAAATCCAGATCGACATGCCATCGGCCGGTGCCCGTGGGAAGCGTGATCCCGTGTTCCTGCGCCTGTCCGGGCGTGGTGATATTGCCCGTTATCCGCAACTGGTGGGCGGTGTCATCGTCCAGCGGCGTGCTCAGCGAGAGCCGCCGATTCAGGCCCGGCTCCGTCGGCAACGATTCCATGCGGGCCTGCAGTGGTGAATCGATGACGGTCAGGGCCTGCCGGCGCTGGCGCTGGAATGTGCCGCCGTCCACCAGAACCGTCACTGTCCAGTTGCCTGGGGAGTCCAGGGCGGGCAGCGTGCCGCGGAACACCGAGTCGTCCAGGGCGAGGGGGGCGTTTGCCTTGTCCTGATCGCCCACGGTGCCCAGTGCGGTGACGTCCAGCACGGTGAGAAAATCCCCCATGGTCAGTCTGTCGCCCGCCGCGGAAAGCCAGGCAGTCAGTTCCAGCTGCTCACCGGCCAGCACCTGGCTCGGCAGCGGCTCGACGTGCAGTTGCAGATCCGTGACGACCATGACGCGGTTATCCGGATCCTCGTCGGCCTCCAGGCGCCATTCCCCGCTCAAGGGGTTCGCAATGGTAATGAGTTCGTACTGTGGCTCCTGGCGCCAGTTCACGCCGGTGGGCGGACGCCGGGCGTCGTAGGCTTCCCCCCGGGGTGGGTGCAGGCGTATACGGGTGGTGTCGCCGCGAAACGCCAGAATGGTGGCTTCGTTGATGCTGTCGTCCAGCATGAAGCGGTTGCCGCTCAACGGGACCGTTTCACGGTCGGCAACGCGATCGAAGATGCGCAGAAACAGCCGCTGCAGCTCCTCCGCATGGGCCGTGGCCAGGTAACCGCCGCCGGTGCTGCCTGCCAGTTCCTGCATCAGTTCGTGGTCGATTTCGTCGGAGAGGCCGATGGTATGAACGGTCACGCCGAGCCGTCGCAGGGCAGGCAGGGTCTCGTCGAGGATTCGAAGGCGTTCCTCGGCGTTTCTCCTGGGATCGTTGGCCACGTCGACTTCTCCGTCGGTGAATAGCACGATATGACGTCGGATGGCTGGGTCCGGGGTTTGCCAGTCGCGACTCGCCGTTTCCAGTGCGGTACGGATATCGGTCCACTGATCCAGGGAATGAATGTGGGCCGCGCTGCTACGGGCGCGTTGGCGCCATGCGGCATCTACTGTTCCCACGGGAATGACCGGCTTTACGCCATCGCCGAAGTTCCAGATCCCCGCGCGCACCCCCTGATCCGGCAGGAGTTCGGCAAGCAGGCGCTGTGCCGGTTGCCGCAGGTTGGCGGGGTCGGTGCGGAGCATGCTGGCGGAGACGTCCATCAGAATGCGTACGTCGGTGACGGACTGCTGGCCGGAGGCGGCCACGGTGCAGGGGAACATGGCCAGCGCGAACAGGCAGACAAGCAGCGGGCGGAGAGATTTCGGCATGCGGGCCCAATCGTTCTAATAATGTTTGCCAACAGCGTACAGCACCCAGTTTCCCGTACCGTGAACCAGCTCTCGGCCTGAACGGACAGCCAAGTGCATCACACAAGACAGGTTTCCCACGTGCTATCGGCGGGGAAAGGGAAAGCTTTACCCGTTCGGGTGTCGCCCGGTGGCGGTGTCGCAAGCCATCACCGGTGGATTCACGACCTGCGGCGTCTTGCTCCCGGCCGCGAACGAAAACCGTCCTCAAGCGCCTGGTACAGCGCCAGATATTCCTGGGTGAGCTTGTGGCGCGGTGCCAGGTGGATCAGCGGCAGACAGCGCTGGTGCGATTCCTTGACCTTCACCGAGGAGGAAAGCGGTGGCGAGGCAACCGGCTGACCTTCGGCCGTCAGCTGATCCACCGCCTGCTGGATCACCTTGGCCCGGGACTGGAACTGATTGATGATGATGCCTTCCACTTCCAGGTCCCGGTTGTGGTCCTGCTGGATTTCGAGCACATTCTCCAGCAGTTCATACAACGCCTGGCGGGAGAAATCGTCGCAGTCGAAGGGTATGAGGCAACGGTTGCCGGCTATCAGTGCCGAACGCGTGAAGAAGTTCAGGGCAGGGGGGGTATCCAGGTACACCTCATCGAACTTCCCGGCCAGTGCATCCAGTGCTTCGCGCAGCTTGTAGATCTTGTAACGGGATTCCAGCTTGCTCTGCAGATTCTCCAGCTCCCGGCTGGCCGGCATGATGTAGAGCCCTTCGAATGGCGTTTCCAGCACGAATTCCGACGGCTCCTTCTCGTAGAGACGAAAACTGAGAGCCTGGTCGAACAGCCCGACCACGCCCTGATCGTTTGATGGCGCCCATTCCCGCCCCAGCAGGTAAGCGCTGGTGTTCGCCTGGCTGTCCAGATCCACCACTAGCGTGCGGTGACCCCGGTGGGCGCTGATGGCTGCGAGGTTGCTGGCGATGGTGGATTTCCCCACCCCGCCTTTCTGATTGAAGATGACTCGGCGCGTCATGCTTGTTCTCCCTGATGATCGGGCCTGGGCGGACGTCAGAAATCCTAAGGTGCAGTGCAACATGCCTGGCAGTCAACTTGGTCGAGGAGGGATGGAGCTGCGGGATAATGCCGTTTCCCGGGCGGGCGGCTCCGGAGAGGCGCTGAAGAGCGAGCGAAATCTATCGACAACATGACCCGGCATCGGCGACCATGTTCAGTCTACGGACCCCGGTTCCGATTGTTCCCCGACCGCGACGAAGCCTTGCCATGTCCTACTTGCTACTGCGCAGCCTGTTGTTCCGACTGAATCCGGAGACGGCCCACGATCTGACGCTCTCTGCCTTGAAGGCTTTCCGGCCGACCGGCGTGTCCAGGCTGCTGGTCGGGCCGACGCCACAACTGGAAACCCAGTTGCTGGGACTGCGTTTCCCCAATCCGGTGGGGCTGGCGGCCGGTCTGGACAAGAACGGGGACTATATCCATGCCCTGGCGGGCCTGGGTTTCGGCTTCATCGAAGTCGGCACGGTGACACCGCGACCGCAGCCGGGCAATCCGCGCCCGCGCATGTTCCGCCTGCGCCGTGCGCAGGCGCTGATCAACCGTATGGGTTTCAACAACAAGGGTGTGGACTATCTGGTCAGCCGGTTGGCAGCTTCCGGCTATCGGGGCATCCTGGGTGTCAATATCGGCAAGAACTTCGACACACCGGTGGAGCGGGCGGCCGAGGACTACCTGCATTGTCTGGGCAAGGTGTATCCGTATGCCAGCTACATCACCATCAACGTCTCATCGCCCAACACCCCCGGCCTGCGAAGCCTGCAGCACGGCGGCCTGCTGGACGAGTTGCTGGCGGCGGTCAAGGGCGAACAGCTGCGGTTGTCGCTGGCCTGGAACCGTTACGTCCCGGTGGTGGTGAAGATCGCACCCGACATGAGCGACGAGCAGGTGATCGGCCTGGCCGATGCGTTGGTGCGCCACCGCATGGATGCCGTGGCCGCCACCAACACGACGTTGTCCCGGGATGGCGTCGAGGGCATGAAGAACTGGGACGAGAGCGGGGGGCTGAGCGGGGCGCCGCTGCGAGACCGCTCCAACCATGTGATCAGGCTGCTGGACCGGCACCTGAACGGAGCGCTGCCGATCATCGGAGTCGGCGGCGTGGTGTCCGGCCACGACGCGCTGATGAAGATCCGCGCTGGTGCCAGCCTGATCCAGATCTACACCGGCCTGATCTACCGCGGCCCAAGCCTGATCCGGGAATCCGTGCGAGCCATCGCCGAGTCCGAAGGCACTGAAGTGCCCATGCAGGTCGGCGCCTGACGCCTCGCCGAGTTGCACCGGGGTCGGGAGTTGCCGACAATAACGCCGCCGGGAGAGGTGGCTGAGCGGTCGAAAGCGGCGGTCTTGAAAACCGTTGAAGGGTAACCCCCTTCCGTGGGTTCGAATCCCACCCTCTCCGCCAAATCAATAAATTAGCTTTGAGGTCTGTTGGGTCTAGCGGGTTTTGGTACTGTTTTGGTACACTTGGTGCCAAGCAGTCCATGGCGGAGACCCGATGGCAACGTTCAGAAAACGCAAGAGCGGCTGGTCAGTCGTTGTCCGCGTGACAGGCCTCCCTAGCACTGGCAAGACTTTTGGTTCGAAAGCTGAAGCTCGGGAATGGGCGGAGTCAGTCGAGTTTGATTTAAAGCGCAGACGCAAGATCATGGGGGGCGAAGTCTCCCTAATGACACTGCGAGAGGCCCTGGATAAGTATCTGGCTGAAGTTACTGCGCGTAAGCCGAAAGGAAAAACGCAGGAAAGCTCCTTGATCGGCCGCTGGATCCGCCACCCGCTGGCGGAGCGAGGGCTAACCGAGCTTCGTGGGAAGGATTTCGCAGTATACCGGGATGACCGCCTTGATGATGGAAAGGCCGCCCAGACCGTTCGCAACGAGCTGAGTCTGATCTCTAAGCTTTACAAGACCGCACGACGGGATTGGGGATACAGCGGGCTCATTAACCCTATCGATGACATGAGCCGACCCCCGCCTGATCCTGGGCGTGAGCGGCGCTTGTCGCCTGGGGAAGAGAAACGGTTATTGCAGGCCGCGGGTTGGCCGAAAGCAGGGTTCTTCATTTTCTTGCTGGAAACAGGGATGCGTCGCGGCGAGCTCTCGCAAATTCACTGGGATAGCGTTCGGGTTCCAAAGCGCGGAGATGACGCCAATGGACCCACTATTCTCCTGCGTGAAACGAAGAATGGATCTGCCCGAACAGTTCCGCTTAGCCGCAGGGCTCTTAAGGTGCTCCGCGCTTTGTGTCGAGGAGGGCGGCTTCACAGTGGTCATCCAGACCTGATCAGCCACTGGTTCGCCGATGCTCGAGATAAGGCAGGGATCACTGACCTGCGACTTCATGATCTGCGACATGAGGCAACGTCTCGGTTCTTCGAGCGAGGCTTCGACGTCATGGAAGTCTCGATGATTACAGGCCATAAGACGTTGGCCATGCTTCAGCGGTACACCCACTTGCATGCCGGAAGGCTGGCGGCTCGACTTTAGATGGATCGGGGCCGGCCACGCGGCCTCGTCGGTGCTTTCGTCTCAAGCCAAGCCTCATAATCTTTCACCCGAAACGCGATGCGGCGGCCGAGGCGCGTCGCCGGAGGGATCGCGTCGGACTTGCGCTGAAGCGCACTTCGGACTTGCGCTTCGGTGGTGCCAAGGCGCGCCGCCACGTCGGGGATGTACATGAAGTCCTTCATTTTTTTAAGTCCTCTTAGCCGGCAGTCAACTCTGAATAGCGTAGCCCTGACTCCCTCAGGGTATGGGGAGTGTTGCGCAGCTCTATGAGCCAACAAATGCCCTTAGGAAAATTACTTGATCGTTACGATCACCGGGCTGGTTCATTTTGCCCGCCGCTCCATTCCTGAGTTTCTAGAGAGATTGATCTCGTCGGCCCAGTCCGTCCCTGGAGTGCCTGCTGTACGAATATCGCAACTGATTCCTAATATCCGAAGTCGCGTCTCCAGATCGCCCGCAGCTCGCTGCCCAGTGGCGTGGATGTCGTTGTCAGCAAAAACCGTGACGTGCTTGGTATCCGGTGGTGGAATAAAACTGGCGAGTCCTTGCGCAGATAGTGCCGCCCAAACTGGCAGGTTGTGCAACATGGCGGCGGCTATCGCTGTTTCAATGCCCTCAGCGATGCCGAGATGCGGCTCAGCGGGGTAGAGTTGAACAGCGGCACCGGAGATCGAGCTCAGAACCTTACGGATCTTGCGAGGCGCAGGGACTGATGCTTTCCGGTTGCCTACCGTTGCTAGGTACGTAATATGAGCCCCGACGATTGTCTTATGACTGCTTGTTCGTATCGTTCCGATCATTGCGGGGTAAGAACTGACTCGTACGCCGTCCTCGTAGTAACCGACTGATCGGTGCGCGCCGATTTTCGGAGGCAGACGAAGCCCTCGGGACGTCAAGTAGTTATCCACAAAATCGGCAGGTCGCGCCGGGAAGGCAGCGCGCAGAAGCCTCAGAACGCTTTGCCCGTTCTGCCTGCCGTGCATCGATGGTCCCGCGCGTGTTGAACCACCCAGAACGGACTCAACTTCCCGGGCTGCTTCCGCGAAACCGGAAAGTCCGCGACTACGCAGAACCAGATCAATCCCATCTCCGCTCCCGCACTGGTTGCAGTGCCAGACGCCCGCTTTCGGTCTCTTGGGCGCTGAGTCAGCGTATCTGAAGCGGTCTGTCCCGCCGCACATCGGGCAGGGGCAATGCCTCCCCGTTAGGTGATGAGCAGGGATGCCGAGGGCAACAAGGATCTCTAACCAGTGGCCACGCGCCTTGTCTAGTACTTCAAGCGGCATGATCTCCTCCTGTTTTCTGATTGTGGGTACGAACGTTAGAATCCGGACTACCGAGGGGGGGCGCCGCCGAGTCGATGTCGTCGTGGCTGGCCAGCGTGTATCCAACGACAATAACTCTGGCCGGTCCGCCGACAACTATTCTGGCCGGTTGCCACTAAGCTAGGCCGCTTTTCCATGCGACCCACAAGGGACGGGGATGGCGGTCACGAAGCAACAGGTCAGAG
>JBJHBJ010000017.1:0-72259 GCA_050485425.1 Ectothiorhodospiraceae bacterium | reverse complement strand
ACAAAGGGAGTTGAAACCATGCCGCAGGAAGCGAACAAGGGCGAAATCGCCATTTACTCGGGGAAGCACGGTGAGATTCAGGTGCAGCTCACTGGAGAGACCATCTGGCTCACCCAGCGTCAGATGGGCGATGTATTCAGTACAACGCCCGAGAACGTCCTCATGCACCTCAGGAACATCTACAAAGAGCAGGAACTCGACGAGCCGGCAACGACTAAGGATTTCTTAGTCGTTCGTCAGGAAGGTAACCGGCAGGTACGCCGCACTCTCAAACACTACAACCTGGACGCCGTGCTCTCGGTCGGTTACCGCGTGCGCTCCAAACAGGCGGTCCAGTTCAGACAGTGGGCCACCCGCACCCTGCGGGAGCATCTGACCCGCGGCTACACCCTCAACCAGCAGCGCTTCGAACAGAACGCCAGGGAACTGGAAGCCGCACTGGAACTGGTACGCAAATCCGCCGGATCACAGGAACTGGACGGTCCAGCCGGCCAGGGCCTGGTGGAGATCATCAGCCGCTACACCCAGACCTTCCTGTGGCTGCAGCGCTATGACGAAGGTCTGCTGGTGGAACCCGCCGGACAAGCGGGCGGCACCCTGCCTACCACCGATGAGGCCATGGCCGCGCTGGAACAGCTCAAGGCTGACCTCATCACACGGAAAGAGGCCACCGACCTCTTCGCCAAACCACGCGGCGACGGCCTGGACGCCCTGCTCGGCAACCTGGATCAGACCGTATTCGGTGAACCGGCCTACCCCACCATCGAGAGCAAGGCCGCGCATCTGCTCTACTTCGTGGTGAAGAATCATCCTTTCGCCGACGGCAACAAGCGCAGCGGCGCCTTCCTGTTCGTGGACTTCCTTCACAGGAACGGACGCTTATTCAACGAACAGGGTCAGCCCGTCATCAACGACACCGGCCTGGCAGCGCTGACCCTGCTGGTCGCGGAATCCGCGCCCGCGCAGAAAAACACCCTGATCCGCCTCATCATGAACATGCTGGCAAACGAGGCACCATGAATCACGATTTCATCACCCAACACCTGGATCTCTGGACCGGCGCCGTCACCGCCAAGGCCAACGGTGGCCGTGGCAGCAATGGCAAGATCGAGCTGACCGGCATCAAGAAGCTGTGCTCACCTCGCTGAAGCCGTCGTCGAACAAGCAGTCGCCTAAACACCGCAACAAAAGAGCAATCCCCCATGGCCATCGAACAAGGCATCTGGAAAATCGGCGATCGGCCCGAGAAGCTGAAGCCCGCCGCGCTCGTCGACGAAAGTCTGCTGGAAGAACAGGTGATGCACGACATCGCCATCCTGAATCCCGACTGGCTGCTGATCGGCAGACAGGTGCGTACCGCGTACGACAAATACATCGACCTGTTGGCCATGGACGCAAATGGCTCCGTGATCATCGTCGAACTCAAACGGCAGAAAACACCCCGCGACGTGGTGGCCCAGGCCATCGACTACGCATCCTGGGTCGCCGGCTTGTCGGATTCGGACATTGTGGACATCTACCTGCAGTTCGCCGAACGCTACCGGCGGGAACACCCAACGCTGGATGAAGCCTTCCTGGCCAGATTCGGTATTCCCCTGTCCGACATCACCATCAATGACAGTCACCAGATGGTTGTCGTGGCCACCGAGCTGGATGCCAGCACCGAGCGCATCATCAACTACCTGAACGTTTACGCGCAGATCTCCATCAACGCTTTGTTCTTTGCCGCCTTCGAAGACAACGGCAGCCGCTACCTCAGCAGGGCATGGATGATCGACCCGGACGAGAACCAGGACCGGGCAGTCACCCGCAGCCGCAAGGAACCCTGGAACGGTGAGTTCTACGTCTCATTCGGAAGCAACCGTCCCTGGGACGAAGCAAGACGGCTGGGATTTATCGCCGGCGGGGGTGCGGCCTGGTACTCCAAGACGCTCTCCATGCTGTCGGAAGGTGACCGGGTCTGGGTGAACATACCGAAAACCGGCTACGTGGGGGTCGGCATCGTGACCGGGGAGCGTTGCCGCGCGGACGCATTCCAGTTCGACACGGAGGACGGGCCAAAGACCCTGGCCGAGCTGGACAGGACCGAGCATTACAAAGACCTGGATCCCGGCACGGATGATGAGTCCGCTGAATACGTCGTTCCTGTGCAGTGGCTGCACACAGTGGATCGGGCCAACGCATTTAGTGAGGTCGGCCTCTTCGGCAACCAGAACACCGTCTGCAAACCCACGACGCCGAAATGGACACATACAGTGAACCGGCTGAAGCAGGCGTGGCGGATCGAGGACTGAGGCAGGCCCGAAGCCGAGCAGCATGGCCGCAAGATCGGGGCGCTCCAATACCAGTTCGCGCTCGGAACATATCTAGGTACGGCCAACGCACGAGGTATCAACAGGCCGCCCGTTATACTAGGGTGAATAGAACAACAAAGTGTTCGCGCGACGACGTGAACACCGCTTCTTGTAGGCGATAGAGGATTCCATCAGGGTGATACGTGCAGAGGGCGTCAGCAAGATTTTCGGCCCCGAGCCGGCATCAACACTGTCTCTGCTGAAGCAGGGCCAATCCAAGAGCGAGATCCAGCAGGCAACCGGCCACATTGTCGGGGTGGACAACGCCAGTTTCGACATAGCCCCCGGCGAGGTATTCGTCATCATGGGGCTGTCCGGCAGCGGCAAGTCAACGCTGATTCGCTGTATCAACCGGATTATCGACCCCAGCGCAGGGAAGGTGATCTTCAAGGACCCCGAAGCCGGCGATCTGGACATCACGGCGCTCGGCCCTGAGCAATTGCGCATGTTGCGCAAACAGCACATGAGCATGGTTTTCCAGCATTTCGCCCTCTTCCCTCATCGTACGGTGCTGTCAAACGCCACTTACGGCCTGGAAATCCAGGGGCGTCCGGACGCCGAGCGCAGGCAGATCGGCGGCGAGGTGCTCGAGATGGTCGGCCTCGGTGACTGGGGGCAGGCGTATCCCTCGGAGCTGTCCGGCGGCATGCAGCAACGGGTTGGCCTGGCGCGGGCCCTCGCCACCCAGGCGCGCGTGCTGCTGATGGATGAACCGTTCTCGGCGCTGGACCCGCTGATCAAGGTGAACATGCAGCAGGAGCTCAAGCGCATCCAGCAGGAGCTGAAACGCACCGTGCTGTTCATCACCCACGATCTGGACGAGGCCATGCGGATCGGTGACCACATCGCGATCATGGAAGATGGCCAGATTGTCCAGGTGGGCAGCCCGGAAGAGATCCTGGTCAATCCACGAACCGAGTATGTGGCCCGCTTCGTCGAGCACGCCGACCCCACCGGCGTGATGACCGCCGGTACCATCGCCCTGCCCTTTACCAGCCCGCTGGTCGAGCGCGTGCATGGACGCAACGGCCTGCAGTATTTCGCCCGCCGCGGCTACCCGCGACTTCGCTTCGGCCAGGACAGCCAGGGACGGCTGAAGCACGTTGTACTGGGTGAACGGGAACTGGTGGTCCGGTCGCTGGAGACCGTTATCGAGGCGGATGCGGCGGACGCTCGCCCGGACCGCCGTGACGACATGATCCTGACGTGTCCGGACACCACGGTGCTGCGGCAGGTGTTGCGTAGCCGACTCCACTCCGCATTGCCTGTCGTCGTTACCCGTGAAGATGGTCGTATTCGCGGACTGATCGACGATCCCGAGCTGATCAGCGGCATCCTCGATAAACGTGGTCACCAGCAGCAGGCTGCTGGCGACGCCACCAGCGATCGCGCCTCCTGATCGGGCCGGCTGTCAGAACCTCCGGCTTCCCATGATGGCGGGAGGCCTGCCACAACGCGCAAGGTGGTCACGCAATGGGCGAATTACTTGAGTTCCTGCGAGCACTGCTGAACGATCCATTCGAGTTCTTCGATCTTCCCGCAAGACAGGCCATTACAGATGCGGTGAACTGGATGGTCTCCAATTTCCGGGATTTCTTCCGCACCTACGTCAGCCCACCGGTCCGTGGTGTGATGAATGCCGTGCACTGGGCGCTGAGCGCCATCCCCCCGGGCGCCTTCCTGATAGCGGTATTTGCGCTGGGCTGGTGGGCCGCGCGGTGGCGCGTTGGCCTGTTCGCGCTGATCGCGTTCAGCCTGGTCGGCTTCATGGGCGTCTGGGATCAGCTGATCGTGACCCTGTCCCTGGTCGTGACGGCGGTATTCTTCTGTGTGCTTTTCGGCCTGCCGCTGGGCATTCTGTGCTCGCGGAGCGACCGCTTCTACGCCGCGCTCCGACCGGTGCTGGACATCATGCAGACCACACCGCCGTTCGTCTACCTGGTGCCGGCCGTCATGCTCTTCAGCATCGGCAACGTACCCGGATTGATCGCCACCATCATCTTCGCCATGCCGCCCATGATCCGGCTGACCAACCTGGGGATCCGCCAGGTGCAGAGCGAGTTCATCGAAGCAGCCGTGGCGTTCGGTTCGACGCGCCGGCAGATCCTCTGGAAGGTGCAGTTCCCGCTGGCCCTTCCGACCATCATGGCCGGTCTCAATCAGACCATCATGCTGTCGCTGTCCATGGTCGTCATCGCCGCCATTATCGGCGCCGGCGGCCTGGGGCTGGAAGTCTATGCCGGTCTGGAGCGACTGAATATCGGGCAGGCCTTCGTCGGCGGAATCGGCATTGTACTGCTGGCCATGGTCCTGGACCGGATCACCCAGGGCCTGGGGGAGAAAGCGCCCGGTGCCCGCCACAAGTCCGATTGAGCAACTAAGGTTACAGGGCGAAGGAGAAACTGGAGAATCGTTGATCGATAACGGAGGGTGAGGATATGAAACGCTTCAACACCACCCGTCGCGGCTGGCCCGTCGCGGCTGCCACATCCATCGCTGCCGCGTTGACGCTGGCCGCGGCGATGGGGAACGCACAGGCCGGCGAACAACCAGGTGATGGTGTCACCGTGCAGCCGGCGGTCGCCACCTGGACCTCCGCCGTGCCCGTCAGCTGGGTTTTCGTGGAATTGCTGGAGGAACTGGGATACGACGTCCAGGATCCCATTTCCCTGTCCAACCCGGTGGCGTATCTGGGGATTTCCGAAGGGGATGCACATTACTGGCCCAATGGCTGGTTCCCGCTGCATAACCCTCAACTGCCCGACGGCTTCGATGATGCGGCAACGCTGTTCGATCCGCATTGCCCCGCCTGCGGCATTCAGGGGTATCTGGTGGACAAGGCCTCCGTGGAAAACTACGACATCACGGGCATCGAGGATTTCAAGCGGGACGATGTCCGGGCGGCTTTCGACGCCACCGGCGACGGCAAGGCGGACCTGTTCGGCTGCCCGCCCGGCTGGGGTTGCCACGAAGGCATCAACGCGATGCTCGACCAGTTCGAGCTGCACGACTACATCAACCATGTGGATGCCGGCTACGCGGCCAATTTTGCCGAAGCCCTGTCCCGTATAGAGGCGGGTGACCCGGCGCTGTATTACACCTGGGGTCCGAGCGCCTGGTTGCTGGCGCTGGTTCCGGGGGAGGACGTGGCGTGGATCAACGCCCCCGGCATTGTCGAGGACGAGGCGGAGCGCACCGAAGGCGTTGAAGGTGCGGTGTCCGACCCGATCGAGATGGGCTTCGTGGCCGCGGATATCCAGGTAGCCGCCAACAATGACTTCCTTGAGGCCAATCCCGCGGCCGCGGAACTGTTCCGGCAGGTTCGCCTGCCGCTGGTGTGGATCAGCGAGATCGACAAGCTCATGGATGAACAGGATCTCACCGATGCCGAGGTGCGGCCTCATGCGGCTGAGTGGATCGCTGACAATCGCGATCAGGTGGACAGCTGGCTCGACGCGGCACGTGCCGCCGCGCAGTGAGGCAGACCCTGCAGTGGTCCGTTGCCCGGAGACGCCACCATGCGCCCCGGGCAGCGCTACCGGATGGTGGCGTACTGCTCCGGGCGGGACTCTCGGCGCTGTGCCTGCTGCTCGCCGTCCCGGCGCAGGCACAGGGAGAGGTGGAAACGGTGCTGCAGACGGTCAACGCCGTCTGTGGGGAACCGTTCGCCGAACCCGGCGAGATGGCGGCGCGGATTCCGGGTGCCGGTCCGGATGTCAGCGAAGACGCGCTGACCATGCGGGGAATCGATATCGGCTGGAAGCGCCGTTTCGTGTTGCGGGACGGCGCGGAGTTTCGCGTTGAACGGTTCGCACCGCAGGGACAATTGCGTCGGCTGACCGTGGAGTACTGGTCCCCCGCGTCCGGGACAGACAATCCTGTCCCGCGCCTTGCGGCGATTGCCGGTGCGGACTGCTCGGTCAGCCACGGACGTCGCCTCGTGTACGAGAGCGACGAAAAAATCCCCTCTTACATCATTGTCTTGGGAGACGATCTTCAGTCGGAAGTTGAGCGTGAGCCCCTCAACCCGGCCGTCCCCGAAGGTGATGACCCCGGTGGCATACCGGTAGCGCATGTGGACTCGGGGGTGAACTACCTGCTGCCCGGCATCGCCGGGCGGCTGGCGCGGGACGAATCCGGAACGATCCTGGGCTACGATTTCTGGGACATGGACCGCCGTCCTTTCGATTCCCATCCGGCGCAATCCCCTTTTTTTCCACAGCGCCACGGTACCAGGACCGCGGCGCTGTTACTGCGGGAAGCGCCCGAAGCCCGGCTGGTGCCTTACCGGTACCCACGACCGGATATGGCACGGATGCGTGATCTGATCGCCGATGCCGACGCCAGCGGCGTACGCATTGTCAATATATCCATGGGCAGTGATGATCGCAGCAACTGGGAGGCATTCGCCGCCGCCGCCGGTGAGCGTCCCGAGATGCTGTTCGTCATCTCTGCCGGCAACAACGGTTGGGACATCGACAGGCAACCGATCTACCCGGCAAGCCTGGCGCTGGAGAACACGATTGTCGTGAGCTCCTCCCTGTCCGACGGCCGGATCGCGCAGGGTTCCAACTGGGGGGCGGAATCAGTCGATCTGCTCGTTCCCGCGGAACGGCTGCTGGTCATGGATTTCGATGGCAACGACACCGTGGCTTCCGGTTCGAGCTATGCCGCCATCCGGGTCTCGGCACTGGCGGCGCGCATGCTGGCGAGCAACCCGGACTGGACGGCCGGGGAACTGAAGACTGCCATCTCCGAGCGCGTGCTGCCGGCATTCGGAGGAAGCCAGGACGTTGCCTCGATGGGATTCCTGCCGCGCCCGGAAATCACCGAACATCTCCCGCCGCTACTGGATGACAGCGCTCCCCGGGAACTGAGCCGGCAGACGCTGACCGCCGAAGAGCTTTACCCGGACGCCTCCCCTGCCCCGTTGTCGGGTTACGCGCTGGCACTCACCCTGGCCTACTTCGACGGCACCGGCTGGCGGTCAGGCAAGATCGGGAATTCCCTCCGGGAGGCAGCCGATATCCTGGCGCAATGCCGGGTTCATGTTCGCCATGCCGAGACGCGCCTGCTCGACGGGCCGCCCGTCTATCACTATTTCCATGACCTCATCGGCACCGCACTGGTGGAGCAACTGGCGCTTCCCAAACCCACGGTGTATTTCGTCACGGATACGCTGCAGGTTGAGCCTTACGACGCCGAGGCCATCGGCAGGAGCAACAGCCGGACACGTCCGGCGCTGCAGGATACCGTCTGGCTCACGGCAGGGACGCGGGACCCCGGTATTGCGCTTGCCCACGAGCTGGTGCATGTCCTCATGGACAGCGGCGCGCACGTGGAGGAGCCCGGGAATTTGATGCGCTCCGAGACGTCGCCTTCAAATACCGAGCTCACCGCGCAACAGTGTGAGGCAATTGTTTCGACCGGCACGGAAAACGGCCTGCTGGAACCGGTCAACCGTTGAGTCTGCTCTTTCTGCCCTCGGCGGATGCGATGACCTTGCCGAGCTGCGGATAGCGGAATTGTCGGCTGGCTCTGCGAGCGACCTGACGCCTTCCCGGGATGCGGCGGGAACAGCACCCCGGGAAGGCGCTTCCTAGTGACGCTGGTACTTGAAGGACAGCGTTATCTTCACCCTGAAAGCAGTGATCTTGCCGTTCTCGTCGATGGTGACGTCCATCTCTTTCACTTCGGCGACGCGCGGATGCTTGATGCTTTCAGTGGCGATACTGATGGCGTTGCGAGTGGCGTCCTCCCACGACGTTTCACTGACACCGATGATCTCGATCACTTTGTAAGCTGTGTCCGTCATGATGGCTCTCCACTTGTCTCGGCAGAATGTATCCCTCTCTCGGCAAGCCGATCCGGCCAGCATTCGGGAGGGATAGTGTTCAGTGTAGATGTCCCTACCGGGAATGAAGGGCCCCGGCAAACATCACAGCCGTTACCGGGAGGCTTCCAGCACCATGAACATCGGTGTTTCCGCTGCTCTGCGCAAGCGGGTGAAACCGGCTGCCTCGGCGATTCGCCGTATCTCCTTCTCCCCCGCCTGCGCACCGAGCGATTCTCCGCCCGGCTGGGACAACGCACTGGGCGTGCACACGAAGGTTGAAACGGAGTAGAAGGTGCGGGCCCGGACGTTCTCGGCCGGGTGTTCGTCGGCTAGCGGCTCGGTGAACATCCATACCCCGTCCGGTGCCAGGGCCTCGCGGATACGCCTTGCAGCGCGCACCGGGTCACCCCATTCATGCAAGGCGTTGAACACACAGATCAGGTCATAGTCATCGCCGTCAAAGCTGTCTGCGCCGGCCACCTCGAACGACACCCGATCCGACACATTGGCCTGTTCCGCGTTTCTGCGCGCGGTTTCGATGGAGCCTTCGTGGTAATCGAAGCCGATGAAACTGGATTCGGGGTAGGCCTGGGCCAGCAGAATCAGGCATGCGCCCTGCCCGCAGCCGATATCCGCCACCCGGGCGCCTGTCTTCAGCCGCTGCTCCAAGCCGTGCAAGGCCGGAATCCAGTCCTGCACGAGATGGCGGCGATAAATCGGCTCGAAAAACCGCAGCGTACCGTCGAACAGATGATGGTGGTGCTCGTGCCAGCCGATTCCGCCGTCCTCCAGGAACGCCTGGCGCACGCGGTCAATGTCCTGGTGGCTGGCGTTCGAGACCAGTGCCCCTCCGGCCACGAACATGGGGCTGGACGGATCGGCCAGGCAGGCGGTCTGCTCCGGCGTCAGGGAGTAGCATGCGCCAGCCGCGTCGTATTCACAGTAGGCGCTGGCAACCTGAGCGTTGAGCCATTCCTTCACCAGCCGTGGGTGATATCCGGTCCGGGTCGCCAGTTCATCCGCCGTCTGTCTGCCGCCTGCTGCCAGGGCGGCGTACAGGCCCAGTTGATCCCCGACAATTACCGTGGCGGCATGAAACGTCGCCGCCTGGTCTGCCGTCCAGCGGGCCATGAACTCCTTCAGCTTGTCCGGGTCCGGTGCGCGGATCTGGTCGGGCGTACGCATCATCGGCCTCCTCGCTTTGATTGCTCCTGCCTGTCACCAGCCTGGCCGCAGCCTGACTGGAAAACCACTCAATTTTCTGTAGTGCACACCCCGCCCGTGCCAGGCGCGTAACCCCTTGATGTCTGGTATCGTGAAAAACAACGCAGGTTACTGTTCCAGGGGAAATGCTGGAGAGGGAGATAAAGCCGTATGCGAGATTTCGAGTATCCCGGCCGGTCCACGGTACATGCCACGGCAGGTATGGCGGCGACGTCCCATCCCCTGGCCACGCTGGCGGCCATCAATGTGCTGCAGGACGGCGGCAACGCCATGGATGCCGCCATTGCCGCCTGTGCGGTGCAATGTGTGGTTGAGCCCGGTTCCACCGGCGTGGGCGGGGACTGTTTCGCCTTGTATGCCCCAGGTGGCAGCGACGAGGTGGTGGCCTATAACGGCTCCGGTCCTGCCCCGGCGGCCGCCTCGGCCGAATGGTTCGCCGAGCGGCACATACGGAAACTGGACGCCCATTCCCCCCACGGCGTCACCGTCCCGGGCGCGGTGCAGGCCTGGGGGCAACTGCTCTCGGATTACGGTAGCCGTTCCTTGCAGGAACTGCTGCAACCGGCGATCCGTTACGCCCGGGATGGCTACCCCGTCGCGCCTCGTACGCGACTGGACTGGCAGCAGCACGTCGAGTTGCTGGGCCGCGACCCCACTGCACGGGAAACCTTCCTGGTGGACGGGAACGCGCCGGCTGTCGGCACGCGGCATCGCCAGCCGCTGCTGGCCCGTACCCTGGAGACCATTGCGCGGGAGGGGCCGGAAGCGTTCTACACCGGCGCCATTGCCGACGATATGGTCAGCCACCTGCGCAGCCTCGGTGGGCTGCATACGCTGGAGGATTTTGCCGGGGCCGGTGGCGAATATGTCACCCCGATCCGGACCCGGTACCGGGGGCATGATGTGATCGAGTGTCCGCCCAACGGCCAGGGCATCATCGCCCTGCTCATTCTCAACATCCTGTCCGGCTACCGCTCCGGCGACGTGCCCGTGCTCTCCGCAGAGCGTCTCCATCGCGAGATCGAGGCCGGTCGCCTGGCCTATCAGGTCAGGAATGCGCTGGTGGCGGATCCGGCGCAGGCGCACGTTCCGGTCGAGTGGATGCTGTCCGAGGTGCATGCGGCAGAATTACGGCGCCACATCAGGGACGAGGAACGGATGAGCACCCTGCCTCCGGTCACGGCGCCGGTCAACGAAGACACGGTCTATATCTCCGTGGTGGACCGCGACCGCAATGCCGTGAGCTTCATCAACTCAATCTTCTCGCCATTCGGCAGTGGTATCGTGTCACCGCGCAGCGGCGTGCTGCTGCACAACCGGGGGCAGAGCTTTTCGCTGGAGCCGGGACACCCCAATGCCATTGCCCCCGGCAAACGCCCCCTGCACAGCATCATCCCCGGGCTGCTGGCCCGGGACGGCCGGATACAGCTGTCCTTCGGCGTCATGGGCGGGCACTACCAGGCGTCCGGGCACGCCTCTTTCCTCTCGAATCTGCTGGATTACGGTCTGGATCTCCAGGAGGCCATGGACCTGCCACGGATATTCGCACCGCCCGGTGCGGAGGGGGTTCAGGCGGAAACCACCTTGCCGGATGACGTGCGCCACGGCCTGGTGCAGCGTGGCCACCACCTGGTACGGCCACCCCGTCCGATCGGCGGCGCACAGGCGATTGCCATCGACTGGGAAACCGGCGTACTCACGGGCGCGTCGGATCATCGCAAGGACGGCTGTGCCATGGGGTATTGAGAAAGCGGTTGCATGCGGCATCGGTGTGCTAACAGACAGACAAGGGCGACCGGCTCGGCGTGTAGTCAACAACAGGAACAGGCGAAACGGAGCACGCTTCCGTGCTTGCATTCTTGCTGGGGCTGGTCCTGGGCACCAATATCGGCATTCTGCTGGCCGCCCTGCTCTTCATGTCGAATCACGGAAGCGCGGACGAACCCAGGCAGGGCTTCCGCCGTGGTCACCACTACGCGGCAACACGCCCGAAAGGCGGCGGCGATGGCGCGCCGTGACCGGCCTCGGCAGCACGGCTGGCTTCACCTGTGGCGCGAACCATGGGCGTGAAGCGGCAGAGCCAACAGGCGGTTGGTTTCCTTCTTCACCACGCTGTAGCACTCGCAGGAGAGCTTTTCCAGGCGCTCGCGGTCCAGGACATCTATCTGGCCCCGCGTGTACTGGATGATTCCTGCCTGTTGCAACCGGCGTGCGGCTTCCGTGACGCCTTCGCGCCTGACGCCCAGCACGTTGGCAATGAGTTCGTGGGTCATCGCGATCTTGTTGCCGGATAGCCGATCCAGTGCCTCCAGCAGCAGCCAGCAGATCTGCTGCCGAATCGAGTGATGGCGATAGCAGATGGCAGTCTGCGCCATCTGCGTAAACAGGATCTGGACGTAACGGAGCAACAGCGTCATCAGTTCCGGCTGCGAGTCCAGTTCCCGCGAGAATGTCCTGGCGGGAATACGAAAAGCGATCCCCGGCGCAATCACCACAGCCCGGCTCGGTGTGGTGTCGACATGCGATATCAGGGCGGCCCCGATCATGCCATCATTGCCGACCAGGGAAATCTCTGCCGAGGCCCCGTCCTCCAGCATGTAAAGCACGGACGTGATGGAGTTGACGGGAAAGTAGACATGACGCTGCGGGGCGCCGGATTCATAGAGGACCATGCCGCGTGGCAGCAGCATTTGCTCCATGGTCGGCAGGAGTCGCTGCCGGAGCGATGATGACATTGCCCCAAGCAAATGGTTTTGCGATGGATTGGCCCGGATTTCGGGTGGCGCGGACTGTATGCATGCCATTGCAATAACCCCCTGTCCACAAGATCGCCAAAATGTGAAATGGTTCGCGGTTTTTCGGCCAGAAATGCGTTAGCTGTTCCGCCTCATTTTGAGAGATTGCCTCGAACAGTCTGTGCGTTAGCGTACATAGCACGGGACCGCTGCTACGTAATTGATAGTTTAGTCCTGGCAACGAGCGGTGTGAGCGGGCCACGGCAGAGTTTGCGTGCAAGATAGTTCAGTGCCGGTGTCTGACCGGGCGCAGGCGGCGCAGTACGGGCTTCAGTGCGAAATAATAGCGTTCCAGCATGGTGGCCACGGCATTCGGCCGGAACAGAAGCAGACGGTGGGTATGGCGAGCGGTATCGGTCCAGCGTCGCTTGTTGTTGAGAGCCGCACCAAAGAAGTCGTAGTCGTGAAAGGCACCCTCCTCCATCAACCCCCGCAACTCGATGGCTTCCAGCAGTGTGCCCGGTGAACATCGATCAAAACGCTGATCCTGTACGATTTGCGCACCGTAGTAGCTGGCGTTGTCGGTCACGGCAACAGCGGCCGCGACCGGCGTCCGGCCGCTGAGCAATGTCAGGATGCGCGCCTGTCCGGACTCCGCCATCAGGGCAAGGAAGCGACGATAATATCGGGCGTATCCGTCCTGCCGAGCGAAGCCGACTCCAGCCTCCTGCTTCCAGCTTTGCCGGTACAGTCCCAGGAAGCGGTCGAACGCGGTATCGATGTCCTCGCGCGTCCTGGCGAACTCCAGGGAAATCGGCCCGGTTTCCGCGAGCTTCCGCTCGGCGGCCCGCAGGTTCCGCGACAGTTTGCGCCCGCGACTGGCCAGAAACGTGTCCCAGTCCTGCCGGAGATCCAGGTAGGGGCACGGGTGCTGTTCCACCTGATGGCAACGCAGTTGATGGTCTGCAGCTGTTTCCAGCAGCTCACGCACCCACCAACCGTCCATCTGGACTTCGTCCAGGCGCAGGAGATCCCAGCGTGGCGAGGCCGGACCGTTCATGATTTCCCGCAGAGCCATCCGCAGCGCCGTCCTGTCGGCCGCACCCAGCGCGAACTGTGGGCGATTGATTTCTTCCGGCATCCCGATCGGCTCCAGCACCCTGATCGGCATGGCGAGCATGCGTGTCGAGCGGCACTGAAGCGGCAGCAGCAGCTGAATGCCCGCGGCAGTCTCGACAAGCACGACACACAATGAAGCCGTCGTGCCCATGGATGACCACCAGGCAACGAACCAGGGCCAGCTCTGCCATGGCGTTGCTCCCGGTGTTTCCCGATACAGTCTCTCCCAGGCCGGGGCAATGGCCTGCGCATCCTCGAACCGCGTGATGATCCGTACCTGCGCGGTGATCGCCTCGTGAAGGCGTGTTCCACCCGCCGTGCTCATGCCAACCACCCTTCCCGGCGGCCCAGCATCCGCTTCCATCGAAGCACGGGGTCCAGCAGCCGCATGCCGGCGAGCCGCTGCTTCACCCAGGGTTTGCAGCGAAAATGGTAGTAGTGGTAGGTGTAGCCCGGCAGTGTGGAAGGCTGGGCGAAAAGCGCTCTGCTTTCACGGTACTGCGTGGCCCATCCACGCTTGTTGCTCAGGAATCCGCCGAGGTAATCGATGGTGCGATAGTCATCACGGCCGAAGGCATTTTCCAGCTCCAGCGCGGTCAGGACGAACCCCGGGGACAGAACGTCGTACTGCCTGTCGTGCACGATGTGCAAAGCATAGAGCGTACCGTTCCAGAACAGTCCCATCGTGGCCGCAATATCCTCGCCGTTCAGCCGGAGAAAGCGGAAATGCAGCAGCGGTCTGGGGGGCGGGCAGGACATCAGGGCTTTCAGAAAGCCGAGGTGAGCGGATGACCTGGCGGCGCCCAGTCCCGCGATCGGCTTCCAGCTCCGCTTTTCCACGGCCAGGTAACGTTGCAATCCCTCGGGTTCCGCGGCCTCGGTGTCGACCGTTTCCAGGGCCATGGTGCCAGCGGCCTGCAGTCTTGCCAGGTGCCGTTTCAGGCTTTTCCGTTGCGCCCTGCTCCGGGTAGACAGGTAGCGGGGCCAGTTGTCGCTGACATCGACCATCGGGCATTCCGGGCCGGCCGGCGTCTCCACCAGCAGTCCGCGCTTTGTCAGGCAATCCGTCATGGATCCGAGCAGCGGGCTGTCGGACTCCTGTTCATAAAGAATGACGCTGGACCACGCCGTGCGGTGGTCCTCCATCAGGTAGTCCGCCACCAGCCGGCTGATCGGCATGTCCTGCGGTGCTGCAAGCATGGTGGGCCGATCAACTTCCGACGGTTGCCCGATGAAGCTCAGGCACCGGCGATGGGGCGTGCGGCCAACGTTGTGCAGGATCTGCATCGGTACGATGGCGCGGACCCGGCTCTCATCGTCGAGGGCCACCACGATGTGGAGCCTGCTGTTGAGGCCCAGCAAGGCCCACCAGGTCCGCAGGAACTGAAAGCTGCTGAACACGGTGGCCTGGGGTGTCATGGCCCACAGACGTTCCCAGTCGGCAGCGAGGGCGCTCCAGGCCTGTTCCGAATCCACCAGCCCGATGGTCATCACACCGTCAGCAGTGGCCATCTGCCGACACCGCTTGAGTGCAGGGGCGGGTGTCGGGGCCGCGGCAGACTGACGGTGTGCACGCGCCGCGCGGAACTGAACCCAGTGCAGGGGAAACGGAATACCGTCATCCCGGAATTCCACATGGTTGAGCAACCAGTAACCCAGGCCGGCCAGCACACGGCGGCGGGATTGCCAGTATCGAAGCAGTTCCGGTGTGGACAGGGCGTCGAGTGGCAGATGTCGGAGATCGTCGCGGCGATCCAGCACGGCGGCCAGACGAGCCAGCATTGGCCAGGTCTGGCTCCTGTGGGCAGGATGCACCGCGAGATCAGCGAGATACAGACCCGGGCCGGAAAGATCCAGCCCCTCCGGCTGTGGAATATCCAGATAGTCACAGATCTTCTGCCTTTGGGGCTCGATGAACATCAGGCAGTAGCCGACCAGCGTCCTGCCACGGAACAGCCCTATCGACAGGTTTTCCCCGGCTTTCTCGGCGACCTCAAGTTGTTCCTGCAGGTCGGCGCGGCCGCTGCGGTAGGCACGCGGATAGACCATGGCCTCCAGCCGTGCAACGCCATGCGCATCCGACGCTTTCAACCACTGTAGTCGGTAATCATGGTGCATCACCGTGGTGCTCCATACAGGTCGGGTCCCCGCTGGCCCGCCAGCCGTTTGACCGAAGCGAAGACACTGCCGCGCTCCCATTGATCCAGACCGCCGAGCAGCAGAATCGGGCCATAGACCATGACGATGGCGATCACGGCCAGCACCGGGGCCAGCCAGCCGTCAGGTGGCAGCCAGGCAGGGAACATCAGGATCAACGCCGTGGACGGCAATGCACTGAGGGCAATGCGTCCGAATGTCGACGCCAGGAACGTCGGCACGGAGACGCCTGCAGCCCGGCAGGCGGCCGGGAGAACCCAGCCGAATCCAAGTACTGCATTGGCGGTCAGTGACGCCAGCGCCAGACCGATCAGGCCGTACAACGGAGCGAGCCAGAGGATCAGCACGAGCGCGAATGTCAGTTCGGCAAGTGTCAGCAGTGCCACCAGCCGGATCCGGTTCATGGCCATCAACAGCAGGGTCGCCGTCCAGAACCCGGTGGTGAGAAGGCAGTTCACCACGATCAGCTGCATCAGACCGGCTGGGAGATAGTCTTCCACTTCGGGCACCCAGAGCAGGAGTACCTGCTCCCCGAATACCCAGAGAAGCAAGGCCAGAGGGACCGCGGGCGCCAACGCGGCCTTCGTCCCGCTGATCAGCAGCCGGGCAAGATCCCGTTGCCTGCCCCGGGCGTGGAAGCCGGCGGCCATGGGGAAAAACGTCTCGGTGACCGGCTGGACGATGAGGATCAGCAATCCCGCGAGGGCGATGCAAAGCGCGTAGGGCGTCAGCAAGGCCAGAGGTAGCAGCAGGGCAAGTACCAGCTTGTCCAGATGACTGCTCCCTTCCACCAGCAGGTCATCCACGAATGCCCACAGCGCGAATGGGCGGATGCGGTGCAGCATCCTGCGGTCCAGGCGAAGCCGCCCCCGCAACAAGCCCGGCACCAGTCTGCGGGCGAGCACGAGATCCACGCAGATGCACAGGATCGATACTGCCAGTTCCACCAGCGCCAGCGCGACGATGCCGTATCCGTTCCACAGCAGCCAGAGCTGGAGCCCGGCACTGATCACGCGGAGCATCATGGACCGCAGGTTGCGTATATCGAAACGCTCTTCTCCCTCGTAGACATTTTCCAGGGTGGCGCCGGGAAGATTCAGCAACAGGTTCAGTCCCAGTATGAGGATCACCAGGCGAAAATCGGCTTCCAGGCTGCCGGAGACGTCGAACCAGCTGCCCAGAGGGGCTATCACAAGCGCCGAGGCCAGTCCCAGCGCCAGCAGGCCTGCGCATGACAGCGAGAGAAAAACGGTGGCGGCGAGGCGTCGCAGGGCAGCACGCTGACCCTTCGCGGCATAGCGCGCGTGGTACCGGACGTGCGCCTGACTGAATCCCAGGTCGAACAGCCCCAGGTAAAAGGTGATGGTATGGCTGACCAGCCAGATGGCGTAGGCCTCAACGCCCAGGGACCGGACCAGAATCGGGGTGAGCAGGATGTAGATCACCCCGCCCACAATCACGTCGCCGTAGCTGGTGGCGATATTGCGCAGCCAGGTCGCGGAGCGTGCCGGGTGCAGGAGCGAGGGGTCAGGAGGCGGATGCGTCATTGTCCCACCTCGACCACACCCCAGCCCCGGCACTGCCGGGCACGCGGTAGACAGCGAGCCCGCCCTTGCTCATTCCGAGCAGTGGCCGGTTCCGGAGACTGTTCAGGAGAGCGGGATGCGATCGTGGCAGGGAGATACCCAGCACCGCCTGAGGGAATCTGGCAGGCATCGGCACAGCACCGAACCGCGCCTTGTACCGGAAGACGCCGTCAGCGAGGCACGGTCTGGACTTGCCAAAATCAATGCAGGTAATTCCGTCCATCCAGGCGAAGCGGATGACCAGCGCATCCAGGGTCTCGCTCAGGCCCTTCGGCGCTCGTTCCCCTGTCAGGGCTCCGAACCAACCCAGCCGCATGCGCCGGCCGGCGCGGAACAACATCATCCCGGCGACCGTGCGGCCCTGGCTGCGAAGCTGGGCCAGCGTATGGCCACGGCTCTCCCGGAGGAAACGGGAACGCTCCACCAAGACGGCATCGCTTCCGTGACGTTGGCGTATATAGGGTAGATAAAGTCCTTGATAAAAATCTTCTATTTCCTTGATTTCACGCGTTATGGTCAACGCATACCCATGCCGCCGGATATGCCGCTCCACCTCCCGCGCAGTGCTGACCGGTAACGGCCAGCCCGGGGTCGAAGGCAGGTGCGGCAGGCGCAGTTCCTGGCGAATCCACGCCGGCACCCGCAACAGTTCACTCCGCGGCGTTAATGCCGCCCAGAGTGGCGGCAGGTCGGTCAGGCGCAGCTCCGCAGACTCCCAGGCGCTCTTCAGGGCCCGCTTCGCGATCCTGGGCAGGTGCAGCAATTCCTCGTCGGTCACTTCGGCGTGGGCAAGAAAGTAGTTGCGCAACCAGGCGTTATTGCGACCGCTGCCCAGGTACACGGCGGAGATCGGCAGGCCCTCCTCCCTGCTTCGTCCCTGTATGGAGACCGCATGAAACGTCGTTGTCCCCAGCAGGGGGGCAAGTCGCTCGGGCAGCGTGAGAAGGCTGTTCATGGAGCCACCTGCTATCCGATCCGCCCGGCGTGCGCACCGCCGGCGCGCCAGCGCATCGCATCGTTGAAGACCTGCAGGTACAGCTCCGCGATCCGAGGCCAGCGGAACAAGGCAGCCCTTGCTCGTGATCGCGCTGCCAGCAGATCGCATCGCTCAGGGTCTGCCAGCAACTCCCGTATTGCCTTCCCGAGCGCCATTGCATTCGCCGGGGGAACGATCACGCCGGCGTCGCCAACCACCTCGGCGCAGCCGTGGGCCTGGCTGGTGATCACCGCGCAGCCGGCGTCCATGCCCTCCAGCAGTACCATGGGAAAGTTTTCCTGCAGGGAAGGAAACACGAGGATGCGCGCCTCGGCATACAGGCTCTGCAGGCTGGGCTTGTCAATGAACCCGGTAAAGCGGACATGTGGACGAACGGTGCCGGCCAGCGCTTTCAGCGAGGCCATATAGGGGCCGTCCCCGGCCACGACGAATTCCCAGTCGCTGTCCAGATCGCGGATCGCTTCCAGGAAATACTGCACCCCCTTGCGGGGAAACAGCCTTGCCACAACCAGGACCAGCCGCCGCTTTGGCTGTTCCCCCGAGCCCGAATGCCCCATGTAACCATTGGGTACGATCTGGACCGGTAGCTGGATCTGTTGTCGCACCAGGCCGGCCAGATACCTGGACGGAGAAACGATCTCGCTGGCGCCGCTCATCACCCGTCGCCATATCGGCCGCACCAGGCGATGATGCCAATGGAAGCGATCGGGGTTGTAGCCGGGGATATCCGAGCCGTGCACGGTGAGCACATAGGGAATGCCGAAACGGCGCGAGAGGTGATAGGCCACCAGCCCGCTGGGCAGGGCGAAATGTGCATGCAGCAGATGGGGCGGGTTGTCCCTGATGATCCCGGCCGCCTTCCTGTAGGCCGGCCACAGCGTCGTCAGCAATTCCGTTGCAGTGGTGTAATGGCGATGGCGACGCCGGCAAGCGTGCCGGTGGATGGTCAGCCCGCCCTCCTGTTCCCGCGCTGCCAAGGCCCGGAACTGCGAGGTGACCACCTCCAGGTCGTGGCCCATGCGTACCAGTTGCTGGGCGAGCGCTTCCGCCACAACGCCTCCCCCGCCGCCGATCGGCGGGTACTCATAGCACACGGTCAGTATGCGCATGCGCCATCTCCCGCTTCCGATCGGACCGGGCGGAATTTGCGGAGTCCCGCTGCGGAATCCGGCGCTCCTGCGCGGACCCGGACGGTCACGCTTCCGTCCATGAGCTGCTCCACCGCGCTTCTCACTCCTTCGAACGCTCCGTCTGGCATCGTTTCGGTCGCCCACAGATAGACATCGATGGCCAGATCGCCTCGTTGAACCACCTGGTAGCGGCGCAATCCGGCTACGTCTTCCAGCAATAACGTGACCCGATACGGAGAAACCGGGCTTCCATCCGCTTTCCGCAGACAATCCACGGAACGCCCGCGAAAGCCGAACAGCAGCCTCTCCTCCGAGCCGTCTTCGCGCTGGACCAGGTCCCCCGTTTCGTAGCGGACCAGAGGCATGCACGCGCCTGCATGGCGGTCCGTGATGACCAGGCGCTCAAGCGAGCTGTCGCCCGGCACGGGGAGAAACTCCAGATAAAGGTCCCGATCCGCGGGGCGGTAGTGTCGTGCGGACGGCGGCCTCCATGCCACCAGACCCGCTTCACTGAGGCCGTAGAAGTCGGCGGGATCGATGCCGAATACCGCCCTGAGCCGCCGGCGCTGGGAATCAGTGAGCTCTTCTGCAGTAGCGACCAGCACCGCCGGATGGTCCGTTCGTTCCGAACTGACCTCCATGACCTCCCCCAGCAGCAGGAGCGAATTCAACGGACCGTAGAGCAGCCGGGGCCGGAACTGCCGGTAGATCCTCAACAGCGTCTGTGGTGGTGAACGGATATCCGCGCAGAAGCAGTTCGGTAGCGTGGGATGCCGACCTGTCGGACGCGTGGTCAACATCAGGAAGCGGTCTCCCGGGCGATAGCCGCATTCGATCAATGCACCGAGGAAACGAAACTGCCGGCGGGCATAGGTAATGGGGTCGAGGGGGATGCCAAGGGGCGTACCTGTGGAACCGCCGGAACGTTCCCAGTGCAGCAGTCGTCGCGGCCATCGGCGATCACGTATTTGATCTGACGAGGACTGCTCGAACCGGCTGCGGTCGATCACCGGAAACCGGGCAAGGTCGGATGGTGTCCGCAGCGAAAGGCGCTGCGGGTCCACGCCCATCTCCTGCCAGTAACGCGCGTACAGCGGGATGCGGGCCGCAGCATGGGCCAGCACCCGCTCAAGCTGGTGACAGACAGCCGGTTTCACCCGTGTGGCAATGCTGGCGATACCACTCATGTACCTGTTTCCTCCATGACCGTTCGCAGGCCGTAAAGCATGGACGCGACGGCGGCTCGCGTTTGTCCGGCGAGCCTGCTGGAGCGGACGGCAAGATCACGATCCTCCTCCACGGCGGTTATCGCCATGCGGACGAGATCCTGGGCGCATGCCCGCTGGTCCCGGAAATCGTCCAGAGGTATCACCCGTTGTGTGATACCCAGCATGTCGAACAGCCCCTGGAACTTGCCGTTGTAGCCAAGGCCGACGATGGGGACGCCCATGCCCGCCGCAAGGATGAGGGGGTGCATGCGTGCGGAGATCATGAGCAGAAGCCTGCCGCAGACCGCCTTGTACAGTCGCGGATCGCGGATCACCGCGACGCTGGCGGTGTGATCGACCATTCGCGCTGCCAGAGTCCGACAGACCTCCAGATCCCCTTCGTGAGCCAGCGGATAGCTCGGCATGAACAGCAAACGTGCACCGAACAGCGAGGCGAGGCGCTGCAGCCCTTGCTCCATCTCGGTCAGCCACAGCGCCATGGCCGCGTCCCCGCCCTGCCTGCGTTGCCGCCCGAACCGGGCGCGCAAGCGGTGCGGGACAAACCCGCCCCGCTGGTGATACCAGCCCCTGAGGGAGACGCCGATCAGCGGCGTGGACGGCGAGATCCCCAATTGCCGGACCACGCGTTCCCCTTCGCGGGACGGTGCCGGGGACAACATGAAGGCGGGGTCCGGCACGACCGCGACCGGGCGTCCCAGCGCCTGTTCCATCCATTGACGGGCATAGTGATCCCGTACCGACAACTCACCCAGCACGCGCGCGCCCAACCGGGCCCACCAGCGGCTCTCCAGCCGTTGCAGTGGTCCGGCACCGACGCTGACAGCGATCAACGTCGAATTGAACAAGCGCATCAACAACAGCCGCAGCGCCCAGTAAGGCAGCTTGATCCGGCTATCGTCGTCCTGGAGCAGTCCCCCTCCCCCTATCACGACGGCGTCATGCCCGGCGGCCGCCCGGATCTGCGCCGGCAGGCCGCGGGGACCGCGGGGCAGCACAGTGTCAGCACCGGGCAGTTGGCGATCGGCAATGTGATGGGGTGGCAAGGCCGAGACCACAGTGACACGGAGTTGCGGGCAGGCACTGGTCATCGCCTGGCAAAGACTGAGTTGAATGGCGTGATCCCCGAGATTGAAGTCGGCATCCCCGCCGAGCAGGAGCACACGGGGGCGTTTCCTGTCGGTACTCACGACAGGATGTCCATGCTGCCCCCGGGGCTTCGACCCCGTGTCGGCCCCGGCGAAGTGCCGGGCGGCCGCCGGGCTCTCCCCGCTCTGCTGCAGGACGACACCCATACCCACCCTCATAACGGTTCTGGTTCTGTCGATACGCACCCTTTCCGCATGCCCCTCAGGCCCCGGCTCCGCTACCGGTCCGCAACGGCGCCGGAGCATCCGTTCCGGTCGCGCTCTCTTCGTTCTGCCGGAGCGGTTTCCCGTTCTCGATCACCGCTTCCACCGCGTAGTCGTTCATTTGCCGGGCGTTGGCGTAAATGATCAGCTCGCCAATCAGTCCCATGGAAAAGATCTGAACACCAAGCACGACCAGCAGTGCGGCCAGCAGCAAGGCGGGTCGGTCACCCAGGGGGGTGTCCATGAACAGTCTCTGGAACACCAGATACCCCATGTAGATGCCGCCCAGTCCGGCGGTACCCGAGCCGATCAGCCCGTAGAACCGCATCGGCCGACGGGTGAATTTGGTGATGAAGAACACCGTCAGCAGGTCGATGAAGCGGCGCAGATAGGTACCGGGCGAATAGACCCGCAGGGAGTGGTCTGCCGGTGATTGCGGCAGCGGCAGCTCCGAGACCCGAAACCCCTGGTTCACGGCCAGTATCGGCAGGAAACGGTGCTGATCCCCGTACAGCATGACTTCCTGAGCCACGCGGAAACGCAGCGCGCGTGCATTGCTTCCGAGGTCGCTGAACTGGGTTCGGGTGAGCAGGCGCACGATCCCGGCAAACAGCCGGGTCTGGAGTCGGTTGAGCAGGGAATCCGTGCGCGGCGAACGGCGGGAGGTCACCAGGTCGGCGTCCGCCAGCCCGCCGACCAGCCTCGGGAGGCTGTCCGCACGTATCTGATGGAAAGCCGGCAACAGGACAATATCACCGGACTTCACCTGCCGGAATGCGACCGAGAGAGCTGCCGCCTCACCGAAGACCCGATTCAACTGGATGATGCGAATCGGCTCTCCGGCGCGCTGTAGTTCGCGCAAGGCCTCATGAACATCGGGATAGGCTCCATCCAGCACGTAGATGAACTCCACGATCCTGCCGGTGCCGGCGAGCCCGTCGCGGTAATCATGGTAAACGCGGCGAGGATCATCATAGCGGCTGGTGACGACGATGATGGCCGTCAGCAACGAAGGCGGGGCTCGATCACTGCTCATCGGGGTTCCCCTGCTGGTGCGGATCCGACTCCCGCGGCCGGTTCCAGAATGCTGGCGGTTATCAGTGCCCGGTCCGCGCCGGCATAGCGTTTGGCGCGAAGCAGGAGTTCCGCAATGGCACCAGCGCCGGCCAGGAATGCGGTCAGAGCGAAGAACACGAGGCCGGTGGCCGCGAATGGCAGCGAGAGCGGAACCTCGGCATCAGCTCCGGACCAGAGGGACAGCCCGATGAACAGCGCTCCTGCCAGGAGCGCCGGCGTGGCCAGCAACGAAAACCAGAGCAACGGCCGGAATGCGAAGGAGATCAGCGTCTTGACCACCAGCATGTCCAGCAGAACCTTGTAGACCCGGGAAAGGCCGTACTTGGATCGTCCGAACTGCCGGGCGTGATGGCGAACCGGTATCTCCGCGACCCGGCAACCCACCGTCGATGCCATGGCGGGAATGAATCGATGCATCTCCGAATACAGCGGCACCTCGCGGATGACCGAGGCGCGATACGCCTTCAGTGAGCACCCGTTGTCGTGGATCGGTACGCCGGTCACCTTGCCGATCAACCAGTTGGCGATACGGGAGGGGATCTTGCGGCTGATCAGCCTGTCCTGGCGCTGCTGCCTCCAGCCGACGACAAGGTCGTAACCTTCATCGATCTTCTGCAGGAACAGCGGGATATCCGCGGGATCGTTCTGCAGATCCCCGTCCATGGTGATCAGTATCCTCCCCCGTGCAGTTGCCATTCCGGCGGCCATGGCAGGCGTCTGGCCATAGTTGCGTCGCAGCTTGACCAGACGCAGGCGGGGATCCTGGCGCGTGAGCTCGACGATGCGGGCAACCGTGCGGTCGCGGCTGCCGTCGTCCACCAGCAGGATCTCGTAGTCCAGTCCCAGATCGCGCAGATTTGCATCCAGCGTCTGGTGCAACGGGTTGATATTGTCTTCCTCGTTATAGACGGGAACGATGACCGACAGGTCCGTCATGGCAGCACCCTTCCCGGATGACGCTGCCCGGCGCATGGTGCCGTGGGCGCTCGCAGGCGCGGGTGTGCGAGCAGGATCTGCTCCAGTTCCTCCCGTCTGCGCTGCTCGCTCCAGCCCAGTTCCCCGGCCATCAGGGTGGCGGCCCAGCCCAGCAGCGGGGCCGACAACAGGCCGCGGGCCAGCAGGTCTGAGCGGCGATACACCAGGTCCTCGAGGTGGATCGCCATCTCATGCCGGATGGCGTGCAGGCTGCGACGCTGGAAAAGCCGTTCCCAGCCCGGAGCGGCGTGGCTTCGGAGGTCGAAGTCCCCTGACCACAGAACCTGCGGGTACGATGTTCCGTAGCTTTCCAGCAGTTCGCGCAGGGCCTGACCGGGTCTGAGACGGTGCTCGCGGCATGCCCTGCGCTCCAGCTCCGCCATGGTGGTGAAGCCATCGCCGCCGGGTAACCGCCTGACGGCGGCGGTGCATGGGCGTTGCGACAGCCCCAGCTTGCCGAGCACGAGATCGACTACCCGTTCCGCCATACGGCGTGCCGTGGTCAGTTTCTCGCCTATGACGGTGATGAGGTTGTCCACACGGTCGGTCGCTTGATGGTCGATCAGCCGGCCGCGACTCGCCAGTTCCACATTGCGGCCGCTGCCCCCTTCGGCAGGCATCAGCCCGGTATACCGGTAGAGCACGTCGTCGGTCCCCAGGCCGGCGCCGGGCAGCGCGGCATTGACGGCGTCCACCAGAAAACGCACGTCGCCCTCGCCGGCAGCCCCGCTTTCCCCGTCGCAGGCATGGTTGCTCGTACCCACCACGGAGCACCCCCGCCAGGGAGTGACGAACAGCGCGCGCTTCGGCTGGCCAGGCAGGGCCGCGGCATTGATGCCGAAAGCCACATCCATGCCGAGATCACGCACCACGATGTTCGTGCACCTGGCCAGCCGGGTTCGCCCCCCGTGCCGACCGTACGCCGCCAGCAGATCGCCATGACGGTTCAGGAAACCGGCGGCGAGAGGCCCGCAGGCATTAACCGTGACCCGGGCATCGATCTCGAACGTCAGCCCGGATTCGCGATCCTTGCAGCGCACGCCCCGGACCGAGCGGTTCCCGAGGCTCAGTTCCTGCGCTTCCACGTAGTTCACCGCAACGGCACCGGCGTCCACTGCATCCTGAACGCAGGACAGGAGCAGGCGGTCGGCATCCTGAACCTGGGCGTCGTACCACATGACGCCGCCCAGTTCCCACAACGCCGCGTCGGCTTGCGGCGCATGGGCATGCATGGCCTCGCTGGAGAGCAAAGCCCCGGGGGGCAGGCGGCGTTCGGGCAGCAGGCCCTGGTTGCGATCCCAGCCAAGCAAGGCGTAGGCCTTCAACGCAGCAGCCATGGGCAGCGCGCGCCGGACCCCGTGGGATTCGGCCGGCAACACGCATTTCATGGGCCGGACGTTGTGCGGGACCGCCCACAGCCAGTAGCGTTGCTCATGCACCGATTCCCTGAGCCGCCGGAGATCCATGCTCTGCAGGTAACGGAATCCGCCATGGATGATTTTCAGGGACTGGTGGGTTGTGCCGGAGCCGAAGTCGCCCCGGTCAATCAGGGCGACACTCAACCCCCGCAGCGCGGCGTCCCGGGCAATACAGGCACCGTAGATGCCGCCGCCGATCACGGCAACATCAAAACGCATGTTGGATAGCTGCTCCGGCTGCCGCCTCATCGAGGTCCCCGCTACATGTCGTTAACACTGTTGAAGCGATCGTATCGGGGGGCGGACACGGGATCTGTACGTTAACGAACATACACACGGGGGGTGCAACGCTACGGTAAATCAGAAAAACGCCGAGACGGAGGGTGGATATGCGGTCTCGCGGTGGCTGGTCCCGAAGAATGATGCTGGCCGCGCTGGCGGCCGGTGCGGCGGGTGCCGTGATCGGCTACCAGGCTGTCTGGCCGCGCCGGGAAGGGATGGCAAGGCGTTTGCTCTTCCCCGCATATGACCGGCTGTACGGGGTTTCCGTGGAGCACGGAACCGGGGTACTGCCGCCGGAGGCCATGGCTACCGTGCTGGCCTTGGCGGAGCTGCTGTATCCGCCGGCTGACCCTGATCAGCGGCAGGAACTTCACCGGATCGTACGACGATGGGCGGCGGCGCGCACTGCCGAGGACGGGCTGCTGCCGCTGTATGTCCAGGCCAGTGAACAGCTCGATCTCCGGGCGCGGGAGACCGGCGATGCGGCGTCTTTCCCGGAACTTCCGCCAGACCGGCAACTGGCCCTGATCAGCCGGCTCGGAGATCCCAGCCGCGACCGCTATCACGCCATGCGGCCGGCAGGGGCATGGCAGCGTTTTCGCCAGCGGGAAGCGCGGCACCTTCTCTTCACGCTGCGGGAAGATCTCATTGCCGCCATTTTCACCTCTCTGCTGGGCTGGAAACTGGTCGGGAACACGGACACATGGCCCGGAATGCCGGGAGACCCCGCGGCAGCGGCCCTTCCTCCGGACCGGAGCGGTCGCCATGGCTGATGTGTGCGTGGTGGGGGCCGGCGTGGCCGGCGCACTGGCGGCGTGGTACCTCGCCGAGGCGGGGCATGATGTGGTCATGCTGGACACCGGGCCACGATTCACGTACCCCGACATGGAACGTTATGCACGTCTGCAGCGCGGGGGCGATCCCTGGCCCTGGTATCGCGAGGAGCGGGACCATTACGAGGATAACGCCCGCCCGAGCCTGGGATTGAACCGCAACCGGATCAAGGCGGTCGGTGGCACCACACTGCACTGGAACGGGAACGCCCAGCGGCTGCAGCCCGGCGACTTCCGGATGCAATCCGCACACGGGGTCGCGGTGGACTGGCCGCTGGACTATGAGGAGATCGAACCCTGGTACATGGAGGCGGAACGCCAGCTCGGCGTCTCCGGTGGTGATGCTCCCGGCCACCCTCCCCGCAGCGGACCATTCCCCCTGCCGGCGTTTGACATCAGCTACGCGGAGCGGGAGTTCATTGTTCCGGCATTCGAGGCGCTGGGGTTGCCGATCGGTGCGAATACCGTCGCCATCAATTCCAGGCCTCACGACGGCCGCCCGCCATGCGCGGTGTTCTCGACCTGCATCCCGATGTGCCCGATCGGGGCGCGCTATTCCGCGCTGCATCACGTTGACCGGGCCGAAACCACCGGCAGGCTGGAGGTTCGCCCCGAGGCGCATGTCAGGCGCCTTGTCACCGACGGCCGTCGCCGCGTGGCCCGGGTGCGCTACGTGGACCGAAACGGTCTTGACCGCGAGCAGTCGGCCCGATGCTTCGTACTGGCCGGCGGCGGGGTCGAGATTCCGCGACTGCTGCTGCTCTCCGCAAGTACCGATTATCCCGATGGCCTGGCGAATTCCTCCGGCATGGTGGGCCGAAACTACATGAGCCACCCGCGGATCATCGTCAAGGGCCGCCTCCCGGAAAAACTGGGCCCGCATCGAAACGGCTACCATACGACGAACTGCTGGGCTCTTTACCAGCACGAGCTGCTGCCCGACACGGGCAATATCATGTTGTCGCCGGATCCGAACGCCGGTGAGCATCCGTCTGAAATAGCCTCGAAATCAAAGCTCTGGGGCGTTGATCTCCTCTCTCACGTCAGAGAGCAGCATGGCCAGCATCTGGATATCCATGTAAAGGGAGACATGTTGCCGCTGCCGGAGAACCGGGTGCGGCTCAGCCGCCGGGCACAGGACAACTTCGGCGACCCGATCCCGGTGGTGGACATGCGGTTCAGCGATTTCGACCGGCGGGCGCTGGACATGGGCGCCGGCGTGGCGCACCGCATCTTCGAGCAGTTGCGGGCGCGGGATGTCCATCAGTCAGACTACGGATGCATCCAGAACCATCTGATGGGAGCGACACGCATGGGGCATGATGCCGCCGCGAGTGTCTGCGACCGCTGGGGACGCTGTCACGATCTGGACAACCTCTATATCGCGGGCAGCAGCCTGTTTCCGACCGCCGGCTGTTCCAGCCCGACCCTTACCATTGCGGCGTTGTCGCTCCGGACCGCCGACTACCTGCACCGGCAGGTGCTGTAGCCGGACAGGCCTCTCATGCCGCGTCGACCCTGCGGTGGCGAACCGCTGGCGGTTCCAGGTAGCCTTCCTTCCGGTACCATTCCGCAGTACGCCTCAAGCCCTCGTCCAGACCGACGGCGGGTGCATAGCCCAGTTCCCGCCGGGCCTTGGAGATATCGAAGGCGCGGTTTTGCCGGTACCAGTCGACCCGACGGGGAAAGATCGGTGGTGTGACGCCGAAGGGGCGGCATACCTTCTCACAGACGTGCCCGGCCACTACGACCGGCCACACGGGATAGTGCGGAATGCGAACCTCCGTTCCCAGCGATCTGGCAACGGCACGAACGAGCTCTTCAATGCTGACGTAGTGCTCGTCGGCGATCAGGTAGGCCTCGCCGTCCCCTTTCCCATCCTCCATGGCCAGCAGGAAGGCATCCACCAGGTTGTCGATATACAGCGGGTGGTACAGCGTCTTTCCCGGACCGAACATCGGGAACGTTCCCGAGGCCACGCGCTTGTAGATCAGAAAGAACCGTTCCGGGTCGCCGGGGCCGTAGATGGCGGCCGGCCGGAAAATCACCGTTTTCAGTCCCTTGCGGAAGTACTCTGCAACGATAGGTTCCGCATCGTATTTGGTTTTCTGGTAGTAGTCGGCAGGCTGGATGGGCGCCGTTTCATTCGCGGGCGGATGGTCGACGTTGCCGTGAACGCCGCAGGTACTGCAGTAGATGAAGCGCCGCACATCCCCGCGCTGCGAGGCTTCCAGCATGTTGCGCGTCCCCTGCACGTTGACGTCATCGTAATAGGTCTGGGGCACGTTCATCTCGCGGAATGCCGCTGCCAGGTGGAAGACCACCTCCACGCCCTTCACTGCCTGTCGAACCAGCGGCATGTCGGTCACGGAACCGATGATGACGTTCGCACCCCTGGCGCGGAGTTCGTCGGTCTTGAGTCCCTCCTTGTAATCCATCGCGGTCACGGTATGACCGAGCGACAGCAAACGCTCCACGAGCGCCTTGCCGGTGAAGCCGGTGCCTCCGGTAACCAGTATGTTCATGCTGCGACTCCCCACTGATTGATGCCCGCCGCCCGGCGGGTGGTAACCCCTGCCCTGTCGGCACGGACGAGGACCGGCGAACCCACGAGCGCGCCTAGCCCCAGCCGGGCCGAGACATGCTCGAGACTCCGGCAGAGCGGACTTGCGTCCGTCATTCGATGAACGACCATGGGCAGGCAGAACTGCCCGGCCCGTGCCGTGCGTTCGAAACCATTGGCGCGGAATGCGCGATCGATCTCCGCGTCGCGGAAACTGGTGTAGGTACGGGTATTGCGCTCCACCCGCCGCTTGAGACCGAACAGTAGCGGCGTCAATGCGTTGAAGCCGCTTCTTCGCGGATAATCCACGATCACCGAGCGCCGCGCCACGCGGCACAGTTCATCCACCAGCGAATGCCATTGCCGCATGTGTGAAAGCAGCCTGACGGAAATCACCAGGTCGAAGCTGGCATCGGCAAAAGGCAGCGAGAGCAGATTGCCGGTGATCAGCGTGTACTGCGCCGACAACGGGCCCTGCCGAAGGCGCGCGAGGGATGCCTCGGTGCTGCCCAGGACGGTCACCCGGTGCCCGAGCTTGGTCATCACTGCCGCCGTCTGGCCGTGGCCGCCACCGACGTCCAGCACCGTCATGGCCGTGCCGGCGGGCATCAGGCCGGTGATACAGCGTTCCTGGGTGTCCAGCAGATAATCGCCCGCCCTGCCCCGGAACCTGCGCGCGTAATCCTCCGATGCGGTCTCCTCGTCCGGTCCCGGTGGCGCTGCCTGTACCAACATATCCCCTGCCTCGATCACGCCCGTCCCCGATCACCTGCCGCCCATGCCATGCAGGCCCGTCCCTCCTGTCCGGTCCGGCATTCACCATATGCCGCTGTGAATCAGTCCATCTGTTCGCCAGCGAACATACTTCGCGATTTCCGCCGCCTAATCTGGATGGCGCAGATCGGCAATGGAGCCCCTGAGTGACGGATGCCTACGCACATGTGCTGGTGGACGGCCATGTTCATTTTCATGGCTGTTTCAGCCTGCATGCCTTTCTCGAGCACGCGGCGCGGAACTTCAGC
This sequence comes from Ectothiorhodospiraceae bacterium, assembly GCA_050485425.1. Taxonomy (GTDB): domain Bacteria; phylum Pseudomonadota; class Gammaproteobacteria; order Nitrococcales; family Aquisalimonadaceae; genus LSCE01. The sequence goes on along the minus strand of JBJHBJ010000017.1, from coordinate 42,373 downwards.
CGCCAGGCGGCGGAGCTGGGCTGGACGAAGGACTGGGCCGGTGTCCTGATGCTGGCGGAGATGCGGGACCAGAGCTGGTTCCGATCTCTGCTCGAGAGCCTGGAACCCGGGGAAAAGACCGGCTGGACGCTGGTCCGGACCGGGGAAACCACCCCGGCCCTGATCGCCAGTTGCAGCAACCGGCCGGACCTGATTCTTGTTCCCGGCCGGCAGGTGGTGACCTCCGAGCGGCTCGAGGTGTTGACGCTCGGAACGGAGCAGTACCTGCGTGACGGCCTGCCGGTGACGGAGGTGCTGGACTGGGCCGGACGCTATGACGCCATAGCCGTCCTACCCTGGGGAGCGGGCAAATGGTTGGGCCGCAGGGGAAGCGTGGTGAACGCGATCATCCGTGATACCGCCGGCACGTCCGCCGTCCTGTTGGGAGATAGCGGCATCAGGCCGCGTGCCTGGCGGCGACCGCGACAGTTCGTCCGGGCGCAGCGTGCGGGCATGCGCGTGTTGCCGGGTACCGATCCGTTACCGATGGTCGATGAGCAGCAGCGGGTCGGCGCCTTCGGTGCCGTTGTGGATGCCCCGGTAGACCGGGCCGACCCGGTCGGCGCCCTCAAGCGGCTGCTTCCGGGGCAAACGGCACCACTGTCGCCCTACGGCCGGCTCCAGGCGAACGGCCGCTTCCTGCGCAGCCAGCTCAGGCTGCGCATGCGCCTTGCCTGGTCCCTGCCAGGGCAACAACGCAACGAGCGCCAGAGCATGAACAGGCCCTGACACGATGAAGGTACTCGTTACCGCCCCGCATCCCTTCTACCAGGAACGCGGCACGCCGATCGCGGTGGATCTGCTCGTGCGCGCGCTGAGCGAACGCGGCGATCACGTGGACGTGCTGACCTTCCACGAGGGGGAGGAACGCTGCTATCCCGGTATGCGCATCTTTCGCATCGCCGCGCCCCCTGGGGCAAGCAACGTCCGTCCAGGTCCCTCGCTGAAGAAGATCATCTGCGACCTCTGGCTGTTCTGGGCATTGTTCCGGCGACTGCGCAGGGAACGGTACGACCTCATTCACTGTGTCGAAGAGAGCGTGTTCATGGCAATGGTGCTCAAGCCGTTCCTCGGCACGCCCTTCATCTATGACATGGACTCTTCGCTGGTCACGCAGATCATCAACAAGTATCGCGTGCTGGCGCCGCTTGAGCGCTGGTTGCGCAAGATCGAGTCCCTGCCCTTCCGGCGTGCCGAGGCGGTGGTGCCGGTGTGCGATGCGCTGGCGGACCAGGTGGCTGCTCACGCCGTCGAGAAGATCACCATCCTGCGGGACGTTTCCCTGCTGCAACCGGACGAACCGGAATTGCCGGGGGAGGAGGTCCGGCAGTCCCTGGGCATCGAGGGTTCGATTTCCATGTACGTGGGAAACCTGGAAAGTTACCAGGGTATCGACCTGCTGCTGAACAGCTTCGCTCTGGTCTCCGAACAGGACACAAACGCCCATCTGGTGATCATTGGCGGTGACGACGCAGACATAGGCCATTACCAGGCCCGCGTCGAGCAACTGGGCGTCTCCGGTCGCGTGCATTTCCTGGGCAAACGGCCGCTGGCGACCATGGGCGCGTTCCTGCGCCAGGCCGATGTGCTGATCTCGCCGCGCTCGGAAGGCGTGAATACGCCGATGAAGGTCTACAGCTATCTGCATTCCGGGGTGGCGGTGCTGGCAACCGATCTGCCCACGCACACCCAGGTCATGACATCTGCGATAGCCCGACTGGCTCCCCCGGAACCGATCGCGTTTACGGCAGATTGGCTGGATCTGCTGGCGCGCCCCGCCGAGCGGGCCGCGCTGGGGGCCCGGGCGAGAAAATACGTAGAGAGAAACCACAGTTACGAATCGTTCCGCCGGACGCTGCACGGGCTGTATGCCGATCTGGAGCAGCACCTGCACGGTGGTGCGTCCGCCCAGCAGCACCAACACTGGTAACACTGTCGATTGCGAGAGAGCAATGAAAAGAAAACGTATCGTTCGCGCAGCGAAGCTGATGCTGACCGCCCTGTTCATCTACCTGCTCTGGCGGATGGCGGATGTGGAAGGGCTGGCGGAGCGGATGACCCAGGTGGACTACGGATATCTGCTGCTGTTCGGGCTGGTCGGCCTCGCCATGCTGCTGGTCAGCAACGCCAAATGGCATGTACTGATGAGCATCCATGGAGCTCGCCCCGGGTTCTGGGCGACATTGCGCATCTACTTCATCGGCTACTATTTTTCCGCCCTGCTACCCTCCAATTTCGGTGGCGACGCCGCGCGCATCTTCCTGGCAAGCCGGGAAACCGGCAGCTCCACGTCGGCCGCCACCAGCGTGTTCATGGAGCGTGTCACGGGCCTGGTCGTGTTGCTTGGGCTGGTCGCCGTCATGCCGCTGCTTGCGCCGGCGATGCTGTGGCACCCCGTGTTCGTCGTTCCTGCGATGATCTGCGGGGGCGTTCTGTTCGTGACGCTGGTGGCCGCCATGTTCCGGCGCCAGCTGGGCGCGATCATCCGTGCGGTGTCGAACCGGCTGCTGGCCTGGCCTCGTACCCGGCGCCTGGCCCCCGTGATCGACTGGATGGCCCGCTTCTTCATGGACTCGGGACAAGCGCTGTCGGCACTTGCCGGGAATCGCCGCATCGCTTTGCAGGTATGGGCGTTGACCGCGGTGTTCTACGGGCTGGTCTGGATCAACGTGCTGGTTGCCTACCGGACCTTCTCCTTCGACCCTCCGCTCGGCTTCATGCTGGTGACGCCGTTCGCACAGTTCGTCGCCTCGTTGCCCGTTGCGGCAGCGGGAAACCTGGGGTTCTCCGAAGGCGTTTTCGCATACTATTTCTCGCTGGTGGGCATCACAGTGGAAGCCACCGTGGCCATGGCCATCCTTCTGCGCCTGAAGATGTGGACGCTCGGCCTGATCGGCATGGTGCTGTTTCTCATGGACCGGAATCACGCTGCCATGCCGACTGCCTCGGCGGCGAATGACTGAGCAGCCTCGCGTATCGCCTTCAGCGTCGCTCGAACACCGCACGCGCCGGATTCCCGGAAAGGACTTTGCGCGGCGGCACCTTGCCGGAGACGACCGAGCCGGCGTTGATAATGCTGCTGGTGCCGATATGACAGCCGTCGAGCACTGATGAATTGGCGCCGATCCAGACATCGTCCTCGATGACAATGCCTTGTGAGCGCAGCCCCTGCAGCCTGATGGGTTGGTCCAGCCTGTCATACCTGTGGTTGTTCGCGATGATGACGGTATTGGCGGCGATCAGCACATCGGCACCGATGTCGATGCCGGCAGTGCCGCTGCTGAGCATGCAACCCGCCCCTATCGAGGTGCCAGGTCCGATATGCAGCGGGCCGTCCGTGGCTTTCAGTTTCACGAAGGCGCTGATCACGACCCCTTTCCCGAGCTTCAGGTTGGGAGTGAAGTCAACTTCGGCGCGCGGGCTGACATAAGCGCGATACTTCAGCCCGTAGATCAGCGTGCGCAGCAACCGCGGGACGAAAAAGCGACGCAGTATCTTTCCCGGTCGCATGGGCTTTCGCCCCGTACCCCGTCCCGCGGTGGACAACGGCGTGCTTGTTTCCATCATGACCTCCCGACAAGTGGCACCGGGTTCGCCCCCTAGGGAAGCGCTGATCAATTCCCACGTTCGCGCTCGAGTCCGATTTTCGTTTTTTTCGCGCTGCGTTGTTGCGGCGCTTGACCGTGGAACCACCACGGCGCTGCGCACCGCGCCTAGCATCGCGAAAAATCTGAGCGTAACGCGAGCGCGGGAATTGATCAGCGCTTCCCTAGGCTCGCGTGGCACTGAGGTGCTTTTCGACAATCCGCTGGAGCTGACCGAAACTGCTCATCATCGCTTCGATCTCCGCCATCGACAGCTTGATGTCGAAGCTCTCCTCGAGCGCGGTCACCATGCGCAGATGGTTCAGCGAATCCCATAGCTCGACAGTCTCCGGGTTGAGCTCCGGCGAGATTTCCGTCTCGTCCAGCCCGAACAGATCGGCAAATATGCGTTTCAGGGTGTCTTGCATCACGCCTCCACCGAACCGCGCCATTCCACGAAAACACCGGGAACTTCCCGGAGCGTTGCCTGCGGCGCTTCCAGGCAATAGGCTCTGGAGCCGTCGGCGTTGTCCGCGACACGCCGAAACCCCTGGGAATCGTAGAAGTCCCGTACCGGGGCATTCTTCCGTGTGGGAAGATACACCGCTTGCAGAACACTCCCCTCCCCGGCTTCCTGTTTCAGATGATTCATCATTGCCGTTTCGATGCCCCGCCCCATGGCGCGGCAACTCATCAGAAAACTGTCGATACACAGCCCCCCGGCCTCACGCCTCAGAAGATAGATACCGACGAGACCGAGATCCCCGAAACGGTCGGAGACGGTCGCCACCCGGAGCAGACAATCAGGATCCGCCAGCATGGCCTCCACCTCGGCGATGGCGTATCGGCGCGTGGTAAGGTTGAACTGATTGGTTTTCATGAACAATTGCTGGGCACGGGCCACATGCCTGCTGTCTGCGGGCTCGAGGACGACCCGGGTCTGCAGGCTCCGGAGAAAGCCGTCCAGATCGCCCACCATGGCCATCTCGGCCTGCCGCAACGCGTTCTGCCTGTATTGCTCCTGCCTTGAGACATCCTCTTGCGTCAGGCGAATGCGGTCGAAGGCCGTGGTCTTGCGCAACAGCGCCGGCCGTTCGGCCGGGTCCGGCGCCAGTTGAACAGTCTCCACCTCCGGGAGCAGCTCCCGCATCATGGCGCATTCCACCGGGCTGTCGTCCACGAAAACCAGCGCATCGACCCCGATGTTGAGTTCCGCCGCAATGGATTGCAGGTTGCCCGGCTTTGGCTCCCAGTTGATCCTGACGGCTGCGAAATCTTCCAGTCGAAGAGGCATCTCCGGCCGAGCCGAGAACAGCTCTTCCACGTCGGCCGGGTTGTTCTTGCTGCAGGCTGCGAGAATAACGCCCCGGTGCTGAAGCGCTTTTACCGTGCGCTGGAAGTCGGTATACGCCTTGCTTTCGGCATCACCACCACCCACACGCACCCCCCAGATGCCGTCTTCACCCAGCACGCCTCCCCAGAGCGTGTTGTCCAGATCAAGCACCAGGCACTTGCGGGAGCGGCCGCTGATGGCCCGGAGGTGCCTCAGCAGTTCTTCGGCAACCGCAGGCAGCGCGGACTCGTGCCAGGGCATGCGCGCGAGATAATGAAGGCGGGGGTTGGCGATGCCCTCGAGACCGTGACGCGCAAGCGCCAGGTCCAGATCGAACAGGCTTACCCGGGGGGAGTCGCGGAAGGTCGCCAGCAGTTCGAGTTGTAGCCGGGCAAAGAATTCGGACTCCCCCATCTGCAGACTGCCATCGGCGATACCGGCGGCCGGAAAGGCCGTTCTGGGGACGTTCGCGACGATCAGCGCAGCGTCGGTATTCTTCGTGGCCACATCGGCCCAGCTACGCATGTGCTCCACGATGGAACTGACGGCGTTGCCGCGCTGCTCCGGGGAACATTCGAGGTAGGCACCCGCTATTCCCGGTGCCAGGTACTCCAGACTGAGCACAAGCACGATGACCTGTGGCGAGAATGCCGCAAGCTCGCTCGAGGCATCCAGCACCTGCTGGAAATGCTGTTCATACGGCGCATGGAAGCTGGCCAGCCGAACCCCCTCCCTGGCTCCCCTGACAGCGACATGGTGCGACAACGGGACAAGCGTCTGATCGGACAGGTAGGCGACGCGTAGTTCCGGCTCGCCGGGTACGCGGTCGAGCATCCTGTGCGCGTACTCGATCAGCCCGGTATCGAACGCCACCAATGGAACTGCCGCCAGGCTGGTCTGCAGTTCCGCCCAGCTCCGCGCGGCGGCGAGTGTGCGACGGGCTTCATTCGCAAGCATGGGGTTTCCTCCGCTCACGCGAATGGCGGATCGCCAAGATTCAGGGTCACCGCCTGCCCGGTCATGGCGTTGGACCATTGCGAGGCCAGAAACGCCACCGCCTGCGCCACTTCCTCAGGTTGCAGGTGGCGCCCGGAGGCATTGGCCTGCGCCAGGCGTTCGCGATAACTGCCGGGGACGGACGCCACCAGATCCGTTTCGGTCATGCACGGAATCACGAGATTCACCTGAATATTGCTTCCGGCGAGTTCGCGCGCCAGGCTGCGGGTATAGCCCTCCACGGCCGCCTTTGCCGTGATGTATCGGCTCTGACCGGAGACCGGCATGCGCACCGCCGTGGAAGAGAAGTTGATGATCTTCCCTCCCCCGCCGCGCCGCATGATCGGAACGACTGCCTGGCAGGCGTTATGCAGGCCGTGGAGGGAGACCTCCAGTTCCGGGAGATAGTCCTCCCAGCGGGAGGACAGCGCGCTCGCCGGAGAGAAGTCGTGGACTGCGCAGTTCACCAAGACGTCGACCCGGTCCCAGCGTGCCTGCACTTCCTTGATGAGTTCCCGGACCTGCGATTCGTCGCGGACATCGCAGGGCATGCATGCCGCGTTGCCGCCGTTCTCGCGAATATCGGCCACGATGGCATTCGCATCGTCGGCGCCGCGATAGTAGCTGAGCATCACGTTGACACCCAGCAGCCCGAGCAGCTTCGCCGTTGCCTCGCCGATGCCACGGCTGCCACCGATGATGATCGCGGAACGATCCTTCAGACCCAGACCCACCATGCCGGCAGCGAGTTGGTGGCAGCCCGGCACCTTGCGGGGAGCCTCGTTCACCAGTGCCTCGACCGTACCGTGCGCGACCGTTCGCCCCTCCTGTCCCACCTCCACGCGAGCATCGATCATCCCCGTTGAGGGTTTGGTCGCGGAAACGGCCGCATGGAGCGCAAGCGGCAGCGAGAGATCCACTGTGCCGTCGAACGTCATCTCGAAACCGAGAAAGGTTGCACGCCTCCCCGGCAACCGCATACCGACCAGGGGAGAGAGCATCAGCGTGGCCAGGAGGTTGGAACAAGGCACACTGCCAGAGTCGATGCCCATAGGCCTCAGTACCTGTGAAGCCAGCAGCTCCATCGCTTCCGGAAACCATCGCCAGCGCAGGGTTTCCTCCTGGCCGGCCGACTCGATGATGTCCTGGTCGCGTTCACGAAATACTGGCAGCACGTCGTTGGTCGACCCGCCGGTTTCGGGCATCGAAGCCGCCTGCGGCACGACCCGGTACAGACCGGTGACCCGCGTCAGCAGCGTCTCGTCAGAAACCCGTTCCCATCTGGCGGAAAACGAATACTCCCCATCCGTGCCTGGATTGACGTCGATCAGCAGCCGAAGCCTGTCGCTCAATCCCACCGGGCGAAGAAACCTGCCCTTGAGAGAGCGGAACGAGACAACGCCCCCGGCCCGTGTACTTTGCACCTTCGCCAGCGCAACCACGGAAAGCATTCCATGCGCGATGCGCTGGCGAAAACGGGTGCGGCGTGCGAAGTCCTCGCGCATGTGGAGGGCGCTGTAGTCGCCGGTAAATGCGGCGAACGCATCAACAATCTCTGCCGACAGCGACAGTTCGCTGCTCAGTTGCAAGTTTTCCATTGATCCCTTCAGGGCCGACCGGCCGGACCTACTGATCGACAAGCACCAATGCCGTCCACCCTGAACGTTCTCGTGAAGCGCCACTTCCCGGCTGCCGATGTAATGACTCGGGCCGATCAGCGCGCTCGTTATGGGGAGTGAGTGTATCGCCCGTTGGCGAAGACGTATGTTCGGTAGGTAACGTTGGTGTGCGCTGCAACCATGAAATCATCGATTACAGAATCGAGAAAAGAACGAACTACTATGCTACTAATTTCCGGTTATTATGCGCTGACATTTTAAAGCATTTGTAATGTCTCCCTTATGAGACAGAGCATCTGTTCCAAAGCGCACAAACGTCTCCATTCTGAGACCGTGTGAAACCATAAAAAGCTGTGTGTTAGAGTTTGTCCGCGAGGTGTGAAGGGGGTCACATAACAGACAAAGTGGTGAAAGTTATATTTCTTCGGCAGTCATCTTACGATCGCGGTCATAGCGGAAATTCAATAGCCCAGCGACTTGTCATTCCTGCTTGATTTGATGTCAAGGGATACCTTTTTGCCATTTTTCGGAATCACACCTTCCGACCGCTCCCCCTTGGCGCGGTCGGTGACGCCTGCTCCGCATGGATGTCGTGTTGGCACTTTACAGCATCTATATTTTTACTGATCGGGGAGCATCTTCGAGCATGTTGAAAAAAGTATACGGGCACCGACTCTACCGTCTGTTGTCGATCATCGTCTGCCTGGCGATGCCACTTTCTGCGGCGAATGCGCTGCCGGTGATACCCGGGGCAACCGGGTTCGGTATCGACACACCCGCCGGTCGCGGCGGCGAAGTCTATCGGATCACGAACCTGAATGCCTCCGGCAGCGGGTCGTTGGCGGAATGCGTAGGCGCAGAAGGGCCACGTGTGTGCATCTTCGAGGTTTCTGGAACGATTCGATTGCCTAGCGACCTCAATATTCAGAATCCTTTCCTGACAATCGCAGGCCAGACCGCTCCGAGTCCGGGTATCACACTTCGAGACTCCGGACTGAAGGTTGCGACGCACGATGTGCTCGTCCAGCACATCAGGATCCGTGTAGGAGACCATCCCGACGGACATCAGCCGAATGACAGGGATGGACTGAAGATCATGCATGGGAATGACTTCGTCCACAATGTGGTCATCGATCATGTATCCGTTAGCTGGTCCATCGATGAGTTGATGTCCACCTGGGCCGATATCGGGGATATCACGATACGCAACAGCATCTTTGCCGAACCGCTGGAAGACTCCCTCCATCCTTCCGGGCCTCATGCATTCGGACCGCTGCTTGTTGGTGGTGACAGGGCCAGGGTCAGCATGACGAACAGTATCATTGCGCACGGCAGGGAGCGTAACCCGCGCACGGCGACCAACCTCTTTTTCGCCAACAACCTGGTCTACAACTGGCAGGATCGGGGCACGGAGATCTTCAATCGGGATGGAAATACGTCGCGAACCTCCATCATCGGTAATGTGTACAAGCCCGGTCCGAACACCGGATCCACCCTGGGTATCGTGATTCAGCCCAACCATGGGAGCTCGAACCTGTGGATACTGGACGGGACCCAGGTCTACGTCAGGGACAACCGAGGCCAGGGCTACGATGCAAACAATCCTTGGGCAATGGTGGACAATAACGCTGGTAACAACGTAAGGACGAACTCACCTCCGATAACCGTTCCTGGTTTCGAACCAATGAACTCCCAGGACGTGGAGCAGCACGTTCTGGCCGCTGCGGGAGCCCGACCGGCAGACAGAGACTCCGTCGATGAACGCATCACCCGCCAGATTGCCAACGGTGAGGGACGGATTATCGACAGCCAGCGGGATGTCGGAGGTTGGCCGACGCTTGGTCAGAACCAGGTGCGTCATACCCTGCCCGACAACCCGAACCGGGACAGTAATGGCAATGGTTACACCAATCTGGAAGAGTGGTTGCATGAGATGGCTGCTCAGGTCGAAGGAAGGGTGACCGCTCCCAGACCCCCTACCGGCCTGCTTATTCGCTCATCCAACGACGCGCTCTAGTGACGGATATCATCCCTGGCCCGCAGCCCACGAGACATGCGGGGTCGGGTCACACGTAAGGAAGCGCTGGCCAACTCCCACGCCTCGCGTTGCGGTCGGATTTTCGCAATGCGAGGCGTGGGAGTTGGTCAGCGCTTCCTTAGAATCGGATTCCAGCCGTTTTCTGCTGCGCACCGAGTGCCTCCTCGATCAGTTCAAGGTAACGGTCGACGACCCGGTCCTGATGGTGATTCTCGTCAACGTACTTTTTGGCGCAGGAACCCAACCGAGAACGTAGGGCCTCATCCGCGAGCAGGTGTTGCAGACTTTCCCGCATTTCATCCACTGACTTAACCACCAAACCCAGTCGCTGCGAGGCGACGACGCCGTCCGGATCGAAGAAGGACACTATCGGCACCTGCCGTAGCCAAGCCTGCAGAAAAGTATTGGGGAATCCCTCAATGGACGATGTGTTGGCGAAAACTCTGCTCCTGAGAAGATACGCGTTCACGTCGGTGTTCGGTCTGAAACCGAGAAAGCGGACGTTATCAAGCAAGGCCGCCCTCCTCTCGATCTCCCGGTACAATCCTTCCGACCCAGGACAGGCGCCGCCGATCATGACAAAACGAGCGTCTGGAAGGCTTTCCGCCACCGTTAGCAGCAGTTCAGGTCGCTTGGCAGGACGAAGATTGCCGACCCATAGCACATCAACGTCACGGAATCTGCCGTCATCCACGGACGAGAACGCTTCCGTCGCCATCGAGACAAGCCGAGCCTCCAGGCCGTAATGCTCCTTCAGTAGACGCATCTGTTCCCGGGTCTGCGCCGCAATGATATCGGCCCGCCGAAGCCCCCATTCGTAAAGCCTTCTGTCGCGCCATAGGCGAATCAACTGCCGGCCCGGTACACAATTTACGTCTGAGGCAACGCGGAAGAGAAAAAGCCGGCGGTGAACCCTGCAGAACATTGCAGTCAGTCCGGTCAGCATCCCTGCCGGAGACTGATAGTAGACATCAGCATTCGCCGTCTCCATCGCACGCCACATCGACGTGACGCGCGGATGTATGAAACGCAACCCCGGGATACCATCCCCTTGCCTATAGCTTCTGATCAGATGTACTCCGCCGTGGACCGATGCATCCTGCTGTCCCCGCTTTCTGGCAATCATGGACACGTGGTGCCCATGGCGGTGGAAGGATTGAGCCAACAGAGCATGCTGGATCGCCTCCCCGCCCACACCTTCAGCCTCCCAACCGGGAAGCGCCAGATCACCGTCCAGACCGACAAAGCAGATTCGCATGTCAGTATTCCCCAAAACCTATAAAAAACGGCGGCCAAAGGCTCTGGTCCGGGTGAATATCGTTCCCACTGGGGCTAATATTCCCTTCAGAGGAAATCCTCTTTCTGACGCTTAGATCCATCGACTTAGTATTTATCCGAAAACACCATAAACCTTAGTCTGAGACATTGGTAAACGGAGTCTTAAAAATGAGATTTCGGTCCCTGCTTGATGCACAAAAGCGAAACGCCTTCATGGCGAAGATAAAAAAGGATGCCAGCTATCCATTTCGACGCCCCGTAGTCGCCCGCCCAATCTTTATATTCGGCCGGCAGCGTTCGGGGACATCCATGCTGATGTACTGCTTCCATCTGCATCCGGACACCATCGTATTCGATGAGCACCGGGATAGCCCGTTTTTTCATCAGTATCAACTCCGTAGTCTCGATCTGGTTAGCGATTACCTACAGGCGTCCCCGGCACCATTCGTATGCATCAAGCCGATCTGCGACAGCCATCGGGTGATGGAATTCATTCACCGCTTCCCGCAGGGAGCGCATCTATGGATGTACAGGCACTATAAGGCTTCTGCCAGATCCTCCCTGGTAAAATTCAGAAATCCCACCCGAGCCATACGCCTGGTCTGCGAAGGCAAGTCCGGCGGGGGCTGGTTCCAGGACGGCATTTCCGTAACGATTGAGCATGTCCTCCGCTCGATATATTCCAGCCGGCTTAGCGATCTCGACCTGGCTTGTCTCACCTGGTGGGCAAGAAATCAGATTTTCCTCGAACAGCAATTGTCGCAACAGCCATCGATCACGCTGGTTCGCTACGAAAGCCTGGCGCAACAACCGGAGGAGGAGCTTGGCTGGTTGTTCAGCCGCATTGGCCTTCGCCAGCGGGATCAATGTGCCAGATTCATTAAACCCACCACAGCCCACTCCGCAGCCGAAGACAAGGTTGACGCGCACGTGGAGGAGTTGTGCGAACAAGCGCTGAATGCGCTGGAGCGAGCCTATGAGAGCAGACGCAGGCCGACCGGAAGCACGACACCCTGAAACTGACGGGTGCAATATGGGGTTTGGAGCCAGCGAGAAATTCACGGTATGGATTTCCTCCTGGCCAATTCTCTGAAGCGGGTTTCCAGAGCGTGCGTTACAACAGCGGCCTCATAAAGTTCCCACGCCTTGATGCGGTTTCGGTTACCCATTTCCTTCATGCAGTTCCTGTCTGCAAGCAGGGTTTCAACACCTGTGCAGATCGACGCCGGGTCGGTCCTCTCCAGTAGCAAGCCGTTGACGCCATGTTCGACCACTGACGGAATACCGCCGGCCCGGGATGCAATAACGGGCAAACCCATTGCCATCGCTTCCAGAATGGCTACCGGGCATCCCTCCGGGTGGCTGGTCGGAAGCACGAAAAGATGGGCGCCGGCCAGCAACCGCGCTTTTTGCTCCCCTGTCACAAATCCCGGGCAGTTCGCCACATTCTGCAAGGATCGATTTTCAATATGTGCCCTCACGGTTTCCAGTTCCGGGCCATCCCCACCCAATATCAGCTCCAGGTATGGATACCTGCGCCGTAATGTGACAAAAGCGTCAAGAAGTTCGTGAATACCCTTCTCCGGAACCATCCGGCCGAGGTAGGCCAGTCGAATAGGCCCGTTTGCATTATCCTGTCGGAGTTGGGCATCGGTTATATGCAACTGCCCCCCATCGAACATTGTTGTTGTGACTTCAACTCGATGATCCGGAATTCCGAGTCGATCTAGTTGCTGCCGAAACGAGTCGGCAAGGACGTAGATGTGATCTGCACGGCCGTAGGCAAACCTGAACAGCCTTCGGTACAGCCAGGAATGGGTAATGGTTTCCGCAAGACGCGCATCCCAGCCATGGAAGAAAACCACGATGGCGCCTGCTCCACCAAGTCTGGCGACAAGTAGCAGTAGTCCGTCCCGAAGCACCGCTCGTGCGGCCATGGACGGATTCAAGTGCAACACATCTGGTTTCGTCGCCCGAATACTCGCAAAAAGACTCAGGCCATCGTGAATCGTCCGTAGATATCGGCGGATACCGGGCCTGTCCGCCTGTCGCCGCCCGACGATCCGGACCTCTGCAGAAGTCGTCGCGGAGAGATTGGCGATCTCCGAACGCAGAAACTGGCCGACACCGCCAGTCAGAGCCGGGTCCGGCATCAACACGGTCAGCCTGAGTGGGGTGGCGTCAGTCTGCATATTCTGCCGTGATAACGCTTGCAAAGATGACCAACTGTGCATGTCCATCATCTCATGGGCTTTCCGGGGTCTTGTCGGTATGCTGCCGGTGGGCGGCGAACTTGACCGGCGAGATAACCAAAAAGCCGCATTTCTACCCGCAGACTGTGCTCGATGAAACCGGCTTCCCGCGCAGAGAGTCGATCTCGCCAGCCATCCACTGCTTCCGCAATAAAGCCCATCTCTTCGCTTCGCTCGAATGATGAATCCTTTACGGGCGGACTGAACATGCCCTCTGCCGGCGCGATACCCAGGAAACGGCAAAGATCCGGTATGGCGCGGCGCGGATTTTCAACCGTGTCTTCAAATCTGGCCAGGTAGTAATTGCTCCGATGCTGATATGCTCGATGGAACTGTGCCGCCCGGCGAAACTGCAGACACAGATACAGTAAACGGCGTACCTGTATTGCCGCTCGTCCAGCGCGACCGCGGACCGTGGTCCGCAGCTCTCTCTCTGCCATGGATGCGTAGATGGCACGTGGGTCTCGAATCAGGTGCACGTATTGCGCATCGGGGAACCAACGCATCAGCAAGGGCACTCGGCCAATGTCCACAGGGAATTTCGCGCCGGCCCGCTGCTTACCAGTAACCAGAGCATGCTCCTCCAGCAGCACACGCAGGATGAGATCCCAGCGCGGCATGCAGGCAGCAAGGCGTGCCGTCAATCTGGTCGGGTCAAGATCGACGATGCGTTGCTGCGGCTCCTCCCTCACCGGACGGAGTTCCCAGAATGTTCCATTCAACGTGCCGGAGAACATCAGGTCGACGATCTCTTCGGGAGTAACCATTGATAGCGGTTTGCGAAACGTTCGCCTGGCGGTCGCTATGAAGTCTCTTCTGATGTAGGGCGGAGCGAGATAATGGAACTCATTCAGGAGATCGACCCCCGAATGGTTGTTGAGGCCGGACATGTATATCTTGGAGCCGGTCCTGGCAATGCCCACCAGAAACACGAAACCGCTCCCGGTTCTGTCGGCGCTCATGCTCTATCCAGGAGATGTTCGTAACTCCGAACCATGCGTTCGAAGCTGAATCGTTCAGAGACCCGCTCCCTGGCCTGGCGTCCCAACCTCTCCCGGCAGGAGGCATCTGAGGCCAGTCGTTGAAGACACTTCGCTAGTTCAGGCGTGTTTCCGGCCTGGTAAATCAGTCCGCTCACGTTGTGAACCAACATCTCGCGGGCCCCTCCCACGTCACTTAGCACCACCGGTTTTTCCATCGCCATCGCTTCGAGGGCGGCATTGGAGAATGTCTCCACCGCCGTCGACGGAAGAACGAAGATATCCATTGCCTGCAATAGGGGTCTGACATCTGCCGTACTGCCTGGAAACAGGGTCAGTTCGGCGATACCCAAATCCCCAGCGAGCCTTTCCAGCCGGGCCCGACATGGCCCATCTCCAACCAGTAGCACAGCCATCGGCAGGCCGTTGTTCCGAAGATGTGAAACGGCCACCAGCAGATCCTCCAGGGATTTTTCCGGGCGCATCGTGGCGACGCAGCCTACCAGTGGCAGTTGCACGGGTATGCCCAGACGGCCTCGCAACTCTTCCGAACGTGGATTCTGGCTTTCGGTAGCAGGTCGGAAATACTCCGTGTCGATTCCGTTGAACACACAGAAGCAGTTCCTCGCATTCAGCCGATACCGCTGACTCCAGAACCGTCGCTGCCCATTGCTCCCGAAAACCACACAGTCGGCACGACGGAGCAAAGGCGCATAAAGCAGCATGAAGCGGGCATCTCTGGCACTGCGGAAATCCGTCGTATTGACCAATGCGATGATTTCCGGCCTGCGGGCCGTCGCCAAGGAGGCGGGAAAGGCATAGATCAACGGATGAAGGTTCACCGTCACGATCCGTTCGATCGCGACCTGGTCCAGATAGCGCCTGAGGCGCATCATAGCCAGGATGGAGAATTTTCCGCGTCGATCCAGGGCGAGCAGGGGGACATCCTCAGCCACCAGCGGTTTCAGACCCTCGGGCGGATTGAGATAGGCGATGCGGACCTCCCTCCCCCGTCCCTTCAGTGCGTTGACCAGGTTGATTATTTTTCGCTCAGAACCGCCAACGTTCAGCGAGTTCAGTAGAAACAACGTCCTCCCTGCCGGTTTATCGGCACTGCCCGGACATTGATATCCCAACTCCACATCGTGGTTGTACATCCTGGTCGCCCTGTCAGGCCCATGATTCAGTAGTAGCCGTATTTCCTGTTCAAGTCGCCGGCCAGTGATTCGAAACCGCCACCCTCCCCGAAGAACCCCGTTCGAGGAGCGGTAACCGGACGTTCGATGCTCCGTCTGCCCCTGGTGCGTGCGCCGGTGTTTCCGATGACATGCAGGCCCGTCGGATCAAGTTCCAGGCAGGACTCGTCGAAGGCCACCCCGATAAAGAGGCAGAGTTGTTCCAGCGTGCTTCTGGGGTCATCGACAAGATCCTCATATCGGAGCAGTCGGCGATTCTCCTGCGGCACGTAGCGCAGGACCCGGTCGGCCCGCTCATTCAATGCCTTCCATTTCCGGGTGGCTTCCGGTTCAGTCAGCGTGTTCTGATGTTTGATAGTAGAAGTGACCACATCGCGACCATCCCGGATCAGGTGTATCACCCGCAGCCTGTTTCCCAGCGCACGCTGCAGAGGTTTCACGCGATTCGGGTTCTTGGATGTATCGATGAAGATCCGCTTGCCGGAGGCGTGGAGTATCGCTTCGACCAAGGCCACATTCCGATGGGTAATACCGTCCTGGTGATTTCGATGGCGTGGGCTCCGCCGGAAGAGTGAATCCCGGAGGTCCTCCAGCAGATTCGATCTCAGGTTAGAAAACTGGAGTCTGTCCAGCACCCCTTTACCAAGGGCGCGGTAGCCAGTTCTGAAGTCATCCAGTTCCAGTGCGATGCCGGCAGCACGCATTTCTGCGCGAGTTCGCTTCCAGAAGCCGCACTCACGCAGAAGGTTTCCACAGGAACATTGATAGCTCCCAAGGTCTTCTCTCCCCATCAAGCCGGTCATTTCGCCTACCGTGGCTATATGCGGATGATTGCCCAGCAGCATGGCAAGCATGGTCGATCCGCAATAACTGGTACCCATGATCAGTACGAATCGTTCCATGGCTCTGCCCTATGCATTGCCTCTGCCAGCGTTGCGCGCGCCCTGTTGGGCAAGATTATCGTGAGTGGCCTTGGGAACACGGTCTCCATTTTCGTTCGTCGGCAAAACGGTGGCGCGATCACCGAACGCGGCTACTCGACCATGTTCCAATCTGAGGAGTTTGTCGCAATGACGAACGGTCTCCAGGCGATGCGCGATCATGATGACGGTCTTCCGGCTCTGCAGGGCTCTGATCGTACGCATCACCTCTGCTTCAGTGACGTGGTCCAGCGCGCTCGTTGCTTCGTCAAGCAGCAACACGTCCGGCTCGTGATACAACGCGCGGGCAATACCCAATCTTTGGCGCTGGCCGCCGGAGAGCCTGACGCCCCTCTCGCCTACCACGGTTCGATAGCCGGCTGGCAGTTCATTGACGATAAATTCGTGGATCTGTGCGGCCTTGGCGGCGCGTTCCACCGCAGCAATATCCACTTCATGCAACGGCACACCCAAGGCGATGTTCTGGGTTATTGTGTCGTCGATCAGAAAGATCTGTTGCGGGACGTAACCGATACTCTGTTGCCAGCGACGAACAAGCCCCGTGTTCAGTGCGGCGCCATCCACACGGATCTCCCCCTGTTGAGGCAGCAACAAGCCCAGAAGGAGATCCACCAAAGTGCTTTTGCCTGACCCCGTTGGCCCAATGATGCCGAGACTGCTGTGCGCGTCGATGGAGAACGTGATGTCGCTGAGTGCCGGTTGCTCGCATTGTGGGTAGGTGTAGCTTACCCGCCATAGCTCCAGTTTCTGGTGAAGCGTGAGCGGTTTCAGAGGAACCGCCGGTCTCATGCTCGGTGCCGGGGCACTCCCAAGTTCGCTCAAGACATCATCCAGGGCAGACATTCCGAACCGTAGCTTGGCCATGCCTCCATAGACATGCTGCAACGCCGGCAGCAGGCGGTATCCGGCAAGCACGTACAGACCGATCAAAGGGAGTGCCTGGCCGAGATCCGCACCCTTCCGAAGGAGAAACAAGGCGACCAGGATGACTGCAACAATTCCCAAGGCTTCAATCAGGTGTTTCGGAATCAGGCTGAGGCTCTGGCTGGTGGCGTGGTGCCGGGCGAACCGCGCCGAGGCAGGATCGAATGCCTTGAAGAAAGCATGCTCACGCCCAAGCACTTTCAATTCCTTGATGCCCCCAAGCGCTTCTGCAGCGGCCTTGAAGCGTTCCCGATTGGCGACGACGCGATCCGCACCCATATGCTCCAGCAAACCACGCACCGTCAGGTAGAACAGCGCGTAGAAGCCGCCGAGAGCTCCACCGACCACAACCGCCAGCCAGGGGTCGACAACCAGCAGCAGGACGATAACGGCCACTGCGGCAAAGGCATAGGCGGCCATTTCAATCAAAGGCCTCACCACATTGTTGGTAAGCTGGTCAACTTCCGAGAGCATGGTTTTCGAAAGGTCAGCCGTGTTTCTATTGAGAAAGAATTCGTAAGGCTGCCGCAGGTGCTCGGCGAGCAGCCTCCTGCTCACGGAATGACGGCGCATGTTGGCGAATCGGAACATGGCATGCTGCGTGAGCGTGCGGAATAGCGCGGCAGCAATCATCATGCCCATGGCTACTCCGCCAAGCGCCATCAGGAACGTCTGTGTGCTGGCAAAACCCAATCCCTCATGGAGGCTGCGCAGGATTTGGTTGCTCTCCACTATCTCCGGATTGCCCAGCACGGCGAGAAACGGCATGACGGACATGATTCCGGCCACCTCCACCACGGCAAGCACAGCCATCATTATCAATACAAGCAGGCCGCGCCTACGCTCCCTTGGCGTAAGAATGGTGACAGTCTTCGAGATTGCGTCTAGCAGCATGACGGTTTCACCGTGTGGACAAACGCGCGGGTGGCAGGGAGAGCATCTGGTGTCAGTCCCCGAACTGCCATATGAATGTCCTGCCGTCCCGGCCAGTGAAGATGATCTCTGCGCCGTATCGGTCGAAGAGGCCGAGAATGTCGTCTCCAAGTCGGTAGGCGTATGCGTGCTCGCTTTCGAACTCTCCGCTGCCAATCACGAAGACTTTGCCGCGCGCTGGATCCTGCAACAGCATCTCGAAGTGCCGCGCATCCGCGATCACTGGAATGCCGGTATAGATTTCGACGAGCCCGCGTTCCGTCGATCGGGAAAAATAGCCGGCGCTCTGCACGTGGCGCAGCCAGTAGTCGACCCTGTCCAGATAGTAGGACTGTATCGAGGCATCCAGCGCGACTACGACATCGTTTGGCGCCATCTCCAGGGAGTTCATGAATGCCGCTGCACCCTGGTGGTCCGGGTACGTGGCATAGGAACGGGACAGTGCCTGATTCAACGCCATTGGCGGCACAAGCAGCACAACGGCAAGCAGCCCGGCAGACCATTCGGCCATGGCTCGTCTCCCGACCCGGTCGATGATTCTGTGCATGTTCGATTCCAGGCAGAGGAACAACGAGAACAGGAATACCGGAACCACGCCAAGCAGAAAGCGTGGAGCGACGTTCCAGACGACCATGCCAAGAAGGATCAATGGGGCAGCCACGCCGAACAGCAATACAAGAAAATAGACAGGTAAAGGCTCTCCGCGGGCAAAACGAATAGCGTCCAGGAAGCCGGGCACAACCAGGGCTAGCACCGCCAAGGGAAAATATTCCAGAAACCGGAATGCCGGGACCGGAGATGGGTAGGCGGCGAAGAACAACACGATATCGCGTACGGTCAGCACGCTGGATGAAATGAACAGCCAACCTGCCTGGACCAGGAAGATGAACGTCATGGTTACGGCGACCAGCAACGGCGTTCTCCACCCCCCCCCGGCCCTGATATGCAATACCGTAGAAATTCCCAGAACTATCAAGGCCAAGGGATACGAAGTGAGAACTGCTCCCAGTAAGGAAACCGCCAACCCGGCTGCTCCCAGCAACTGGAATCCCTGCTGAGAGGACCAGGTCATCGCATTCGATTTATGTACTCCCTGGTAGATCAGTCCGATGACTGGAAGGGTTATTAACAGGAGTCCGGCAAGCACCCCCGCAGGTATGTCAAGAAAACCGGCCAACGCAAACGGATCAGGGTGCTGCGCGGTATTCTGGTCACCGATCAGGTAGGTATTTCCATATTGCTCTCCTGCCCATCGACGCAGTAACACGTAGGAGACGCAACTCGTGGTCACCACGAACACCGTCTGGCTCAGACGGCGAATGGATGGCGCAAGCAGCAGCGGTATGAACAATAGCGGCATCATCAGGATAGCCAGCGGCTGGATCTGTAAGGCCAGGATCATCACAAGGATCAATCCGAACGTAGCGAACCAACCAGACGTGCGCTGCCACCGGAACACAGCCAGCAGAAACAGCAGAACGAAAAAGACCAGGAAGCCATACATGCGTGCGATCTGGGAGATCTCGATGAAGCTCGGCAAAACGGCCACGCTTACCGCGAAGCAGAGGTTCAGGGACGGCCTCAGGTGTTCTCGGCCAAGCAGGTAGGCCAGCGGAATGCAGGCCGTACCGACCACAACGGAAGGGAAGCGGAAAGCCCACTCGCTTTCTCCGAAGAACCAGACACTGCCGGCCATCAGGTAGGTCTGCAAGAGCGCACGGGGGTACAACATCCCGCTCGGCAAGATGGGAAATCCCGTCTCCAGAACCCCCCGGGCCGCAGGGAAGGTGTATTTCTCATCCGAATAAAGACCCACAGCATCCAGCCCGTGTAATCGAAGACCTAGCCCGAGGCCGGTGATGCCGAGCAACAGCAGCAGGTGCCAGAACCTCGGAGTATCAGCAGCAAGGCAAGGGAATTGCTCTGCCCAACTGTCGGTTCGAAACAGTTCCGCCCTCACGCCCCAGCCCCTCCTAGTCCTGCCTGACGGGGAATGGAAGATGTCTTGTAGCGAACGGGCGCCTTGCCGGCCTCCTCTTGCAGCAGCTCATAGGCGATGCGCAGACAGCAAGCAGTGAAGGGCCAAACGAACATCCATGGCTTGAAGATGGAGCCGGTGATCATGGCAACGATCAGCGCCGACCACCCCAGCACCAGGGCTGCCAGCATTAGGCGTTCCTCGCGGAGGGCGTCGCCAGAGAGAAATCCCCTGCGCCCCTCGCTGATGATCTGGTAAAGCAAGGCGAGGAAAAGCCCGAGGCCGATCAGCCCAAGCGAGAAGAAATAATTCATGTAGGCGCTGTGCGGCCCCATCCCTACCCGATTCCAGAACGTCCACCAGCCGGCGCCCACCAGCAACGTCCAGGGTCGCTCCATCTGGTACGCCAATGCGCTACCCCAGATCCCCAAACGGCCTGAACTGGCATCGTCTATCGAGCCTTCGGTCGAACGCTCGAGTCGCTGTTCGACCACGATGCTGACGTCCTCGCTGACCACGAGTGCCGTGACCAGAACGGCGACGGCTACAGCCAGCAATGCAGCCACGGTCATGATTACCCTTCGAACATCGTACCCTCCACGAAGCCACCATCCGGCCAGGATCAATCCGCCGACCACGCCTACCAACCCACCGCGAGAACCGGTATGAATCAGGAAAGCGAACGAGATAGTCGCCCCCAGGAAGTAGATGCACTTGAGTAACAGGTTGCGCATACCGAACGTGGCCGCCGCCAGTACCGGGATGAAAAACGACAGAAAGATTCCGTACGCATTCGCGGCGCCGAGTGGACCCTCGAGGCGTGCTCCGCGAAAGGAAGTCAAACCCAGGCTCGGCATGCCAAGGACGTCCATTAGCGTGAGCATCGTCATCAGGCTGATCAGAACGAGGAAGATCTTCGAGAACGCCAAGGCACCTTGCCGTGTCTCCAGGCCATAGAAAAAAACCAGGAACAGCAGATACATGTCGACCAGATCGCTCTTCAGCGTGGCAACATGCCGGAGCAGGGTATAGCCTGCAGTTTCCCCGGTAACGAAGTGCATGACAAAGATGGACAGCAGGGCATTGCCGATTAGCAGAATGAACAGCAGATGGATGGCAGGAAACTGAATCCCCGTTTGCCTGCCTTCGATCACCTTGCTGCAGAGAATGACGATGAGCAGTACATAGAGAAAAGCATTCTTGGCGCTGAGCCCGGCTGTGATCACCAGGCCGACATTCAGCATCTCGTCCAGCGCGAGCGTTAGGAAGAAGACAATCAGTAGGCCCGCCTTGATCATGCCCGCTGCATTCCGATGCTAGTGACCGACGAACGAGGATGTCATGCATTACCTCGTCAACGGTGGTAATACTCGTTCCGGCTCATGGTCTCGTCGGCGTAGTTGAGCACCGTGCCGATGAGGTTGACGTCTTCCATCACGGTCATGGTCTGCTGGATTTCACTCTCCAGCGTTCGCCGGTTGGCCACGACAAGAATCACCGCATCCAGATTGGGGGCAAATGAAGCGACGTCCCCTCCAACCAGCGCGGGCGGCATGTCCATGACCAGCAGCCCGGTCGGAAACAGCCGTTTCAGTCGCTGGATGAACTCCTGGACTTTCTCCGAGGAGAGCGCTTCCGGCCGCAGACGAGTCTGTGCCCGCCCGGGGATCAGGTAGAGCCCCTTCAGCGGCAGTTTCAGGAGCAGGTCGTCAAGCTCGGCGTCGCCGGCGAAGTAGTCGCCGAGCCCGAACTCGCTGGCTATACCGAACAGCCCGGCCACGCTGGGCCGTCGCACGTCCGCGTCCACCAGCACTACCGGGCGGTTCTCGCCCATCGCTATGCTGATCGCCAGATTGCTGGACGTCAGGCTCTTGCCGTCCTTTGGCGCGGGGCTGGTAATGCCCAGCGTCTGCAGATGGTTCTGGCGGACACGATGCAGAACTCGGGTACGCAGCAGGGAGTAGCAGTCGATGATCTGCTGCGGCGACGACGCGGAGATCAGCCGGTGCTCGTCCATCGTCCTCGGAGACCATGGCACCGCCCTCGCCTGCGGGTAGATTGTCTCCACCGGCGAATCTTTCGGCCGCCTGCCCGCCTCGCTCGCCTTCATCGCGAGGTCCAGCGCTCTCGAGATCGTGTCGCTCATGAATTGGTTCCCACCCGTAACAGAATCTCTTCCCCGAACAGCAACCACACAAAGGCCAGCAGCAGGGTGACCGAAACCGCCCAGCCGACAATCGCCCTGATCAGACGAACCCGGCGTTCCCGGGTCGTTCTGATCACCGGAATGGCCGCCAGTGGGGGTGCCCCCCAGACAGCCATCACACCGCGAACGCCGCGCAGCGTCCGGTCGAAGTATTCCGCCACTGCGGCAAGCCCGGTACTGGTGCCCGCAGCCAGGATGAAGCCGAGCGTGGCAATGCCGAGACGCATGGGGCGGGCGGGTTCATCCGGCATCCCCCCCATGCTCACCAGCGTGAACCGGTCGCCGATCTGGTCGCTCTCGATGCGCTCGGCCGCTTCTGCCCGCAGCAGCTTTTCCCGTACTTCGTTGTATTCCCGCAGGGCATGCTCCAGGTTACGGTTCAGTACGCGAAACTCCCGCTCCACCTCCGCCGTGGCCACCACGCGCGTGTCGAAATCGGTCACGCGCTGCTGCAGGGCGTTCCTGCGGGCGATCTCGGTCTGGATCTCGGATTCGACACCTTTCAGCCGCGAACTCACAGCAAGATAGGCCGGATTGTCCGCCTGCAGGGACTCCCCGTCCGACGGCTGATTCAGCGTGCGCAGCCTCTCGCGATACATCCCGACTGAACGCTCCAGGCTTGCCACTTCCTGACCGCTGGTCTGGCCTTGCTGTCGCAGCTCGAACAGCCGGCTGCGGTCCGCCTCCGCCAGCTGAATCAGGCGCAACACTTCCTCCGCTCCCTGCCCCTGACCGATAAGGGCCTGCAGTTCATTGCGAAGACGGGCGAAGCTGGGATGGCGAGGCGCATAAGCGCCCGCCATGGAGAGATACTCCAGCCGAAGACGTTCCACCTGATTGGAGGGCGAAAGCTCCCTG
This sequence comes from Ectothiorhodospiraceae bacterium, assembly GCA_050485425.1. Classification (GTDB taxonomy): domain Bacteria; phylum Pseudomonadota; class Gammaproteobacteria; order Nitrococcales; family Aquisalimonadaceae; genus LSCE01. Next base: position 19,218 of record JBJHBJ010000017.1, on the reverse strand, counting down.
CGATCGCCGGCAAGGACGTTCACACGGGGCTCCAGTTGCGCAAGCTGCGCCTCGAGGGAGATCCGGAGCTGGTTCAGGGAATTGATGTTCTCGCTGATTCTGTCGAGTTGGTCCTGGATGTTCTCCAGTCGTGCCATGTTGAACTGGACGAATTCGGGAAGGCTGGACGCATTGGCCTGCTTGAAACGGGCCAGGGCCTCCTCATGACTGGCGATGCGCTTCTCCAGTTCATCCGCCTGGCTGCGCAGGAACCGGGTGACCCGGCTGGAGCGTTCTGCCCTGACCCGGTCACTCTCCTCGATGTAACGCTCGGCCAGCGCGTTTGCCATGATCTGCGCAGTGGCCGGATCGGAGGAGGCGAACGTGACGGTGAATGCGACCGCGACGCTGGCATTGCGACGCTGCTCCTCTTCGCCCACATCGACATAGAGGATCTCTCTTCGGGTCTTGCGGCGTATATCCGCCGCCAGTATGCCCCGGGCGTTCTCGTTGCGGCTCTCCGGGAACAGATCGTGTTCCTCGACCAGCGCCCAGAGGCTGGATGTCGACATGACCCCTTGCGCCAGGTTGCTCAGTTGCTCGTTGACGTAGCCCTCGACCACGGCTCCCTGTATCAGGTTTGCAGGTACCTGGTGCCGGTCTATGCGAATTGTTGCCGTGGACTCGTATTCCGGAGGCAGCAGCGTGGCAATGGCCACGCTGGCGCCGAACAGAAGGATGAAGGGAATGGCGACCAGCCACTTCCTGTGCCGGAACATGCCGAGGTAATCGGATAATGAGGGTGTCGTGTTCATTGTGATCCTCCCATCCCATTGCCCCGCATCTCAGAATGCCCTGACCGCGCGGGCAGGCGCGTACTGGACGCTCAGAAACACCACGTTCGCTGTGCCTTCGCCATCGCCTTCCACACGTTTCAGTGCCCGGAACTCATACTCGCCGGTCAAGGACCACTCGGGCGTGAGGCGGTAGGTCAGGCCCGGGGAGACACTGCCGTAATGACGCGGATCGCCCGCGGACGACGGTCGTCCGGGCGTACGCGCGGTAAACGCCCGCATCCGCAACGCACCCTCCCAGCGGGGACTGAACTCGCGCGTTCCGGTGACGATCAATTGATCGGTCTCTTTCAATACGCCCCGTGCGCTGGGCAGCAGACGGCGTTCCATGCGTACGGCGCCTCGCCAGTCATCACCTCGGGTAAACATGCGCAACTGACCAATGAAGCCGGTAGAGCGGTCCAGTTCATCGGCGTTGCTCGCAGGCTCGGTGCGGCGCACGCCACCAGAGATGTCGAAGCCGCTACGCTCGGTGAAGGCGTAGCCGTAGGTCAGCGAGAGGCCGTAAGTGTCCAGGTCGAGATTGCTGCTTCGGGGCCGGAACCGCGCTGCGTACGCCGCCGTGCCGACAGTCGACCGCTCGGTTAACGCGTAACCGGCCCGAAGTTCCACTTCATGGTTCAGTGATTCGCGGTCCGTCGGCACCGTGGAACCCTCATAGCCGATATAACGACCGGCATAGGAAGCGCCGACAGACAGGCGACTGGTCAGTTCATGATCCACGGACGGCGTCAGAAACACGCGGCGCTGGGTCACGGTTTCGTCACGCTCCACGCGATCGATCTCGGAACCCGGGTCGATGGAATCGTCCGGATCCGTCAGATCGATGACCTGCAGGGTAGTGACCACGCTCTTGTCCCGCCTCGCCTCGCCATTGAATCGCCAGGTGGTTCTGTCGCCCCGGAAGACGGTCTGTCCCTGGAGACGCTGAAAATCACCGTCATCCGGCGCTTCCCTGTCGCCGTCGTAAACGGAATATCCCGCCACCCCACGCAGCCGCAGTTGTCGATCCTCGGCGTACTGCTCGGCGACCAGGCCAAGGCTCGTTGTGCCCCGGTAGGTATCCCGGCCTCCGGACTCGCGCAGACCGATGTTGTCATCGAAACCCACGCCGGCCTCGAATTCAGGCATGAACAACCAGTTCGCCGCCTCTGCCCTGTTCGCCACCAGGCCACCGGCCAGAACCAGGGCCGAGACAGTCGCTGCGAGCAGACCTGTGCACACGCTTGGCCGCAGGCGTACAGTGCATGTCGTCGACGGCCGGCGCGCCAAGGGCGTGGGGGGGCGCTCAGGGCACAAGGACGACATCCCCACTCTGGAGGATGCGGTTCTGGTGCAGGCCGCGTCCCCGTTTGATATCCCGGTAATCGAACGGGTAGACCTCTTCACCGGACTCCGTCCGCCGAATGACGCTGATCCGGCTTTCAGCCGCGAACGGCGTCAGGCCGCCGGCCAGGGTCAACGCCTGCACCACGTCGACATACCGGCCGACCGTGAACTGCCCGGGGTTGTTGACCTTGCCCAGCACGTAGATCTGGTAGCCGGAGACGGTCACCACCGAGACGTTGACCATTGCGTCCGGTATGTACGCGTCGATGCGGCGCGTCAGTTCTTCACGCACCTGCTGGGCTGTCTTTCCCGCAACGTGGACGTCTCCGGCCAGGGGAAACGAGATCCCGCCGTCGGGGCGCACCAGCACCTGCCGTCTGAGCTCCTCCTCCTGCCAGACCGAGATCTCCAGCACATCTTCGGGGCCGATTCGGTATTCCAACGGAGGCAATTGCTGTTCGCGCGTGGATGTACCCTGCTGCGACCCGGCGTTGCGCGCATCCATTTGTGAAGGGGCGCTGCCGAGAGCCGTGCACCCTGATAACAGCAGTCCGATCGACAGTGCTGCGGCCAGACTCCCCAATCGCTGATTCATTGCTCTTTTCATCTGAACGATCGCTCCGTTCCGCTAGCCGTAGAGAGGGGCCGGAATCAGGTCGACGGGGGCGGCCGGCGTCGTGCCACCAGCAGCAGCGCGACGATGCCGAAGGTAATTGCCACCGCCACGCGAGGTGGGCCGGAGTCAAGCGTCACCATCTTCCTTTCCCCACCCTGATCCTTGCCCTGTCCCGAACCTTCTTCGCGCTGGTCCTGGGCTGCAACCGCGTAGGGCTCGCCAGGTGATGCAGCGGCAGGAGAGGAGCGGGGGGCGTTCGCCTGAGCCAGCGATGCACTGAGCGCGATACCAAACGCAAACGCCACGATGGCCAGCGCGCGGTGTTGGTGCTTTCTCATCACGGCCTCCTTGGCGCCCACCGCCGAGCCTTCGCCGATACCTCTTGGACCCCGCATCCGCTGCGCCCCGAAACGCAATCCAGGACTGCCCTCTTCCATGTTCCGAGCGTACGGATCGGCATGAGGAAGGGTCTGTACGTTACCGCACAGATGCAGGCGTGAAGCGGCTTCTACAGTCAATTGGCAACATATTCAGAGGTGCCGGCCGGCCACCGCCGCGTATTCCTCGCCCGACGCTTGATGCGCCCTGCTTGCCCGTGCACGCGTTCTGGATACGGGGGCCGAAGGCCAATGCAATCGCTCTTTGCCACGGTGACCGCCTTGCTGGTGAGCCTGGGATTGACTCCTGTCATGATCCGGCTCGCACCAACGCTTCGCATGCTCGATGAACCGGGGCCGCGCAAGGTCCATCTGAGACCTGTACCGCGCGTCGGCGGCTGGGGTATCACACTCGGGGCGATGGTCGCCATCTTTTTCTGGATGCCGGCCGAGCCGGCGTCTCTGGCCTTTCTTGCCGGTGCAGCGATCCTGTTGTTCGGTGGTGCCTGGGACGATCACAACAACCTGCCGGCACCGGCGAAGCTGGCCATCCAACTGGTGGCAGCCACGCTTGCCGTCGGGTACGCCGGATTCTCGATGGACGCGATCCCGCTGTTCGGGGATATCGCGCTACACCCGATGCTCGCCTTGCCATTGACCGTTCTGGGCCTGGCGACCTGCGTCAATGCCTCGAACACGTCCGACGGGCTGGATGGGTTGGCTGCAGGCATCACCCTGCTCAGCCTGCTCGGTATGCTCTACCTGGCATATGCCCTGGGCATCCCCGGCGTTCTGTTGATGGCCGCCGCCGCCGTGGGTGGGCTGGCCGGTTTTCTTCGTTACAACACGCATCCGGCAACCATTTTCATGGGAGACGCCGGCAGCCAGTTTTTGGGATTCGCCGTCGGTTTCCTCGGACTGGCCCTGGTGCATGCGCGCCCGGAAGACGTGACACCGTGGGCCCTGTTGCTGCTGGTGGGATTGCCGACCGCTGATCTCGCGGTGGTCACGATACGGCGCCTACTGCACAGACGGCACCCGTTCCAGCCCGACAAGACGCATATTCACCATCGCTTGCTTGTCCTGGGGTTCTCGCACCCGCAATCCGTCATCGCCATCTACCTGCTTCAGGCCTCGTTCGTATTCTTCGGCGTCGCCCTCTACTCATCGCGGCCTTGGAAAATACTGCTTGCCTATGGCTTGCACCTGGCTCTGATCTACGGGTTTCTAGTCCTGGCGGAGCAGGCGCTGGAGCATCGTTCCCGTTCCACTGCCCCGCCCGGCAACGACTCCCGGTCCCGCGCAGTGCGGCCGCTGCTGGTCTGGGCGCCGCGGGTCGCCCTGGAGACGATGGTGCCCCTGACACTGGTTACGTTCGCCGCGCTCGCCACCTCGGTGCCACGGGATTTCGCATTACTTGCCGGCGGCTCGGCAGCGTTGCTCTGCCTCCGTCTGCTTCGCAGCGGCGCGCCAGCCTCGTTCATGGAGCGGGTACCCGTTTTCATGATCGTGGCGGCGGTGCTCTACCTCTACACCGAGCACCCGCCGTTCGGCAGCGGCGTGGCGCAGGCCACGGAAACCGTCGGCATCATCGCCATCGGGCTCATGGCGGTCATGGCGGTGCGGTATTCGCCGCGGAGGCGACGGCGCGAATTCAGAACCACCGCGCTGGATGTGCTGCTGATCATCCTCGTCCTGCTGACGTTTGTCGCGGTGCAGAGCACGCCGTTGCAGTTCAATCCCCTCTTCCTTCTCTACGCACCCATTCTGCTTTATGGCAGCGAACTGCTACTCGTGGAGCGGCGGGATCGTCGTGAGTGGCTGATGACGGCGGTCGCAGTCAGCGCAACGATACTGCTGCTCAGAGGATTGACACCATGACTCCCGACTCCGCGACCATGCATCGAGGGGGAGAGTTCCGGGATCGAGCCCGCTGGTACCTTCACCGGCTGAACCTGATGTCGGCGCCGGAACTGGTGCATCGGGGACGCCAGGCGCTCACCATGGCACTGCTGCATCTCCACTACCGGCGTTTCGGTGGCAGACATCCGATGTCTGGCATTCGAACACCGGCGTTCTGCAACGGCAGGACCCAACTGCTTCCGCCGCTGGAAATCGACGAGAACAACTTGCGCGACGCCGCTCCCGCGCTGCTTGATGGCTACACCCGCAGGCCAGGCAGCAACTGGCGCTGGATGGTTGACGACGATGACATCTGGCACAGGGCTCCGGATACAGGCCGACTCTGGCCGGCCGGATTCTTCGGTTCCGTGCCCTATCGACCGGGGAATCCGTACGGGGATATCCGCGAATTGTGGGAGCCGTCGCGGCTTCAACACCTGGTGGATCTGGCTCTTCTGGCCGCGCGCAGCCCCGCCGACATTCGCCGCAGGGCACTTCGGCTGCTGTCGGCACAACTGACATCCTGGGTCGTGCGCAATCCACCGCTGACCGGTCCTCACTACGTCTCCTCGATGGAGTGTGCACTGCGGCTCATTGCCGCGTGCTACGCGCTGGATCTGGCCCGTCCCTGGCTCGCCGATTCCGATCCAGCCCGCGGCGCGGTGGCGGCGCTGATCGCCTGTCATGCACCATTGATCATGCGCCGCCTGTCCCTTTACTCCTCGCTGGGCAACCACACCATTGCGGAAGCTGCAGGCTTGCTTCACGCGGGCGTGCTGTTTCCGGAGATGCAGGGCGCTCCCGAATGGCGCCGGCAGGGCCTCGCTCTGCTGGCCCGCGAGGCCGATCATCAGATTCTGGAAGATGGTGGCGGCGCTGAGCAGGCCGTGGGCTACCATCGCGTCAACCTGCAGTTGCTGGCGCTCTGCGAGCGCTTGCTGATACGGCACCGGCTGCCCACCGAGCAGCGACTTCACGCGGCCCTGTTACGCGGAACCCGTTTCCTGCATGGCATCAGCGTGAGACCTGGCGACTATCCGGACATCGGAGACGGCGACGGCGGGGAGGCCTTGACCCCCTCTCTCATGGACGGCGGTGAGAAACGTGCACCTCTTCGGCCGGCATACGGCGTGACCACTTTCCCGCAATCCGGTTACACCGTGGTGCGGACGCGCGGCGGGACGCACCGGATGCAGCTTCTGATTGATCACGGCCCACTGGGAATGGCGCCGGCATTCGGCCATGGTCATGCCGATGCGCTCGCCTTGCTGCTATGGGTGAACACGACGCCGTTACTGGTGGATACCGGAACCTACGCGTATCACGGTGATCCGGCCTGGCGGAGATACTTCAAAAGCACCACGGCTCACAACACGGTAACGGTTGATGAGACCGATCAGGCCACGCAACAGGGCAGCTTTATCTGGACCGAGCCGTTCGCAGCCGAACGGCTCGCCTGCGTATCCGCCTGCGACGGCTGCGGGATGTTGCTTGCCCGGCACAACGGTTACGCCTCTCGCGGCGTACAGCATACGCGGGGCGTTGCCTGGTCGGATGAAGGCTGGTTGCTGGTACAGGACATGCTGAGCGGGGGCGGTATTCATGAGCTAGCCCTGCACTGGCACCTGGCAGTGCCGGCCGACCGGCAGGGAGATGGATCCCTGGCCCTGCGGCTGGCGGGGGGGACCGCAACCATGACCTGCACGGGAGGTTACGTCAGCCTGCACCGCGCCGAGACCAAGCCGGCTCTTGGCTGGCATTCGCCCGCCTACGGCATCCGCCGGCCCATCACGACGGTGCGGGTGTACCACCACGGTGAACTGTCGCACCGGATGATCACGCTACTGACGCTGCCCGACGTTCACGTGTCGGGCCGGCGCATCGAGGAGTGTCTGCAATGGATGACCAGAACGATGCTCTGAAGCCGGTGCGCCTTGAGGTTCTCGGCGTGCCGGTGGACATGGTGGACATGGCGGCGACGCTGGACAGGGTCCGGTGGATGCTCGCCCGGCCGGGAGCGAAAATGATCGTGGCGAACAATCCCGAGAAGGTGATCGCCGCACGGCGCAATGAAAAGCTGCACGAGGTGTTGTGCGGCGCAGATCTGGTCATTCCCGACGGTATCGGCGTGGTGCTGGCTGCGCGCATGGCTGGCCAGGTGTCGGTGGCGCGGGTACCGGGTTCGGAGCTGATGCCGGCCATCTGTGAACTGGCCGCCGGGGAGAGGCTGGGAGTTTTCCTGTACGGAGCCAGACCGCAGGTGGTGAACCAGGCCGCGGCGCTGCTGGTCGAGCGGTATCCGGGCCTGGACATCGTCGGTACGCAGCATGGATACCTCGAGGAAGACCGGGCACCGGAGTTGCTCGATCGCATCAATGCCTCCGGCGCGGCCATCCTGTTCGTCGCCCTGGGAAGCCCGCGCCAGGAATACTGGATGGCCAGGCACCGTCATGCCCTGCGCACGGTTCGTGTCTGTCAGGGGGTGGGCGGCACGTTCGACGCCATCTGCGGTCATCCCAGGCGGGCGCCGGCCGTGATGCGGCGGATGAACCTCGAATGGTTGTACCGGCTGCTCTCCCAGCCCGGCCGCATTCATCGGCAGGCCGCTCTGCCGATCTTCGCCGCCCGGGTGCTCGGCGAGCGGCTGTCACGAAGCTTGCGCGGACGGCGTGTCGGGGCGCCATAGCCCGCAGACGTTCAGCAGTATTTTCTCCTGCAGTTTCGACACCGGTATCCGCCGGAACTGTCGATGCGCCACCAGAGCCAGGATGATGTCCGCTTGCTGCATCGCGTCCTCGATGGGCACGAGTTGCACCCCGTGTTCCTCCAGCCCGGGTGGAAGGCGACGGATGTTGGGCTCGACGGCGAGCACACGGCCGACGTGTTCCCTCGCCAGCCGCCGCGTGATATCCAGCGCAGGGCTTTCCCGCAGATCATCGATATCCGGTTTGTAGGCGAGGCCCAGACAGGCAATGACCGGCTCCTTAAGACGGTCGGCCCGGCTCGCCGTCCAGCGCACAACGAAATCCGGCTTGGCGTCGTTCAGTTCGCGTGCTGTCCGTATCAGCTGCGACTGTTCCGGGGCACTGTCGACGATGAACCACGGATCCACGGCCAGGCAATGCCCTCCCACCCCCGGACCGGGCTGCAGGATGTTCACCCGTGGGTGCCTGTTCGCCAGCTGGATCAGTTCCCAGACGTCCACATCCAGATGATTGCAGATCAGCGACAGCTCGTTGGCCAGTGCAATGTTCACATCGCGGAATGTGTTCTCGCTGAGCTTCGCCAGTTCCGCCGTGCGGCTGTTCGTGGTCAGCACGGCACCGGAGACGAATTCCCGGTAGAACTCCGCCGCCGCCTCGGTGGATGCTTCGTCCACACCGCCCACAATGCGATCGTTGCCCACCAGCTCCCTGAGAATCTGGCCCGGAAGCACCCGCTCCGGGCAGTGCGCGACCAGCACGTCGGCAACCACGTCGCCGGAGGTGTACCGGCTTGCCCTGGGCAGCCGCAGATCAGGCCGCTCCTCTTCCAGCCACTGGGCCACCCGCTCAGTCGTTCCCGGTGGGCTGGTGGATTCCAGGATAACCAGGTTGCCCGGTTCCAGGTAGCGGGCGATGGCGCGGGCGGACGCTTCCACGCAGCCCAGGTCGGGGCGATGTGCCTCGCCGAACGGCGTGGGCACGGCCAGGATGAAGACGTCCGCCTGCTCCGGCAACTGTCCCACGCGCAGCCGCCCGCTCTGGATCGCGGATTTCACCAGAACGTCCAACTCCGGCTCGGTAATGTGGATCCCGCCCGCGGACACGGTCTCCACCACGTCCGGATTGACATCCACGCCATGCACGTCAAAACCCTTGGTCGCAAGCAGGCTCGCCGTCGGCAAGCCGATATAGCCCAATCCCATCACACAGATGCGGCGTCGATCAGGCATTGCTCAGCACCTCCACGATGCGATGCGCGGCCCGGCCGTCCCCGTAGGGGTTGTGAGCCCGCGCCATGGTCCGGTAGGCAGCGTCATCGTCCAGCAGCGTCTCGACCTCGGCGACGATACGCACGGTGTCGGTGCCCACCAGGCGAACCGTGCCGGCCTCGATCGCTTCCGGCCGTTCCGTGGTCTCCCGCAGCACCAGCACCGGCTTGCCCAGCGAAGGCGCCTCCTCCTGGACACCGCCCGAGTCGGTCAGGATCAGCGTGGAACGCTCCATCAGGTAGACAAACGGCAGATAGTCCAGCGGCGGAATCAGGTGTACGCGCGGCAACGCCCCCAGGGCGGTTTCCACCGGGCCCTTGACGTGCGGATTCAGATGTAGCGGATAGACAATCTGAATGTCGTCACGCCGCGCCAACGTCTTCAGGGCCAGGCAGATCCGCTCGAACCCACCGCCGAAACTCTCCCGGCGATGCCCGGTGACGAGGATCAGGCGCCGGTCATCGTCAAGAAAGCCGAAGCGTTCCCGAAGTTCGTGGCGAAGCCCGGCATCACGCCGGATCCGATCGACGATCTGCAGCAGCGCATCCACCACCGTATTACCGGTGACGGTGATCGCAGCCTGCGGCACATGCTCCTGCAGGAGGTTCTGTCTCGCCCGCTCCGTTGGGGCAAAGTGGTGTGCAGCGACGAGACCTGCGACGCGCCTGTTGATCTCCTCCGGCCAGGGCGCATAGATGTCGCCGGTGCGCAATCCTGCCTCGACATGGCCGACAGGCACCCGTTCGTAGTAGGCGGCGAGGCTCCCCGCGAGCGTGGTGGTCGTGTCGCCGTGCACGAGGACGATATCCGGACACACTTCCCGGATGACCTCCCGCAGGCCGATCAGCACGCGGGTCGTGATGTCGGTCAGATCCTGGCCGGGACGCATGATCTCGAGATCATAGTCCGGGGTGATGCGAAACAGCGTGAGCACCTGGTCGAGCATCATCCTGTGCTGGGCTGTCACGCACAGCAACGGGGAGACACGGTCCGACTCCGCCATGGCCAGTAGCACCGGCGCCATCTTGATGGCTTCGGGCCGCGTTCCGAACACCGTCAGCACCCGGCACTGCTTCATGGTCCCCGCTCCTGCATCTCCAGACCATTGTTGCCCCCGCTGTCCCGGCAATCCCGGGGGCGGGCAGGATCAGCCGTTTTCCTGACGGTAGGCGCTGGCGGGGCAAGGTATCTGTTCGCTATCGAACAGATACCTTGCCCCGCCAGTGAGGAAATCGATCAGTGCATCCCGGGTAGTCGCCGGTGGCCGACATGTTATGTGCGTTACCGCGCAGACACTTTTCCGATTTCACTCGATGCTTGGCTGGCATTTCAGCGACTCTTTGTCGTTTCCACGTGCTGCTGGAGGGAGTTCTGGCCCGTACTTTGCCTCGCTGCTGACCGGATTCCGTCAATGCTAGAAGAGCTTGCATGCCCGACCCCGACCGCGGATACCATAGCCAATCGACTGCTGGCAGCGCTGCCTGCGCAAGAGCGGCGTAACCTGCTGCTGCACTGCGATCAGGTGGAGCTGGCTTTTGCGGAAATCCTCGCGCAGCCCGGTGAAAGGATTCGGACCGTCTATTTCCCGTTGTCGAGCTGTATTTCGCTACTCACCCCGGTGGATGGCCGTGCCAGCCTTGAAGTGAGCCTGGTTGGAGACGAAGGCATGCTGGGAGTGTCGTTGATCCTGGGCGTGGATATTTCGCCACTCAGGGCCATGGTGCAGGGCGAGGGATGGGCGCTGCGCATGGATACCGCCCGCTTCCATCGCCATCTGGGAGCAAGCCCTGCGTTGCGGCATCTGCTCCAGCGCTACCTGCATGTGCTACTTGCCCAGTTGGCGCAGACAGCGGCCTGCACGCGCTTCCACGTGATGGAAGAACGGCTGGCCCGCTGGCTGCTGATGACGCACGACCGAGCGCATTCCGACGAGTTCCGACTGACCCATGAATTCCTGTCCAAACTGCTTGGCGTCCGCCGGGTTGGAATTACCAAGGCGGCAATGTCCCTGCAAAACCGGAAACTGATTCGCTATCGCCGCGGAAACATCACCATCCTCGATAGAACCGGTCTGGAAGCAGCATCCTGCGGCTGCTATCGCACCGATAAAATCAACTACGCCCGCATGATGGGGTAAACCGGCCATCGCCACATCTACGACGAGGCCGAACCGGCTTCGGATGGTTCCTGGCGAAGGGTGGTGTCTCTCTCGACGATCATCGACTGCATGATCAGGTAGTGATCGGATGCCTTGCGCATCTGCTCAAGCGACCGGCGCAGCACGCTGATCTCGTTAAGGGCGTCGACCATGTGTCGGGCGCTCAACTGGCCACGGCTCCCCTCCTCCAGCAACTGCTCCTTGAGCCGCTGATAGTCCTCGAGCAGCGGACTCGCCCATTCCGTCGAGGACGGGGTGCCTGGACGCCAGACCGCAGCGTGCGGAATGGCGGCGGCAAGATGCTCCTGCCACAACCGGGCCGTCTGCGTACCGGAAGTCTCCGCGGTCGCCACGCCCTGACGCTCGGCCCGAAGACGCCTGTACTCCGCCGCCCGCTCGACGATGTCCAACTGGTACTGGCCCACGCGCAGGGCAATGGGCAGAGCGGCGCTGAGAGAACTGGGGAGCCCGGTATGGTGAAGTTGATTGACGTACTCGGCGATGGTTTCCAGCCGCTGCTCCAGCGCCACGCGCTGGCGCTCGGCGGCCACGGAGCGCCCGGCAAGCACGTCGGCCAGCACCGACAGCGACAAATCCCCGGTCCGCCCGAGTTCCAGTCGAATCGCCTCCAGCGCCAGGGCCGGTGTGGCGAGCACGTTGGTATCCAGGTATTCGGTCCGGGCCAGATCCTCCTCCTGAGCGCGGAATCGCTGCTGCAACCAGCTGACCAGTTGTCCGGTCAACGGCCACACCGCCAGTAGGCCGGCGACCTTGGTGAGGGTGTGAAAGACGGCCAGCGTGGCGGCGATGCCCGCCGGTCCTGAAGACAACCCGCCGAGCCTGCCGGCCAGCCACAACAGCAGGGGCAACAGCAACAAGGCGACGACGGCCGTCACCGCGTTGAACAGCACGTGTGCTGCTGCCACCCGCCGGGCATTCGGCGTGGCCCCGATCGCCGCGAACACCGCCGTGGAGGTTGTGCCCAGGTTTGCGCCGATAATCACAGCCGCCGCGGATTCCATCGTGACCAGTCCACCGGCCGCGGCGGTGAGAGTGAGTGCCAGCGCGGCGCTGGAGGACTGCATCAGCACCGTGAGAATAATGCCGACCAGAACGAACACCAGGACGCCGGCCATACCGGGCATGGCCAGCGCGGCCAGATCGACGCCCGCGCCCAGATCCATGAAGGCGGCACGGAGCACGTCAATGCCCAGGAAGAACAGACCGAAACCGGCCAGCGCATCACCGAGCGGAGCGCGACGCGTGTCCTGGCCAGTCAGCCGCAGCAACGTGCCCAGCGCGATGGCGGGCAAGGCCAGCGCCTGCAGGTTGACGTTGAAGCCGACAATGGCCACCAGCCAACTGGTGAGCGTGGTGCCGACGTTGGCACCGTAGATCACCGTAACCGCCTGCCCGACACTGAGCAGACCGGCGTTGACGAAGCCCACCGTTGCGAACGTGACGGCGCTGGAGGACTGCACCAGCGCCGTCACCAGCATGCCGGATCCCAGCCCTCGCACCGGGTGGTCGGTACAGGCAGCAAGTATGCGCCGGAGCGCATCGCCGGCGGAGACACGCAGGCCTTCGGTCATCAGGCGCATGCCCAGCAGGAAAAGACCGATGCCCCCGGCGAACTGCATCAGGGCGTACGGGCTCATCCCCGGACCTCGTCAAGCGTTGATTGACCTGGGCCGTTGCGTTCGGCCCGACCAGCGCGGGCAGCCATCGGATCAGAGCGAAATCTGTTGCCGCCGGCCTGGTATCTCGGCATGCATTCCCGCCTCTTCCATGGCCCTCTTGAGCGCTTGCTGTGCTTCCGGCTCCCCATGGACCAGATAGAACGTCGGCCGGCTGCGAAACGCCCCTGCCCAGGCCAGCAACTGGGATTGGCCGGCGTGCGCCGAGAACCCGCCAATGGTGTGCACCCTCGCACGCACGGCAATGTCCTCGCCAAGCACACGCACCTGTTCCGCGCCGTCCACCAACTGCCTGCCCAGCGTACCCGCTGCCTGGAACCCCACGATCACCAACCGCGTACCGGGTTTGCCCAGGTTGTAACGGAAATGGTGCAGTATGCGGCCGCCGGTGCACATGCCAGCGCCGGCAATGATGATTGCGCCCCCGTGAATGCGGTTGATCTCCATGGACTCTTCCACGGTGCGGGTTGCGCGCAGGCCGGGCAGATAGCGGCTCGGGTCGCCCGCTGCGGCCGCCTGCAGCGTCCGGACATCTTCCCGGTTCAACAGCGCGTGGCAGCGCGCATAGAGCTCGGTGACCCGGATCGCCATGGGGCTGTCCAGGAATATGCGTTGCTGCTTCAGGCGTCCCTGGTGATGCAGCACGCTCAGGTGGTAGAGAATTTCCTGCGTGCGACCTACCGCAAATGCCGGGATGAGCACATTGCCGCCAGCGGCGTGCGCTTCGTCCAGCACCTGCGCGAACTCTTCCAGCGTCTCCGGCAGTGGCCGATGGTCGCGGTTGCCGTACGTGCTTTCCATCAGCACCAGATCGGCGTCCTCGATCCGCTCGGGCGGCTTCATCAACACCGAATCGGGATTGCCCAGGTCGCCGGAGAACACCAGCCGCTGCTGTCGCCCACCGGAGGGTACGGTCAATTCCACCATGGCCGAGCCGAGGATGTGCCCGGCATCGCGGAATACCAGCCTCACGCCGCCGGGAAGTGAGACCGGCTGGCCATAAGGCCGGCCCTGGCACTGCGACAAGGTCTGGGCGACGTCATCGATCGTGTAGAGTGGTTCCAGCAAGGGCTTGTTCGAGCGCGCCCGCCATTTGTTGTCCCGCTCGATATCCCGGGCCATGACGAAGGCGGAATCGCTGAGCATGATCTCCAGCAGTTCCTCGGTGGCCTCGGTACAATAGATCGGCCCCCGGTATCCTTCCCGTACCAGCTTGGGAAGCAGGCCGGCATGGTCCAGATGGCCATGGGATATCACCACTGCGTCCAGCTCGCGTGCAAGCGCTCCGAATGGCTCTGCATTGCTCTGCTCCGCATCCCTTCCGCCCTGGTGCAATCCGCATTCCAGCAGCAGCTTGTGCGTTCCCCCGCCGTCATCCACATCGATCAGATAGCGCGATCCCGTGACTTCTCCCACCGCACCCAGGAAGGTCAGTGTCGACATGCGATTTCGATCTCCTGCCGCCTGTTGAACAGTTGGCAGCATACTATTACTTGAGGCGACTTACAGGGTGGACATATGGCCGCCCCGCGCCGGATGCGCGGCAGGCGTGTTCAGACCACGGGGAATCAGGCGCGGATTCCGTGCTTGCGCATCTTCCGGTAGAGGGTATTGCGGCTGATACCCAGCGAGTCCGCGGTACGGCTGATGTTCCAGGCGTGAGACTGCAGGGTCTCCAGCAAGGCCTCCCGCTCGGCCGTTGCCAGCGCCGATGCGTCTGGCAACGCCAGGCCGCCGGAGATGGAAGCCGGCTGGAAGTTCTCCAGTTCCGGACCCAGGTCGCAGGTCTGGATCAGGCCATCCTGGGCCAGCGCGGCAGCGGTACGCAACACGTTGCGCAATTGGCGTACGTTGCCCGGCCAACCGTAGTCGAGCAGACGCCGGAAGGCGTCCTCGGCAACGGTCACCCCCTGACCGGCTTCCTCCCGGACGATGGAACGGATCAGTTCCGCCTTGTCCTGCCGCTCACGCAAGGCCGGCAACGTGATCTGCAGGCCGTTGAGCCGATAGTAGAGGTCTTCCCGGAACCGCCCCTCCTCCACCTGGCGGCGGAGATCGCAATGGGTGGCACTCAGCAGGTTGATGTCCACCTTGATCGGCCGGTCGCCACCCAGCGGCACCACTTCCTGCTCTTCCAGTACCCGTAGCAGACGCGTCTGCAGTTCAAGCGGCATGTCGCCGATCTCGTCCAGGAACAACGTCCCGCCATCCGCCTGCAGGACCTTGCCCTTCATGCCGGTCTTCTGCGCGCCGGTAAAGGCGCCGGGGCGATAGCCGAACAGCTCGCTCTCGATCAGGTTTTCCGGAATGGCGGCACAGTTCACCGCCACGAACGGACCATCGGACCAGGGGCTGGCATCATGCAACGCCCGCGCAAACAATTCCTTGCCGGTCCCCGTCTCGCCGCACAGCAACACCGGAATGCCCCGGGAGACGACCCGCCGGGCCCGGTCGACATTGCGCTGCATGGCAGGGTCGCCGCCGCCCACGCGCTCCAGGCTTGGGCGCTCGCGTACCGGCAGACGCAGTTCCTGCTTGGCGGGGGCACTCCTGAACGCCCGGTCACCCGGCAGACCCTCGGCATGCCCCGGAACCACAGTGGCGTAATACCGGGTGCCATGCGCCAGCCCGCGGGTCGGCCAGTAGGGCATGGACTGCCGGCTGGCCCAGTTGTGCAACGCGTCGAGGCTTACATCCAGGATCTCGTCGATGCAACGGCCCAGCAGTTCTTCCCGGTTGCTCAATCCCAGATAGCCGACCGCATTCTGATCGGCCGCCCGGATCATGCCATCTCCATTGATAGCGAGCGCGGCGTCGTTGATCAGGCCGACGTACTCGGGGCGACTGTGGAAGCGCAGGATCAGGCAGTCCGGGAAGCTCCGGATGAAACGGCATTTGGATATCAACTGGGCGGACATGGTGACCAGAGCCAGCGTATGCAGCTGGCTTCCCGGCGTATCCTTTGCATTGGCCGACGAGGCATCCAGGACGGCCAGCAGTTCGCCGTCGGAGTCCAGTATCGGTGCGCCTGAGCAGCTCAGCGCATGATGCCGATCGCGGAAATGCTGATCCCGATGTACGGTGACCGGCCGCATCTCGGCGATGCAGGTCCCGACACCGTTGGTTCCCTCGTTCTCCTCGCTCCAGATCGCCCCGCGGATCAGACCGGCATTCCGGAACAGCCGATTCAGGCTGCTGTCGCCCACGTAGTCAAGGATCAGGCCGTCAGGGTCGGTCAGCAGCAAGGCATAGCCGGAGCCGGCGATCTGCTGATAGAGATTCTCCATCTCGGTGCGCGCAAGATGGATGAACTCTCCGTAGCGATCCATGCATTCCGTCAGCCGCGGCCGTTCCACGACGGCGAACTCCGAGTCTGCCTGGTGATCGATGCGGTACTGCTCCCTGCAACGCTGCCAGGAGCGGAAGATGATCGCGCTTGGGTCAGTGCTCGGCGTGGAGCGCTGAACGGGGCCGGAACGCACGGAACGCGCCATTGACTACTTCCTCCACACTTCTTCTTATCTTGGCCGCCTTGTCCATTCGGTCCTCGGGGGGACATCGAAGTTGATGGCTGGCGGCTCTGAACATCCGGGAAGCGGAAACGCAGGCCAAGGAAGTGCCAGCAAGTGACAATTGAGCCAGGCGCAATAACCTCCCTGGACATCGACACTCCGTATGTCTTCAATCTAACAGAGGTTTCCGGAACTGTCACTGCCAACACCCTCCCCTGGCGCCTCCTTCGGACCTCGACTAATCAGCAGCTTCGGAACGCGCGGTCCAGTATTCCGCGCGGGCCTGATTCCGCCCCACACCCAGGCCATGCTCGTAGAGATACGCAAGCTGAATCATCGCACCCCGATGACCAGCCTCCGCCACCGGTCGCAGAATCCTGTAGGCCCGGGCATGATCGCCCTGCTTGAACGCGGCGTAGCCCTCGAAAGCCTGTACGCTCAGGCCGGGACCGTCCTGGCCGATGGCCGGTGCGACTGCCCCCAGAACCAGTCCCGCCGTCAACATCCATTCGGCAGTTCTGCGCATGGTGCCCTGCCCTCCCCCTCAGCCTTGACCAGTTCCGTCGGGCGGCCGTCATCCGCCCACGCATCTGTTCCGTCCCGATACCAGTACACGGCCCGGTGGCCGTAGCGGCTGGCGCGCCGGGCAGCGTTCCACGCCATCCAGCAGTCAGAGATGCAGAAGAACACCACCGGGCGATCGCGGTCCCCGCCGGTCAGTGCCTGGAGATGCCCGCAAAAATAGCGGTTCAGCTCTTCATCCAGTGCCGGCAACCCGACGTTGGGCAACCACACCGCGCCGGGAAGGCTGACCCTGGGCGTACCGGGCGGAAGCCCGGCATGCAGTTCCGGTCGCTCCAGGATCATCATTGGCATCACGTCGATCAGCACCGGTCTCCGGGTCTCCATGAGCTGCTGCAAGGCCTCGGTATCCAGGGTGGCGGCTTCCGGGTGGGCGGCTGGCAGTTCAGCCCGGAAGCGGCTCTCCCGGTATCCGTCGTCCGACATGTGGTGTTGCTGCTCCGCGCCGCTCCAGCCCCAGGGAACAAGTGCCATGGCCCACAGGATGATCAGTCTCGCGGGCAATCCGCTCACGGCTGCTCCAGCACGTTCAGCCGCGCCTGTTCCAGGGCTGGATAGAGGTGCGCCACGGAACGCTTGTACTCGTCATCGACCACGGCCAGGCCGCGGAAACGCTCCGGTATCGGCTGATTCATCACTTCCATGACGTGAAGCCCGTCGGCGGCGGCTGCGCTCAAGTGCTCACCCAGCCACTGGAGATAATCACGTGTCTGCCGGACAGGCCCGGAATGCCCGGCCACCGGGCCATGGCCCGGCACCACCACGTTCAGTTCCATGGCCAGCAGGGCGTCCAGTTGCCGCAGCCACGCGTCCAGGTCGGCGTGCGGCGTGGTCGGAGCGCGACCGTGAAACACCACATCGCCGGCAAACAGCACACCGGTGGTGCGATCCAGGACCATCAGGTCGCTGGCCCCGGTGCCGCTGTGGCCGGCGGCGGCAATGAATTCCAGCTCGCGGTCGCCGAAGCGATAGCGACCGGCGACCGCAACATGCGCCGGCACCACGGGATCCGTGCCTTCCATCGCCGCACCCACCACGCGGTAGAGATTGTCGGTCAGCGCCTCGCCGTCACGCCGAATGGCTGAAATGGTCGCCGGCAGCGCAGCGATGGGCGCATCGGGAAAGCCCTGATTGCCGAGAAAGTGATCCGGATGATGATGCGTGATGTAGACCGCCACCACAGGCTGGCCGGTAACCTCACGGATTGCCTGGTGCATGGCGCGCCCGTATCGCGCCGAGGGGCCGGTGTCGATGACGATCACGCCGGCGCCGGTCACGATGAAACCGGTATTGACGATATTGCCCTGATTCTGCCGGTTGAAGTGCTCCTTCACTCCCTCGAACACCCAGACTCCCGGCGCCACTTCCTCGGGTTGCAGGTCGTAACCGGATGCCGTCCAGGGAGCAATCAGGAACAGTAACGTCATGCAGAACGTCAGCCTCATCGCAACACCCCGGCGAAGCGGTTGCCGTTGTTGTCCCGGCCGCTGATCCGCAACGGCTTCGTGCCGGGCAATTCCAGGGTCAGGCGCGGGTTTTCCGCCATGGACGATTCGATCTCCATTGCGGCCAGCAGCGTTCCGTGCTCGTCGTGCACCTCCAGCCGTTCAACGTGGAACGCCGGAATGCCCGGCGCCAGTCCGGTGTCCATGGGATGAACCACCGAGAACTGGATTCGCTGCGTGCCATCGGCCCGCGGCCATCGCAGGCCGGACATCTCGCCGAGCCGGTCCTGCCAGTCCGGGTCGGCACTGGCGATGCTGGGCGCGGAACAGCCGCCACCTGCCGCATCCACCCAGGTTCCGCCGACATGCCAGGTGCCATCCGACGTCTGGACAGCCGCCCGCAAGGGCGTCGCCTGCTGGACCTTGAACTGGAAGCCAACCACCGGCAGCACGCCGGTGGGTGTCAGTTCAAGAATGCGGGGTATCGGGTTCAGATCGGCAAAGACCAGCAGTCGCCGGACGTCATCGATGCCCTCCACCCGAACCAGGCCCGGTACGCTGTGGGAATCCTCGGCACCCGGCGGCGCCATGACCTGAACACGCTCATCATGGACCACCGTGGCGTCGCGGAAATAGCGGTCCACCATGATGTTCCAGCCGGGAGAACGCAGCGGATCCTGCCCGGCTGACGCCGGCGCGGCGAGTGCCGTGACGACCAGAAACCAGAACACATGCGTGCATCGCAACATCAGCTTCTCCTGGCGGCCGCGATGCCGGTCGGCATCGACCGGCAT
>JBJHBJ010000016.1:0-77096 GCA_050485425.1 Ectothiorhodospiraceae bacterium | reverse complement strand
CGGCGGAGGCGATCGAGGCGGTGGCCCATGGCAGCCCGGCCACGTCCAAGGTGGTGGGCCGCCCGATCGAGGACATCAAGTTGCCCAAGGGGGCGACGATCGGCTGCGTGGTGCGGGGGGACCAGGTACTGATGGGCCATCACGACCTGGTGATCGAGTCCGAGGACCACGTCATCCTGTTCC
This sequence comes from Ectothiorhodospiraceae bacterium, assembly GCA_050485425.1. Taxonomy (GTDB): domain Bacteria; phylum Pseudomonadota; class Gammaproteobacteria; order Nitrococcales; family Aquisalimonadaceae; genus LSCE01. Next base: position 76,913 of record JBJHBJ010000016.1, on the reverse strand, counting down.
TGGTGGACAAGCGCCGCATCCGCGAGGTCGAGCGGTTGTTCCAGGTAGGCGTCACGTTCATCTGATGCGGCTGGGCTCCGATGCATTTTGACGCGGTACTGCGAATCCTGGGCCTGCTGCTTGTGCTGTTCAGCATCACCATGCTGCCGCCGCTGGCGGTGGCACTGATCTATGGCAACGACGTACTGCCGTTTCTGGCCGCCATGGCCGTGATCATCGTTGCCGGCGTGGTGCTCTGGGCGCCGGTGCGGAATACCCGGCGGGAACTGCGCACGCGCGACGGCTTTCTGATCGTGGTGCTGTTCTGGGTGGTGCTGGGCCTCGCCGGGGCGTTGCCACTGGTGTTGTCGCCATCGCCATCGGTCGGGATCACCGACGCCGTGTTCGAGAGCATGTCGGGCCTGACCACCACCGGCGCCACGGTGCTTACCGGCATCGACGATCTGCCCCACTCCATCCGCTTCTACCGCCAGCAACTGCAGTGGCTGGGGGGGATGGGGATCATCGTGCTGGCGGTTGCCATCCTGCCCATGCTGGGCGTCGGCGGCATGCAGCTCTACCGGGCAGAGATGCCGGGGCCGATCAAGGACAGCAAGCTCACACCACGCATTGCCGAGACCGCCAAGGCGCTGTGGTACATCTACCTGACGCTGACCATCGCCTGCGCCACGGCCTACTGGCTGGCCGGCATGAGCCTGTTCGACGCCATCAGTCACAGTTTCTCGACCGTTGCCATCGGCGGCTACTCCACCTACGACGCAAGTATCGGGCACTTCAATAGCCCGCTGATCGAGATGATCTGCGTGGTCTTCCTGTTCTTCGCCGGCATCAACTTCGCCATGCATTTCGTGGCCTGGCGGGGGCGCACGCTGCGCAACTACCTGCATGATCCGGAAGTGCGCACCTTCATCGCTATCCTCGTTACCGTCGGAGTCGTGGTCAGTGTGACGCTGTGGCTGTTCGGGCCGTACGACGGGCTCGGCGGCAGCCTGCACCATGCCATCTTCCAGACGGTTTCCATTGCCACCACGGCAGGGTTCACCACCACCGAATTCGCCGACTGGCCGCTGTTCCTGCCGGTGCTGCTGATCCTTTCCGCGTTCATCGGGGGCTGTGCGGCCTCCACCGCCGGTGGCATCAAGGTGGTGCGTTTCCTGCTGTTGCTGAAGCAGGGGTATCGTGAAGTGATCCGCCTGATCCATCCGCAGGCCCAGGTGCTGGTGAAGGTGGGCAACCGGGCGGTGGACGAGCGCGTCATCGATGCCGTGTGGGGGTACTTCGCCACCTTCATCGCGCTGTTCGGGCTGATGATGATGGTGCTGATGGCCACCGGGCTGGATCAGGTCACCGCGTTCTCGGCGGTCGGCGCCACGATTACCAACCTCGGGCCTGGCCTGGGGGCGGTGGCCTCGCATTACGGTGACATCGGCCCGGTGGCGAAGTGGACGCTGATGCTGTCCATGTTGCTGGGGCGTCTGGAGGTCTTCACGCTGCTGGTGCTGTTCACGCCTGCATTCTGGCGACGTTGAGGAGACCGTTATGCTCGACAGACTGGAAAAAATGCTGGCTGCCGGCCAGGACTCCGCCATGCTGCGGTTCACGCTGGGCGGCGCCTACCTGAAGGAAGGCCGTGCCGCGGAGGCGGCCGAACACCTGCGCGACGCGGTGCGCCAGCAGCCCGATTATTCGGCAGCGTGGAAGCTGCTGGGCAAGGCGCTGGCGGAGGCCGGCGAACGCGAACAGGCGCTGGCTGCCTACGACGAGGGTATCGCCATCGCGCGGGACAAGGGCGATCTGCAGGCGGCGAAGGAAATGGAGGTGTTCCGGCGTCGGCTGCACAAGCGGGCGGAGTGACGGGGCCGCCCTTCGGCGCGCCTCAGTCCGCTTGCTTGTACGGGTTCGGCACGCCCTCCGGCCGTTTTCGGAAGCGCCGGTAGGTCCACTGGTACTGCGCCGGTGCCAGCCGTACGCAGGCCTCGACGTCGCGGTTCATCGTCGCGGCAGCCAGTTCCGTGTCGTCACTGCTCATGTCGTCGCCGCCGCGCCGCACGTGCAGGCGAAAGCCCCGGCCCCGGGGCAGCCGTTCGCAGAACACAAAGGCCACCGGCCGGCCGGACTTGCGGGCCATCTGGCAGAGCAACGTCATGGTCAGCGCCGGCTGGCCGAAGAACGGCGCGAACACCCCGCTCTGGTCCGGCGTCTGATCGGGCAGGATGCCCACCATCTCTCCCGCCTTCAACGCCTTGTACAGATTGCGGATGCCGCCGGGCGTAGCCGGGTAGGACTTGGCGCCGTTGCGCTGCCGGTACTCCACCAGCAACGGCTCCAGGCCCTTCTCCCGTGGCGGCCGGTAGAGGTTGTTGATCGGAAACCGGCGATTCAGGTACAGACTGGTGAGTTCCCAGTTTCCCAGGTGCGGTGCTGCCAGCAGCAACCCCTGTTCCGGATCCCAGAGCCGGTCGAGGTCATCCATGGCTTCGGGGTTGCAGACAAGACGCTCCAGCCGCCGATCGCCAGCATGCCAGACGATGCCCACCTCCAGCATCTGCTTTCCCAGTTCGCGGTAACTGCGCAGTTCCAGGCGCCGGCGTTCCCGTTCCGGCATATCGGGGAAGCACAGCCGGAGATTGGCGCGGACGGTATCGCGGGTCCTGCCAGGGATTCGGGCGGCGATGCTTCCCGCCATGGCGCCGACTGCATGGGCGACGGGCAACGGCAGAACGCTGCTTGCGCGCAGCATGAGCTTCAGGAGGGTGATACGGGACAAGGCCTGCTCTCAACAGTCGGGAAACAGCAGCAGATGCTAACGCACATGCGCCGTCTGCAACCACCGGGAAGCAGAACGCGCCGCCGTCGGCCGGGACCCTGCGGCGGACGAGTTCGCGTTTCTTGCTGCAGTGCAGGGGGAACGCGCTAGACTTGGGGGACGCATTTTCCGACAGAGGGCAGTAAGCATGAACTGGCAGCAGCAGATGGAAACCATGGTGGCCGGTTGGACCGACATGCAGAGGCAGATGTGGGACAACTGGGTGGATACTGTCAGGAAGTTCGGTCAACCCGGGGATCGCCCCGAGGACTGGCAGAAGGCTTACGCGAAGCGCCTGGAAGAATGGGAAAAATCGGTGCAGGAGGCGCTGGAGGCGCAGAAGAGCTGGGCGCGGAAATGGACGGAATCCATGGGGGCCCCGGCGGACGCCCCGGAGGCCGCGCGGCTCTACAGCGAACAGGTCCAGGCCATGATGCATGGATGGACCGACTCCCAGCGCCAGCTCTGGACCGCCTGGTTCGAGACGGTACGGGAACTGGAACCGGGCAATGTCTCGGGGGCATGGGAGGCGGAAAGCCGCCAGGTCATGGAGGCCTGGCAGCAGGCCGCCGAACGCGCCCGGGAGACGCTCGCGGACTGGGCCAGCTCGAATCCGATGGCAGCAGCCCTGGCGGAAGCCTCGGCGGCGGCATCGCCCGTCAAGCGTCCGGCTACCGCGAGCAGGCCGGCGGCCGCCAAGCCGGCCGCAAGTCCGGCGGCGAAGTCTGCGCCGAAACCCAAACCCAAGCCGGCCTCGCGGACGAAGGCGGCGGATTCCGCCGGGAAGACGGCCGCCAGGTCCTCCTCCGGCAAGACGTCGGCCGGGACATCCCCGGCCGGAAAGCGGGGCAAGGGCGCTTCGGCGACCAGAAAGGCATCGGCAGCGGCGAGCAAGCCGGCTCCGAAGACGGGCAAGGCGACGGCGCCCGCCAGGTCCACTGCGGCAAAATCGTCGGCCGCTGTCCCGTCGAAGCCCACCACATCCTCTGCGGCGAACGAACGGAAGCCGTCGTCCGGCGGTGGCCAGGGAGGCGGTGAGAACAAGGGAGGCTGACATGTCAGCCCGGCGGTCCGGTGCCCGGCCCCGGGTATCGGATCGTCGCAGCGGCCCGCCAGTGTCCCGTAACAGCAGGTGACAAAAGAAAAAGCCGGCACATCCCATGTGCCGGCGTCAATTATCACTTAGCTGAAGGTGATCTGCGCGTTGGCTATTCCAGACCTGTCCCTTGACCTCCCTGACCCGGCATCGCCGTCCTGGCGTTTTCCCTCTGGGTCGTCCCTGGCCGGTACTGCGCTCATCCCTGTTATTGTTGTTGTTTCCGAATTCGCCGTCCCTGGAGAAGATGCGTCCTGCAATCGGCTGACGAGAGAGATTCTGCCATGCAAGAGAGGGAAAGGAAGTCGGTAAAACACGACAGAGCTTGTAAGAATTATCTGACAAATGACGTGTCTTTCTCTGACAACATGACGGGAGTAGGAACTCATGATCGGCCTGCTGCAGCGGGTTCGGCGTGCCAGCGTCCGGATTGATGACGAGGTGGCCGGTGCGATCGGCCCGGGGCTGCTGGTGCTGCTGGGCGTGCAGCGGGGCGACGACCAGACGTCCGGCCGGCGGCTTCTGGAACGCCTGCTGGGCTACCGGGTGTTTCCGGACGCAGAGGGACGTATGAATCGCTCGCTGGCCGATACCGGCGGTGGTCTGCTGATCGTTCCGCAGTTCACCCTGGCCGCCGATACCCGCAAGGGCACCCGCCCGAGCTTTACACCGGCGGCCCCGCCCGAACTGGGCCGGGCCTGTTTCGAGCATGTGCTTGTCGCGGCGCGTTCCATGCACAACGAAGTGGCGGCCGGCCGCTTTGGCGCCGACATGCAGGTGGAACTGGTCAACGACGGCCCGGTTACGTTCTGGCTGGAGGTCCCGCCCGGTCGGGAGTGATTGCCTGCGGAGCGCCGAAGCGCCCGGGACGCGTCGCTCGGAGGCCTGCTTGTGCTATGATGCGAGCCCTGATTTTCGTGTCACTGCCAAGGGCTCAGCAACGATGGCCGAACGTACGGCAAAAGTGGAACGCAATACGCTCGAAACCCAGGTTCGGGTGGAGATCAATCTGGACGGCACCGGCAAGTCCGATATACGGATCGGCGTGCCGTTCCTGGAGCACATGCTCGACCAGATCGCCCGGCACGGGCTGATCGACCTGAGCGTTCATTCCACGGGCGATCTGCACATCGATGATCACCACACGGTCGAGGACGTGGGCATCACGCTGGGTCAGGCATTGCGCCAGGCGCTGGGCGACAAGAAAGGCATTCGCCGCTTCGGCCATGCCTATTGCCCGCTGGACGAGGCGCTGTCCCGCGTGGTGGTGGATTTCTCCGGGCGTCCCGGGCTCGAGTTTCACGTCGATTATCCACGTGCCCAGGTGGGCGGTTTCGACGTCGACCTGTTCCGCGAGTTTTTCCAGGGCATGGTCAACCACGCGTTCATGACGGTGCACGTGGACAACATCCGCGGCGCCAACACGCACCACATCATCGAGACGGTGTTCAAGGCCACAGGCCGTGCGTTGCGCATGGCGGCGGAGCCGGATCCCCGCATGGCCGACATCATGCCCTCGACCAAGGGTGCGCTGTGATCGTGGCGGTACGAACCGGGTAGCAGGCATGGGTACGATTGCAGTCATCGATTACGGCATGGGGAACCTGCGTTCGGTGTCCAAGGCGCTGGAGCATGTGGACGACCGTTCCCGGGTGGAGATCACCCACGAGCCGGAGCGCATCCTGCGTGCCGATCGCGTCGTGTTTCCCGGTCAGGGCGCCATTCGTGACAGCATGAATGAGCTGCAGCGCCTGGATCTGCTGGATGTCGTGCAGGAAGTGGCGCGCAGCAAGCCGTTTCTGGGTATCTGCCTGGGCATGCAGGCCCTGCTCGATGCCAGTGACGAGAACGGCGGGGTGGCCGGTCTGGGCATACTGCCGGGGCGCGTGCGCCATTTCCGCGACGGCTTCCGGGATGCCGGTATCGACGCGCCGGGCAAGGTGCCGCTGATGGGCTGGGTGCCGGTGCGCCAGAGCATGGAACACCCGCTGTGGGCCGGGATTCCGGACAACAGCTGGTTCTACTTCGTGCACAGTTATTTCGTCGAGCTGCTGCCCGGCGTGACTGCGGGCATCAGCCATTACGGCCTGGACTTTACGGCCACCGTCGCTCGCGAGAATATATTCGCCACGCAGTTCCATCCGGAGAAGAGTCAGCGCGCCGGGCTGGAACTGCTGTCGAACTTCACGCGCTGGGACGGCACCCGGTCGTGCTGAACCAGGACACCGTTTTCAACTGACGAGAGATTTATGCTGCTTATCCCCGCCATTGACCTCAAGGACGGCAGATGCGTCCGGCTCCGCCAGGGCAACATGGATGACGAAACGGTGTTCTCGGACGACCCGCTGGCGATCGCCAGGCGCTGGGTCGATGCCGGCAGCCGGCGCATCCACATCGTCGATCTCGATGGCGCCGTGCAGGGCTTTCCGGTCAATGCGGACATCATCGGCCGCATCGCGGAAACCTTTCCGGACGTGGAAATCCAGGTGGGTGGCGGTATCCGGGAGTTCGAGACCATCCAGACCTATCTCGACGTGGGTGTGGATTTCGTCATCATCGGCACCCAGGCGGTGCGTGCCCCCCATTTCGTTGACGATGCCTGTCTGGAGTTTCCCGGCCACATCATCGTCGGTCTGGATGCCCGGGACGGCAAGGTGGCCGTCGAAGGCTGGTCCAAGCTGTCGCGGCATGATGCCGTGGACATGGCTCTGCGTTTCGAGGAAGCCGGCGTGGAAGCGCTTGTGTTCACCGACATCGGTCGTGATGGCATGATGCGCGGAGTCAACACCGGCGCCACCCGCGAGCTGGCGCGGCAGGTGAATATCCCGGTGATCGCCTCCGGCGGAGTAACCAGCATGGATGATGTGCGCGACCTGTGCGACGCCGTCCAGGATGGCGTTTCCGGCGCTATCGTCGGCCGCGCGCTGTACGAGGGGAAACTGGACCTGGTGGAGGCCCAGAAGCTCGCCAACGGTCTCGGGAAGCCCTGACATCACAATTTCACATCTTCGCCCTAGTCTGTGCGCTGGCTCGTCGCAGCGCGGGTTCGGGGCCAACGTTTCGAGCACCATGAGTACGAGTGAACAGAGTGGCCCGGCCAAGCGCATCATTCCCTGCCTGGATGTGGACAGGGGGCGGGTTGTCAAGGGCGTGAAGTTCGTCGACATCCGCGATGCCGGCGATCCGGTGGAGGTGGCGCGGCGTTACGATGCAGCGGGCGCCGACGAGATCACGTTCCTGGACATCACGGCCAGTTCCGATGAACGCGAGACCATGGTTCATGTGGTGGAGTCGGTGGCCAGCCAGGTGTTCATGCCGCTGACGGTCGGCGGCGGCATACGCTCCACCGCCGACATCCGGCGCATGCTCAATGCCGGTGCCGACAAGGTGGGCATCAACACGGCTGCCATCCACGAGCCGGATCTGGTGCGCCAGGCCGCCGACCGGTTCGGCTCGCAGTGCATCGTGGTGGCCATCGATGCCAAGCGCGTCAGCGGCGATGGCGAGCCCGGTCGCTGGGAGGTGTTTACCCATGGCGGCCGCAAACCCACCGGCATTGATGCGGTGGAATGGGCGGCACGGATGGCGGAGTACGGTGCCGGCGAGATACTGTTGACCAGCATGGACCGGGACGGTACCCGCGAGGGCTTCGATCTTGCCCTGACCCGGGCGGTGAGCGAAGCGGTGCCGGTGCCGGTGATCGCGTCCGGCGGGGTGGGTGATCTGCAGCACCTGGTTGACGGTGTGGTGGAGGGCAAGGCCGATGCGGTGCTTGCCGCCAGTATCTTCCACTTCGGCGAGTACACCGTGAACGAGGCAAAGGATTTCATGGCGGCGCGGGGCGTGAGCGTCCGGCGGGCCTGGGAGGGCACATGAGCCAGGACTGGCTGGATGCGCTGGCGTGGAACGCCGACGGGCTGCTGCCTGCGATAGCGCAGGATGCCGACGACGGCGAGGTGCTGATGGTGGCCTGGATGAATCGCGAGGCACTGGCCGCCACCGCGGAGCGTGGCGAAGCGGTGTACTGGTCGCGTTCGCGGGGACGACTCTGGCACAAGGGAGAGTCCTCCGGCCACACCCAGACGGTGCGGGAGATCCGCGTCGACTGCGATCAGGACGTGATCCTGCTGCTGGTGGAGCAGAAAGGCGGGATTGCCTGTCATACCGGTAGGCGGAGCTGTTTTTTCCAGCGCCTGGAGAGCGGCCGGTGGGAGACCGTGGCGCCGGTCCTGAAGGATCCGGGAGACATCTATGGCTGAGCCTGCCGCGAATATGGAAGCGGTCCTGCGCGAGCTGGCCCGCGTTCTGGAGGAGCGCAAGTCGGCGGATCCTGACAGCTCCTACGTTGCCGGGCTGTACGGGAAGGGCATGGACGCCATTCTGAAGAAGGTGGGCGAGGAAGCGACTGAGACCGTGCTCGCCGCGAAGGGTGGAAACCGTGAACAGATCGTTTATGAAACCGCGGATCTGTGGTTCCATACACTGGTAATGCTGGCCGCCTGCAATCTGGGGCCGGATGACGTGCTCAATGAGCTGGCACGCCGCTTCGGCCTTTCCGGCCTGGATGAAAAGGCGTCCCGCACTCGCTGAATAGACGCGGCCGAAGCCGTGGGAGATGGAAAATGGGTATCGGTGGTATCAGTGTCGGTTCTTTGCTTCTCATTCTGCTGATCGTGCTGTTGTTGTTCGGCACCAAGAAGCTGCGCAACATCGGCGGTGATCTGGGTGGCGCCATCAAGGGCTTCCGCAGCGCCATGAAGGATGGGGAAAGCGGCAAGGACGACGAGGAGAAGGACGACCCCGCACGCCTGCAGCAGGAAAACACGGCCCAGTCTGAAAAGGTTGACAGCCAGCAGGAGCAGTCTCGCGACCGCTCTTCCTCCTGACTCTCGACTGAGCGCGGTGCGTCATGTTTGACGTCAGCTTCCAGGAAGTCTTCCTGATCCTCCTGGTGGCGCTTCTGGTCATTGGACCGGAGCGGCTGCCCAGAGTGGCACGTACCGCCGGTCTGTGGATCGGGCGGGCGCGCGCCATGTTCAACAGCATGCGCAACGAGGTGGAACGGGAAATCCAGCTGGACGAATTGCGCAAGGCGGAGAAGGAACTGGAAAAGGATCTCGCGTTTCGCAAGGACATCGAGCGGGACTTGAAGGCGCCGGTCGACGAGCCCGGCACGTCGACCGAGTCCCGGCGGGAGGCCAGCGCGCCGTCGACCGGCCAGCGCAAGTATCCGGCAGCAACGTCCCCGTCTTCGCAGGCGGAGCAGGCTGCTCCCGCCGACGTGGAGGATGTCGAGGCCAGCAACGAGGGCGGAGAGGGCAAGTCGGAGGGCGATCATGAGCGGAAGGCCTGACCTGGATCAGGACAAGCCCTTCCTCAGCCATCTGCTGGAGTTGCGCAGCCGGCTGATGTGGTCGGTCGGTGTGCTGCTGGTCGTCTTCCTGTGTATTTTTCCGTTCTACAATCATCTGTTCTCGCTGTTCGCGGAACCGCTGCGGGCGGTGTTGCCCGAGGGCGAGCTGCAGGCGATCCAGGTGGCCGGGCCCTTCCTGATCCCGATGAAGCTGACCCTGGTGGCCGCCGTATTCATCGCGGTGCCCTACCTGCTCTACCAGATGTGGTCGTTCGTCGCCCCCGGGCTCTACAAGCACGAACGGCAGCTGGTCTGGCCGTTGATGATCTCCAGCACCCTGCTGTTCTACGCCGGCGCGGCCTTCGCCTACTTTCTGGTGTTGCCCCTCGTCTATGCCTTCTTTGCCGGCGTTACTCCGCTGGGCGTGGTCTACCAGCCGGACATCGGCGAGTACCTGAATTTCGTACTGAAGATGCTGGTCGTGTTCGGCATCGCCTTCGAGGTGCCCATCGCCACGCTGCTGATGGTGCGCACCGGCGCCACCACGCGTGAATCACTGGCGGCGAAGCGTCCGTACATCATCGTTGGCGCTTTTGCGGTGGGCATGTTGCTGACGCCGCCGGACATGGTGTCCCAGGTCTTTCTGGCCATTCCTGTCTGGCTGCTGTTCGAGCTGGGGCTGTTCCTGTCCAAATGGTACGGCAAGCCGCTTGACGCGGAACGGTCGGAAGAAGCCGAGCCCTGAGGTGCGGGAGTGTGGCTGATGCGTCGTGCCGTCAGGCGGGCGGCTGGGCGGGCTTGAAGCGGAAATGCGAGAACAGCCGCGTGGTTTCCAGCATCTCGGTCAGTTCCACGTAGATCACCAGTTGCTGCAGGTTCACGGCCATCACCGTGCCGACGTCGAACACTGCCGCCGGTGTGACCAGTGTGGCCTCCTCCTTCATCGGGTTGACCCGCGGCAGTATCAGGCCGCGCAGGTATTCTGCGCCCGACCCCGGCCCGCGGGTGGCGAAGCAGCCGACCGCCAGCGCGGTTTTTGCCAGTTGCTGCACACCCAGTTCAACGCCGCCCCCGCTGCGGGTCCGCAGCCAGCGGATGACGCCGACCTGCCAGAGTTCGCCGGGAGGACGGGGCAACGGACTGTCCGTCCAGCACACCAGTTCGCCGACGCGCGTCTGCATGCGGCTTTTTTCGGGACAGAACAGTGCCATGCCGCCGTCGCTGACGTTCTTCCGGCTCCACACTTCGGCGCGGTAGAGGCCGCGGGCGTCGGTTTTCTCTTCCTTCACTTCCACCGCGTGCGCCCTCTTCCAGACGTCGTCGACTTCGCGGTCGAAGGCGCGGAATCTGGACGTGCGTGACTCGCCCGGCACGGGGGCATTCAGGTAGCTGCCTTCCTCGGCCAGCGCCAGGCCCGGTTTGCGCGGTGCCTCACGCTCCTTCGTCCCGGAGAGCTTTTCCCGCCAGCGCCGCTCCGCCTCTTCCGGGTTGAATGGCACGCCGTCCGCCAGGAAGTGATGGCTGGCGCTGAGCCCGTCGGCCAGCCGCAGTTTGGCCACGGTGGGGCGCCGTTCTGCGCCGCGCTCCTGCCGGCCGCCCAGGGCGTTGCGAAACCGACTGTACATGTCCCGCTGCATGCGTTCGGAAAGCATCGTGCCGGCGCGTCGTGCCTGCAGCGTGCTGTTCAGGTTGTCCACCTGCTGCCCCAGAGTGTCCACGAGATCGTCGAGCACCAGTACGCGCGGATCCTTGGGGGTGGAGGCCCGCTTCTGCGAGGCAAGGAAACGGGGTGGCAGATCCGAATCGAGATCCACGACGAACATCCTCTGCAGCGTCTCGCCCGGCTGCGGTGGACGGATCTGCACGAAGTGCACCCAGCGGCCGATACGCTTGTACAGTTCCTCGGCCTCGCCGAGCATCAGGTGATAGGGGTTCGAGAGCGCCAGTACCAGTGTGCGCAGGTACGCCTGTTTGATGGAAAGGGCGGTTTCCTCGGCATCGCGCGTTCCCTCGATGGGCAGGGCCTGCAGGCGAAGCGTTTCCGCGTTGGTGTACAGAGCGTGCAATTCCGTCCAGATCAGGGGCGGCGCCGGTGCGTAGATCCGGTAGGCTTCCAGCAGGCTACGGCCGTGGGCAAGCAACGTGCGCTGGGTGGCCAGTAACAGCCTGTTGCGGTCCTCGCCGGTCAGCTTGGGTTTGGCCAGCAGTTTGTTCAGTGCCAGCTTGAAGGCGTTGGCCAGTTCCTCGTAGAGGTCGCGGACCAGTTGGGCAAGCGATTCCTCCGCCGCAGGCAGTGGCAATGGTTTGCCGCGGTAGCGCCGGACCAGTGCATCGCAGATATCGTAGACGCTGGGCCTGGTCTGTTCGGCGAAGGTGAAGCGCTCCATACGACGCAGCGGTGTGCGGTTGCTCTGCTGCAGCATCTCCAGCAGCCTGCGTCCGCAGGTCTCGGGGTTGCCACGGGGAAGTTCTTCCAGCCACGCCTGTACCTGCGGCGCGCCCGCCTGGGTGAACAGGCCGCTGTCCTGCGTTTTTTCCGGGGTGCGCAGTTGCGTGAGCGTGGTGGCCATTCGAATCCGTCTGTATGGAGGAGCGCCGTCCTGTCCGAATTTTTGCGCGATGGCGTTCCGGCCGGTGGCTTGACAGGTTCCATCGTCGTCCCAACATTAACATACCGCAGCGGTTGCGGGCGGCGTGCCGGCAGCTGCAGGACGCAGCGGCGACGCGGCATTTCCGGTTGGCCTGCGGCCGGTTCAGCTTGCGCAGATACCATGCCACGCGTTATTTTAAGCAGCCATCAGCAGACAGTCACCGGGGCGCCAGCGGAATGAGGGCCGGAATACCTCTCTCCGATGCGGGCGTTCGTCACGGTAGAACCGGTGTCGTTCAGAACCATACCGTGTTTTTGCATCAATGCAACGCAGCGCGTTAGCGGTCGGGGGCGTGTAGATCTTCAATGCCTGATGCTTGCCACAGAGGCCTTTCCCGGCGCGGGAGGGCCTTGTCACCAGCCACCGGCGACCCGGCAGGTTGCCAGGGCAGAATGGTGTCAGCGTGGCGGGAGTGTCTCGCATGAAGCTACCCGATGCCCTCTCCGCCGCTTCACGTCTCGTTCGCCGGCCGCCCGGCCTGTCTGCCAGTTTGCCTCCGTTTTCCTTTTCTTCCCTGCCGCGGTATGCGGATTGTTCGCGCCTGCCGGGGCCCATCGTGCGTGAGAGACGCGCGGTGCCCGCTATTTCCAAGGTGATCCAACGATGAAAGGCTCGTTCGAAAAACTCCAGCGCAGTTCCTACCTGAGCGGCAGCAACGCCACGTTCATCGAGGAACTCTACGAAGCCTACCTGCGGGATGCCAGCCAGATTCCCCAGGAGTGGCGGGCGTACTTCCAGGGGCTGGAGCACGGCGACCCGAGGCAGGTGCGCGAGATCTCCCACAGTCAGGTACGGGAGGAATTTGCCCGGTTGGCGCGGCGCAACGGCCGGCCGGCCGGCTCCCAGGCTACGGTGGCCGGTGGCCTGTCGCCGCAGGATGCCGAAAAGCAGGCTGCCGTGCTGCGCCTGATCAACGCCTGGCGCGTGCGCGGCCACCAGGCAGCCAGGTTGGATCCGCTGGATCTGCGCGAAGCGCCAGAGGTGCCTGATCTGGATCCGGCGTTTCACAACCTCACCGACGCGGATATGGAGCGGGAGTTCAACACGGGCTCCCTGTTCACCGCGGATCAGATGAAGCTGCGCGACCTGATCCAGTTTCTCAAGACCACCTACGGCGGCACCATCGGGTCGGAGTACATGCATATCACCGACACCGTCGAGAAGCGCTGGATTCAGGAGCGGCTGGAACGGCCGCAGGCCCGGCCGAGTTTGTCCGTGGAGGAGAAGCGCCGCCTGCTCGAACGGGTGACGGCGGCCGAGGGCATCGAGAAATATCTGCATTCCAAGTATGTCGGCCAGAAACGCTTCTCGCTGGAAGGCGGCGAGACGCTCATCCCGCTGCTGGACGAGCTGCTGCAGCGCGGCGGTGCCCAGGGCGTCAAGGAAGTGGTCATGGGCATGGCCCACCGCGGCCGGCTGAACGTGCTGATCAACCTGATGGGCAAGTCGCCGGGTGACCTGTTCCAGGAGTTCGAAGGGAACTTCAATGTCGAGAACGCCGGTTCCGGGGACGTCAAGTATCACCTGGGTTACTCGTCGGACCTGCAGACGAAAACCGGTGCCTTGCATCTGGCCCTGGCGTTCAACCCCTCGCATCTGGAGATTGTCGATCCGGTCGTGGTCGGCTCAGCGCGCGCGCGCATGCAGCGCCGCCATGATCGCATGGGCGAGGAGGTGTTGCCCATTCTCATTCACGGGGACGCCGCGTTCGCCGGTCAGGGCGTGGTCATGGAGACCTTCCAGCTGTCCCAGGCCCGCGGTTTCTACACCGGCGGCTCGCTGCACGTGATTGTCAACAACCAGATCGGTTTCACCACGTCGAATCCGCTGGACTCCCGTTCCACCCTGTACTGCACCGAAGTGGCGAAGATGGTGCAGGCGCCGATCTTCCACGTGAACGGAGATGACCCGGAAGCGGTGCTGTTCGTTTCCCAGCTGGCGCTGGACTTCCGCCAGCAGTTCAAGAAGGACGTGGTCATCGACCTGATCTGCTACCGGCGGCACGGTCACAACGAGGCGGACGAGCCGGCGGCCACCCAGCCGATGATGTATTCCAAGATCAAGCAGCACCCGACCACCCGGCAGCTGTATGCGCAGCAGCTGGAAGAGGAAGGGGTGCTCGACAGCGAGCAGGCGCAGGAACTGGTCACTGCCTATCGCGATGCGCTGGATGACCATCAGGTGGTGTCGCCGCACATCCTGACCGGGGTGCGGAACGACTACGCCGTGGACTGGCACCGCTACTTCAAGGGCAAATGGGACGATGACGTCAAGACGGCGATTCCCATGACCATGGTCAAGGAACTGGCGGAGAACATGCAGCAGTTGCCGGACCGCTTCGAGCTGAATCCCCGTGTCGCCGCGATCATGGAAAGCCGCCGCAAGATGGGCGCCGGTGCGCTGGCGCTCGACTGGGGGTTCGCGGAAATCATGGCCTATGCCTCCCTGCTGCGGGATGGCTTCAAGGTGCGGTTGACCGGCCAGGACAGCGGCAGGGGCACGTTCTCGCACCGCCATGCGGTACTGCACAACGCGCTGGACGGCAGCACCTACGTGCCGCTGAAGAACATTACCACCGAGCCCGAGGACTTCGTCATCATCGACTCGCTGCTCTCGGAAGAGGCGGTGTTGGGCTTCGAGTACGGCTACGCCACCAACGATCCGGAAACGATGGTGATCTGGGAAGCCCAGTTCGGCGATTTCGCCAACGGTGCCCAGGTGGTTATCGACCAGTTCATTACCTCCGGAGAAACCAAGTGGGGACGTCTGGCCGGCCTGACCATGTATCTGCCACATGGTTACGAGGGTCAGGGACCGGAACACTCTTCCGCCAGGCTGGAGCGGTTTCTGCAACTGTGCGCGGATCACAACATCCAGGTGTGCGTTCCCAGTACGCCGGCACAGTTCTTCCACATGATCCGTCGCCAGATGGTACGCAATTACCGCAAGCCACTGGTGGTGATGACGCCAAAGAGCCTGCTCCGGCACAAGCTCTCCACCTCCTCGCTGGACGACCTGACGGAGGGGCGCTGGCAGAGCGTGATCGACGAGGTGGACGACATCAAGGCGCGGGACGTGCAACGCGTGGTCCTGTGCAGCGGCAAGGTGTACTACGATCTGCTGGCCGAACGACGCAACCGGGAGCAGACCAACGTTGCCATCGTGCGTGTCGAGCAGCTCTATCCCTTCCCTGAAGAGGAACTCACGGCGCTGCTGCGTCGCCGCTACAACAAGGCGACCACCGTGGTCTGGTGCCAGGAGGAACCCAAGAATCAGGGTGCCTGGTACTCCAGCCAGCATCATTTCCGCAACTGCATGAAGGAAGGCCAGGAACTCTGTTATGCGGGCCGCGACGCATCCGCGTCCCCCGCGGTGGGATATCCGAAGATCCACCACGAGCAACAGCGGCAACTGGTCGAGGAAGCATTGGGCAAGGCCTGATGCGCGAATTTCGCATCGTCGCGGGCCTGGTGCCCGCGGCGGACTAACCTGAACAAGAAGCCCTAGCCCAGACAGCGAAGAGTGAGGATTGGATGAGCATTGAGATCAAGGTTCCGCCGTTGCCAGAATCTGTTTCCGAGGCCACCGTGGTCACCTGGCACAAGCAGCCCGGCGACGCGGTGACGCGAGATGAAAATCTGGTCGACATCGAAACCGACAAGGTGGTGCTGGAGGTTCCGGCGCCGGCGGACGGTGTGCTCGGGGAGATCAAGGCCAACGAAGGCGACACGGTCACCGCCGACCAGGTTCTTGGCACGGTGGATGACAAGGCCGCCGGCGGCGCGGCGAAAGCGAAGAAATCCGACGGGGAAGCCAAATCCGGTAGTGATGGAGCCTCCGACAAGAAGCAGAAGGCGGCCGCTTCCTCTGATGACAAGAACCTGACGCCGGCGGTGCGCCGCCTGGTGGCGGAGCACGCGCTGGATCCGGCCAGGATCGAAGGTACCGGTCCGGCTGGGCGCATCACCAAGGAGGATGTGCTCAAATTCATGGAGGGCGGGGAACAGAAGGACGAGGCGCCCGCCCCCCGGGAGGAGAGCAAGCCGGCAGCGCCCGCTGCTCCGCAGCAGGCGGAACTCGGCGACCGGCCGGAACGGCGCGTGCCGATGACCCGCCTTCGACAGCGCATTGCCGAGCGTCTGGTGGAAGCACAGCAGACGGCGGCCATGCTGACCACGTTCAACGAGGTCAACATGCAGCCCGTCATGGAGCTCCGCAAGCGCTACAAGGAGCAGTTCGAGAAGACCCACGGTGCCCGCCTCGGCTTCATGAGCTTCTTCGTGAAAGCCTCGGTGGAAGCCCTGAAACGCTTCCCCGCCGTCAATGCATCCATCGACGGTACCGATATCATGTACCACGGCTACCATGACATCGGTATCGCGGTCAGTACGGAACGCGGCCTGGTGGTTCCGGTGCTTCGGGATGCGGAGCATCAGGGCTTTGCCGACATCGAGAAGGCGGTGGTGGATTTCGGCAAGCGTGCCCAGGCCGGCAAGCTGTCCATGGACGAGCTCACCGGCGGTACTTTCTCCATCACCAACGGCGGGGTGTTCGGTTCGCTGATGTCCACGCCGATCCTCAACCCGCCTCAGAGCGCCATTCTGGGTATGCACAAGATCCAGGAGCGGCCGATGGTGGAGAACGGTGAAATCGTCATCCGGCCGATGATGTACCTGGCCCTGTCGTACGACCACCGCATCATCGATGGCCGTGAGGCCGTCAGCTTCCTGGTGGCCATCAAGGACATGATCGAGGACCCGGCGCGCCTGTTGCTGGAAGTCTGATCAATCGCCCGTCCCGCCGGTGCCGGCAACGCTCCGGTGGGACGCGCGCGCCATTACCGGACAAACCCTTACGGGAGCAAGCATGGCTAAAGCATTTGATGTAATCGTGATCGGCGGTGGCCCCGCCGGCTATGTCGCCGCGATCCGCTGCGCCCAGCTGGGCATGAGCACCGCCGTGGTCGACGAGTTCGTCTATAAGGATGGCGAGCCCTCCCTGGGCGGTACCTGCCTGAACGTGGGCTGCATTCCCTCCAAGGCCCTGCTGGATTCCTCGGAGCAGTATCACAAGGTTCGTCACGATCTCGCCGCCCATGGCATCAAGGCCAAGGATGTCGAACTCGACGTCAAGGCCATGATTGCCCGCAAGGACCGGGTGGTGAAGGACCTGACCGGCGGCATCGCGCAGCTGTTCAAGGCCAACAAGATCGAGTGGCTGAAAGGGCACGGCCGTTTGCTGGACGGCAAGCAGGTGGAGGTGACCCCCACCAGCGGCAAGGCCAAGCCCCAGGTGCACCAGGCCGAGCACGTGATCATCGCCACCGGTTCCAAACCCATCGACATCGACGCCGCGCCGCTGGACGGCGACAAGATCGTCAACTCCGACGGGGCGCTGGAATTCACCGACGTGCCCAAGCGGTTGGGTATCATCGGTGCCGGCGTCATCGGCCTGGAAATGGGCAGCGTCTGGAGCCGGCTGGGTGCCAAGGTGACCCTGCTGGAGGCGCAGGACACCTTCCTGCCGCCGGTGGACCAGCGCGTGGCCAAGATGGCGCAGAAGGAATTCGAGCGCCAGGGGCTGGATATCCGCTTCGGGGCCCGGGTCACCAACGCCAAGGCTGCCAGGAACGTGACCGTCCACTACGAGGACAAGGACGGCAAGCAGAGCATCCAGGTGGACAAACTGATCGTCTGTGTCGGCCGCCGTCCCAACACCAGCAACCTGTTCTCCGAAGACAGCAACCTGCTGCTGGACGAGCGTGGCCTGGTGAATGTGGACGAGCATTGCCGCACCAACCTGCCGGGTGTGTTCGCCATCGGTGACGTGGTGCGTGGTCCCATGCTCGCGCACAAGGGCTCCGAGGAGGGCATCATGGTCGCCGAGCTGATCGCCGGCAAGCCGGGGCATGTGAACTACGAGACCGTGCCATGGGTGATCTACACGCATCCGGAGATCGCGTGGGTGGGCCGCACCGAAGCCCAGTTGAAGTCGGCCGGCATTCCGTTCACCAGCGGCACGTTCAATTTCGCTGCCACCGGCCGTGCCCGTGCCATGGAAGAAAAGGCCGGGATGGTGAAAATCATCGCCCATGCCGAGACCGACCGGATCCTCGGTGTGCACATGGTGGGGCCGCAGGCATCCGAGCTGATCGCCGAGGCCGTGGTCGCCATGGAGTTCCATGCCAGCAGCGAGGATCTTGGTCGGATCATCCATGCGCATCCGACACTGTCGGAGGCCATGCACGAGGCTGCGCTGTCGGTGTCGAAACGGGCCATCCACAAGGCCAATTGAGTTCCTGCCCCGGACGGCGGTACCGTCCGGGGTGTTTTCCGTGCTGCCGGTGTCCTGCGCAGTCGAGCCGATGCGTTTTTATTGAATTTGTTAATCTCGAATAATAAGAAAGATTGTTTCAGCCAACCCTTTCCCTTCCTTTTCGTTCGTTTCAATCTATTGTTTTCAAAAGCATTTGGGAACCGCATTCCGGCTGCGCTAGACTAGCTTCCGCTCCCCACGCTGCAGAGGGTTTATCATGAGTTCCTTTAAGGCTTTGAGAGTGCACCAGGCTGATCCGGGCGTCGATCCGCGCCTGGAGTCCATGACGCTGGACGCGCTGTCCGAAGGCTCGGTGGTCATCCGCAGCGCCTGGTCGGGCATCAACTTCAAGGACGCGATGGCCGTTACCGGCAAAGGCAAGATCATTCGCAAGCCGCCGCTGAACGCCGGTATCGATGTCTCCGGCACGGTGGAGACGTCCGAAGATGCGCGTTTCGTCCCCGGCGACCAGGTGGTCGTGACAGGCTGGGGGCTGGGTGAGATCCACGACGGCGGCTATTCCGAATTCGTTCGTGTGCCTGGCGACTGGATCGTTCCGCTGCGGGATCCGCTGGATCTGCGACAGGCCATGGCGGTGGGGACGGCAGGCTTCACGGCGGCGCTGGCGCTGGTGCGCATGGAACAGGCCGGCTTGTCCCCCGACCAGGGGCCCATCCTGGTGAACGGGGCCACGGGCGGCGTCGGCAGCTTTGCGGTCTGCCTGTTCAGCCGGGCCGGCTACGGTGTGACCGCGCTGACCGGCAAACCGGATGCCGCCGACTACCTCACCGCCCTGGGGGCGGCCGAGGTCCTCGATGCCCGAGAACTGGATATGGGCAAGCGCCCTCTCGAGAAAGGGCTCTGGGCGGGGTCGGTGGACAGTCTGGGTGGCGAAGCCCTGACCTGGCTGACCCGGACGACACAGCCCTGGGGTTACATCGCCGCCGTCGGACTCGCCCAGGGCATTGAGCTGAATACCACCGTGATGCCGTTCATCATCCGCGGTGTCAGTCTGATCGGCATTGATTCCCCGCTTTGCCCACGGGATATCCGTCTGGCCGCCTGGAAGCGGCTGGCCGGATTGCTGCAGCCCGCGGACATCGACGCCGTGGTGGCCGGGGAAGTCGGCCTCGACGGTGTCGTGGCCGCCGCGGAAGCCATGATGGAACGGCGTCAGCGCGGCCGCACACTGGTAAAACTGGGCTGACAGGCCCGCACCTGGTTCTGAGTGGAGGAAATCCAACCATGTCCGCAATACCCTCTGCAGGTCGCCGCTTCCGGGATGCCCTGGCGGCGGAACAGCCGCTGCAGGTGGCCGGAACGATCAACGCCTACTCCGCGCTGCTGGCGGAACGGGCGGGGTTCCGCGCGATTTACCTGTCCGGCGCCGGCGTGGCGAACGCCTCCTTCGGTTTGCCCGACCTGGGCATCACCCAGCTTGCGGACGTGGTCGAAGATGCCCAGCGCATCACCTCCGCCACCGACGTGCCGCTGCTGGTGGACGTGGACACCGGCTGGGGCAGTGCCTTCAGTATCGCCCGCACCGTCCGCGAGATGGAGCGCGCCGGCGTGGCTGCCATTCACCTGGAAGACCAGGTGCAGGCCAAGCGTTGCGGCCACCGGCCCAACAAGGCGCTGGTGAGCAAGGAAGAGATGGTGGACCGCGTCAAGGCAGCCGTGGATGCGCGCCAGGACGCCGATTTTGTATTCATGGCACGTACCGACGCGCATGCCTCGGAAGGCATGCAGGCGGCAGTCGACAGGGCCAACGCCTACGTAGAGGCCGGCGCCGACGCGATCTTCGCCGAGGCGTTGCACACGCTGGAGGAATTCCGCGCGTTCACCTCGTCGGTACCGGTGCCGGTACTCGCCAACATCACCGAATTCGGCCAGACACCGCTGTTCACCGTGGACGAGCTGCGCGAGGCCGGGGCCGGCATGGTGCTGTACCCCTTGTCCGCGTTCAGGGCCATGAGCCGTGCGGCGGAACAGGTGTACGGTGCCATCCGGCAGCAAGGCACGCAGCGGGCGGTGGTGGACGGCATGCAGTCCCGGGCCGAGCTGTACGAAGTCCTGGACTACCATTCCTACGAAGACAAGCTGGATGAGCTGTTCAAGCAATCCTGAGCGGGATTCAAGTCGAACGTTTACGAGTGAGGAACTTATGAGCGAGAAGAAGCTGGGCGGTGCCGGCCTGCGGGGAACCTCTGCCGGCGAGACCGCCCTTTGCACGGTGGGCAAGGAGGGGACGGGCCTGACGTACCGCGGGTACGATGTTCGGGATCTCGCGGACAACGTCACCTTCGAGGAAGTGGCCTATCTGCTGCTCTACGGTGAACTGCCCACCCAGGTCCAGTTGGATGCCTATTGCAAGCGTCTTCAGGGGCTGCGCGATCTGCCCCAGCCGTTGAAGGAAGTGCTGGAACGCATTCCGGCCGACGCTCACCCCATGGATGTGATGCGCACCGGTTGCTCCATGCTCGGCAACCTGGAAACCGAGACCGATTTTTCCCAGCAGCAGGATGTGGTGGACCGGATGCTGGCGGTGTTCCCGTCCATCATCACCTACTGGTACCGCTACTCGCACGACGGCGTGCGCGTGAACCCGGTGACCGACGATACGTCCATCGGTGGCCACTTCCTGCATCTGCTGCACGGCAAACCCGCCAGCCAACTGCACGCCGACGTGATGAACGTCTCGCTGATCCTGTACGCGGAACACGAGTTCAACGCCTCCACCTTCACGGCGCGGGTCTGCGCATCGACGCTGTCGGACATGCACTCCTGCATCACCGGAGCCATCGGTTCGCTGCGGGGCCCGCTGCACGGCGGCGCCAACGAGGCGGCGATGGAGATGATCGAGAAGTGGTCTGATCCGGATCAGGCCGAGCAGGAGCTGCTGGCCATGCTGGAGCGCAAGGACAAGGTGATGGGTTTCGGTCACGCCATCTATCGCGAATCCGACCCGCGTAATGCGGTGATCAAGGAATGGTCGCGGAAGCTGGCCCAGGAAGTGGGCGACAAGACCCTGTTCCCGGTGTCCGAGCGGGTGGATCAGGTCATGTGGCGGGAGAAGAAGCTGTTTCCGAACGCCGATTTCTACCATGCCTCCGCCTACCACTTCATGGGCATTCCCACCAAGCTGTTCACGCCTATCTTCGTGATGTCGCGCCTGACCGGCTGGGCCGCCCATGTGATGGAGCAGCGTGCCAACAACCGCATCATCCGCCCCAGTGCCGATTACACCGGACCGGAGCTGCGCAAGGTGGTGCCCATCGCCGAACGCGGTTGACGGTCCGGTTGCCGTAACCCCGCCGGGGCGGCCGAGGGCCGCTCCGGAGTTGCTAGCCTTGTCGTGAGGGCTGCTACGTCCTTTCGACCCCTGAGTTTGACGCGACGGATGCCTGACGCCATGAACACGAATTATCGCAAGCCGCTGCCCGGCACCAGCCTGGACTACTTCGATGCACGTGCCGCCGTCGACGACATCCAGCCCGGCGCCTACGACACGTTGCCTTACACCTCGCGCGTGCTGGCGGAACAACTCGTGCGCCGCTGCGAACCCGAGTTGCTCACCGATGCGCTGAAACAGCTCATCGAGCGGCGGCGCGATCTCGACTTTCCCTGGTACCCGGCCCGCGTGGTCTGCCACGACATCCTCGGCCAGACCGCGCTGGTGGACCTGGCCGGGCTGCGCGACGCCATCGCCGAGAAGGGTGGCGACCCGTCCAAGGTGAACCCGGTGGTGCAGACCCAGCTTATCGTCGATCATTCGCTGGCGGTGGAGCACGCCGGCTTCGAGCCGGACGCCTTCGAGAAGAATCGCGCCATTGAGGACCGTCGCAACGAGGATCGTTTCCACTTCATCGAGTGGACCAAGACCGCGTTCAGAAACGTGGATGTGATCCCGGCCGGCAACGGCATCATGCACCAGATCAATCTGGAAAAGATGTCGCCGGTGATCCAGGCCCGCGACGGCGTGGCTTTCCCGGACACCTGTGTGGGCACCGACAGCCACACCCCGCATATCGACTGCCTGGGCGTCATCGCCATCGGCGTGGGCGGCCTGGAGGCGGAAACCGTGATGCTGGGACGGCCGTCGATGATGCGTCTGCCCGATATCGTCGGTGTCGAACTCACCGGCAAGCGCCAGCCGGGGATCACCGCCACCGACATCGTGCTGGCCATCACCGAATTCCTGCGCAAGGAGCGTGTGGTGGGCGCCTACCTGGAGTTCTTCGGCGAAGGTGCGTCCAGTCTGACCATCGGCGATCGCGCCACCATCTCCAACATGACCCCGGAGTATGGTGCCACGGCGGCGATGTTCTACATCGACGAGCAGACCATCGATTACCTCAAGCTCACCGGTCGCGAGCCGGAGCAGGTGGCGCTGGTGGAGAACTACGCCAGGACCACCGGTTTGTGGGCCGACAGCCTGAACAAGGCCGAGTACGAGCGCGTGCTCACCTTCGACCTTTCCACCGTGGAACGCAACCTGGCCGGCCCGTCCAACCCCCATCGCCGCCTGCCCACCCGGGCGCTGCACGAGCGCGGCATCGCGGTGGATCTGGACAAGGCCATGGCCGAGGAAAAGGCAGGCAGGATGCCCGACGGCGCGGTGATCATCGCCGCCATCACCAGTTGCACCAACACCTCCAACCCGCGCAATGTGGTGGCTGCCGGGCTGCTGGCAAAGAAGGCCAACGAACTCGGGCTGGTACGCAAGCCCTGGGTGAAGTCATCCTTCGCGCCCGGCTCCAAGGTGGCCCGTTTGTACCTGGAGGAAGCCGGCCTGCTGCCGGAACTGGAAAAGCTGGGCTTCGGCATCGTCGCCTACGCCTGCACCACCTGCAACGGCATGTCCGGCGCGCTGGATCCGAAGATTCAGCAGGAGATCATCGATCGTGACCTGTACGCCACCGCCGTGCTGTCCGGCAACCGCAACTTCGACGGCCGCATCCACCCTTACGCCAAGCAGGCCTTCCTGGCCTCGCCGCCGCTGGTGGTGGCCTACGCCATTGCCGGCACGGTGCGTTTCGACATCGAACAGGACGTGCTGGGCACCGGCTCGGACGGCAAGCCGGTGACGCTGAAGGACATCTGGCCCTCGGACGAGGAGATCGACGCCATCGTCGAGGAATTCGTCAAGCCGGAGCAGTTCAACAAGGTCTACATCCCGATGTTCAATCTGGGAGCGGTGAAGGAGGCGGAGAGCCCGCTCTACGACTGGCGCCCGCAGAGCACCTACATCCGCCGCCCGCCGTACTGGGAAGGGACCATGGCCGCCGAGCGCGCGCTGAAGGGCATGCGACCGCTGGCCATCCTGCCGGACAACATCACCACCGACCACCTCTCGCCGTCCAATGCCATTCTCCTGGACAGCGCTGCCGGCGAGTACCTGGCGAAAATGGGCCTGCCGGAGGAGGACTTCAATTCCTACGCCACCCACCGCGGCGATCACCTCACCGCGCAGCGGGCAACGCTGGCCAACCCCAAGCTGTTCAACGAGATGGTGCGCGACGACAAGGGCGAGGTGAAACAGGGCTCACTGGCCCGGGTGGAGCCGGACGGCAAGATCATGCGCATGTGGGAGGCCATCGAAACCTACATGAACCGCAAACAGCCGCTGATCATCATCGCCGGCGCCGACTACGGCCAGGGCTCGTCCCGCGACTGGGCGGCCAAGGGTGTGGCGCTGGCAGGGGTGGAAGCCATCGTCGCCGAAGGCTTCGAGCGCATCCACCGCACCAACCTGATCGGTATGGGCGTGATGCCGTTGCAGTTCCAGGAGGGTACCACGCGCAAGACACTGGCGCTGGACGGCACCGAAACCTACGACGTGGAGGGCGCCCCTGCGCCCGGGGCCACGCTGACACTGGTGATCAACCGCCGTGGCGGCGAGGTGGAGCGGGTGCCGGTGATCTGCCGGCTGGATACCGCGGAGGAGGTCTCCGTGTACTCCGCCGGCGGCGTGCTGCAGCGCTTTGCGCAGGATTTCCTGGAATCGGAGTCCCGTGCCGAGGCGACCGGCTGAGCCCGGCCAGATACCCATGAACCGTCGACCCGGCGCATGGATGGCGCCGGGTCGCCTCGCCAGCGTAGACCAGGAAGCGATTGTCATGGCCCATGCACCGCAGATCCGGATTCCCGCCACCTACATGCGCGGCGGCACCAGCAAGGGTGTTTTCTTCCGCCTGGATGACCTGCCGGAAACCGCCCGCACGCCCGGTCCGGCTCGAGATGCGCTGCTGTTGCGGGTGATCGGCAGCCCCGACCCCTACGGCAAGCACACCGATGGCATGGGCGGCGCAACCTCCAGCACCAGCAAGACGGTGATCCTGTCGAGGAGCGACAGCCCGGAGCATGACGTGGACTACCTGTTTGGCCAGGTGTCCATCGACAAACCCTTCATCGACTGGAGCGGTAACTGCGGCAATCTGTCCGCTGCCGTGGGCCCGTTCGCCGTCAGCAACGGGCTGGTGGATCCCGCGAGGATTCCCGACAACGGCATTGCGGAAGTGCGCATCTGGCAGGCCAATATCCGCAAGACCATCATCGGCCGGGTGCCCATGGTCGATGGGCGGGTGCAGGAAACCGGCGATTTCGAGCTGGACGGGGTGACTTTCCCGGCGGCTGAAATACCGGTGGAGTTCATGGATCCGGCGGACGGCGATGGCGCCATGTTCCCCACCGGCAAGCTGGTGGACGAACTGGAAGTGCCCGGTCTGGGCACGCTCAGGGCCACGATGATCAATGCCGGCATCCCCACCGTGTTCGTCAACGCCGCCGAGATCGGCTACACCGGCACCGAACTGCAGGATGCCATCAATAACGACGTCAAGGCGCTGGCCATGTTCGAGTCCATCCGCGCCCACGGTGCTGTGCGCATGGGGCTGATCGGACACGTGGACGAAGCCGCCCAGCGGCAGCACACACCCAAGGTGGCCTTCGTCGCGGGGCCGGCGGACTACACCGCCTCCAGCGGCAAGGCCGTGAAGGCCGCCGACATCGACCTGCTGGTGCGCGCGCTGTCCATGGGCAAGCTGCACCATGCCATGATGGGGACCGCGGCCGTTGCCATCGCCACGGCCGCGGCGGTGCCCGGCACGCTGGTGAACCTGGCCGCCGGCGGTGGCGAACGCAACTCGGTGCATTTCGGTCACCCCTCCGGGACGCTGCGGGTGGGCGCCGAGGCCAGCCAGGTCAACGGTGAATGGACCGCCACCAAGGCGGTGATGAGCCGCAGCGCGCGGGTGCTGATGGAAGGCTGGGTGCGCATCCCCGGTGACGTCCTCCAGCGGTAACAGCCGCGGTACGCCTACACTTGTCATGAGTCTCATCCGCAATCCGTCCTGACGGGGAGGAGCCGACACATGCGCGCGACCGAGGGAGGCATCAAGTCCAGCAAGCGGCCGAAGCCGGACAAGGAGCTGGTGGCGATCGCCAGGTACGTCACCGGCTACACCGTCAAGTCCGACGAGGCCTACGACACCGCCCGCTACATGCTGATGGACAGCCTGGCCTGCGCCATGCTCGCCCTGCAGTACCCGGCCTGCACCAAGCTGCTGGGGCCGGTGGTGCCGGGCGCGGAGATGGCCAATGGTGTCCGGGTCCCGGGGACCTCCTACCGGCTGGACCCGGTGCAGGCAGCGTTCAATATTGGCGCCATGATCCGCTGGCTGGACTTCAACGACACCTGGCTCGCCGCGGAATGGGGGCATCCCTCCGACAATCTTGGCGGCATCCTGGCGGTGGCGGATTACCTCAGCCGCCGCAACATCGCCGAAGGCAGGGCGCCGCTGACCATGCGCGAAGTGCTCACCGCCGCCATCAAGGCGCACGAGATCCAGGGCGTGATCGCGCTGGAGAACAGCTTCAACCGTGTCGGCCTGGATCACGTCATGCTGTGCCGGATCGCCACCGCCGCCGTGGTCACCCACATGCTGGGCGGCAGCCGGGACGACGTGGTCACGGCGCTTTCCCACGCCTGGATCGATGGCTCCAGCCTGCGCACCTATCGCCATGCCCCCAATACCGGCTCGCGCAAGAGCTGGGCCGCCGGCGACGCCTCCGCCCGGGGCGTGCGCCTGGCGCTGATCGCCATGACCGGCGAAATGGGGTACCCCTCGGCACTGTCGGCCAGGGGCTGGGGCTTCAACGACGTGCTGTTCAAGGGCAACAGGCTCAGGCTCGAACAGGGTTTCGGCAGCTATGTGATGGAGAACATCCTGTTCAAGATCGCCTTTCCGGCCGAGTTCCACGCCCAGACGGCCGTCGAGGCGGCCGTGAGCCTGCACGGGCAGGTGAAGAACCGGCTGGAGGGCATCGACCGCGTGGTGATCGAGACCCAGGAGGCCGGGGTGCGCATCATCGACAAGACCGGGCCCCTGGACAACCCCGCCGACCGGGATCACTGCATCCAGTACATGGTGGCCGTGCCGCTGATCTTCGGCCGGCTCACCGCGGACGACTACGAGGACCACATCGCTGCCGACCCGCGCATCGATGCCCTGCGCGAGAAGATGGAAGTGCAGGAGAACGCGCAGTTCTCAAAGGACTACCTGGACCCGAAGAAGCGCTCCATCGGCAATGCCGTGCAGGTCTTCTTCACGGACGGCAGTCAGACCGAGCGCGTGCAGGTGGACTATCCCGTCGGCCATCGCCGCCGCCGCAAGGAGGGGATTCCGCTGCTGGTGGAGAAATTCGAACAGGCCGTGGCAACACGGCTGCCCCCCCGGCGTGCCGACGCCATCAAGGCCGCTTGCGCAAAACAGAAGACCCTGGAGAAGATGCCGGTGAACGTGTTCATGGACCTTTGGGCGTTGTGAGAAGGGGGCCGTCGCCGGGCAGAATGACGGCGGCTATTCCGGCGCTCCGTGACTGACCAGCATTGACTGCAGGCTGCTATCGGCTCGGCGCGTGATCCGGACGCGGCTACGGCAGGCGTAAGGTACCTCCAGGCGCGAGAGCATGTGCGTGGGGGACAGCCCGAGTGCGTGGCTCAGGGCGGTGCGTACGACGCCGCCGTGGCAGACCAGCAACACATGCTGCCCCCAGAGCCGCTCCAGCCAACGGTCCCAGGCGGCGCCCACCCGGTGGTGGAAGCTGCTCACGGTCTCTCCCCCCGGGGGCGGGTTGGCATCGCCGTCCAGCCAGAATGCGCTCAGCGCAGGGCCGTACCTGGCCAGGATTTCCTCGGTTTTCATGCCTTCCCAGTCGCCGAAACTGATTTCCACGAAGTCGGGTTCCACGTGTACGGGAATGCTCTGCCCGTGGCCCACCTCTTCGGCAAAAGCCCGGCACCGCTCCAGGCTGGAGCTGAGCACGACATCCCAATGCGTGCCGTCAGCCACGGCACGGCGCATCTGCTCCCAGCCCAGCGGGCTGAGCGGGTCGTCCAGGCGGCCCCGATACTTCTGCCCCCCCTCGGGCTGACCGTGACGGAGCAGGTCCACCACCGTGGCCGATTGCTGGGTATACATCCCGTGTCCTCTGCTGGTTACTGTACGCATACTATCGCGCCTGACGCCCGCCACCCAGGGAGGCATCACCGACGGGCCGAGGTGTGGCGACGGCTGCGGCACGGACGGATGCGTGGTGGACAGCTCTGTCCAAAACCGTTGTGGATAGGCTATAAACAGCAGAGACACAATGCTAGGATGCGAAGCATTGCACGTGATGCAGCGAACCATGCTGCATGTCCGCCATGGAGGGCCGTGTGTCGGAGGCTGTATTCGCGGCTCCCGACGGTGTTCGGTCAGTAGGCGCGCTGGGTTGCAACCCGGGTGCTGGAGGTAACCATGGCTGCATCCCCCGGAGGCTACCGA
Organism: Ectothiorhodospiraceae bacterium; assembly: GCA_050485425.1. Lineage (GTDB taxonomy): Bacteria > Pseudomonadota > Gammaproteobacteria > Nitrococcales > Aquisalimonadaceae > LSCE01. The sequence goes on along the minus strand of JBJHBJ010000016.1, from coordinate 48,865 downwards.
AGTCAGTTCAGGCAGGACCGCTTCTTCCACGTCGGCGAACAGGGAGGCCTGGCCAACGGCTGGTACGTGGAGACGCGTGAAGGTGTGCGGGGTCCGTTCGAAACCCGGGCCGAAGCCGAGGAAATGCTTGACCGCCTGGTGGTCTCTCATCCACGCCGGCGTGTGTCCAACTGGCATGCCGTCGAGCCGGCGGCGATCCAAGGGCATCTCTGATCGGCGACCCGTGCGCTGTCGAGGCCGGCAGCGCTGCCGCCGTCACCTTTCTCCTGACGCTCAGATGCACCGGGGCTTGCTCTCCGGTGCGATGGCATGGATGATCAACCAATCGGGGGCTGTTGATCTGTTCATCGCATCAGTTGGATCGACCGATGATTCCGCAAGCAGCTGGGAAAGCCATATAAGGAAGCGCGGCGGCATGGGTACTTCAGCGCTTCCATAACAACGTCGGCGACAGTCGCGGCGTCCCCTGTCGCGGCAAGGGAGGGTGCGTGAGACAACCCACGCGGGTCCTGCTCTGGATTGCTTTGTTCCTCGCCTCGGTGGCAGTGGTCTGTACGCTGTTGTTCGTTCCGCTGCGTGAGGCATTCTTTGCCAACCCCGTTTTCAACGGCATGATCCTGGCGGTGTTGCTGCTGGGAATCATCATCAACCTGCGCCAGGTCATCCAGTTGGGGCCGGATGCCGCCTGGATTCGCGCCTGGCGCGCCAGCCGGGCGACGCCGGCGGTTCCCAGGGGCGGCGTGATCGGGTCACTCACCCGTTTGCTGGCCGACCGCAAGGACAAGCAGCTTCAGCTCTCGGCGATGAGCATGACGACATTGCTGGACGGCATACGCTCGCGGCTGGATGAGTCCCGGGATCTCTCACGCTACATCATCGGCCTGCTGATCTTTCTCGGTCTGCTGGGTACCTTCTGGGGGTTGCTGGACACGCTGCGTGCCATTGGCGCAGTGATTGGCGACCTGCGCATCACCGGCGCCGACGCCACCGCCATCTTCGAAGAACTGCGCAGCGGCCTGGAAGCGCCGCTGGAGGGCATGGGTACCGCATTCAGCTCCTCGCTGTTCGGCCTGGCCGGCGCCCTGGTGCTGGGTTTCGTCGATTTGCAGGCGGGATACGCCCAGAATCGCTTCTACAACGATCTGGAAGAATGGCTTTCCGGGGTGACCCACTACAGCAGCGGCGGTGTCGGCGCCGGCGAGGGCGAACCGACCATTCCTGCCTACATCCAGGCCTTGCTGGAGCAGACCGCCGACAGTCTGGACAAGCTCCAGCGTGCCCTGGCCCGCTCCGAGGAGGAGCGCCGCGCGGCGGATGCCGGATTGATCAATCTCACCGAGCAGATGTCTCACCTGTTGGAGCAAAGCCGCGGCGAACAGAAGATGGCGCTTACCATCACCAAGGGGCAGATGGAACTGCAGCCGTTGCTGAAGCGACTGGCGGATACCATGGCAGACCGCCAGGACGAGGACCGGGCCATGCGCGAGGCGCTGCAGGGCCTGGACCAGCATTTGGGACGCATGATCGGCCGGATGGAGCAGGAGCGGGATACGGTGGCGGAAGCGTTACGCAGCGAAGTGCGCCTGCTGACCCGCACCGTGGCCAAGGCGACGGGACACGAACCGCCGGAAGGACGGTAAGCCGCTATGTTCACTGGAGGCGGACGCCGAAGCCGGAACAGCGTCAATATCTGGCCGGGGTACGTGGATGCGCTGGCGACGCTGCTCCTCGTATTCGTGTTCGTGCTGACGGTGTTCATGCTGGCGCAGTCGGTGCTTACGGATGTGTTGACCGGCCGCGAGCGAACGTTGGCGCGACTCGAAGCTCGTCTCACCGAGCTTGGCGAACTACTGTCCATGGAGGAGCGCCGCCGGGAGGCGCTGGAAGAACAACTCAGCGTTTCCATCGGCCAGCGGGCCGCATTGCAGGATGAACTGGCGGAAGCCCTGGACCGCTCCGAGCGGCTGGAACGCGAACTCCTCGCTGCCGGAGAGACCATCGAGGAAGACCAGGAGACCATCCGCGAGCAGACCCGCGAGCTGGCCAGCCTGCAACAGGATATTGACGCGCTGCGCCGTCTCCGGCAGCAGCTGGAAGACCAGGTGGGCGATCTGGAGGCGGCCCTGGAAGCGAGCCGGGACGAAGCCACCGCGGCCCGCGATCGCAGCCTGGCCCTGGAAGCCGAGCTGGCGGACGCCGAGGAACGTACCCGCCTGGCGCAGCGCGAGATCGAAGAACGGGAAATGCGGGTCCGCGACCTGACCCGTCTGACGGAAGAACAGCGCCGGGCGCTGGAAGAGGAACAGCACCTGTCGGCGGAGGCGCAGGCCCGGATCGACAGGCTGGCCGCCGAGGCGGCTGCCCTGCGTGAACAGTTGCGCCGGGTGGCCGGCGCGCTGGAACTGGCGGAAACGCGGGTTGCCGAACAGGATATCGAGATTGCCGAGCTGGGTGAGCGGCTGAACCTGCTGCTGGTGGAGCGGGTGCAGGAACTGAGCCGCTACCGCTCCGATTTCTTCGGCCGTTTGCGCGAGGTGCTCGGTGACCGCGAGGACATCCGCATTGTCGGCGATCGTTTCCTGTTCCAGTCGGAGCTGTTCTTCGAATCCGCTTCCGCCGAACTGGGCCAACCCGGCCGGCGGCAACTCGACCGTGTGGCGGAGACGCTGCTTACCATCGCCGAGGACATCCCCGACGAGATCCCCTGGGTGCTCCAGGTGGAGGGACATACCGACATCCGTCCCATCAGCACTCCGGAATTCCCGTCCAACTGGCAGCTGTCCACGGCGCGCGCGCAGTCCATCGTGGATTACCTGATCGCCAGAGGCGTTCCAGCCGAGCGGCTCTCGGCGGCCGGCTTTGCCGAGTACCATCCGGTGGACGACCGCACCACCGCGGAGGCGATGCGACGCAACCGTCGCATCGAGCTGCGACTAACCTCGCGCTGAAGTGCCCGCGTGATTCATGAAGTGGTCGGGATGGCACATCAGCCATCCCTCCCGGACTGCTTCTGCTGCATCTGCGTATGCAGCCGGCTGGCGTTTCCCCGAATCCAGAAGCTGAGTGGGAAGCGCAGCAGCAGGAAGACCACCGCCAGCCAGAAGCCGTAGCCAAAGCCGGTGGCCCCCTGCGCGGGCTGCTCCCAGCCGAGGACAATGCCCACCACGGCCGGAATCAGACAGACCACCACTCCCAGGTCCACCAGCAGTGCGCGCCCCCAGGTCAGTTTGCGGGTGATCATGAAGATCAGGCAGGCACCGATCAGCAGACCGAGCAGGAACAGCGTGAGATAGCCCCAGGCGCCGGCGATGTCCAGCACCGACAGGTATCCGCCATCGGCCAGGTTGACCACCGGCATATAGAGAACCAGCCCCGCCAGCAGGGCTAGCAGGATGTGCATCATGGGCAGCCCCTGGGGAGGCGTTTGCGCAACTGTGTCTGACATGGCTCTTGTCCGCAATCGTCGTCCGAGGCGCAGATTGTGCCACAGAAGCGCCCGGGGTCGGGCAAGGCTCATCCGGTGGCCAGCGCCTCGTCGAGAAACAGCGAGAACAGGCGTTCGACGCGTTCCAACCTGCTGTTCAACGTGTGGTCCGCGTCGATCAGGTGGAGGCTGGCCCGGTGGCGCAGGGCCCACCCCGTCACCCGTTCGGGGGGTATCAGCGTGTCCTGCCAGCCGTGAATCACGTGGATGCAGCCGCTGCCCGGCGTGGTGTCGGCGGTGTAACCGGGAATGTCCACGGCCGGGGCCATCAGGAACAGGCCGCGCGGTTTCAGCGTGGCGCTGGCCACCGCGGAGACATACCCTCCCATACTCGATCCCGCCAGCAGCAGGCTATCGCCGGCGGTATCGGCGTGTTGCAGCAGATGGCGTACCCGCTCATCGGGATCCATGGTGAAGCGGTAGTCCGGGCTCTCCACGCGCAGGCCCCTGGCGCGGGCCAGTTCTGCCAGCGCGCTGATCTTGGTGCCCCAGGGGCCGCTTTCCTTGCCGTGGGCGAAGTAGATAGTGGTGGCTGTGCGAGGCTCTGTCATGTTAGTAAGCTAGTGAAGTGAGGCCGGCTGTAAAATGTCACAGATACGTGGTGTGATTCATCCAAGACCATAACAAGGAGTGTACTATGCTGCAGTCACTGAATGATGACGTCGGGAAGCTGATCCTGCGTCTGACGCTGGGGATACTGATGCTGTTCCATGGTATTCCCAAGCTGATTGGTGGAATCGACGGTATCAAGGGAATGCTTGCCGGCGCCGGGCTGCCGGAAGCGCTGGCCTACGGTGTGTACCTGGGCGAGGTGGTGGCGCCGATACTGATCATCATCGGCTTCTATGCTCGCTGGGGGGGCTTGTTGATCGTCATCAACATGCTCTTCGCCATCTTTCTCGCTCACTCGCACGAGTTGTTCGCCTTGAATCAGCATGGCGCCTGGGCGCTGGAGCTGCAGGGCTTTTTCCTGTTTACCGCCCTGGCTCTGATGTTCACCGGTCCGGGAGGCATCGGTATCAATCGGCGTTGATGGTTCGCTTTCCGGCCGAGCAACCGAGGGAGGCTGCATGCAACCGACTGCAGATGCGATCGTCGACGCGGCACTCACGGTGGCCGAACAGGGCTCCTGGGAGGGGCTCCGGCTGTATCAGGTGGCGGAAGCGCTGGATACCGACCTGAACGGTGTCCGGCAGCACTTCCGGGAAAAGGACGAGTTGGTGGATGCCTGGTTCGATCGGGCGGACGCGGCGATGCTGGCGTGTGGTCACGAACTGGCAGTAGCCGAACTGCCCTCGGTGGAGCGGCTGGAAACACTGGTCTGGGCCTGGCTGGATTGCCTGGAGCCGCACCGTGGCGTTACGCGGCAGATGATTCTCGGCAAGCTGGAACCGGGCCATCTGCATGTCCAGATCCCGGCCGTGCTACGCATCAGTCGTACCGTCCAGTGGCTGCGGGAAGCGGCCGGCCGGGACGCCGCCGGCATCTACCGCGGTCTGGAGGAAACAGTGCTGACCAGCCTGTTCGTCGCCACCTTCGTAAGCTGGTTGCGGGACGAAAGCCCCGGTTTCCGCAAGACCCGCAGCCGCCTGCATCGCGGCTTGCGAACGGCACGCCTGCTGTCGGGATTTGTGCCGGGCTACGGCACGGTGCACCACGGCGGAAGGCTGCGGCTGCCCGCGCCGCCGGCGGCAGTGAACGAGGAGGCGTCGGCGTCGGCGCAGCGCGCGGCGTCCGACTGACGGCATAACCGGAGAGACCCGCTGGATACCATTACCCATGCCATATCCGGGGCTGTGCTGGCCCGGGCAACGGCGCCGAAACGGCGCGCCGGCACGCTTTCCCTCAAGGAGCGCACGGTGGTCGGAGGCCTGGCCGCCGCCGCTCCGGATCTCGACGCCGTCGTCCGGCTGTTCGGCTCCGATGTGTACCTGGGGCAGCACCGGGGTATCACCCATTCACTGGTGGCGATGCCGTTGTGGGCGCTGGTCCTGGCCGTGGGTTTCAGTTATCTGGGCGGGCGTCGCTATGGCTGGAAAGCCTACTACGGTGTTTCCCTGCTGGCGTTGTTCATCCACATTCTCGGTGACCTGATCACCAGCTACGGGACCCGGATTCTGGCCCCGTTCAGTGCCTGGGCTCCCGGTTTCAACACCACGTTCATCATCGATCCCTGGTTCAGCGGGATTCTCGTTCTCGGGCTCCTGGCCTCGCTGTACTGGCGGCCGCGGCTGGCGGCCACGCTCAGCCTGGCGGGAGTGACGGCGCTGGTGCTGTTTCAGCACAGCCAGTACCGCAGTGCGCTGGACGTGGCGCAGCAATTCGCCGCCGATCGCGGCATGCAGACCGCCCGGGTGGAGGCCTATCCACAGCCGTTTTCCCCGTTCAACTGGATGCTGGCCGTTACCCACAACGAAACGCACTACCTGACCACCGTGAACCTGCGTCGCTCAGAGCCGCCCACGCCAGCGTCCGAGGATGCCCCCTGGTTCCGCCGCATACTGGCCAGCTACCAACCGGTGGATCAGGCGCAGTGGCGGCGTCACGCCATGTACGGCGACGGCGAGAAGGACGCCTTGGCTCGCTCGGTATGGGCGGAGGATGCGTTCGCGTTCTACCGGCGTTTCGCGCACTTGCCGTCGGTGTACCGGGTGGATCGGGCGGCGTCCGACACCTGTGTCTGGTTCAAGGATCTCCGCTTCGCGCTTGAGGGGCTGACGCCGCCGTTCCGCTACGGGCTCTGCCGAAACGGCGATCTGGAGGCGTGGAGCCTGTTCACGCTGGGAATCGATGACGAACCCAGCCCGATCCGGGGGGGCTTGTGGTAGACGCGGCACTGAGTCAGCCGGCGGCCCGCGAACGCGCGCCGAAACGGGAAATCTTCGGTTGGGCGATGTTCGATTTCGCCAACCAGGCGTATACGCTGCTGATCATCACCGTAGTGTTCGGCGAGTTGTTCACCACGGTGATTGTCGGTGATCGGGGCGACAACTACCGGCTGGGTAATCTGCTGTGGAGTATTGCGCTGGCGATCAGTTATCTGATGGTGGTGGTCAGCGGGCCGTTTGCCGGCGCCATCATGGACTATTCCGCGGCCAAGAAGCAGTTCCTGTTCGCCAGTTACCTGCTGACGGTGGCGGCGACCGCTCTGCTGTACTTCGTCGCCCCGGGCTACATCCTGCTGGGCATGATTCTGCTGGTGCTCTCCAACTATGCCTACGCCATCGGCGAATCCTTCATTGCAAGCTTCCTTCCCGGGCTGGGGCCGCCGGAGGATCTGGGCAAGATATCCGGTTTCGGCTGGGCATTGGGTTACGTGGGCGGCTTGTTCGCTGCGGGCTTCACGCTGCTGTTCCTTGGCGAGGCCACGGCGGAGAACTTCGATCGCGTACGCTGGGTGGGCCCATTTGCCGGCGTCTTCTTCCTGCTCGCGGCCATTCCGACGTTCATCTGGGTGAAGGAGCGGGGATCGAAACGTCCACTGCCCCCTGGAAGAAACTACGCGAGCGTGGCCATCGAGCGCCTGCTGATCACCTGGCGGGAACTGCAACAGTTCCGGGATCTGGCGATCTTCCTGGGTTCTGTGCTGTTCGCCATGGCCGGCATTTCCATCATTATCACCTTCGCCTTCATCTACGGGGCGCAGGTGATCGGCTGGGATGAGCACATCCGCAACATCATGTTCATCATCGTGCAGATCACTGCGGCTGCCGGCGCTCTGGGTTTCGGCTACCTGCAGGACAAGATTGGCGCCAAGGTAACCTACATTGCCTCGCTCAGCCTCTGGGTGGCGGCGATCTTCGCCATCTGGGGCACGCCTGAGGTGACCGGTTTGCTGAACGACCTGTTCGATCTGGGCTGGGAGGCGCAGCACCTGTTCCTGTTCGTGGGCGTGCTCGCCGGCCTCAGCCTGGGGTCCAGCCAGTCTGCCGGGCGTGCCCTGGTGGGCATCTTCTCGCCCCGTTCCAAGGCGGCCGAGTTCTTCGGTTTCTGGGGACTGGCGAGCAAGCTGGCCAGCACCTTCGGTATTCTGTCCCTCGGTCTGTTGCAGGCGGTGGTGGGTTTGCAGGCCTCGGTGCTGTTCTGCGCCCTGCTCTTCATTATTGCTATTGTTATCTGCCTGGCCGTCAGCCAGAGCCGCGGCCGTGCCGCCGCCCACGAATGGGATGCCCGCGAGAACAACCTATGACAGAACGCCGTATTGCCGTCGTGGCCAGCAACGCTGAAACCGCCCAGCAGGCACTGCTGGGCCTGCGCGAGCGGTATACCGTTGTACCGGTCGAGGAAGCGGACGTGATTGTCGCGCTGGGTGGTGACGGGCTGATGCTGCGCACGCTGCATCGCTACATGCGATTGGACAAGCCCGTGTTCGGCCTGAACTGCGGCAGTGTCGGTTTCCTGATGAACCGGCTGGAACTGGATGGATTGCACCAGCGTCTGGAGAAGGCTCAGCCGGTCACCATCAAGCCGCTGCACATGACCGCCCGGACCGCAGCGGGCGAGGTACGCGAGGCGCGGGCCATCAATGAAGTTTCCCTGTTGCGCGAGACCCGCCAGACGGCAAAACTGCAGATCAAGGTGGATGGCGTGGTGCGGCTGGAGGAACTGATGTGCGACGGTGTGCTACTGGCGACGCCCGCCGGCAGCACGGCCTACAATCTTTCCGCCGACGGCCCGATACTGCCGCTGCGCGCCAACATCCTGGCATTGACGTCCATCGTGGCGTTCCGGCCCCGGCGGTGGCGGGGGGCGGTGCTCCACAACACCGCACATGTCGAACTCGAAATCCTCGAGCCCACCAAGCGGCCGGTCAGCGCGGTGGCGGATTTCACCGAAGTCCGCGACGTACGCCATGTCAGCATCCGGGAGGATTCCGACTACCAGCTGACGCTACTGTTCGATCCCGAACACAATCTGGAAGAGCGTATCGTCAAGGAACAGTTCATGCCCTGAGCGACTCCCGGCCGGTCCTGCACACCCTCTCAGGCCGGTGCCGGCGTCGTGCGCTGCACCAGATTATCCAGGTAGTGCTCGATGGCCCCGGCCTGTTCCGGGTTCAGCATCGAGAACTCCACCCCCACGCGGAAGACGCCGGGCTGTTGCTCGTCAACGCGTACCACTTCGCCCCAGGGCTCCATGTCCACGCCGAAATCGTCGGCTCGCGGTTTGACGCGGAATTTCATTCTGCAGGCCGTGCCCGGTTCCACCCGGTCGGTGCTGACCAGGCCGAGACCGCCCGAGGAAAGATCGTAGCCCCGGACGCGCAGGCTGTGCCCGGTATCCGAGAAAACCAGCGTCATCGGCCACTCCACCCGCTGACGTGCTGCTTGCCGACGTTCGTTCATGCGGCCTCCGGGAAGTCTGGGGGCTGGGAAGCGTCCCTGCAGAAGTCTTCCAGCACAAGCATAGCAGGCGACCCGCCACGTTGTCCCGTTACCAGGCCGCGCTCCGGCGGGCGGCTGTATCTGCCTGTAAAGTCATGCATATTATTTGCATACGGAAACGTATGGCGAATTTGAACTATCTTCCAGTTAAGGCGTCTGGAAAGTACATAGCAGGCACTTTGGTTTCATTGGCCGCTCTTCGCTGCAGCGCCTGACGGGGGACGAGGCCGGGCCGTCTGCAGCCAAGGATTGCGGATGGGCAACGGGAGGCTCTCAAGAATGTTTTCGGCAATCATGAACTTCATGCGCAGCAATAACGTGCTGCCCCGTATCTCGGATACCGAGCGCCAGGCGCTGGAAGCGGGCACGGTATGGATCGATGGCCAGCTGTTCTCCGGCAATCCGGACTTCAGGAAGATGCTCGCCGAGCCCTACAGCCGGCTTTCCGACGAGGAACAGGCATTCCTGGATGGCCCGGCGGAAGAACTCTGCCGGATGGTCGATCCGTATGAGGTGGAGCGCACCCGGCGGGTTCCCGACGATGTGCTGGAGTTCATCAAGCAGCAGGGCTTCATGGGCATGCTGATCCCGAAGGAGTACGGCGGCAAGGGTTTCTCGACCCTGGCGATGTCAGCCGTCATGTCCAAGGTCAATTCCTACTGCTCCGCCGTCGGGACGTTCGTGGTCATTCCCAACTCGCTCGGTGCCGCGGAACTGCTGAAGCATTACGGCACCGATGAGCAGAAGAAGCACTACCTGCCGCGCCTGGCCGCCGGAGAGTACATCCCCTGTTTCGGCCTGACCGAACCCACCGCCGGCTCCGACGCCGCCTCCATCAAGGCGGAAGGCCTGGTGTTCAAGGATGACGACGGCGAAGTGAAGATCCGGCTGAACTTCCGCAAGCGCTACATCACGCTGGCGCCGGTGGCAAACCTCATCTCGCTGGCGTTCCAGATGCACGACCCTGACAACCTGCTGGGCAAGGGCGAGTATCCGGGCATCACCGTGATCATGCTGCACAAGGGCACGCCCGGCCTGCATAACGGCGACCACCACCTGCCCATCGGTGACGGCTTCTACAATGGCCCCATCGTTGGCGAGGACGTCGTCGCGTCGCCGGACCAGATTATCGGGGGTCCCGAGTGCTCCGGCCAGGGCTGGCGCATGCTGATGGAGCAGCTTGCCGGGGGGCGGGCAGTCTCGCTGCCGGCGGGTGCCATCGGCGGCATGAAGTCGGTCGCCGCAGTCACCGGCCCCTATTCCATGGTCCGGCACCAGTTCGGCATCCCCATCGGCTACATGGAAGGCGTGCAGGACAAGGTGGCCGGCATCGCTGCGATGGCGTACATGTTCGAGGGTGCCCGGGTCTATTCCTGCTCCGCCATCGACAACGGCGAGCAACCGCCTGTGGTGTCCGCGCTGCTGAAATCCAGCAGTACCGAACATTCGCAGCGGTTGCTGATCGACGGCATGGACGTGTTTTCCGGCGCCGGCGTCATGCAGGGGCCGAACAACATCCTCGGCAGCGGTTACAGTGCGGCTCCGGTGGGCATCACCGTGGAAGGTGCGAACATCATGACCCGGACGCTGATCATCTTCGGCCAGGGGGCGACCCGCTGCCATCCTTACGCACTGCCGCTGGTCAAGGCCGTTGAGAACAACGACAGCGAAGCCTTCCGCAAGAACCTGCTGGGCTGGATGGGTCACACCGGCAAGAACTGGCTGCGGACGAAAGTGCGTGGACTGACCCGCGGCTACAGCGCAGGCAGCCCGGTGGACGGTCCCACGGCCACCTATTACCGGCGCCTGGCCTGGGCCTCCTCCCGTTTTGCCCTGCTGACCGATCTGGCCATGTACTTCATCGGTGGGAAGCTCAAGGCCAAGGGCAATCTGACCGGCCGCTACGCCGATGCGCTCACGTGGCAGGTGCTGGCGCTGTCCGCTCTGCGCCGCTATGAGGCCGAGGGTCGGCCGAAAGAGGACCTGCCCGTGGTGCAGTACGCCTGCGAACATGCGCTGGCGCAGGTGCAGGGGGCGTTCGAGGCCATCCATGCCAACTTCGATGCGCCGCTGGTGGGCTGGTGGCTGCGCAAGCCGGCGGCGTTCTTCCTTCGCATCAACCCGCTGTCCCAGGGCCCCAACGACAAGCTGATCGCGCCGACGGCGGCGGCCATACAGGCGTTGTCGGAACAGTACGAGCGGATCACACGCGGCATCGCGACGCCGGTGGAAGGACGACCCGGCGCCGGTCGCCTGCTCAAGGCATTCCGCCTGCACAACGAGGTCCAGCCGATCATCGCCAAGATCACCGAGGCGCAGAAGTCGCGCAAACTGCCGCGTGGCTATCCGTACGAGCTGGTGGATGAGGCGCTGGAAAAACAGGTCATCGCCGATACCGAGGCGCAGTCGCTACGGCAGGCCAACCAGGCTGCCCTCGAGGCGATCGAGGTGGACGTGTTCACGCCGGAGGAATACTTCGGCTCCGGCACCAAGCCGGCCCATGGTGGCGCGGCCAAGGCTGCGGCCAGCGGTCGTCGCTGAGGGCTAACGGTGCCGGGACGTCTCGGAGACCAGACGATTATGCGGCTTGCCGCGCCTGTCTGGTGCGACCTTCCACCGGTGATCGGAGAATGATCTACACCGGCGCTTCCGGCTAAGATGTGTCCAGGCACCAAGAAAGCGCCGATCATTTCCCCGGCTCGGGGGAATTGATCGGCGTTTCCCTGACAAGGACCCCTGGCGTGAACGTCTCCCCCCCGCCGTCATCGAACCGGCTTTCCATCAGTGATCTCGATTGCGGCAGTCTCCGGGGCGTCACGCTCACCGTGCAGCCTGGCGAGATCGTCTGCATCTCCGGCCCTTCCGGTTCCGGCAAGAGCCGGCTGTTACGCGCTATCGCGGATCTGGACGCCCATGCCGGTGAGGTCTGGCTGGGCGAGCGCCGGCAGCGGCATACCCCGGCTCATTGCTGGCGAGGCTGGGTGATGCTGGTACCGGCGGAATCCCAGTGGTGGGCGGAAGCGGTACAGGAGCATTTTCTCGACCTGCCGGATGATGCCCTGGAGGCCGCCGGATTCGGGCCGGAGGTCATGGGCTGGTCAGTGAGCCGTTTGTCGTCGGGGGAGAAGCAACGGCTGGCGGTGCTGCGTGCGGTGTCCCATCAGCCGGAGGCGCTGCTGCTGGACGAACCGACGGCCAATCTGGATGGTGACAGCGCGCGCCGGATGGAGCGCTGGCTGGTGGCGCTGGCACGCCGGGAGCGGTTGCCGGTGCTCTGGGTGGCGCATGACCCGGCCCAGATCGCCCGTGTGGCGGATCGGCACTTCCGCATCGAAGGCGAGCAGTTGCGGGAGGTGCTATGCAGATAATCGATCTTGGCTGGCTGGATCTCGCCATCGGCGCGTTGCTGGTGGTGGCGCTGGCCGGTGCCACCGCCGTGACCCGGCTGGGCCTGGAACGGGACATGCTGATTGCCGCCGTGCGCACGGTGTTGCAACTGGCGCTGATCGGCTTCGTGCTGGAGACCCTGTTCGCCTTTGCCGCCTTGCAGTGGGTGGCGCTGATGGCGCTGGCGATGCTGCTGATTGCCGGCCGGGAGGTGATGGCACGGCAGAAGCGGCGGCTGATCGGTGGCTGGGCCTTCGGTATCGGTACCGTGTCCATGTTCATCTCCTCGTTCACGGTGACCGTCCTGGCGCTGGTGGTGATCATCGGCCCGGATCCCTGGTATACGCCGCAGTACGCGATTCCCCTGCTGGGCATGATGCTGGGGAACACGATGACCGGTGTGGCGCTGAGCCTAGACCGCTTGACGGAAGGCGCGTGGCGCCAGCGTACGGTGATCGAGCAGCGGTTGATGCTGGGGCAGCCCTGGGCCGTGGCGGTGGCGGATATCCGCCGGGATGCGATGCGCAGCGGGATGATCCCGACCATCAACGCGATGGCGGCGGCGGGGGTGGTGAGTCTGCCGGGCATGATGACCGGCCAGATCCTGGCCGGCAGCCCACCGGCACTGGCGGTGAGGTATCAGATCCTGATCATGTTCATCATTACGGTGGGCACGGGTTTCGGCACCATGGCGGCCGTCATCTTCGGCAGCCGCCGCCTGTTCGACCAGCGCCAGCGCCTCAGGCTGGACCGTTTGAGCGCGCCGAGATAGGTGTTTCGCGGGGGCTTCGTTCCGGCCGTGGGTGGTGACATGCCTGCGGACGCGCCGTGAACCCGTCCCTGGGGGCTTGTCGGCCGGATCCCTCCGGCCGACAGTCCGCAGGCATGTCCCCACCCACAGCCTTGCCTTGGTGGCAGTCTCAAGAGGTGGTTCCGGCGTAGGGTGGATGGAGGCGAAGCCGATATCCGCCAATCCGGCCAACGGCCGGACAGTTCAGAGCACCACTTTCAGCCTGCCGGCTCGACTGACGGCTCTGATCGGGGGGCGGTCCGTGTTGCTGCGGCGAGGGCGGCGGCGTCACGTCCGTTCAGGACTGTCGGCGAGAGGGACCTCGCCGACAAGCCCCCAGGGACGGGTTCACGGCGTGTCCTGAACGGACGTGACGCCGACGCCCGGATCGAAGCCTTGGTGGCCCGGAATTCTCCAACCTACATTCCGGAACTTGAAAACTATCCTGAGCGTCTGCGCCTACTGGTCGGCAAACAGTTTCTTGCAGAATTCCGGTACCGCCAGCGCGCCGCGGTGCATGTCGGCGTTGTAGTACTCGGTGGCGAAGGGTTTGTTGCGGGCCTCCTGCTCGCGGAAGCGGGTGAGGTCGGCGCCCTTGCCGGCCATGGTGGCGGACCACCAGCCGGTGGGGTAGCAGACCACCGGGAACTGCAGCGTGGCCACCTGGGTGAAGCCGGCACCGCGCATGGCCTGGTAGAGGTCCTTCAGCAGCGTATCGATGTGCAGGATGGGGGATTCGCTCTGCTGCACCAGCAGTCCGTCCTCGCCCAGCACGTGGTAGACGTCGCGGAAGAAGGATTCGCCGAACAGACCCTCGGCCGGGCCCACCGGGTCGGTGCTGTCCACGATCACCACGTCCACCGAGCCGGCGGGCTGGTCCTTGATGTACTGGATGCCGTCCTCGAAGCGCAGTTCGGCGCGCGGGTCGTCGTTGGCGCTGCACAGCTCCGGGAAGTACTTCAGCGCCGCGCGGGTCACGCCCTCGTCGATATCCACCTGCACACAACGTTCTACGCCCGGATGCTTCAGCACCTCGCGCAGCATGCCGCAGTCGCCACCGCCGATGATCAGCACCTGCTTCGGGTCCGGATGCGTGTACAGGATCGGGTGCGCCATCATCTCGTGATAGGTGAAATTGTCGCGGCTGGTCAGCATGGTGCAGCCGTCGATAACCAGCAGCCGGCCCCAGCGTTCGGTCTGGTAGACCTCGATCTTCTGGAACGCGGTCTGCTCCTCGTGCAGCTTCTCGGTGATCTTCAGCGAAAACGCCGTGCCTTCCTCGCCGAAAGGCTCACTGAACCAGTGCTGTTCGTCCAAGGCCATGGTCTGCTCCTGCGCCGTTGTACCGTGGGGGCGGATTATGCGAGAAGGACTCGATGCATGCCACCCTGCGGGTGGTACCATAAGGCACTTTTCAGGTTGGATGCAGCACGATGAGCGGTTGGACGGTTCAGCAGGCGCGCGACGTCTACAACACGGCCCACTGGGGCGGCGGCTACTTCGATATCGGCGAGCACGGCCACGTGGTGGTCAGGCCCGACCGGAACACCGGCAGTCGGGGTATCGATCTCTATCGCCTGGCCGGGGAACTCAAGGAGGCCGGACTGTCGCTGCCGGTGCTGGTGCGCTTCATCGACATCCTCCACGACCGTGTCGACACCCTTTGCGGAGCCTTCGCCGGCGCCATGGAGAGCGACGGTTACCAGGGACGCTACACCGCCGTCTACCCGATCAAGGTCAATCAGCAGCGCAGCGTGGTGGAGGAGATCCTGGCACGCGGCGGCGACCGGGTCGGACTGGAGGCCGGCAGCAAGCCCGAACTGATGGCGGTGCTGGCGCTGGCGCCCGCGAACTCGGTGGTGGTCTGCAACGGCTACAAGGACCGGGAGTACATCCGCCTGGCACTGCTGGGCGAGCGGCTCGGCCTGCGCGTGCACATCGTCATGGAGAAACGCTCCGAGGTCGAACTGGTGATTCGCGAGGCCGGCGCCATGGGCATTCGCCCGCGCCTGGGACTGCGCGTGCGGCTGGCGTCTCTGGGGGCCGGCAAGTGGCAGAACACCGGTGGCGAGAAATCCAAGTTCGGGCTGACCGCCAGCCAGACACTGGCCGTGGTCGAGCGCCTGCGCCAGGCCGATATGCTGGATTCCCTGGAGCTGGTCCACTTCCATCTGGGTTCGCAGATTCCCAATGTGCGCGACATTCGCCGCGGCATGCGTGAAGCGGCCCGCTACTATGCCGAACTGCGCTCTCTGGGGGCGCCGATCCGCTGTGTGGATGTGGGCGGCGGCCTGGGGGTGGACTACGAGGGCACCCGGTCACGCAATTACTGCTCGATGAACTACAGCGTCAACGAATACGCTCACAACGTGGTGCACAGTCTTTGGGAGATCTGCCAGGAGCATGACCTGCCCCATCCGGACATCATCTCCGAGTCCGGGCGCGCACTGACCGCCCACCATGCCGTGCTGCTTACCAATGTCATCGATCACGACGGCGTCAACGGCATGGCCGATCCGGAACCGCCGGCGGACGGCGCCCCGCTGATTCTGCACGATCTGTGGCGTGTCCTGAACGAAGGTGACGATTCCCCGCTGGAACGTTACCACGATGCCGTCCATGGCCTGCAGGAAGCGCAGACCATGTATACCCATGGCGTCCTCGACCTGCGCCAGCGGGCGCAGGCAGAGCTCTATTACCAGGCTACCTGCCGGCGCGTACTGCCGCAGCTGAATCTGGCCGCACGCAACCACCGCGAGGTGGTCGACGACCTGAACGAAAAGCTGGCGGACAAGATCTTCTGCAATCTGTCCATTTTCCAGTCCATGCCTGACGTCTGGGCCATCGACCAGGTCTTCCCCATCCTGCCGCTGGCCCGACTGGACGAACGGCCGACGGCCAGGGCCGTATTGCAGGATCTCACCTGCGACTCGGACGGCTGCATTCATCACTACGTGGACGGTGAAGGAGTGGAAAGCACCTTGCCCTTGCCGCCCTACCGGCCCGGTGAGCCATACTTGCTGGGGATTTTCCTGGTCGGTGCCTACCAGGAGATCCTCGGTGACATGCACAACCTGTTCGGCGACACGGATTCGGTCAACGTCGAACTCAGCGGCGATGGCTACCGGCTGACGGGTGCCCGGAGAGGCGATACCGTGGACACCGTGTTGCGCTATGTACAGTTTGATCGGGAAACCCTGATGAAGGGCTATCAGGACAAAGTCGATCGCGCCGAACTCGGCCCGGGGGAGCGTGAGGCGTTCCTGCAAGAACTGGAAACGGGCCTGGACGGCTATACCTACCTGGAGGAGTGAGCGGATGCATATCGGATTCGTTGGTCTCGGTGCCATGGGCGTTGGCATGTCCCGCAACCTGCACAAGCACGGGCTGCTGCGTGCGGTCTGGAACAGAACGGCCTCCAAGGCCGAGGAACTGGCCGGGGAACTCGGCGTGACGGCCGCCGCCGATCCCGCGCAGGTGGCGCGGGAGTGCGATGTGATCTTCACTTGCGTGTCCCGTGACGCCGACGTGCTGGAGGTGATGCGCGCCATGGCACCCGGCCTGGCCGCGGGTAAAACCGTGGTGGACTGCTCCACCATCGCGGTGGATACCGCGCGGGAAGCCGCCGAACTGGCCGCAGCGGCCGGCGCCGGCTTTCTCGATGCGCCGGTCTCCGGCGGCAAGGAAGGTGCCGACAATGGCCAGTTGGTGTTCATGGTGGGCGGTGACAAGGCGTTGTTCGAACAACTGAAACCCGCCTTCGACGCCATGGGCAAGGCCGCCAGCCACATGGGGCCGGTCGGCGCGGGTCAGGCCACCAAGGCGGTGAACCAGATCATGGTGGCCGGCATCAACCAGGCAGTGACCGAAGCACTGGCCTTCGGCCAGGCCTCTGGCCTGAACATGGACGACGTCATTCAGGTGGTGTCCGGCGGTGCGGCCGGCAACTGGTTCCTGGAGAAACGCGGTCCGACCATGGTCAGGGACACCTTCGCCCCCGGTTTCAAGATGGCCCTGCACCACAAGGATCTGAGCATTTGCAAGAAGATGGCCGCGGACAAGGGTGTGGCGCTGCCAGTGGTCGAGATGACGCTGAAGCACTACGAGCGGCTGATGGAGCAGGGACACGGCGACGAGGATATTTCCACGCTGTTCCGCAACAAGCGCGAGCTGTTCGAGAAAGGCAACCTGAAGGAGCTGTAGCCGGGCGCGGCCAGGCAGCGGATCATGACGATGGCAGAGTTTGACGCGTTTCATCCCGTCAATGCGCTGGAAGAGGCGCTGGTCGCCGCCCAGGCGGGGGAGATCAGCAGCACGGCTTTCATGGAAACCCTGGTGGCAAGCCGGGTGCATATCCTGGTGGATCAGGAATTCGCCGAAAGCCGCGACCCGTCAGGCGTGAAGCCGCTGATCCTGGAGGGTGGTGGCGGCGAGGCGCTGCTGGCGCTGTTCACCGCTGCCGCCCGGGGCATGCCCATGAGCCAGGACAACCCGGAGTTCCCGTTCTCGGTGGAGGTCAGCTTTGCCTGGGCGGTGGGTAGTACCGGCGACGGCATGGGGCTGGTCATCAACCCCGGCTGGGACACCGGGGTCACCATCCCGCCGGCGGCGGTCTCGGCCATGAAAGGCGGCGGCTGAGGGCAATCAGCAGACTAGCCCTGAACGCGGAGCAGGATGCTGTCCACCTGTTCGGCTTCCAGGCGCTGGCGTACCCGGTCGACGCGGCTGCGGTCGGATAGCGGGCCGATACGCACCCGATGCCAGGTGCCGCCGCCGTCGATGGTCACGCTCTGGATCTCCGCCTCTACACCCATCAGTGCAAGGCGCGCCTTCAGTCGGTCGGCATCGCCGTGGCTGCGGAAGGAGCCCGCCTGGACCACGTACTGCACGATATCACCGTCATCCCGCCCCGAGGACGGCGCATCCGGCACCGGTGCCGCCTCCGGGCGGATCGGGCGCGTGGGTTCGGTGGGCTCGATCGCCGCTGTTTCCTGCTGTGGCCGGCGGCGGGGCTCCGGGGGCTCGTCCGGCACCACCACTTCCATTTCCGAAAGCAGCTTGTAGAACTCGAAGCGGGGACGGTGATCACCTCCATGGCCGTCGTCCCGGGACGGTGACGAGGCGGAACGTTCCACGGTGCCCATGCTGTCCTGCTGCGTATGGTGCAGATGAACGAGTACGGCCAGGAACATGCCCGGCAGAAAGCCGCCGGCCATCCACAGCCACCCGGGTGCGCTACCGCTGCTCTTCTTCCGCTGTGGCTGCGCGCCGCGCTTCCGTGTCGCCTTTGCCATTACATTGCCTCGGGGGCGCTGACGCCCAGAATCCGCAAGCCGCTCCGAATCACCTGGCGGGCCGCCAGCACCAGGCACAGGCGGGCATCCCGCAGCGCGGCGTCGTCCACCAGGAACTGGTGCGCGTTGTAGTAGGTGTGTACCGCATTGGCCAGATCCCGGAGATAATGCGCGAGCTGGTGGGGTTCGCGGCCGGCCGCGGCCAGTTCCACCACTTCCGGGTACTGGCCGATCGCGGTCACCAGCGCCTGCTCGTGCTCTTCCGCGAGCCGGGTCAGGTGGGCGAGCCCGTTGGCGCTGTCATGATGCAGGCCGCGTTCCTCCAGTTGCCGCAGCACGCTGCAGATTCGCGCGTGCGCATACTGAATGTAGTACACCGGATTGTCTGCCGACTGCGACTTGGCCAGTTCCAGGTCGAAATCCATGTGCTGCTCGGGCTTGCGCATGACATAGAAGAAGCGGGCGGCATCGGTCCCCACCTCGTCGCGCAGTTCGCGCAGCGTGACGAATTGTCCGGAACGGGTCGACATCTGCACGCGTTCGCTGCCGCGGTAGAGGATGGCGAACTGCACCAGGCGCACGTCCAGCCGCTCCGCGTCCTCGCCGAGGGCCTGCAGCGAGGCCTTCACCCTGGGCACATAGCCATGATGATCGGCGCCCCAGATGTCGATGCAGTTGTCGAAGCCGCGCTGCAGCTTGTTCAGGTGATAAGCGATGTCGGACGCGAAATAGGTGATGGCGCCGTTCTCGCGGCGAACCACTCGGTCCTTCTCGTCGCCGAACGCGCTGGAACGGAACCAGGTTGCCCCGTCCTGCTCGTACAGGTGTCCGGCCCGATCCAGCACCTCCAATGTCCGGTCGACGGCACCGGTCTCGGTGAGCGAGCGTTCGGAGAACCATTCGTCGTATTCCACGCGAAAGCCGGCCAGGTCGTCGCGGATGTCGTCCAGTACGGTGTTCAGTGCCAGGTCGAACACGCGCCGGTAGTCCTTCGGACCCAGCAGGGTCTTGGCCCGTTCCACCAGCGTGTCGATGTAGTTTTCCTTGTCGCCGCCCTCGTGCTCGTCCAGCGGCATTTCCGCGAATACCGTGGCCGCCGGGTGCAGCAGATGGTCCTCTTCCCGGCGTTCCAGCCTGCGGGCAATATCCTTCACGTAGTCGCCCCGGTACATGTTGTCCGGCAGCCGGAATGTCTCGCCCTCCAGTTCCAGGTAGCGCAGCCAGACACTGGTCGCCAGGATGTCCATCTGCCGGCCGGCGTCATTGACGTAGTATTCGCGGTGGACCTGGTAGCCAGCCTCGCTCAGCAGGTTGCACAGCGCACCGCCGAAAGCGGCACCGCGGCCATGCCCGACGTGCAGCGGGCCGGTCGGGTTCGCGGATACGAACTCCACCATCAGCCGCAGCCCGCCGCCGAGCTTGCTGCGACCATAGGCGTCACCCTGTTCCAGCGCATCGCGAACCGACTGGTAGGCCGCCTCCGGGGTAATGAACAGGTTGATGAAGCCAGGGCCGGCGATCTCCACCTTGCTGATCCCCTCGTGGGCCGGCAGGGCGTCCACCAGCGCCTGAGCCAGCTCCCGCGGGTTACGGCGCGCCGGCTTGGCGAGCATCATGGCGGTGTTGGCCGCGTAGTCGCCGTGATTCCTGTCCCGCGCACGCTCCACCTGGACGGGGACCTGCACGTCGTCCGGCAGAACGCCGTCGGTCTTCAGTTTGGCAACGGCGGTCTCCAGCAGGGCACGGATCTGTTCTTTCATGTCGCGGGATCAGCTTTATGTTGTGGGCCGGCTGCGTATTATCCCGTGTAGGGTACCGGTTTCAAGGGATTAAAAAAGTGCCCTGGGTCTCGAGCGCGACAACGCGAATACGTCAGCGTTTCGTTAACTTGGTGATCAGAGCATTTCCTGCGGGTCCACATCCAGCGACCAGCGCACCTTGCGTGCGGCGGGCAGTCGCGCCAGCGCCGGCAGTAACCGATGCAGCAGGGTGTGCAGTGCCGCCCGGTCCGGGCTCTGCAGCAGCAGTTGCGCGCGGTAACGGCCGGCGCGGCGTTCCATCGGGGCTGGTACCGGCCCAAGCAGCATCACCTGCCCGATGCCCATCTCCAGTGCCAGTTCGCGGGCCTGCTGGAGAAAGGCCCGAGGCGCCATCTGCTCCACCGTTTCCGCGCGCAGCAGGGCCAGATGGCTGTAAGGTGGGAGATCGGCCGCACGGCGTTCCGCCAGGCTGGCCTGGGCGAAACCCCGGTAGCCGTCGCGCAGCAGCAGGTGCAACAGGGGGTGCTCCGGGTGATGGGTCTGGATCAGCACTTCGCCGGGGCGTTCGGCCCGGCCTGCACGGCCGGCCACCTGGGTGATCAGCTGCGCCATGCGTTCCGGTGCCCGGAAGTCGGCACCGAACAGCCCCTGATCGCAGTCGAGAATGCCTACCAGCGTCACTGCAGGCAGGTGATGGCCCTTGGCGAGCATCTGGGTACCAAGCAGGATGCGCGCTTCACCGCTGCGGGCGCGATCCAGCAAGGCGTCCATTGCTCCCTTGCGGCGCGTGCTGTCGCGGTCGATGCGCGCCAGTTCCAGGTCGGGGAAGCGGGCCGCCAGGGTCTGTTCCAGTTGCTCCGTGCCCTGGCCCACCGGTCGCAGGTCGCTGCTGCCGCAGTTCTCGCAATGCGCCGGTACGCGCCGCTCATGGCCGCAGTGGTGGCAGCGCAGGCGGCCGGCCTGTTGATGCCAGGTCACCCGGGAATCGCAGCGCGGGCAGCCGGCCACCCAGCCGCAGTCGTGACAGAGCAGCACCGGGGCATAGCCGCGGCGGTTCAGGAACAGCAGCACCTGGCCGTCGGCATCCAGATGCTGCTGCATGCGCAGGAAAAGTTCGCGCGAGACGCCGCCCTGCAACGGCTGGCCGCGGATATCCAGCAGATGGATGGCGGGAGGGCTGGCTTCGCCGGCCCGACGGGGCAGGTGCAGATGGTGATAGCGGCCCTGTCGGCAGTTGTGCAGACTTTCCAGCGACGGCGTTGCGCTGCCCAGCACCAGCGGGATGTCCAGTTGTTGCGCCCGGACCGCCGCCAGATCCCGGGCGTGGTAACGGAAGCCGTCCTGCTGCTTGAGCGCCAGATCGTGCTCCTCGTCCACCACGATCAGGCCGGGCCTCGCCAGGGGTGTGAACAGCGCGCTGCGCGTGCCGATGATCACATCGGCCTCGCCGGAGCGGGCCGCGAGCCAGGCTTGCAGCCGCTCGCCATCGGCGAGGCCGGAGTGCATCACAGCCAGCCGGCCGGGGAGGCGCCGGCGGAAACGGCGGATCAACTGCGGGGTAAGGCCGATCTCGGGGACCAGCACCAGTGTCTGCAGGCCGCGGGACAGCACCTCGCGGATGACGGTCAGGTAGACCTCGGTCTTGCCGCTGCCGGTCACGCCGTCCAGCAGCAGCGGCTGGAAGCCGCCCAGCGCTGCGGTCATCGCTGAAACCGCGTCCTGCTGGGTCGCGTTCAGCGCGGGTGGTGGCTCCGCCGTCGGCAGGACCGGCTGGCCGCGCCTGGCCAGGCCTTTTTCCTCCAGCGCCGCCAGCGCCTGGCGCCAGCTGCCGCCGAGATCGGCAAGCCCGCCGGCCTCCTGGCCCTGCGGCTGCTCCAGCAGGCGTTCCAGGACGGCCTGCTGCATGGGCGCGCGTTTCAACGGCTCCGGCCCCCGCTGCAGGGCGGACACGGTCGGTTGCCACCAGTCCGGGGGTGCCGTTTCCGCCGCTTTTCCCTGGCGCAGTGCAACCGGCAGGGCGGCCGCGAGCACTTCACCCAGGGGATGGTGGTAATAGCGGGCCGCCCAGTCGGCCAATCGCAGGATGTCATCCGGCAACAGGGGCGAGGTGTCGAGGAGCCGCTCGGCCGACTTCAGCCGGGCCGGGTCCATCTCGGTGCGGTCCGACACGGCATGGACCAGGCCGATCTGGCGGCGCCGGCCGAAGGGCACCAGGACCCGCATGCCCGGTTCCGCCTGCGTGCTCCCGGCGGGCGGCAGGTAGTCGAAGGTCCCCGGCAAAGGACAGGGAACGGCAACATGCAGGATAGTGGTAGGCTGATCCACGGTGTTCCTCGGGTGACTCTGGTGAGGCAGTCTATCAGCAGGACTCGCGGGCGGGTGTGGACAAGCCTGTGGATAAAGCGGGGAAAGTTTGTGCAAACCGGGTGCGGAAGCGCTGATGGATCCCCGCGCGCCACAGCCGGGCAGAGAGGAGGAAGCAGCCGTTTCCTATACTGAAGCCATGCAGGAACAGCGGGGCCGTTTCGATCATTGTCTGGCCGATATCCTGGCGGTACTCCGCGCGCACCCGGACGGGCTGGGGGAGTACGAATTGCTGAAGGCGCTGGAGGCACGTGAGGCGCCGGGATTCACCGCCCTGGATCTGCGTGACCCGATGGCGCTGTACCAGGCGCATTTCATGCTTTTTCACTGCCTGTACCGGCTTCGTCAGGCGTTGACCGGGGATACCGGCGAGAGTCTGGACATCCATTGCCTGCGTATCGTGTTGCGGCCGGCGCGGCCGGGCCTGAGCGACGGCAGCGGGATCGAACAGGCGGATGTCATGCAGGGTTATTACCTGGATCTGGCGAATCTCGACCGGATGGATGCAGAACAGGTGGAGGCGCTGCTCTCGGACTTCTGGCGGCGCTTTTCACAGCCCGACGAGCGGCGCCGTGAGGCGCTGCAGGTGCTGGGGCTGGAAGACCCGGTGGACCAGCAGCGTATCCGCAAGCAGTATCGCAGGCTGGCCCAGAAGCACCATCCGGACCGTGGAGGCGACACGTTGGTGCTGCAGCGTCTGAACGAGGCGATGATGGTGCTGTCGACGCGACGATGAGGATGGGGATCAATGCTGGAGCAACGGGTGGCCTGGGAAGCGATCGGTACCCTGTATGCATTGCCGGGGGTGCAGGAGGCCTGCCTGGCGTTGCAGCAGCGGTTGGGCTTGAGCGTGACCACCCTGCTCACTGTGCTGTGGGTGGCACGGCAGGGCGGCGGGGCGTTGACCGCGGGCGCCGCCCGACACCTGGCGCGTCGCTCCGAACAGTTCCAGGACGACGTGCTGAGGCCGCTGCGCCGGGCGCGCCAGGGCCTGAAGGGCTGGGATCCGGCGCTGGGCGAGCCCGCTCTCAAGCTGCGTGCCGCGGTGCTGGAGCGAGAACTGGAAGCCGAGCGGCTGGAGCAGCGCCTGGTCCTGGAGCTGCTTGCGCCCGAGCAGCACCGGGAACCGGCTGATGACCCTTGCGGCGATGCCTGCCTGACCGTCGCCCGCTACCTGACCGGGCTGGGCGTGGTGGCCGACAACCCGAGCCGCCAGCAACTCGCCTATGTCATGAGCGCGATGCTGGAGGACTACGACGGTCTACACATCGCGCGGGTGCTGGACCGCGCCATCGACGGCTGATCAGCAATCGAGCGCGCGCCGCAGCCCGAGGGCTTCCGACAGGTGCTGCACGCGGACGCGGTCCTCCCCGGCAAGGTCGGCGATGGTCAGTGCCACGCGCAGCGTTCGGTGGTAGGCCCTGGCCGACAGGCCGAGTTGCTCCAGCGCGGTGGCCAGAAACCGCTGCTCGGCGGTTCCCAGCTCGCAGCAGGCTTCCAGGGCGCGTGCCTGCAGCGCCGCTGCGGCCACGCCCGAGCGCTGCATCCGCCGGTTCCTGGCCTCCGTCACACGCTTCCGGACGCTCGCTGAGCTCTCGCCCGGCGCTGCGCCCTGCAGCTCCTCGGGACTGATCCGCGGTACCTCGACCTTGAGATCGATTCTGTCCAGCAGCGGGCCGGAGAGTTTCGAACGGTAGCGGCTGATCTGGTCCGGGCTGCAGATGCAGGGCGTGACCGGGTCCCCCAGGTGGCCGCAGGGGCAGGGGTTCATTGCCGCGAGCAACTGGAACCGCGCCGGATACTCGACCTGGGCCGCGGCGCGGGAGATGGTAATGGTGCCGGTCTCCAGCGGCTCCCGCAGGATTTCCAGACTCTGCCGGCTGAATTCCGGCAGTTCGTCCAGGAACAGGACGCCGGCATGGGCCAGCGAGATCTCCCCAGGCCGGGGACGGCCCCCGCCGCCGGCCAGCGCGACGTGCGATGCCGAGTGATGCGGCGCCCGGAACGGGCGTCGTCCCCAGTCCGCCGGGTCGAAGCCCTGGCTGGCCAGGGAGCGGACGGCGGCGGATTCGAGGCATTCCTCTTCCGACATCGGAGGCAGAATGCCCGGCAGGCGCGACGCCAGCATGCTCTTGCCCGTGCCCGGTGGGCCGACCAGCAGCAACGACAGCCCGCCGGCCGCGGCAATCTCCAGCGCCCGCCGGGCGGTGGCCTGGCCTTTTACGTCGGCGAGGTCGGGACCGTCACAGGTGGCGGCTTCGCCTCTTGGCTGCTGTTCCACCGCGGCGAGGGGTTCCCGTTTGCTCAGGTGGTTGCAGACGGCCAGCAGGTGGTCTGCACCAAAACAGCCCAACGGATGCACCAGACCGGCCTCGCCGGCGTTGGCCGAGGGGCAGATGAACTTGCGGTCGGCGCGGCGCGTCTGCAGCGCGAAGGGCAACAGCCCCGGTACCGGTCGCAAGGCACCGGTCAGCGCCAGTTCGCCGGCGAATTCATGCCGCTCCAGCGTCTCCAGGGGAATCTGGCCGGATGCGGCCAGGATGCCGACGGCGATCGGCAGATCGAAGCGGGCGCCGTCCTTGGGCAGGTCGGCCGGTGCCAGGTTGACCGTGATGCGCCGGGCGGGAAACTCGAAGCCGCTGTTCTGGATGGCGCTGCGCACACGGTCGCGACTCTCGCGGACGGCTGTTTCCGGCAGGCCGACCATGTTGAACGCCGGAAGGCCGTTGCCGAGATGAATTTCCACACTGATCAGCGGGGCGTCCACCCCGAGGCCGGAACGGCCGTATGCGACTGCTAGTGTCATGTGCCCTTCCCTGGACAATCGTTTCGAACGGCCGCGGGCGGCCGGGGTTCAGTTCTGTTCGCGCGCCGCCGCTTCCAACGCGGCAACGCGTTCCTCCATGGCTTCCAGTTGGGCGCGGGTGCGTGCCAGCACCTTGGCCTGGGCGTCGAATTCCTCCCGCGTCACCAGATCCAGGCGGTTGAAGGTGGATTGCAGCGCCGTGCGCATGTTCTTTTCCACTTCCTGCTGAAACTCGCGAACACCGCCCGGCAGGTTCTCGCTGAAGCGCCTGGCCATCTCGTCGAGTGATTTCGGGTCCAGCATGGTGCACTCCTCTGTCTCTCAATCCCGGCGAAAGCACTGTTCTGGTGCGAAATGCACCGATTTGGTGCGATCACGGTTCGGGAAAACGCCTGATTATGGCCTCTGTCGCCAATAACACCAGCTTTCACGCCACTTCACAACACATGGCACGGGAAATGCTCTCTCAGCCGTGAGTCGGGTGCGGGAGCAACACGTTTCGCATCACACAACGACTGTCGACGGACGCCGGGGCACATGCCCGGGCGTGACGATCCTTAGAATCGAGGCCCTGCCATGGGCCAGCGTATCAGGGAGTAACCGGGCTATGAAACTGATCACCGCGATCATCAAGCCGTTCAAGCTGGACGACGTGCGTGAAGCCCTCTCCGAGATCGGTGTGCAGGGCATCACCGTGACGGAGGTGAAGGGCTTCGGGCGGCAGAAAGGTCACACGGAACTGTACCGTGGGGCGGAGTATGTCGTTGATTTCCTGCCGAAAGTGAAAATCGAGGTGGCCATCACGGAAGACCTGATGGATCGCACCATCGAGGCCATCACGAAGGCGGCCAATACCGGCAAGATCGGCGACGGCAAGATTTTCGTCTTCGAGCTGGAGAAGGCTATCCGCATCAGAACCGGCGAAACCGACAAGGACGCCCTCTAAATCGCGTCTCCAGAGCTCTCTGAGAGGAAAGATAATCATGAACGAAGTTATTGAACTCGCGTACGCGCTGGATACATTCTACTTCCTGATATCCGGTGCGCTGGTCATGTGGATGGCTGCCGGTTTCACGATGCTGGAATCCGGTCTGGTGCGTTCCAAGAACACGACCGAGATCCTCACCAAGAACGTCGCCCTGTATTCCATCGCCTGCATCATGTACCTGTTCATCGGGTACCAGATCATGTACGGCGGCAGTGCCAGCGGCGTGTTCCCGGGCCTGGGCTTCGGTCTGGACGCCGATAACTCGGTTGCCGACGTCGTCGGAAGCGGCGGTGACATCTACTACTCCAACACCTCCGATTTCTTCTTCCAGGTGGTGTTCGTGGCCACCGCCATGTCCATCGTCTCCGGTGCCGTGGCCGAACGTATGAAACTGTGGAGCTTCCTGGTCTTCGCCGTGGTCATGACCGGCATCATCTACCCGGTGCAGGGTTACTGGACCTGGGGCGAAGGCTGGCTGGACGGCCTGGGCTATTCCGACTATGCCGGTTCCGGCATCGTCCACATGGCCGGTGCCGCCGCCGCCCTGGCCGGTGTGATCCTGCTGGGGGCACGTAAGGGCAAATACGGCCCGAACGGCGAAGTGCGCGCCATTCCCGGCGCCAACCTGCCGCTGGCCACGCTGGGAACCTTCATCCTCTGGCTGGGCTGGTTCGGCTTCAACGGCGGCTCCGAACTGAAGGTGTCGGACATCGAGTCCGCCAACGCCGTGGCCCTGGTGTTCACCAACACCAACATGGCCGCCGCCAGTGGCCTGGTTGCCGCCATGCTGGTTTCCCGTGCCATGTTCGGCAAGGCCGACCTGACCATGATCCTGAACGGCGCACTGGCCGGGCTGGTGTCGATCACCGCCGGCCCCGACGTGCCCTCCAACCTGCTGGCCTGCATCATCGGCGCGCTGGGCGGCGTGATCGTGGTGTTCTCCATCCTGGGCTTGGACAAGCTGAAGATCGACGACCCGGTCGGTGCCATCTCCGTGCACGGTACCTGCGGTATCTGGGGCGTGCTGGCGGTGCTGCTGTGGAATGGCGATGCCAGCTTCGGCGGGCAGATCGTCGGCCTGATCGCCATCTTCCTGTGGGTGTTCATCGCCAGCCTGATCGTCTGGGCCATCCTCAAGGCGGTCATGGGTATCCGCGTGACCGAGGAAGAGGAAGCCGAAGGCCTGGATATCACCGAGTGCGGCATGGAGGCCTACCCCGAGTTCGACGGCAAGAGCAGCAAATAGGCGACGCTGGTCGAATCACCGGAAAAAGGGCGCCATGCGGCGCCCTTTTTCTTTGTCCGGTCATCGAAGCCACGCCGGAGAGTCGCTCCGGAGCCGGCCGGTAGCCGGGTCAGCCGTGCTTCGGGGTGATCAGAACCTTGCCGGCACGCCCCCCGGCAGCGGCGGCTTTCAGTGCCTCCCGGATCTCCCTGACGTCGTAGGTGCTGTCCACGCGCGCCTTGAGTTCCCCGCGCGCGATCATGGCGGTCAGGTCGCCGTAGAGCGCGGTCTGCCGTTCCCTGCTTGCTTCCCGGAACCATTTTGCCAGCCAGAAGCCACGGACGCTGATGTCCCGGAACACGAGGGATTTCGGCGAGATCTGGCAAGGCTCTCCGCTCATCAGCCCGTAGTTCACCAGCACGCCCCCTTCCGCCAGGCAATCGGCCAGATGATCGGTGGCAGGTCCGCCGACCGCGTCGATAGCCAGTCTGATCGATGCACCGCCGGTCGCCTCGCGAACCCGGTCTGCGAGGTCGTCTCCGTCCATGACAACCACGTCGGCGCCCAGCGCTTTCAGGTCCGGCGACACGTCCTCCCGCCGCACCACATTGACCGTCCGCAAACCGCGTTTCCCGGCCAGTTGGATCAGGTATCCGCCGACGCCGGAATTGGCGGCGTTCTGGATCACCCAGTCGCCGGGCTCCAGGTTCACGAACTCGCTGAGCAGTAGCGAGGCGGTTGGTGGGTTGACCGTGATCATCGAAAGCTGCTGCGGGTCAGCATTGCCGGGCAGCGGCACCAGCCTGGAGGCTTTTGCCACCACGTGGCTGGACCAGGTGCCGATACCCACCGGCAGCAGCACGACCTGGCCTGTCTCCACGCGTCCGGCGTCCGGTCCCAGTTCCGCTACGCGACCGACGCCTTCATTGCCGGGAAAGGACGGCAGGGGCGGGAGAATGCCGTAATCGCCGGTCAGCGTCAGCAGGTCGGAGGGGTTGATCGGAGCGGACAGCACCTCCAGCAGCACTTCCTCCCCGCTCAGGACGGGTTTTTCCTGTTCTACAACGTCGACAAGCTCGTGCGGCACCGGCCCGCGATGCTGATAACGGGTACGAATGATTGACATGGTCTCTCCGGAGGTTGGCAAGGAAGCGCTGATCAATACAGGCGCTGACGGATGATCAAAGCATAGACGACCGCGCAGCTCCAACGCCTCCCCTGGATGTTGTCGTGTTGCGACAGTTTTTCGCCTGGCGAAAGGCCAGTCAGGATGCGATGTGTAGAAATTTCAAGAGCGATTTTCGTGAACTGTTTCTCAGTATAAGAAATTCGATAGTCGTCAATCAGAGACGATTCGTTTGAGTGACGCGTCATTCAAAGACGTGTTCAGCTAGTTGTTTATAAAGAAAAATATTTCACTGGCAAGAAGTTTGCACGTTATTGGTTGCGCCAGGCACTTGGCGCCACAACGAAAGAGTGAGTTAGCGAGTCCGCTCGCAGTTCCTTACTGCGGTCGGGGGGATCCATTGCCAACGGAATCATGCCATTACGGCGGCAGGCGTCAGGTCTGCCGCCGGGTTCCGTTCGGCCGCCGGAAGCCGAGTGATAATCTGATGACCCAGAAGTCTGCAAGAGAAAAAGCCCTTGTCTGCAAGGGTGTACGTATTTGTCTGCTGTCCGTGGCAGCCGCGTTCCTGCTCTCCGGCTGCATCAGCGACTCCGGAAGCAACGGTCAGGGTTCGGGAGGTAACAGCAACAGCGATAGCGGTTCGGTGGATCAGGGCGTGATCCCGCAAGGGGAAGAGATCACGCTCTCATGGACGCCGCCGGATTCCAGAACCGATGGCTCGCCGATCAGCCTCAGCGAGATCGATCAGTATGAGGTCCTTTTCGGTAACGAAAGTGGGGACTACAGCGAATCAGTGAGCATGGCCGCCAATAGCTGTCACTGTTACGAGTTCGGCCGGCTCGCCGAAGGACGGTACTTCGTGGCGGTGCGCGTGACCGATACCAACGGTGTCAGCAGCATGCTGTCCAGTGAACTGTCGTTCACTGTCCGGAATGAGGGGCAGGAGGGGCAGGGAGAGTCCTGAGGGTGGTACCGTCAGTGTCTTGTTGCGATGCGTCATAATTTGCTATATTGCATCGCAACAATTCGCTTCGGAGCTTCTTATGTTCCCCCAGGACTCTCAAGAGGCCTTTCAGGACCACCTGGCATGGGCGCAGGTGGGATCGGTGCGGCCGATGCGTCACGCAGTTCGCATGCGAACGATACGTCCTGCTCTTTCCCACCGCCTCGGCGCCCTGCTGGAGCGCCTGTGGCAGACCGCCAGGCGACTCGCGTAGCACCGCGGGTGGTCTTGTGCGGAGGGCTTAGCGGCCATTGCCGGCGTGACTCAGCACGGCGGAGCGATGCCGAAGCTGTGCTGCCATGCTCGAGGCCTTCATGACTTCACCCAGTGTGGTCAGCCCCTGTGCTTCAAGCCGGTCCATCAGGCGCACCAGCAGCTCCGCGGTCGCCATGGTGTCGCCCATGGCAGTATGGCGGCCGGTGATGGTGATGCCGTAGCGGTCGCAAAGGGCATCCAGCGAGTGGTCTTCCTCGTCCTCGTCCAGCATGGATGAGAGCAGCAACGTGTCCAGCAGCGGGTTGTCGAAGCGTATCCCGCACTCCCCTTCCTTGAGGCTGATGAACTTCATGTCGAAGGCGGCGTTGTGGGCGACCATCACGGCGTCCCCGACAAAGGCCTTGAACTGTGGCAGCACGACCTGGATGGAGGGCTTGTCCCGCACCATGTCCCCGTGTATGCCGTGGAAACGGATGGAGGCTTCCGGAATGCTGCGGCCAGGGTTCACCAGGCGTTCGAAGGTTTCGCCGGTGAGGACGCGCCGCTTGACCACCCGGACCCCGGCTATGGAAATGATCTCGTCTCCGCCGGAGGGGTCCAGCCCGGTCATTTCGCAATCGAAGACGATGAAATTCAGGTCGTTCAGCGGCGTGGAGGCAAGTTCCTCGCTGCCTTCATGCTCGCGCATCAGGCCGAAGTCGTAGAATTCCGGGCGTGCCGGGAGTCGCTCCTGTTCCGGCAGGAACTGCGGCCGCGAGGGCGCCAGCAGGGGAAGCCGCAACAGAGACTGGCCCTCGCGCCGGCCGTTCTGGCTCCAGGGCTCGCAGTCATGCCGCTCCAGCACTTCGCGCAGACGCTGGTCGCCCGCCTCACTGCTGCAGGGCGCATCCAGCCACTCCTCCAGCCGGCTGGTTGATACCGGCTCACCTTGCCAGAGTATGTCCAGGTAGACGTGGCGGTCCCCCAGCATGGATTCGATGTCAAACTCGCCTGCCCCCGTTTCCTGTTGCAGGTGACGGAGCAGGCAGTCCAGGGCCAGCATCAGGGAGAGGCTGTCACCATGCAGCCAGAGCGGCTGGCCGATCAGCGTCAGCCTGATGTCCGGCCGTTCCTGCATGTGCGTCTGCAGGCAGTTCACCAGGTCGGAGACCAGGATGTCGGCCATTGGCCATCGGCCCAGCAGATGGCCGTGGATTTCGCGGGCCAGGGTGTTGAGCCGTTCGCTGAGGGTCTCGCTCTCGCTGAGGATCACCCGGTCGAACGAGCGGCGTTCCTCTGCCGACATGTCCGGATGCGTGGCCACCGTCTCCGCGGCGGCGCGCAGGTTACCCACCACGCCGCGGAGGTCGCGCGTCAGGGCGCGCCGCACGGCGTCGCCCTTGGCCAGCAGCGCCACATCGGCGGAAATATCCACCAGCGTGATGAGGTAGCCGGTCACCGCGCCCTCGGGGTCCTGGATCAGTGCCATGCGTCCGTGCAGCATGTGCCTGGCATCGACACTGGTGCATACGAACGGCGCGGTGAGCTCGTTGGGGGCATCGGTGTCCGCCCGGTGGCGGCGCTCAAGCCGCTCCAGCGTATGCTGGACCGGCGCCTTGGAGAGCACGTTGAACAGCGGCCTGCCCAGCCCCAGCGCCTCCGGAAGGCCGAGTATGGAAACCGCCGACTGATTGTAGAGCATGACCTGGTGTTGGCGGTTGCATACCAGCACGCCCTCGGACAGCCCCTGCAGAATCACCTCCAGCCAGGTCTTCTGCTCCTCGACCTGCGCTGTGGCAGACTGCATGGCCTTGCGGATTTCCCGACGGGTGGTGCGCAGCATGTCCGCCAGCGCTTCGATGGAATCGGGAAGCTGGCCCAGTGCGTGGGTGCGAGGCAGCGGCAGGCTCTGCTCCGCTGACCGGGACTCCAGCAGGGCACGGATACCCCGGTTCAGTTTGCGTGCCGGATGGAGCATCCACCGCACGACCAGCCACCAGGCGGCGCCCACCAGCAGCATGATGGCCGGGCCGGCGAGCGATAGAATGACGCCGGTGGCTTGCGTGCCCGTTCCGGCGGTCCGCACTGACAGCAGCAACACCAGGAAAAGGGCTGCCGCCAATGCGGCGAACGCCAGGTTGATCCACGTGCGTGCTCGCATCGCCTGCCCTACGCACCTTCCCCGTTCATGTACTGCTTGACTCGCTCGACAACTTCCCGGGTGGAAAAAGGCTTGGTGATGTAGTCATCCGCTCCCAGGGCCAGTCCCTTTTCCTGTTCGATTTCCCGTCCCTTGGCTGTGAGCATGATGATGCGTATCCCGTTCCATTCCGGATTCGCGCGAATGGTCTGGCACAGCTCGTAGCCATCGCGCCGGGGCAGCATCACGTCCAGCAGGATGACGTCCGGCGGGGTGTCCCGGACCGCGTCGAGAGCCTCTTCCCCGTCGCGCGCCACGCGCACGTCGAAGCCGGCTTCCTTCATCAGGAACTGAAGCGACAGAACGATGTTGGGTTCATCATCCACGACCAGTACGGATTGGGGGGCCATGACTCCTCCTGGACCTCTCGGATACCCCGGTGCATGCCGGGTGTTATGGTTGGTGTCGGGCGTGATGGCAGACCGGTGACCGGCGGCCGATCGCCCTGGCAGTATGCTCGAAAAGGCTAGTATCACACACTCCGGCCGGTCGGTATTCCCCGCCCACGGTTGGCAGTACCACAACCATGCGGCGCAAGAAATTGTCCCAGATCCCCTGGGGAACGCACGGGCGAAAAATCCGGCCGCAACGCGAGCGCGGGAATTGCTCAGCGCTTCCTTAAACATTGCTGCCGGAACCGAACAATTCCACATGCAAGCGGTTCAGGAAGGCCTGCGAACTCTTCATGCTCTGTACCAGAGTCTCGTGCTCGCGTCTGGTCAGCGCCGTGGGCGGAAGGTGCCTGCCGGCGGTTCTGCCCGCTGCCAGATCCCGGATCTGCTGGCGCAACAGCAGGTAACACATGAAATCATGCGCATGGCTCAATGCATCGAGTTCATCGCTGCTGATCACACCCTGCTGGGCAAGCCCCGTCAGGCGGCCGCGGGTGGATGTGTCCGGCAGTTCCCGGCTCAGTGCGTGCAGCCGTACTGCCTCGACCAGAGGCATGATGCCGTTGCGTTTCAGATTGAGCTCGCCTTCGTGGATGCTGTCCCCGGGCTCGGTCATCAGTCGGTTGAACCAGCGCAGGCCGACCTGCTTGGTGGAATCGGTGAGCGTGAGTGCCTGCAGGAATCCGCGAGACCCGGTGACCTGTTCGGTCATCATGTCCCGGACATTCCCGGCCAGCGACTCGTCGCCGGTGACGTGGCGAAAATCCAGCATGATCGTGGCATTGAGGAAACCCTGCTCGGTGCGGCGCCGGATCCAGTACCTGCTCTGGGCGATCCACTGCGACAGGGTTTTCCGCCAGAGCGGATTGCTGGCCATGACGTGACCGGGGCAGTACGGGATGCCGATGGTGTTCAGGTCGCGGGTCAGGCGCTGGGCGAATTCGCTGAAGTAGCGATCGATCCGGCCATGCTCCTCGTCCGGGTAATCGGCAAGGATCAGGCCGTTGTCCTGGTCGGGAGCCAGCAGGCTCTCCCGGCGCCCGGCGGAGCCCATCACGATGACCGAATAGGCCACCGGGGGCGACCCCCATCCATCCTCTTCCATGGATCGGGTTGCCGCCTCCCCCAGGGCGCGGTAGCAGTCGTCGTTGATGCTGGTCAGCACTCCCTGGGCCGTGGCGGCCGAGGCGCATTCCTGCAGCAGGTCCCTGGCCAGTGCAGCCTGCTCGTGGCGCAGACGCTTCAGGCCGGAGACATCCGCGTTGACCGCCACCTGCAACAGTCGGCTCATCGCGGCCGGGACGAGCCGCTCCTGGGCGTCCTCCCGGTGCAGCAACCCGGCGAGCCGGCCGCTGTCGTCGATCACGGGAAGGTGGCTCAGCCGTGCGGTGCGCATCCAGGCCAGTGCGCGGTAGAGCGGTTCCCCGAGATGCGCGAGCCGCGAAGGCAGAATGACGCAATCCTGGGCGGTTGCGGTATCCGCCGGTGCCCTGGCCAGTTGGGCGTAGAGCTCGCGCTGCATCACCAGGCCCAGTGGGCGTCCCTGTTCACGCACGACCACCGCGCATTCCGCGCCGCTGTCTGCCAGTTGCAGCAACAGGCTACGCAGGCTGGTATCCGGCTGGCATGTCACCGCCGGCGGACGCATCACGTCGGCAACCCGCAGATCCAGCCTCATGTGCCGATCCCCAGGCGTAGCGATTTCTGCATCAGCGGGATGACGGCGTAGGCATCGCGAAGCTGGCGCAATGCCAACTGGGAGGATTCCCGGGGGCGCAGGTAGTTGTCGTGGGGGCGGCGTTGTTGCGTACAGCGCGCCAGATGCCGGGCCCGTTGATCCGTTATCGTCCGGTACGCCTGGATGAGATCCTGGATGCCTTCATTGGAGGCAATGCCGGCATCCGATGCGGCCCTCAGGCGTTCCAGCGTGTGCTTCTGCGGCAGCGCACCCTGCAGCGCATAGTTCAACGCCAGTTGGCTGATCGGCAGAAGGCCGCCGTGCTTCAGTCCCACATGCCCGGCGTGTTCGCCGGATCCCACGCGTTGCAGCCGCCGCAGCAGGCCCAGGCCGGCGGTACTGCGCAGCGCGTTTTCGGCGGCGCGGAGCAGGAACAGCCGGTTGCACGCGGCGGCCTGGCGTGCGGCCTCCTGCACCGGTTCGAACAGCAGCGCGTCACCGTGAATCACGCGGAGATCGAAATAATGCGATGCGAGCATGACGGCCTTGCGCTCCGGGTATTTCACTGCATCGTGCAGCAGTTTTCGCCAGCGCGCCACCGGGTGCCGCCAGTCCGCGGAGCGTGGGCTGACGCCGCCGGGGCAGTGTGGAATGCCGCAGGCGGCCAAGCCGTCGGTGACGAACTCCCCCAGCCGCTGGAACCAGGCGTCCGCTTCCGGCGGCAGGTCGTCGGCGTAGATCAGCGCGTTGTCCTGATCGGTATGGACGGTCTGCTCGAACCGGCCCTGCGAACCACAGGCCAGCCAGGCGTAAGGCCCGGGGGCGGGCGTCATCATTGCCTCGGCGAGTGTGATCAGGCGGCCGGTGAGAGCATCGACGATGCCGGTGACGGCGCGCGCCTGGTGCTCCGCGTCGAGGCCGCCGCGCACCCAGAGCTGTTGCATGCCGGGCAGCTCGGAGGCCAGTAGCTGCAGCGCCTCCACGGTCTCCGCGTGGTCGATGGCCTGGAGCAGCGTCGCCATGCGACGACCGGGAGCGTCCCCGGCGCTCTGATCAAGGCGGGCACTGACGGCTTCAGCTTCCCGATCTGCCGCGCCCCTGCCCTCGCCATGCGATAGGTCAGGTCTGTTCATGGGTGGGGCCTGTTCTGTTCACGAAAAAGGGCCTGCCAAGCGGCAGGCCCCGGGGTTTACCAACCTTGCGGGCCGTGGGCCCGGAGCCAGTGGAGCGTCGATCATGCGCATCAGACCCTCCACGGCACCGGGGCGACCCTGCCTGGCGCCTAGTCCGTCTTCGGTACGCGGACGCTTTCCACCAGATGCTGGATGTGATCCGGCGGTGGTGCCGTTACCTTGGAAACGCCGTAGGCCACCGCGAAGTTCAGGATCGCACCAATCACACCGAAGCCGGTGGGGTTGATGCCGAACATCCAGTAGTCGGCATTGTCCGGGAACACGTTGGTGCCCGGGAAGAAGAACCAGCCCTTGTAGATGAAGATGTACAGCAGCGTGCTGAGCAGGCCGGCCAGCATGCCCGCGATGGCGCCTTCCTTGTTCATCTTCTTGAAGAAGATACCCATCATCAGCGTCGGGAACAGGCTGGCTGCCGCGAGACCGAACGCCAGGGCGACCACTTCCGCCGCGAACCCTGGTGGATTCAACCCCAGGTACCCGGCAAGGATGATGGCCCCGCCCATACTGATGCGGGCCGCCAGCAATTCGCCCTTCTGCGAGATGTTTGGCGTGAATGTCCCCTTCAGCAGGTCATGCGAGATGGCGGATGATATTGCCAGCAACAGGCCTGCCGCGGTGGACAGCGCGGCTGCGATACCCCCCGCCGCGACCAGCGCGATCACCCAGTTGGGCAGCCCGGCGATTTCCGGGTTGGCCAGTACCATGATGTCCCGGTCCAGCCGCACGATTTCGTTGCCTTCCCAGCCGTATTCCTCTTCGGCCATGGCAGCGAATTCCTGGTTGCGGGCGTTGTAGTACTGCAGGCGGCCATCGTTGTTCTTGTCCTCGAAGGCCAGCAGGCCGGTCTGCTCCCAGCGAAGCATCCAGTCCGGCTTGTCCTCGAAGGCGATGTTGCCCTCTTCGGCACCCACTTCGCCCGGCTGCACCGTGTTCAGCAGGTTCCACATGGCCATGGCGCCGACGGCGGGCGCAGTGGTGTAGAGGATGCCAATGAACACCAGCGCCCAGCCGGCGGACTTCCGTGCATCGCGGATACGCGGGACGGTGAAGAACCGTACGATGACGTGGGGCAGGCCGGCCGTGCCGATCATCAGGGAGATGGTCAGCAGGAACATGTTCCACTGCGTCATGCCGGCGCCCACCGTGGTGTAGGCGGCGAAGCCGAGATCCACCAGCGTCTGGTCCAGCGCCTGCAGCAGATACCGTCCGTCCTCGACGGTCCCGCCCAGGCCCAGTTGCGGCAGCGGATTGCCGGTGAGCTGCAGGGAAATGAAGATGGCCGGCACCGTGTAGGCGAAGATCATGATCACGTACTGCGCGATCTGGGTGTAGGTGATGCCCTTCATGCCGCCGAACACGGCGTAGATGAACACGATCACCATGCCCGAGATCAGACCCACGGTCAGATCCACCTGCAGGATGTTGGAGAAGGCGATACCGACGCCGCGCATCTGCCCGATAACGTAGGTGATCGACATGGCCAGCAGCGAAACGACTGCCACCACGCGGGCCGTTCTGGAATAGAAGCGGTCACCGATGAACTCCGGCACGGTGAACTTGCCGAATTTCCGCAGGTAGGGTGCCAGCAGCAGGGCCATCAGCACGTAGCCACCGGTCCAGCCCATCAGGTAGGCGCCGCCGCTGTATCCCAGGAAGGCGATCAGGCCGGCCATGGAGATGAAGCTGGCCGCGGACATCCAGTCGGCCGCGGTAGCCATGCCGTTGGCCACCGGGTGCACACCCTTGCCGGCCACGTAGAACTCACTGGTCGAGCCGGCACGCGCCCAGATCGCGATCCCGATGTAGATCGCGAAGGTCATGCCGACGACGATGATACTTAGTACTTGCAAGCTCATGATCCGGGCCCCTTAGTCTTCGTAAACGTCGTATTCGCGATCCAGCTTGTTCATGCGCCAGGCGTAGAAGAAGATCAGCGCGATGAACGTGTAGATCGAACCCTGCTGGGCGAACCAGAAGCCGAGTTTGTAACCGCCGAACTGAATCGCATTCAGCGGCTCGGCCAGGATGATGCCGAAGCCAAGGGAAACCAGGGCCCACAGGAACATGCAGCCGCCGATAACCTTGAGATTTATCTTCCAGTATTGGGAACGTCTTTCTTCTTGGGTCATTGCATTTACTCCTCCAGTCAATCATTGGTCAGGGAATTACAGCTGGTAGTCAACCTCCAGTTTCGATTGCAGTTTTCTCGCTTCGCGAAAGGCTTCCTTCAGAATGCGGCGGTCCAGTGCGTTCAGGCTGTCCGGCGCCACATGGTTGCTGAGCGGCTCGCCGGCTGCGGCCTGCTCCTGGTTCCTGCGCATGCGCAGCATCTGTATGTAGTCGTAGGCATTGGTCCAGGCGTCCACGTCGCCCTGTTTCACGGCGCCGGCCGCGGCAGCCTGGCGCAGGCGCTGGACGGTGTTGGTGTCGGGAATGCGGTTGGCCAGGGCCAGAATGCGGGCGGCATCCACGAACGGCGCGACACCGTTCAGCTTCAGGTTGAGCGTATTGGGGTGCTTGCCGCCGGAGCTCAGCTTGAAATCGCGGATCAATCCCAGCGGCGGACGCAGGTTGAGCGCGTTCACGGCCATCTGCTTGCGGAACCGGCTGTTGCCGGCGGTGCGCTCCAGCAGCCACTGGCGGAGTACATCCGCGCTCTGGCCGGGGCCGTGAATGACGCGGAAATCGAAATAGATGGACGCCTGCAGCAGGTGTTCCGGCGTTCCCTGGTCCACCCACCGGCGGAAGCGCTCGCGCCACTCCTCGAGGCTCAGGCAACAATCCGGGTTGCTGGCCATGATGTTGCCCTCGCAAAGCGGGTAACCGCACTGATCCAGCGCCTCGTTGATGCGCCGGCAGACGGGCAGGAAGGCTTCGCGGACCTGGTCGGCGGTGGTGCCGTCCTCCGGCGGCTCGAAGAGGATGCCGTTGTCCTGGTCGGTTTTCAGCGTCTGTTCCTGGCGTCCTTCACTGCCGAAGGCGATCCAGGCGAAGCGCACGTCCGGCAGGTTGTCGGCGTCCTGCATGCACAGGTCGATGATGCGGCGGGCGATCTGATCGTTGAGGAGCGTGATGATCTGGGTGATCTGGCCCACGCGCACACCCTGGGCGATCATCTGCTCCACCAGTTGGTGAATGTCACTGCCCAGTCGCGACAGCGCCTCCACCGAGGCGGCGCGGGAAATGGTTCGGCTCAGGTTGACCAGGCCCACGCGCTGGATCGAGAACAGATCCCGCTCCGAGACGACGCCCTGCAGCCGGTCGCGATGCACCACGCAGACATGACGGATGCCGCGATCGGCCATGACCATCGCCGCCTCGAAGGCGAAGGCGGTGCGCGGCAGACTGATCGGATCCGGCGTCATCACCGCTTCCACCGGCTGCTCCAGCGAGACGCCCGGCAGCGACACGCGGGTGAGCAGGTCCGGCAGCGTGAACACGCCCAGCGGCTTCAGTGCCTGGTCG
Source organism: Ectothiorhodospiraceae bacterium (assembly GCA_050485425.1). Classification (GTDB taxonomy): domain Bacteria; phylum Pseudomonadota; class Gammaproteobacteria; order Nitrococcales; family Aquisalimonadaceae; genus LSCE01. The sequence goes on along the minus strand of JBJHBJ010000016.1, from coordinate 10,128 downwards.
GTGACCACGATGCTGCCCACGTGTTCGCGGTCCATGGCCTGCAGCGCCTCGCGGATGGAGGTGTTGGGCAGGCAGGTCACCGGCTCCCGGCGCAGACGTTCACCCAGCGTGAAATTCAGCGAGGTGTCGCCGCCCAACCCCTCCAGCGCGCTGGCGCGTACTTCCCGGTGGACCTGGCCGAGCAGACTGGACAGGCGGCGGGTGCAGAAGTCGTTGAAGACATCGGAGAGCTCGAACAACTGGGTGAAGTCGTCCAGCTCCAGACGGAAGCACACCGTGTCCTCCGCCGCGCGCCCCACCGTGCGTACCGGGCGACGGGACAGCAGCGCGCCAACCGGAAAGCTCTCGCCGGCCACCAGTTCCCAGACGTCGCCGGCCAGGCGGTCGCCCTGCGCCGGCGCCTCGCCGCGCACCCGGCCCTGGCGGATGATGTAGAGGCATTGCGCCGGACCTTCGTCAGGGTCGGTGATCTTGTCGTTTCGAGCGTAGAAGGCGGGCTTCAGGCGGCGGGCAAGAAACTCCAGGTGTTCCGGCTCCATGTCGGCAAACGGCGCATGCCGCCGGAGGAATTCCAGCACGGACGACAACTCGCCGACCTGACGATCAGATGCACGTCTGTTGTAGTTGGTATCGCTCATCTGCGTTCGCAACGTGGAGCCCGAAGGTCACGTTTGTTACGCAGAAAGCGTGCCTAACCGTTTGTTGTTGTTAAACAGGCGTTTATGTTGCCTTGTGGGAACAGGCCCTGTTACCAGGGGTAACAAGTGTGGTCTACGGTAACGTGCGGGATCGTGCCTGGAGTCGGCCGTTCCGGTGCCCGGGCGGCTGTGTCGTCCGCCCGGGAAATCGTTTCCGGTTTACGCTACAGCCGTTCAACAATGGTCACGTTGGCCATGCCACCGCCTTCACACATGGTCTGCAGGCCATAGCGCTTGTTCTCCTGTTTCAATGCGTGGACCAGTGTGGTCATGAGTTTGGTGCCTGAGGCGCCGAGGGGATGGCCCAGGGCGATGGCACCCCCGCGTACATTCAGCCTCTCAGGATCGGCGCCGGTTGTCTGTAGCCAGGCCACTGGCACGGAGGCGAAGGCCTCGTTGACTTCGAACAGATCGATGTCGTCCACGCGCATGCCGGCTTTCTTCAGCGCGCGCTCGGTGGCCGGCAGCGGGGCCTCCAGCATGATGACCGGGTCGTGGCCCAGCAGGGAGATGTGGTGGATGCGCGCCATGGGTTCCACACCCAGCGCCTTCAGTCCACGCTCGTTGACCACCATCACTCCGGAGGCGCCATCGCAGATCTGACTGGCGGTGGCAGCGGTCAGTCGACCGTTTTTCTCATCCAGCAGTTTCACGCCGGCAATGCCTTCCAGCGTTGCATCGAAACGAATGCCTTCATCGACGGCGTGGATCTCGTCAGATTCCGGGCCGTCGAGTGCGCGTGCTTTCAGTGGCACGATCTCCTCCCGAAACGCACCTGCCTCGGTCGCCTTGATAGCGCGCTGGTGGCTGGCCAAAGCGTATTGGTCCAACTGCTCTTTGCTGATGTCGTATTTCTTCGCCATCATTTCGGCGCCGATGAACTGGGAGAACTCCACGTCCGGATAGCGGCGCTGCATCTGCGGGCTGACGTAGGTGCCAAAACCATTCTTGGCGGGCAGCGACAGCGGCAGGCCCATCGGCACCCGCGACATGCTTTCCACACCGGATGCAATGACCACGTCCATGGTCCCGGACATCACCGCCTGGGCAGCGAAGTGCAACGCCTGCTGCGAGGAGCCGCACTGGCGGTCCACCGAGGTGGCCGGCACGCTTTCCGGCAGGCTGGATGCCAGTACCGCGTTGCGCGCCACGTTGAAGGCTTGCTGACCGGCCTGGCCCACGCAGCCCATAATGACGTCTTCCACCAGTTCCGGGTCTGCCCCGCTGCGCTCGATCAGGGCGTCCAGCACCTGTGCCGCCAGATCGACGGGATGCCAGCCGGACAGTTTTCCGCCGCGACGACCGCCGGCTGTACGGGCGGCCGCAACTATGTACGCTTCGGGCATGAGGTTTACTCCTCCAAAGGATGGTATGAATGTGTTCGAGTAAGCGATTCTTCCAGGCTCGTTGCAAGGATAGACGAGCACGGGAATATTCGATTTATGCGCGTACTATTAGTATGAAATCTATCATAGCCGGTGACGACCCGGGCGATGAATCAATCATCACTTTTCAAGCAAGCCGGGCTTGGTGGGGCGCCGGCGGCCGATAACCAGATCGTGCGGCTTTCAAGCGTAAGGAGGAGACCCCATGTTCGGCCTGATGCAGGACCATCCGCTGCTCATCTCGTCGCTGATCGAGCACGCCGCCACCTTCCATCCGGAAACGGAGATCGTCTCCCGCACGGTGGAGGGACCGATCCACCGTAGCAACTACCGCGAGCTGCGCGACCGCTCGAAACAGGTGGCGAACGCGTTGAAGACGCTGGGGGTGGACATGCACGACCGGGTCGGGACGCTGGCCTGGAACACCTGCCGCCATTACGAACTGTACTTCGGTGTCTCCGGTAGCGGTGCGGTCCTGCACACGGTGAACCCGCGTCTGTTCCCGGAGCAGATCGAGTACATCATCAACCATGCCGAGGACAAGGTATTGTTCTTCGACATCACCTTCGCCCAGCTGGTTGAAGAACTGGCGCCGAAGCTTCCTTCGGTCACCCATTACATCGCCATGACCGACCGTGTCCACATGCCGCATATCGACGTGCCCAACCTGCTCTGCTACGAGGAACTGGTGCAGGCGCAGGGCACGGAGTACACCTGGCCGGAATTCGACGAGCGCACCGCATCCTCGCTCTGCTACACCTCCGGTACCACCGGCAACCCCAAGGGGGTGCTCTACTCGCATCGCTCCACCGTCATTCACTCGCTGATGGAACTGGCGCCGGACACCTTCGCCGTCAGCTCGCGCAGCACCATGCTGCTGGTGGTCCCCATGTTCCATGCCAACGCCTGGGGCATGCCGTATGCCGCTGCCATGGCCGGGGCGAAACTGGTGCTGCCCGGGCCGCGCCTGGACGGCGAGAACGTGTACGGCCTGATGCGCGACGAGGGCGTGAACTTCTCCCAGGCGGTGCCCACGGTCTGGCTGATGTTCTTCCAGTACCTGGATGCCAACCCCGATCTTGACCCGCGCGCGCTGAAGCTTGAAGGCGTCGGCATCGGCGGCGCCGCCCCGCCCCGGGCCATGATCGAACGGTTCGAGAACGAGCTGGGCGTGGAGGTGGTGCAGGGCTGGGGCATGACCGAGACCAGCCCCATCGGCGTCATCAACCGCCTGCTGCCCAAGCACATGGATCTGCCCGACGAAGACCGGATGCGCATCAAGATGAAGCCGGGCCGCGGGGTCTGGGGCGTGGAGATCAAGATCGCCGACGAAGACGGCAAGCCGCTGCCCTGGGACGGCAAGACCTCCGGCCACCTGATGGTGAAAGGGCCGTGGATCGCCAGCGGCTACTTCCGCAGGGAAGGCGACGTGCTGGACGCGGACGGCTTCTTCCCCACCGGCGACATCGCCACCGTGGACGCCGACGGTTACGTGACGCTGGTGGACCGGGCCAAGGACGTGATCAAGTCCGGCGGCGAGTGGATCTCCTCGGTGGACCTGGAGAACGCCGCCATGGGCCACCCGGCGGTGGCCGAGGCCGCGGTGATCGGCGTCTCGCACCCCACCTGGCAGGAGCGCCCGCTACTGATCGTCGTTCCGAAGGAAGGCCGGCAGCCGACCCGCGAGGACATCCTGGATTACCTCCAGCAGAACGTCGCCAAGTGGTGGCTGCCGGAGGACGTGGTGTTCGTGAAGGAACTGCCGCACACCGCCACCGGCAAGATCCAGAAGGTGAAGCTGCGCGAACAGTTCGGCGGCCACACGCTGCCGAGCCTGCAGGCGCGCTGAGCTGTCCGCGCCCGGCGGACGACCCTGGGAGCGGTGTGCACCGCCATGTGGTGCGCACCATCTGCCTGCCAGGCCCGGTGCGCAGGCCTCGGCCTGCACACCCTACGCGGGTTATTGTCGGGGGATTGCGGCGGATATTGCGGTGCTCCATCCACCCTACCGTCCGGGCAGCGGTGTAGGTTGCGGGTGAGCGCAGCGAACCCCAACACACCACGACCGGAACCTGAATCCCGCCATGCTGATCCTGCCGTAGATGAATCCGTGACGCCGCTCAAGCGAGGCGCACCGATCACGCCAATGGTGCGCATCGCTGCGCTCTGAGCACCCTACGATCTTGACCGGCAGGACGGTATCTACGCCGCGCCCATGGCCCGTAGGGTGGATAGAGCGCCGTGCTATCGGCCTTGCCGAACCCCCTGCGCTATCCCGCCCATTCCCAGCGGCTGGTGAACCACCGCAGCAGTAGCAGCCCGGCCAGGTAGAGGAACAGGAACGGCGCCACGAACAGCAGCATCAGCGGCCAGAGGTTGGAGCCCGCCATCAGCGCGAACAGTGTCCACAGCAACAGAGGAACGGCAACCACCAGCGGCAGCCGACCGGCCACGCGCCAGCGTCTGTCCTCCAGGCGCCAGGCCAGGAACTGCAGGATGAAATAGCCGGGCACCGACCAGCCCATGAACATGACGAGCAGGTCCCCGCCGCTGTCGTTCGCCGGTGTGATCTGCGTGCGGGTCATCGATTGCTGATGGTCGCTCAACTCCCGGGTCCAGCCTGCCGGCCGGTGCCCGCCCGCGCCGCTGGCATACCAGCTGATGTCCACGGGTTCGGACCGAACCTCCAGCCGCTGCCAGCGTTCGTCGAACACGACCACGTCCACATGACCCAGCCGCCCGGGTTCACGAAACGCAATCCAGGCCAGAGCCTCTCCCCGGCCGGCCGGGTAAACCGGCGCCGGATTCATCATCACGCCGCGGTCGGGCTCCCCCGCCGGCACGCGGGCCTGGAAGCGCAGGGGCTGGTGGCTGTCGTAGCGGATGCGCAGGTAGAGCGTTTCCCCGGTGGCCAACTCGGTTCCGGAGGCAGGGTCGACGGCCGTTATGCGTACGGACACGTCAGGTGCGCCTGTCGCCACCAGCGGAATGCCCGCCAGCGCCGCTAGCGCCAGCAGTCGGAACCACCTCACCCATCGGTTCGATTTCATGTTGTTGTTATACCGCCAGGCAAGGCGTTCAACTGTATACCCGGTCGCGGTTTGGCACTATGAACCATGCGACCGAGCGTCCCCTTTAGATCCGAATCGTCCCGAACGCGGTGTAGGTTGCGGGTGAGCGCAGCGAACCCCAACATGCCATTACCGAAACCCGTATCCCGCCATGCTGATGGTGCCGTAGGTGAAACTGCGGTGCAGCGACTCGCCCGTCCCGCCCATGCCCATCGTCACCAGCAACGGCATCAGGTGGTCGTCCTCCGGATGCGCGCGTGCCGCATGCGGCGCCCGCTGCCGGTAATCGACGATCGCTTCCCGATCACCGGCCTGCACGCGCTCCGCCAGCCAGTCGTCGAACTCCAGCGCCCAGGCCGTCGGCGCGGCGTCCTCCGCATGCAGCTCCCGCAGGTTGTGTACCAGCGAGCCGCTGCCGATCACCAGCACGTTGTCGTCAGTCAGCGGCCGCAAGGCCTCCCCCAATGCCAGATGTTCGGCCGGTGTGCCGCCGTGCATCAGCGACACCTGGACCAAGGGGATATCCGCTCCCGGGAACATCAGCATCAGCGGCACCCAGGCGCCGTGGTCCAGTGCATCGCCGTCGTCGGTGGCGGTGGGCAGGCCGGCCTGCCGGATCAGCGTCCCCACCTGCTCGGCCAGTGCGGTGTCACCCGGAGGTTCGTAGCGCAGCGCGTAGAGCTCCGGTGGAAAACCGCGGAAGTCATGCCAGGTGCGAAACCGTACCGGAGCGCGGACCGCAAACCCATGATGTTCCCAGTGCGGGCTGACGATGACGATGGCCCTGGGCCGCGGGAGTGATGCGCCCAGCCCGCGCAGGAACGCGTTCGCCGGCGCCTGGGACAGCGCCAGCGTGGGAGCCCCGTGGGCCACGAACAGGCTATGAAAGTGCATATCCGCCTCCACTGAAAACGGCCGGCGGGGGTCGCCGGCCGTGTGTTATCGCCGCGCTCAGGCCGTACGTGGCTGTGCTCCGGTGCCTGCGCGCACGTTGCGCAGTGCGTAGGCGCCGTCGCCCAGCAGCACCTGGGCCACGCTGGCCGCGATCAGGAATGCCGGATACTCCCAGCCGCCGCCTTCATTGCTGAACAGCCAGCCGGCGTCCCAGTGAGCGAAGGCGATGGAGCCGATCAGTACCGGTATCAAGGCTGCCGCCACCCAGCGACTGCCGATGCCGACGATCAGCAGGATGCCGCCGATGATCTCGGCCCAGAGGGTCAGGTGCCCCAGGATACCGGGCAGGCCGATGGATTCGAAAAAGCCCGCCGTACCGGCCGGCGTGAACACCACCAGCTTCAGCAGACCGTGGGCGAGGAACATCACGCCCAGAGCGACGCGTAGTACGAGTGCCGCATAAGCGGCTTGATCCTGTTGCTGAATGCGCATGGCAATCTCCTCGATGCGTAGTATGAGTGAACGCGAAAAGGGTAATTGCCAGCCATAAATTAAAGAATGGGGTGATTATTCAAATAACTGTTTAGTATTATGCAACAATGAATCAGCTGGAAAGCATGCGTGCCTTCGTGACAGTGGTGGACCAGGGTGGGTTCAGCAAGGCCGCGCGCCATTTGAACAAGTCCACGGCCAGCATCACCCGGCAGGTGCAGGATCTGGAAGCGGCACTGGGCACGCGGCTGCTGGTGCGCACGACCCGCCGCGTGCATACCACCGACACCGGCGAGGCCTACTATCTGCGCAGCCAGCGCATTCTGGAGGAAATCGCGGAGGCCGACGCCATTGCCAGCGAGGACAGCCTGCGCCCGCGGGGCCGGCTACGCGTCAATGCCCCGGTGTCCTTCGGCATGCGGCGGTTGCAGACCCTGGTGCCGGAGTATCTGGCCGCCTATCCGGAGGTGCGGCTGGAATTGCAGTTGAATGACCGCCGGGTCGACCTGGTCGAGGAGGGCTATGACTTGGTCATTCGCATCGGCAAATTGCAGGATTCATCGCTGATCGCAAAACGGGTGGGCACGGTCCATCTCGTGCTCTGTGCCGCACCCGCTTACCTGGAGAGTGCCCCGCCGCTGTCGGCCCCCACGGACCTGCAGCGTCACAACTGCCTGTGCTACAGCTACTGGGAGCATGGCCGCAGGGACGTCTGGACGTTCACCGGCCCCGGCGGTGAATGTCCGGTCGCTGTCTCCGGCAACTGCGAGATCAATAACGGCGATCTACTGACCGCCGCCGCGGAGCAGGGCGCCGGCATCGTACTGCAGCCCGATTTCCTGGTCGGCGAGGCCGTGGCCCGGGGCCGCCTGGTCCCGCTGCTGCCCGAGTGGTCTGCCGGGACGCTGGGGGTGCATGCGGTCTACCCGCACCGCCGCCACCTGTCGGCGCGGGTGCGGACGTTCATCGATCACCTGGAGCGGCAGCTTGGCTGACCACCGCCCCGCCGATGAGGGGTTTCTTTACCCTCCCCGCTTCGCCTTGTCCTTGCGGTTCTGTTCCTCGATGCGCTCGCGTGCCTGTTTCCAGTCGTCGTCGCTCCAGTTGCGCAGTTCGTAGAAGTTGCCGCCGGTGGCCATGTGGCCGGCGCCGTCCATCATGATGGACTGGCCGGTGAGCCAGGGGCTGCCGTCGGAGAGGAGGAAGGTGGCCAGGTTCTGCAGTTCCTCCATGCGGCCGCAGCGGCCCATGGGGTTGATGCGGGCGCTGCGTTCGCCGGGCTGCTCGCCGGGGTTCAGGCGCTTGCTCATGCCCTCGGTGGGGATCTCGCCCGGGCCGATGGCGTTCAGGCGGATGCCGTAACGGCCCCATTCGGTGGCCAGCGACATGGTCATGGTGTGGATGGCGGACTTGCTCATGGCCGATGGCACCACGAACGGGCCGCCGTTCTTCACCCAGGTGACGACGATGGAGATGACGCTGCCGGGGTGGCCGCCCTGGATCCAGCGCTTGCCCACCGCCTGGGTGACGTAGAAGGTGCCGTGCATGACGATGTTGGCGATGGCGTCAAAGCCGCGGGGGGAGAGGTCCTCCGTGCGGCTGATGAAGTTGCCGGCGGCGTTGTTGACCAGATCGGTGAGCGGGCCGTCCTTGAAGATCTCCGCCACCATGTCGTCTACGGCCTGGGCATCGCGGATGTCCACGCCGAAGGCTTTCACCGAGCCGCCGTACTTGTCCATCAGTTCCTTGGCGGTTTCCTCGCAGACGCTCTTGCGGCGTCCGCAGATGTAGAGGTCAGCGCCCAGCGAGAGGAATTTCTCCGCCATGCCCTTGCCAAGCCCGGTGCCGCCACCGGTGATCAGTATGCGTTTGCCCTTGAACAGGCCTTCCTGAAACATGGTCGTCTCCTCGTCTTATGCTGTCGGATGTGCGTTTCAGTCTGTGATCCTGGCCGGATTGTCCGTCAGGTCTGTCCCGGCCGATGGTCCTACTATTGCTTCCGAGGCACGCCGCGTCATTGGCGTTCCTGTCCGTTCTGATTGGCAAATTCTTTGTCGGGCCGGGTCGCTGGAGCGTTCACGCCTTGGCTCGCAGCCCGCTGATGGTCTGGCCGGGCGCGATCACCTCCTTGTCCAGTATCAGCTCCAGCAGGGCCGGGCGCCCGCTTTCCCGGGCGCGTTCGAAGGCCGGCGCGAACTGCTCCGTGGTCTCGACCCGCTCGGCGTAGGCGCCGTAGGCTTCGGCCAGCCGGGTGAAATCCGGGTTGCGCAGATCGGTGGCGCTGACCCTGCCGGGGTAGTGCTTCTCCTGGTGCATGCGGATGGTGCCGTAGCTGCCGTTGTTCACCACCAGGATGATCACCGGGATGTCGTGCTGGACGGCGGTCGCCAGTTCCTGGCCGGTCATCAGGAAACAGCCGTCGCCGGCGAAGGCCACTACGGTGCGTTCCGGATAGAGCTGCTTCGCCGCAATGGCTGCGGGCACGCCGTAGCCCATGGAGCCGGAGGTGGGCGCGAGCATGGCGCGGTAACGGCGGTAGCGGAAGAAGCGGTTGGACCAGATGGCGTAGTTGCCGGCGCCGTTGGCGACGATGGCGTCCTCCGGCAGGTGGTCGTTCAGCCAGGTAATGATCTCGCCCATCTGCAGCGGGCCGTCATTGGCCGGTGGTGTGGACCACAGCCGGTAGCGGTTGTTGATCTCGCGTGTGCGCTCCGACCAGGGCACCTGCGGCGGTGCCTCCAGTGCTGCCAGCGCCCGTGGCGCGGCATACATGCTGGCGTTGATGGCGATGGCCGGCTGGTAGACGCGGCCCAGCTCCTCGGCATCGGCATGGATGTGGATCAGCGTGTTCTTCGGCAGGGGGACGTCAAGGAGAGTGTAGCCCCCGGTGGTGGACTCCCCCAGTTTCGAACCGACCACCAGCAGCACATCGGCCTCCCGGATCGCCTCCACCAGTTGCGGATTTACCCCCAGCCCGGCGTCGCCGGCGTAATTCGGGTGCGTGGCGTCGAAATAGCCCTGGCAGCGGAAGGAGACGGCAACCGGCAGATCCCAGGCCTCGGCAAAGCTGCGCAGTGCGTTGCAGCCTTCCTGATCCCAGCCACCGCCGCCGATGATGACCAACGGCCGCTGGGCGCCTGCCAGCGCCTCCTGCACCCGCCGGGCGGTCTCCGGCGAGACGCCGCTCTCCACCCGCTGGTAAGCGCGGCTCTCGGGTGCATCCACCTGTTCCGTCAGCATGTCCTCCGGCAGCGCCAGTACCACCGGGCCCGGGCGGCCGGCCGTGGCGTTGTGGAATGCGCGGCTGACCATTTCCGGGATGCGCTGGGCCTGATCGATCTGCGCTACCCACTTGGTGAGCGGGCCGCACATGCGGCGGTAGTCGATCTCCTGAAAGGCCTCTCGCTCCTCCATCTCGCGGGCGACCTGGCCGATGAACAGGATCAGTGGCGTGGAGTCCTGATCGGCCACATGCACACCGGCCATGGCGTTGGTGGCGCCCGGGCCGCGCGTGACGAAGCAGATGCCCGGCTTGCCGGTGCACTTGCCGTAGGCCTCGGCCATCATGGCGGCTCCGCTCTCGTGCCG
>JBJHBJ010000015.1:0-78848 GCA_050485425.1 Ectothiorhodospiraceae bacterium | reverse complement strand
GGCAGGATGTCCGCGACGCGATCAACGCGCTGGCGGCGCTTGGCGACGCGGATGCCTTGCCTGTGCTATTGGCACTGCAGGACCGGCGTCTCTATTTCGATCAGGACGAGCGCGTCCTGATCGAGGGCCGGTTGGACGGCGAACTGCGCGACGCCATTACGGGGGAGACGGTCGCGCGGCAGGGCCTGGAACTCTCCGAACCGCCGTTGACCAATCCTATTCGCCGCAGCCTGCGCCCGGTCATCGGCCAACTGCAGATCTTCTCCGACGACGTCAACCTGCGCCGTGCTGCGGCCGAGGAACTCGCCGACCGCCCGCAGGCCGCCATGCTGCCGCAGTTGCAGCAGGCGCTGGAACAGGAAGCGAATGCCGAGATCCAGCGGCTGTTGCGTATCGCTGTCGCGCGCCTGCTCATGGACGACGACGATCCGGAGGTGCGCCTTGATGCCGTCCGGGCCATCGGCGAGCTTCGTTCATTCCGGTTGAAGGCAACGCTGCAGAACTTCCTGCGCACCGATGCCGACGGCGAACCGGTGGAGCCCAGCGCCGAGGTGCGGCAGGCAGCGCAGGACGCCATCGCCGCCATCGAGCGGCGTGAGCAGATGGCCCGGTTCTTCAGCGATCTGGTGTATGGACTCTCCATGGGCAGCGTACTGCTGCTGGCGGCCATGGGCCTGGCGATCATCTTCGGTCTTATGCGTGTGATCAACATGGCCCACGGCGAGTTGCTGATGATCGGCGCCTACACCACCTTCGTCGTGCAGAACCTGTTTGCGCTGCACCTGCCGCAGTTCTTCAACTTCTACCTGGTGGCGGCGGTGCCCGTGGCCTTCCTGGTCACCGGTGCCGTGGGCATCGTCATGGAGCGGAGCGTGATCCGCTTTCTCTACCACCGTCCTCTGGAGACGCTGCTGGCGACCTGGGGTATCAGTCTGCTGCTGATCCAGTCCATGCGCAGCATCTTCGGCGCCCAGAACGTCCGTATCGTCAGCCCGGACTGGTTTTCCGGCAGCGTGCAACTGATGCAGGGCGTGTCGCTTTCCACCAGCCGGCTGGGCGTGATCCTGTTCGCCTTCTTCGTGGTCGCCCTGGTCTGGCTCCTGATGACGCGGACCCGGCTCGGGCTGGAAGTGCGCGCGGTGATGCAGAACCGCCAGATGGCGGCTGCCATGGGCATCTCCGCCAACCGCGTGGACATGTGGACCTTCGGCGCCGGTGCCGGCGTGGCCGGCCTGGGCGGGGTGGCGCTGTCGCAGATCGTCAATGTCGGGCCGGAGTTAGGGCAGGCCTATATCGTGGACAGCTTCATGGTCGTGGTGCTCGGCGGCGTCGGCAACATCTTCGGTTCGGTGTTCTCGGCGCTGGGGCTGGGCGTGTTCTCCAAGTTCCTGGAGCCGGTTACCGGCGCGGTACTGGCGAAGATCTTCCTGTTCGCCGCGATCATCGTGTTCATCCAGTGGCGGCCGCAGGGCATCTTCGCGCTCAAGGGCCGCTCGGCGGAAGACTAACGGGACAAGAGCAGATCATGAGACAACCGTTCATTACACGTATCGCGACCCTGCACACTCCCGTGGGCTGGCTGTTGTTCGCGCTGCTGGTCGCCGCGGTGCTGGTGCTGATGCCGGTGCTGAACCGCGTGGTGCCGCCGGATGCGTTCTTCCACGTGCCCAACTGGGCGCTGACGCTGACGGGGCGTTTCCTCTGCCTGGCGCTGGTCGCGCTGGCGCTCGACCTGATCTGGGGATACACCGGCATCCTGTCGCTGGGACACGGGGCGTTTTTCGCGCTGGGCGGCTATGTGATGGGCATGCACCTCACCCGGAACAATTTCCAGGACGGTGGCGTACCCAATTTCATCCAGTTCCTCGGCCAGTCCGACTGGCCCTGGTTCTGGGTGCCGTTCCAGTGGTTCTGGTTCACCGCGCTGATGATCTTGCTGGTGCCCGGCGTGCTCGCTTTCGTGTTCGGCTTCTTCGCTTTCCGGTCACGGGTGCGCGGCGTGTATTTCGCCATCATCACCCAGGCGTTGACCTTTGCCATGATGCTGCTGTTCTTCCGCACCGAAACCGGCGTCGGCGGTGATACCGGGCTGACCAACTTCCGCACCCTGCTGGGCTTTTCGGTACGGGAGGCGGATACGCGGCTGGTGCTGTACCTGATCAGCGGCCTGGCCCTGGTCGTCAGCTACCTGCTGTGCCGTTTTATTGTCACTTCCAAGCTGGGCCGCGTGCTCACCGCCATCCGCGATGCTGAATCGCGGGTGCGTTTCACCGGCTACAATCCGTTGCGCTACAAGCTGTTTGTCTGGACCTTCTCGGCCATGCTCTGTGGGCTGGCGGGGGCGCTGTACGTGCCGCAGACCGGGGTGATCAATCCCGGCGAGATGGCGCCGGCGCAGAGTATCGAGATGGCGGTCTGGGTGGCGCTGGGCGGCCGCGGAACGCTGGTGGGTGCGCTGGCCGGCGCCGGTATCGTCAACGGCATGAAAAGCTGGGTGACCGCGGTCTATCCGGATCTGTGGCTGTACTTCCTCGGTGCGCTGTTCGTGTTCGTGACGCTGTTCCTGCCGCGGGGCGTGGTAGGACTGTTCGATCGCTTCTTCAAGCGGGGAGGTCAGGCATGAGCCGCGTGATCGAGATGCTACAGGAGTTCCAGCGCCGCGACCGTGTGTTCCCGTTCATCCAGGAAGCCGCACCGGCCCCGTTGCTGGATGCCCGTCACGGCCCGATCCTCTATATCGAGGATGTCACCAAGAGTTTCGATGGCTTCAAGGCACTGGATGCGCTCACGCTGTACGTGGACGACGGCGAGCTGCGTTGCATCATCGGGCCCAACGGGGCCGGCAAGACGACGCTGATGGACGTGATCACGGGCAAGACGCAGCCGGACGCCGGCCGGGCCTGGTTCGGCAGCCGCATGAACTTGCTGCGCATGAGCGAGCACGCCATCGCCCAGGCCGGTATCGGCCGCAAGTTCCAGAAACCCACCGTGTACGAGCACCTGACCGTCTACGAGAATCTGGAACTGGCCATGCATACCGACCGCGGCCTGCTGCGCAGCCTGTTCTGGCATATGGGCGGCGAACAGCAGGATCAGCTGGACGAGGTCATGGAACTCATCGGGCTCAAGGAGCGCCGCGACAAGGAAGCGGGTTCGCTCTCCCATGGCGAAAAACAGTGGCTGGAGATCGGCTCCCTGCTGATGCAGAACCCGCGCCTGCTGCTGGTCGACGAGCCGGTTGCCGGCATGACCGGCCACGAGACGGAACAGACGGCGGAACTGCTGGTGTCGCTGGCCGGCAAGCACTCCGTGGTGGTGGTGGAGCACGATATGGACTTCGTCCGCTCCATCGCCCGCAAGGTCACTGTGCTGCACCAGGGCAGTGTGCTGGCGGAAGGCACGATGGACCAGGTGCAGAACGATCCCCGGGTGCGGGAAGTGTATCTGGGGGAGGAAGACTGAGATGTTGCAGATCAAGGGTTTGAACCAGTACTACGGGGGCAGCCACATCCTGCGTGACGTGGATCTGGATGTGCAGGAGGGCCGCTGCAACTGTCTGATGGGCCGCAACGGCATGGGTAAGACCACCTTGCTGAAATGCGTCATGGGCCTGATCAAGGTGGAGAGTGGCGGCCTGCTGTTCAAGGGGCAGGATATCGTCGGGCTTCAGCCCCAGGAGCGGGCCCGGCTGGGTATCGGTTACGTGCCCCAGGGCCGGGAGATCTTCGGCCAGCTCACGGTGGAAGAGAATCTCAGGGTGCCCCTGGCCGGCAAGCGGTCAAAGGGGATTCCCAGGCGTATCTACGAGCTGTTCCCCGTGCTCGGGGAAATGGCCCGCCGCCGCGGCGGGGACCTCTCCGGTGGTCAGCAGCAGCAGCTGGCGATCGGCCGGGCGCTGGTGCTGAACCCGGAGATCCTGCTGCTGGACGAGCCCAACGAGGGCATCCAGCCGAATATCGTCAAGGAGATCAGCGCGGTGATCCGCAAGCTGAACCGGGAGGAGGGCCTGACCATTCTGCTGGTGGAACAGAAACTCCCGTTCGCCCGCGCCACCGCCGACTGCTTCAACATCATGAACAATGGCCGCAACGTGGCCCAGGGCGAGATGGCCGAGCTGGACGATAACCTGATCCAGGAGCATCTGACGGTGTAGCGCGCACCGTTTCCCCGGCATGGGCCGGTGCGCAAGCTGAAAGCTTGCACACCCTACATCCGAGCCACCCGTTGCGGCGGCCGACAAGCCTACGGGGATGTATTCACGGCGTGTCCGCAGCCATGTCCTCGCTCCCGGCCGGGACGGAACCACCCAAACCACCAATAATCGCGCGTTCCCTTGCTTTGGGAAGCCTGCCCGTTATCCGGTCAACCAAACGAAAAAGGCCGCCCCAGGGGGCGGCCTTCATGGCAGGAATCAGGCTTTCGCCCTAGCCCTGCAGCTCCTTCACGGCGGCGACCATCTTGTTCGCCACCTGGGCGCCGTCGCCGAACACCATGCGGGTGTTTTCCTCGAAGAACAGGCTGTTCTCCACACCCGAGAAGCCGGTGCCGCGGCCGCGCTTGACCACCAGCACGTTCTCGGCCTCGTCCACGTTCAGGATCGGCATGCCGTAGATCGGGCTGCTTTCGTCCTTCTTCGCGGCCGGGTTCACCACGTCGTTGGCACCGATGACGATGGCCACGTCGGTCATCTTGAACTCCTCGTTGATCTCGTCCATGTCGAAGATGAGATCGTACGGCACGCCGGCTTCCGCCAGCAGCACGTTCATGTGACCGGGCATGCGGCCCGCCACCGGATGGATGGCGAACTTCACTTCCACGCCACGTTCCTGCAGCAGCTGCACCAGCTCCCAGATCTTGTGCTGGGCCTGGGCCACGGCCATGCCGTAACCGGGCACGATGATCACGCGCTCGGCGTAGGCCATCATGTAGGCCGCGTCCTCGGCACCCACGTCCTTCATTTCGCCTTCGGGGCCTTCGCCACCGGCGGAGGCGGAGGTACCGAAACCGCTGAACAGCACGTTGGTGATGGGGCGGTTCATCGCCTTCGCCATCAGGTGCGTCAGCAGCATGCCTGCCGCGCCCACGACGGTACCGGCGATAATCAGCGCAGGGTTGGCCAGCACGTAGCCCTTGAAGCCTACGGCCAGGCCGGTCAGCGCGTTGAACAGCGATATGACCACCGGCATGTCGGCGCCGCCGATGGGCACGGCCATGAACACGCCGAACAACAGGGCCAGGGCGAAGAACACCGCGATCGGCAGCACGCCGCCGCTGACGAACACCCAGATGCCCGCCAGCACCATCGCCGCGAACACGATGATGTTCACGATCTGCTGGGCCGGCACCAGGCTGTTGCGGTTCATGCGACCGTCCAGCTTCGCCCAGGCGATCAGCGAGCCGGAGAATGCCACCGAGCCGATCAGACCGCCCAGGATGGCCAGGAAGGCCACATCGGGGCCCATCGCCTGGTAGATCGCGCCCTGTCCGGTTTCGGTCAGGTTGCGCTGCGCCTCCAGCAGGTAGACCGCTGCGATCGCGCCGGCCGAGCCGCCGCCCATGCCGTTGTAAAGGGCAACCATCTGCGGCATGTCGGTCATGGCGACCTTCTTGCCGGATACCCAGGCGGCGTAACCGCCGACAGCGATGGCCACGACGATCAGCAGGTAATTGCTGAAGCCGTGGATTTCAGGCGAGAAGAAGGTGATGACGGTGGCGGCAATCATGCCCACGCCGGCCCAGACGATGCCCTGTCGGGCGGTCACCGGGGAACTCATGCCCTTCAGGCCGACGATGAACAGCACGGCGGCCACGAAGTAGGTCAACATTATGATGAAATTCAACATTCGAGGGCCCCCTTATCCGTCTTTCTTGCTGCTCTTGAACATCTCGAGCATGCGTTCGGTGACCACGTAACCACCCACCGCGTTGCCGGCGCCCAGCAGTACGGCGATGAAGCCGATCAGCTGTTCCAGCGGCGTTTCGGCATGGCCAAGCGCGATCATTGCCCCGATCACCACGATGCCGTGGATGAAGTTGGAGCCGGACATCAGAGGCGTGTGCAGGATGACCGGCACACGGGAGATCACTTCATAGCCCGCCACGGCGGACAGCATGAAGATGTAGAGGGCGGTAAAACCGGTGATCTCGATCATGACTTCTTACCTCCTTCAAGGCGCTCACGGGTCGCCCCGTGCTTGATCTCGCCGTCATGAGTCAGGCAGCTGTCCGCCTGCACCTGATCGTCCCAGTCCAGCTTGATCTCCCCGTCCTTGATGATCAGCGTCAGCAGGTTGTACAGGTTTCTGGAATACATCTCGCTGGCGTGCTGGCAGAGTGCGCTGGCTACATTTTTCGGTCCGTGGACGATGACACCGTTGTGGTTCACGTCCTTGCCGGCCTTGGTCAGTTCGCAGTTGCCGCCGGTCTCGGCCGCCAGGTCAATGATGACCGCACCGCGCTTCATGCGCTCGACGGTGGCCTTGTCGATGATCTTCGGCGCCGGACGACCGGGGATGGCGGCGGTGGTGATTACCGCGTCGGCGCGGGCGATGTGATCGGCCAGCACCTTCGCCTGCTGCTGCCTTTCCTCGTCGGTCAGTTCACGGGCATAACCGCCTTCGCCATCTGCCTTTACACCGGTGTCGATGAACTTGCCGCCCAGCGACTGGACCTGTTCCTTGGTGGCCGAGCGCACGTCGTAGGCTTCCACCACGGCGCCCAGGCGCTTGGCGGTGGCGATGGCCTGCAGGCCGGCGACGCCGGCGCCGACCACCACGACTTTGGACGGTTTGATGGTGCCGGCGGCGGTGGTCAGCATCGGAAACAGCCGGGGGCTGATATTGGCCGCCAGCAGCACGGCCTTGTAGCCGGCAATGGAGGCCTGGGAGGAGAGCGCATCGATGGCCTGGGCCCGGGTGATGCGGGGCACCAGTTCCATGGAGAAGCTGGTGACCTTGTTCTTGGTCAGCGTCTTCAGGCGCGTATCGCCCTCGTGGGGGGCCATGAACCCCATGAGGATGCTGCCTTCCTTGAGCTTGCCGGCTTCGTCCACCGTCGGCGGCTGCACCTTCAGGACGATGTCGGCCTGCTTGTAGAGGTCATCCGCCGAGTCGACGACGGTGACGCCTTCGTAGTCGCCGTCATCGAAACCCGATTCAATACCTGCGCCCTTCTCCAGAAGGAGTTCCACGCCCTCAAGCTTTTCGTACTGCTTGAGCAGGCTGGGTACCAGCGCCACCCGGCGCTCGCCCTGCGCGGTCTCCTTGGGCACGGCTACTTTTATTGCCATGGTCTAATCTCCCGTTCTTCAACAGGGTTGGTCCGCTTGCAGCGTGATCGATCTCGCCTAGCGCGGCATGTTGCTCGGACGGCGCCGACGAATGCGCCCACCGGCGGTGGACGGATCGGCGCCTCAACAATACGGAGATCCGGAATCGCGGTGCAGTATTCCTCCTGCTGCGAACGGCATCGGCGTCGGCCGCCCTGGGGCGGGAAAGGTCCTGCGCAGACGAGAACCTTGCGCGCTTTTGTCGGTCTACACGCTCAAGGCAAACGCCGGTTCGGTCCCCCGATTCCTCCGCCGGCACCGCGATTTATCGGTCTGCCGTGGCATCGGACAAAAAAGCGCGGTCGGTAACCGCCCGATCCGCGCTAGCCGACAGAGGATAGAGGAAAGTGCGAGCATTTTGAAGCCCGTAGGGGGGTGGCGCCTGTCCGGACGGGGGGTTCGTTGTCGTTTTCAATGCGCACGACGTCGCTCGTGCTCCCGGGGGGAGGCGCCGGGTCACCAACGAAAACCGGACCTTGGCGGGAGCGTGGGAGCGGATCGGCGTTTCTCCGGGTTCGGTCTGTTTCATCACCTTGAAACAATTGCGTTTTATCAGGTGATCTGGAATAACTGTGGAGTAGGGATCCGGTGGTTGCCTCAGGGATGGCCCAGCCCGCCGGGATTTCGTGAGAGAGGGTTGCCAATCGCAGGAGACCAGGCCGTGGAGTTGCTGAGCAGCCAGATTCTCCGGACCGACGTATCCGGCATGCCGCTGGAGTGGATCAGTTATCAGGACGCGGTCCGCTTCTATTATTCCGGGCAGGTGGTCTACACCTGTGGCCGCCTTGTGCATCGCGTACGCGGTGGCACCAATGCCAGGACAGGTCGCCAGAGCATCATCGATCTCAATTCCATCGTTGCTACCGATGGCAGTATCCAGGCCACCATGAAGGGACGCAGGGGCTACACGCCGCCGCTGGACAACAAGGCGCTGTTCCGCCGCGACGACCACATCTGCCTCTATTGCGGCGACCACTTCCCCACCTCCCACCTCTCTCGCGACCACGTCACGCCGATTAGCCAGAGGGGCATGGATGCCTGGAACAACGTGGTCACCGCCTGCAAGCGCTGCAACAACCACAAGGCCGGCAGAACGCCGGAGCAGGCCGGCATGGAGTTGCTGGCCGTGCCGTTCATTCCCACGCATGCGGAGTATGTCTATCTGAAAGGCCGCCGCATTCTCGCCGACCAGATGGAATTCCTGCGTGCGCACTTCCCGCGCAGCAGCCCGTTGCGCACGCGGCAGCTGCGCGATGAAAACGGCGTGCCGTCGGCAGGTGAGGCTTGACCGGCCGGGGCTCTCGGCGTAAGTTCATGATATGACTATCCGGACACTGAACACGCTGCTACGACTGCTTCGCCCGGCCTCCTGAGCGGGGTCGGGCATCGGTCGTCGCGTGAATCAGCATTAGTCGGGATTGTCGTCATGAGCCAGTCGTTTTCAGTTTCAGCACCTTTCCCCAGCCGTGGCTCCACGGTGCGTGTTGACGTTTCCGTCTTCTGTGCGCTGTTCTTCGCCCTGCTGCGACTGCGTCGCGGTCATCGGGCCTGATGGCGACCCGATGACCGTAGCTGGCGCCATCGTCCGGTCGGTAACAGCAATGGCAGCACTCGTTTGGAGAACCACGGCATGAAACAGCATCCTGAAACCAAGTATCGATCTTTCGCGCCCATCCGTCTTGGCGACCGGACCTGGCCGGACCAGGTCATCCAGCGCCCCCCGGTCTGGTGCAGCGTCGACCTGCGGGACGGCAACCAGGCCCTGATCGAACCGATGAACGCCGATCGCAAGCGGCGCATGTTCCAGACTCTGGTGGAGATCGGCTTCAAGGAAATCGAAGTGGGCTTCCCGGCAGCGTCGCAGACGGATTTCGACTTCTGTCGCGAGCTGATCGAGCAGGACATGATCCCCGAGGACGTGACCATCCAGGTCCTGACCCAGTCCCGGCCGGAGCTGATCCGCCGCAGCTTCGAGGCGCTGAAGGGCGCGCGCCGGGCCATCATGCACCTGTACAATTCCACGTCGACCGTGCAGCGCAAGGTGGTGTTCGGGCTGGACCGCGCCGGTATCGTCGATATCGCCGTCGAGGGTGCCAGGCTGGTTCGTGAGCTGGCGGCGGAACAGCCGGAGACCGAGTGGGTCTTCCAGTACTCGCCGGAGAGCTTTACCGGTACCGAGCTGGATTTCGCCGTGGAGATCTGCGACGCGGTGAACACCGTCTGGCAGCCGACGCCGGAAAACAAGGTCATCATCAATCTGCCGGCCACGGTGGAAATGGCTACACCGAACATCTATGCCGACCAGATCGAGTGGATCTGCCGGAATATCGCCAACCGTGACAGCCTGGTGATCTCGGTGCACCCGCACAACGACCGCGGGACCGCCGTGGCGGCCGCCGAACTGGCGGTCATGGCCGGCGCCGACCGGGTCGAAGGCACCCTGTTCGGCAACGGCGAGCGCACCGGGAATGTGGACGTGGTGACGCTGGCCATGAACCTCTACACCCAGGGCGTGCACCCGGGCCTGGACTTCTCCGACATCAACAAGACCATGCGACTGGCGGAATACTGCAACCAGTTGCCGGTACATCCCCGTCATCCCTATGCCGGCGAGCTGGTTTTCACGGCCTTCTCCGGCTCGCACCAGGATGCGATCAAGAAGGGCTTCGTTGCCCAGGATCCGGAGGGCATCTGGGAAGTGCCGTACCTGCCCATCGACCCGAAGGACGTGGGCCGTTCCTACGAGGCCGTGATCCGCATCAACAGCCAGTCCGGCAAGGGCGGTATCAGTTATCTGATGGAACGGGACTATGGCATGGTGATGCCGCGTCGCCTGCAGATCGAGTTCAGCCAGGTGATCCAGAAGGTGACCGACGATACCGGACGTGAACTCACGGCCGCCGAGATCTGGGACGCCTTCCAGCAGGAGTATCTGCTGGTTGACCAGCCGTTCCAGCTGCTGGAGTACCGGGAAGGCAGCGATGCGTCCGGCACCGACCGCATGGAAGCCGTGATTCTGGATAGCGGGCGCGAATGCCGTATTGCTGCAGAAGGCACTGGTCCCATCGACGCTTTCCTTACCGCACTGTCGGCCCATATCGGCGTGACGTTGCAGGTGGCGGACTACACGGAGCACGCGGTCAATGCCGGCGCCAACGCCCAGGCCGTGGCCTACGTGGAGATGCGCGGGCCGGACGGCGAAACACTGTACGGTGTGGGGCGCCACGCCAACATCGTCACCGCTTCACTGCGCGCCATGCTCAGCGCGGTGAACCGTCTCGCCGGCCGCAGCGTGCTGGACAACGCCGGTGATGCGGAGCTGCAGAAGGTGCGTGCGGAGGCGTGACAGCGGGCTGCTGTCATCGTGCTGTCATGCGGCGGGGCTAGTGTAGAGGGCCTCTGGACTCACTACGTTGCGCTGCTTGCCATGAAATCCGCACCCCGAAAGCATGGTCTGCTGGCAGACCTCTGGCTGTTGCTTCAGGCCGCCCGTACCCGCGACGAAGCCGACCGGCTGGCGAGAATCGCCGGCCGGGTGGTGATGCTGACGGGCGTCATCGTGGTCGCTCTCGGGGTGATGGCGAACAGCCTCCCGACCATGCTCGAAGGCACGCTGGTGGCACTGCTGGCGTTCGCGGGCGGCTGGGTCTACAGTCGCCTGGCGGCGGTGATCCTCATTCTGCTCATGGCGCTGGGGCTGGTCACCGGTATGGCGACCGGCTCCGCCACGGCCGGCCTGTTGATCCAGGTGGCGGTGTTCGGTGTCTGCCTGCGCATGGGGGAGGCGAATTTCCGCCGCCGCCACCTGCCCGTTACCGCTGCGTAGACGGTTCCCGCAGCCGGCCTGTCCAGCGTGTCGAATCGTCGCGTCCATCGCGTATACTGCGACGGCATGAGCCCCCTGTACCTGATCGACGCCAGCGTCTACATCTTCCGTGCCTGGTTCTCCGTGGACGAACGGGTCATCGACGCTGACGGCCTGCCAGCCAACGCCGTCTACGGCTACGGCAATTTCCTGCTGGATTTCCTCGCCGGCAGTCGTCCCGGCCACGCGCTGGCCGCCTTCGACGAGAGCCTCAGTACCTGTTTCCGCAACGATTTCTACCCGGCCTACAAGGCGAATCGCCCCGAGGCGCCGGAAGATCTCAAACGCCAGATCGCGGTCTGCCAGCAACTCACCCGCGGCCTTGGCTTGCTGACCCTGGCGAGCGACCGCTACGAGGCGGATGATCTGATCGGCTCCGCGGCGGCGCGTTTCCGGCCCCGGGGCTATGCCATGCGCTTTCTCACCGTGGACAAGGACTACGCGCAGTTGCTGGAGCCCGGCGACCGCCTGTGGGATGTCAACGGCCGCCGCAACCTGGACTGCGATGGCGTGATCCGGGAATTCGGCGTGCGCGCCGACCAGGTGGCGCACCTGCTCGCGCTGGCCGGCGACGCCGTGGACAACATACCCGGGGTGCCCGGGGTGGGGCCGAAATCGGCAGCGGTACTGCTCAGGCACTTCGGGAGTCTGGACGGTCTCTACCGCCACCTGGACCAGGTGCCGGCGCTGCCGCTGCGCGGGGCCGCCAGGGTTGCCCGTCTGCTGGCCGAGCATCGCGAACTGGCGGAGGTGTCCCTGCGCCTGGCCACGATCCACTGCGACGCGCCGCTGTCCTGTACGCCGGAGGACCTGCGGCTCGATCCGCCGGATCCGGTACTGCTGGCCGCCCTGCCTTTGCCGGGACGGGTGCGGGGGCGGGTCGACGCGCTGCTGGAGCAGTCGGCTGCATGACTGTCGCCTGGGACGCCATCGCGGAGCTGGTGGGCCGTGCCATCGGCGGGCCGTTCGTAGTGCGTGATCGGGCTCCCGTATCCGGCGGGAGCATCAACGCCGCCTACCGAATCGGTGACGGCCGCAGGGACTATTTCATCAAGCTCAACTGCGACGACGCCCTGCCCATGTTCCAGGCCGAGGCGGAAGGGCTGCAGGCCCTGCGGGCAGCCGGCGGCCTGCGCGTGCCCGCGGTGATTGCCTGCGAGGCCGTTGGCGAGCGGGCGTGCCTGGTGCTGGAATGGATCACGCTGCACGGCCGGGGTGACTGGCGGGCGCTGGGCCGGGGCCTGGCCGTTCAGCACCGGAGTCGGGCCGAGCGCCATGGCTGGCATCGCGACAATACCATCGGATCGACGCCCCAGCCGAATGCGCCGGAGGCCGCGTGGCCGGTCTTCTACGCGCGGCAGCGGCTCGGGTTTCAACTGGATCTGCTCGAGCGGCGCGGCGGTCATGACGCCCTGGTGTCGGACGGGCGCCGGCTGCAGCGGCAGGTGGCGGCGTTCTTCGATGGCCCGCTGCCGGCGCCGTCGCTGCTGCACGGGGACCTCTGGTCCGGCAATGTGGCTTTCGATGGCGCGGGAAAACCGGTGATCTACGATCCCGCCGTGCATTACGGCGACCGGGAATGCGACCTCGCCATGACCGAACTGTTCGGGCGTTTTCCGCAGGCCTTCTACGATGCCTACCAGCAGGAGTGGCCGCTGGACGCCGGATACGCGCGGCGACGGGATCTCTACCAGCTCTACCACGTGCTGAATCACCTCAACCTGTTCGGCGGCATGTATGCCGGGCAGGCCCGTCAATTGCTTGCGTCGCTGCTGGCCGCGCCGGGACGCTGAGCTACCAGTCGAAGTCGTCGTCGAGATCGTCGAACGGATCCCGCTCGGGGACCTGGCCGTCGAAGATCAGGTTGTTGCGATACTGCCGGTAAGCGGAGCGGGTGAAGACGTACTCGTCCAGCGCGGCCTCGCTGCGGAAGCGGGCGGCCTGGTCCAGGTTGGCGCGGGTGTTGATCAGGTCCAGCGCATAGAGCGGTCCCACCACGGCCCAGCTGCCGAGATAGGTCACCACGTTGGTGGCCGCGCTCACCGGATAGTCATGGATGTCCCGGGTGGTGCTGGGTCCCATCACCGGCAGCATGATATAGGTGCCCTCCGGTGTGCCCCAGACCGCCAGCGTCTGGCCGAAGTCCTCCACGTGGCGATCGAAGCCCAGCGGCGTTGCCACATCGAACAGCCCCAGCAGGCCGATGGTGCTGTTCAGGGTGAAGCGCATGGTGTCGCGGCCTGCCTGGCGCCATTTGCCCTGCAGCGCGCTGTTCAGCATGGTGCCAGGATACCGCGCATTGTCGAAGAAATTGGTGACGCCCCGGCGGGCGAAACGCGGGGTGACGGTCACATAGGCGCTTGCCACCGGGCTGGCGATGTAGCGGTCCAGTTGCTCGTTGACGTTGTAGACGCCGCGGTTGAACTCTTCCATGGGGTCATGGATATCCGGGTCGGGCATCGGCGGCGTGGACGCACAGGCGGAAGTCAGCAACACGGCGCAGAGCAACAGTCCTGTTTCCAGCAGGTTCCTCAGGGCTTTCGAACGCATTTGCCTCGCTCTTCCGCTGCCAGGCCGGCGAGCGCCGCAGACCCGGGGAGTGACAGGCCGCGGGCGGCCAGGGAGAAGCCCGTTTTCGCCAGGCCGTCATGTCCGACCGTCAGATTGCAGCCAATAATGACCGTGCGCAAGCGGCGCCGGCTGATCTTGACCTGGTCGCCGGTGCTGAAATCCGGCCTGTTCCGGATGTTGCGCAGCGTGTACAGCGCCATGCCGATGGCCCAGCTGCAGAAGCGCCGGATGCCTTGGTGGCGTGCCGGAATCGCCAGTGTGTAGTCCCGTGCCTGGAGCAGGTGGCGGTAGGCCACGCCGATCAGCAACTGCAGGCTGCGCTGGAATGCCGGATCCCGGTGCCAGTCCCTGCCGCCCGCCTTCAGGTTGCAGCCCTGCTCAGCAAGCAGGTCGCGTGGCAGCCAGCAGACACCGCGCTCACGGTCGTCCCAGATGTCCTTCAGGATATTAGTCATCTGCAGTCCCTGGCCGAATCCCGGTGCCAGCGTCATCAGTTTGCTGCGCTGGCGAGCCACCGCCGGGTCCAGCAGGCAGAACAGCTCGGTGAGCATCTCGCCGACCACCCCGGCCACGACATAGCAGTAATCCCGGAAATGCCCGCGGTCCGGCAGCCCGTCCGGTCGTTTCAGCGCCTCGAAGTCGGCCATGCCCTGACACATGATGCCGATGCAGCGCCGCAGAGCGTGCTGCTGGGCCTCGGGCAACTGGCGGTACACCGAGAGCACGTCGGGAATGCGCTCCAGCAGTTCCCGTTCGGAGGCCAGCGGGGGCTGGGTCTCTGCAAGCAGCGCCCTGGCAAAGGTCTCGGCCGGCAAACGACCGTCCAGGGTCTCCACCAGCGCCTGGAAATGGTGGCGCTTGGCCTGAAGCGAGAGGTCGGTGCTGTCCTCGATGGTATCCGCCGCGCGGCACCACAGGTAGGCATTGGTAATGGCGGGACGCAGTTGCTCCGGGAGCTGCGGGATGGTGAGCGCGAACGTGCGCGATACCCCGGGCAGGATACGGTCCTGCTCGGCTTCGGCGGCGCCCGACGGCAGTGTGGATGCCATGGTCACGCTGTCACCGCGGAGGCGCACGGCGGCGTCACGGGCGGGTGGAACGCCGCCGCGTTGAGGCCTCCATGCATGAGCGGGTGGGACATGACGATTATGCGTGAAAAGTTTGACCGTTGACGCCGGGCAGTATACCGGGTGGCGTCCGGGCTGCCCACCGCGCCTAGCCCCAGCGCAAGGCTGACGCTCAGAAATGCTGCGAACTTCTGTTACGGGACACTAGAGTTCCTGGATGTGGACCACCAGTGCCAGCGGGGTGCCTTCGTGATCGCGTAACAGCGCCCCGCTGACCTGGCAGGAAACCACGCCGCCGTCCTTGCGCAGGTAGCGCTTCTCCACCCGGAAGCTGCTGTCACCCCCGCGCAGCGCTCCGCGTACCAGCGGCGGGGTTATGTTGACGTCGGCGGGGTGGGTGATTGCGCGGAAATCGGTCCCGGCCATTTCCGCACTGCTGTAACCCAGCAAGTCGCAGAGGGTGCGATTGGTCTGCAGGCAGCGCCCGGTATGCGGGTCAAACAGGGCGATGCCGATGGCCGCATGCTCGAAGGCGCTGCGGTAGAGCAGTTCGCTCTGCCGCAGCTGTTGCTCGGCCTCGCGCCGGTGGCTGATGTCCCGGGACAACACCAGCACCTCCTGCTGGCCGTCGGCATTGGTGACCAGCCAGTGGTTGGATTCCAGCCAGATCAGCCGGCCGTTCTTGTGGCGGACCGGGTGGGCCGCGGTGAAGCTTTCCCCCGGCGCCAGCTTGGCACCCTGCTTGCGCCGTATCCGATCGCGGTAGCGCGGGTCAAGGAAATCGTAGATGTTGCGGCCCTCCAGTTCCGCCGCCGTGTAGCCCAGCAGGCTCTCGCAGGAACTGGAGATGGCCAGCGTGATGCCGTCCTGGTCGTGGCGGGAGAACATGTCCCTGGCGTCGCTGGCGCGCAGGACCGAGAAGGGCTGGTTAGCGGCGTCCGGCTCCCGAGCTGGATCCTTTTTCGTCTCCCCCTCCTCGTTGCGACGGCGCAGCTCGGACAGCAGTCGCTCGCGCTCGACGAAACGTGCCTTGACCCGCGCGATCTCGCCGCCACGCGCATACAGGGCGGCGGCGCTGGCGACCAGTACCAGGCCCAGCAGCAGCAATGGCAGCCAGCGATTCCAGTCCAGGTCGGTTGCCATCCGCGCGTCCGGCACCAGCCAGGCGACCCATAGCTGATCGGCGACGCTCAGCTCGCGGCGCAGCGATGGGCGGTTGCCGAGCTGCGATTCCGAGACCCGGGCGGCTTCGGTGCTGCTGATGTCCGGGCCGCTGTACAGCGGCAGCCGGCTACCTGTCTCCGGGCTGTGATCGAACAGATGAAGCCGGGCGCCGCGGCCGTTCAACGGCCCGCCGGTGAGGGCGTCGAAGCGCAGCGCGACCACCACCAGTCCGTCCAGCCGGTCGCTCTGTTCGACGAACACCGGGCGGAAGAATACCTGGCCGGCGCGCAGTCCGTCGGAGCCCGGCAGCAGAACAGGCCCGTCGGCGGCAGTGACCTTGCGCCGCTCTACGGCCCGACGCATGGCGTTCTGGTGGGTTTCCGTGATCAGCGGCATCTCCGACCGCACGGCCAGCGTCTGGCCGCCGGCGCGGTAGGCGCCGTGGCTGAGTACCGCATTATCCAGTATTTCCGCCAGGTCGCCTTCGGTTTCCACCCAGGCCACCATTTCCAGGTAGGGGCGGCGCTCCAGCGCGGTGTGCGCCAGGCGCTCGAACAACTGCGAGCGTTCCGCCGAGGCAGCGCCCATCAGGTAACCGAACTGATCGGTGAGGGTGAGCACCTGTTCCAGGGTTTTGCTGATGCCGTCCATGGGATCTCGCAACTGTTCCTGGAAGCTGCGCGTGTGCTGATGCTGCTCGACCTGCCAGAGCGAGTAGGCGACGAAGGCGGTCAATACCAGCCCTGCCGCCAGCAACAGGGCCGGAAGCAGATCGCGCCCATGCCGCTTCGGCGGACAGGGCTGAGGGGGTGGGGTGTTCCGAACGTCCTTTTCCATACTGCGCTGCGCCAGTCATCCATGGAATCGTTTAGAACCAAGCGTTCCATATGTTGCCGGGCATTACCAGCCCCCCGGGGCGGGTTTGTGGACTGATTGGCAATGTCCGGTCGTTGTCCAGGGGGCTCGGGAAGTACTGTCAGTCGCTCTGGTTGCCGGGTGATGCCGCCAACACCGGTGGCTGGTCCACGGCATGCTCGAAGGCGTCGGAATACAGTTGTTCCGGCGGCAGGCCGTGGGCCGCGAAATCACGCCGGGCGGATTCGATCATTCCCGGCGGGCCGGCGATGTAGACGTCGAAGGGCTCCAGGTTCGGGAAATCCTGCAGCACCATGTTGTGGACCAGGCCGATGCGTCCCTCCCAGGCGTCCGACGGCTGGGGTTCGGAGAGGCAGGGCGTGTAATGGAAATCCGGATACCGTTCGGCCCACTGCGCCGGCAGGGTGTCCAGGTAGAGGTCTCGCCGCTGACGGGCGCCCCAGTAGAAGTGCATGGGACGTTCCAGGCCGACGTAGAATGCGTGCTCCAGCATGCTCTTGATGGGGGCGAAGCCGGTGCCGCCGGCGATCAGCAGCATCGGCCGGGGCGATTCCTCGCGCAGAAAGAAATTGCCCAGCGGGCCTTCCAGGCGCAGCAGGGATTTCTGCTTCATGCTCTCGAAGACATGCCCCGAGAACGCCCCGCCCGGGATGTGGCGGACGTGCAGTTGCAGCACATCGTCCAGATGGGGCGGATTGGCCAGCGAATAGCTGCGCTTGCGTCCGTCCCGCATGATGATGTCCAGGTACTGGCCCGGCAGGAACTGCAGGCGCTCGGTATCCGGCAATTTCAGGTCCAGCTGCATGACGTCGTGCGCCAGTTGCTCCATTGCCACCACCCGGCATGGCAATTTGCGCGCCTCGATATCCCCACCGTCGCGGACCTCGCGCACCTCGATGCTCAGGTCGCTCTGGGGCTGCGCCAGGCAGAACAGGGCCTGGCCCACGGCTGCTTCCTTGGGGTCCAGCCCGGGTGGCAGCTCCCCGTTCGGGTAGTCCACTTCGCCCTCGACCACCTTGCCCATGCAGGTGGCACAGGTGCCGCCGCGACAACTGTAGGGAATCACCAGCCCGTGACGGAGTGCGGCCTGCAAGACCGACTCGCCGGGTTCTGCGGTGAAACGGTGGCCGGAAGACTCGATGGTGATGTGATACGTCATGGTGGCTGAGTCAGATGTCCCGAAACTGCGGATTTGATGGTGCCGGCGCCGGTCCGGGCGCTCGGCATGCGTTAGTGGCTTAGGCGCCGGCCGGACGGCAGAGTTCCTGTGCCGGCCGACGCTGTCATTCAGCGCTCCTTCCAGTGTACCAGTCACTTCGGCAAAGGCAGTGTCCGGATGCGCCAGGTGCGCCTGTCGTCGTCTCCACGTTCCGTCCAGGCAACATGTCCGCCGCTGGATGTCACAGCCACCAGCGGGTGACTGGCGCGTTGATCCGCCGGGCTCAGGCGGCCGGCGGAACCGGGACCGTCGTCCTCCATCCAGGCGGCATACACCGCGGCGTCCGCGCCGGTCTGATCCCAGGCGGCCAGCAGCCCGTGACGGGGATGGGATGCCAGGTCGGTATTGCGGGCATCCCGGGAGCCGATCCGGCGGGGCGCGGACCAGGCGCCGCCGTCTGCCTGCCGGCGCAGATGGTGGACGCCCAGATGGTCCTCGTGTGCGGTCCAGACCAGGGCGTGCAGTGTGTGGCCAGGCACATCCAGCGCGAGGCTGCCGCCGACATGCGGGCAGCCATCCACGTGCCAGTCGAAGGCGCCGACCCGGCCGGGGACGTTCCAGTCACTGTTACCTTGCTGTTCGGCCAGCCCCATGTCCCGCGGGTTCTTGCCGCGGAACAGCAGGTAGGTCCGATCCCCTGCATGGAGCAGGCTGTTCCAGCAGCATTCGCAGGTCTGCTCCTTCACCGTCGAGACGGACCAGCCCCCGGCACCGTTCCCCCGGGCATGGAGCAGCCCCTGCTGGCCGTGCCGGCTGTCCAGCCAGGCCAGGTGCGGGAGGGCATCGGGGTCGATGCTGAGGGCGAAGAAGCCGTGACTGGGGCTGTCGTCCGGCGTGGCGGGGGGCGTGAGGGCTTCCCAGTGCCTGCCTCCGTCACCGGAACGGGCCATGACCATCGGGCCGCTGCCGGCCCAGCCGTCGCCACGGGTCTGCCACACGGTATAGACGGTTTCTCCGGCCACGGCCACGCGAATATCGTTGCTGCGGTGGACCCGGTTGGGTGGCGGCTGGCCGGTGTCGATGGTGACCGGGGTGGTCCAGCTTGCGCCGCCGTCCGCGCTGGCGCTGTGCCGTGCCGCTGGCCCCTGACCCGGCAGATCTTCCACCCAGACGACGTGCAGCACGTCTTCACTGGCGGCAAATGCCAGGCTCAGGACATCACCCTCCGCGGCATACCGGAACTCGGAGAGATACCGTTGGCCGTCCGTGTTCCCGCAGGCCGAGAGCGCCAGGGCGAGCGCCAACGCCCACCAGCTTCTGGTTACCAGTGCCATTCAATACCTCCGTACACCGAACGCGGTGCGCCGGGGTTGTACACGCGGCCGTCGTCCCGCGCGTCGGCTACGACGGCGGTGCTGGCGGCGTGACGTCGGTCGGCGAGGTTGCGGCCATCCAGAAAGACGCGCCAGCCGTCCGGGCTGCGATAGCCGGCGCGCGCGCCCCAGAGGACGTACCGGTCCACCCGTTCAGTATTGGCAAAATCCACGGCATGGCCTCCGGCTACTTCCAGTACAGGTCCGGCATACAGGCCACCGGCGTCCTGGTAACGCAGTTCCAGGCGCGCCAGGTGGTCCGGTATGCCGGGTATGGCGTTGTCGCCCCATTGCCGGTCGTCGTCGAACCGGAACCGGTGGTATGTCCATGCCGCGGACATCTGCAGTTCGCCCCGTGGCAGGAGATGGCTGTACTGGAGCCCCAGCTCCATGCCCTGGTGCCAGGTGCGGTCGGCATTTTCCGCCACCGTCAGGTCGGGGTTGTCCGGGTCGCGGAACAGCAGGATCTCGTTCTTCAGGTGGGCATGATAGACCGCTGCCTCCCATCGCAGCCGCTGATGCCTGCCACGCAGGCCCAGTTCCAGCGTATCCGCACGCTGGGCGTCCACGGTGCTGTCGTCGAAGCCGACCAGTTCGCCGTTGATCGGGGGCTCGACGCTGCGACTGATATTGGCGAAGGCCTGGAGCTCAGCACTGAGTTGGTGGAGCACGCCGAGCCGGGGGCTGAGGGCGCGGTACTGCTGCCGGGCTTCGGCGGCATTGCCGGTGGGCACGTCCACTTCCCGCAGTGCCCAGGAAAGCTGGGCGCTGGCGATCAGGCGGGTGCGTTCGGTCAGCGCCCAGCTGTTGTCGGCGTAGAGTTCCACCGTAGAGGCGCGGTACTCGCGGCGCGTGACCACCTGGTTGAAGCGGTTCTCCTGCCGGTTGTCCTCCCGCCCGGTGACCGCAAGCACTCCCCAGGCGAAGCGGTTGTCCCTGCCCAGCAGGCTGCCGTCCACCTCGTGGCGCACGGCAAGCCCGACGTCCTGCTGGTCGCCGTCGATCTGCGCAAAAGGCAGGGGATGGTCCATCTGCAGATCTTGCACAAAGCCGCCCAGGTGCAATTGCTGCCGGTCGCCGAGGGGGAGGGCGTGCTGGAGCGTCAGTCGGGCCAGTTGCAGGTCCCGGGCGGCATCCACGCTCTCGTGGTTTGGGGCTGCCTGGCGAGGGTTGTCGCGGTACTCCTGGCGGGTCAGCGAGCCGGGCAGCTGAAGCCTGGAGTCCTGCAGTTCCAGATGGGCCCGGGTTTCACCGCCGCGATCGTGCTGCAGGCCGGCATTGCCGTAGAAGCGGATCGCCTGCTGTTCCGATTGCCGGCGAAACCCGTCCTGCCGGCTGCCGGTGATGGTACCGTAGGCATCGCCGCGCTGTTCACCGAGCCAGGCGCCGCTGGCCTGGATGCGCTGATGACCGAAGGAGCCTAGCTCGCCGCGGAGACGCAGGCGATCGGCGGTGTGGCCGGTGGGTGAAACCAGGTTGACGGCGCCGCCCAGGGTGGCTGCACCGTGGCCCATGGCGTTGGCGCCGCGATAGACCTCGATGTGCTGTGCGGTGAGCGGATCGAAGAGCTGCGTCCGGGTGTTGCCGTCGGCCTCCGTGACCGGCAAACCGTCCCGTAGCAGCCGCACGCCGCGGCTGTTGAAGGTGCGCGAAATGCCGGAGCCGCGGATCGAAAGACGGGTTTCGTCCTGGCCGAACCGGCTTCGGGCGTAAACGCCCGGCACGGTGGACAGGGCATCCTCCAGATTGGCGGCGCGGCCGTCGCGCAAGGTTTCCTCGTCCACCAGCGAGGTGCCGCCTGGGATCCGGTCGAGGTTCTCCCGCGCGTCGTCGGAGAAGGGGATGGTGGTCAGCGGTATTGCCGCCTCGATGGTCAGAGGGCCCAGGGCAGGCTGCTGGGCTGCCGCCCAGACAGGCGCCAGGCAGCAGGCCCCCGCCAGGCTGAGGCAGACGCCGCGTGGTCGCGTTTGCATGATCTTCTCTCCAGTCAGGCAATGACAACGGTCCGCTCGTCAGGGGCGGATCGCGTGTACTTGGCAATGACTCAGGACCGGAGAGGGGGAGGGCCGCGACCCGGGGGCCGTAGTGCGTGGCCGTCCAGCGTGCGGGTGGCCGCATGGTGAAGTTGCAGGACCGGCAGGCGTTGCGCCAATGCGTGTGCGGCGGGCAGGTCGGGCGTCAGGACCGGCAGCTTGGCCAGGTGGCAGAACAGGCAGTCGCACTGCATGCGCTGGTGGACGTCGGGCCGGGCGTTGTCGGCGTCTTCGCAGGTAGCATGGCTCTCATGGTCGCCGTGATTGGCGTGCCCATGGTGTGCATGGACAGCGTCGGCCTGGATCTCCGCCGGTGCAGGCGGGTGCCAGGCGTGGGCCAGCGGCATGCACAGCATGATCAGTGCGGCCAGGAACAGGCAGCTACGACCGAACCACTGCATGCGACGCGACTGGTACAACGGCCGATTCCGTTAAGGAAAGAGTGATTGATTCCCGCGGTCGAGAGAAGCTGGCCTGCCTAGTCTAGGCCAAATTCCTCCCAGCGGTCATCCACGCGGCGGCGGATCTCGGGGTCCATGACGATGGGGCGCCCCCATTCCCGCGTGGTTTCACCGGCCCATTTGTTGGTGGCGTCGAAGCCGATCTTCGATCCGAGCCCGGATACCGGCGAGGCGAAGTCCAGGTAGTCGATGGGTGTGTTGTCGATCATGACGGTATCGCGCTGCGGGTCCATGCGTGTGGTCATGGCCCAGATCACGTCCTTCCAGTCCCTCGCGTTGACGTCGTCGTCGGTGACGATGACGAACTTGGTGTACATGAACTGGCGCAGGAACGACCACACCCCCAGCATCACGCGCTTGGCGTGGCCGGGGTACTGCTTTTTCATCGTCACCACCGCCATGCGGTAGGAGCAGCCCTCTGGCGGCAGGTAGAAATCGACGATTTCCGGGAACTGTTTCTGCAGGATGGGCACGAACACCTCGTTCAGCGCCACACCGAGCACGGCCGGTTCGTCCGGCGGCCGGCCGGTGTAGGTGCTGTGGTAGATCGGATCGCTGCGATGGGTGATGCGCTCGACGGTGAACACCGGGAACTCGTCCACCTCGTTGTAGTAGCCGGTGTGGTCGCCGAAGGGGCCTTCCGGTGCGGTGTCGTCGGGATGGATGTGCCCCTCCAGCACGATTTCGGCGCTGGCCGGCACCTGCAGGTCGAAGCCCAGGCAGGTGCCCAGTTCGGTCTTGCTGCCGCGCAGCAGCCCGGCGAAGGCATACTCCGATAGTGTGTCCGGCACCGGCGTCACCGCCCCCAGGATGGTGGCCGGGTCGGCGCCCAGCGCCACCGCCACCGGGAACGGTTCACCCGGCCGTGCCTTCTGCCATTCGCGGAAGTCCAGCGCGCCGCCCCGGTGGGCGAGCCAGCGCATGATGACGCGGTTCCTGCCGATCACCTGCTGGCGGTAGATGCCGAGGTTCTGGCGTTCCTTGTGCGGACCGCGGGTGACCACCAGCGCCCAGGTGATCAGCGGCCCGGCGTCGCCGGGCCAGCAGGTCCAGATCGGGATTTTCGACAGATCCACCTGCTCGCCTTCCAGTACATGCTCCTGGCAGGCCGGCCGGCGGACCTTCTTCGGCCCCATATTAAGCACCTGCTTGAAGACTGGTAGTTGCTGCCAGGCGTCCCGCATGCCCTTGGGTGGCTCCGGCTCCTTGAGGAAGGCCAGCAGCCTGCCGATCTCCCGCAGCGCCTCGGTGCTCTCGGCGCCCATGCCCAGGGCTACCCGGTGGGGCGTGCCGAACAGATTGCCCAGCACCGGCATGGAATGCCCGAGCGGGTTCTCGAACAGCAGCGCCGGGCCTTCCCGCCGCAGCGTGCGATCGCAGATCTCGGTCATCTCCAGGTGCGGATCCACAGTGGCCGTCACCCGTTTGAGCTCTCCGTCGGACTCCAGTCGCCCGATGAAATCCCGCAGGTCGTGGTACTTGGCGTCGCCCATGTTTCCCTCATCGCGTGGCAGGCGCTTATGGTCGCATGAATCCAGGCGCAACGGGCAAGCGGCCTGTGTCTCCTTCACGATGGTGTTGAGGTGGCTGGCCGTAACGCGGCGGCGTGTATACTCCGGCATTTCCCTGGGTTCACGGAGGAATCACCCCATGCGACCTCTCTTTCCGGGCGGGTTTCCCGCTCCCCAGCGCCGGCTGCGATTTTTCGTGCTGTGCCTGCTTGGCGTTCTGCTGTGGGCGCCCGGCGGCGGCGCGGACGATCGGTCGGGAACGGAGGAACCCTCGTTGGAACTGCTGTTTCAGGACGTGCGCTATTTCCGCCGCTGGTCGGAAGGAATCCAGCATGAGTTCACGCCGGCCGATCAGGATGTCCGGGGTGCGTGGACGGACATGCTCACGCTGCTCGCGTTCGAGAACGTGCGGGAAGGGGACGGGCTTGCCGACATGGCCAACCGCGTTCTCGGGATATACCAGCAAGCCGGCGGCCATATTCTGAGGACGGCATCGTTACCGGCGACGGAGTTACGGCCGGCCGAGCACATGGTGGTTGTCGTCTTCGTGCAGCCTGATTTCTCCGAGGCGGCCTTTGTCCGCTTCAAACTGGCCCACGGTATCGGCATGAGTGTCGTTTACTCGCACCGCATCCACGGCGACGCGGCCCTGCCGCTGCTGAACCGTTGGCTTGAGGATAACCTGGCGACGACTCAGCAGGCACTGGCCGACTGGGAGGGCTTTCCGGAACCGGCGGCGCTTCCCTGACCGGTTCGCTTCAGGATTGACGTCGCCCGGGAATGCGGCGGCGTACTTGCCTCAGCGTTTGTCCAGATCGAAGGTGGCAACCACCGGTGCGTGGTCGGACGGGCGCTCCCAGCGCCGGGGTTCCTTGTCCACCCAACTGGCGGTGCAGGCGGCCTGCATCGCCGGGTTGGCCAGGATGAGGTCGATGCGCAGGCCACGGTTGCGGCGGAAGTTGTTCATCCGGTAGTCCCACCAGGAATAGATTTTCTCGTCCTGCGGGAACTGGCGGAAGGTGTCCTTCAGGCCCAGCGTCAGCAACGCCCCCAGCGCCGCGTGCTCCGGCTCGCTGAACAGGATCTTGCCGCGCCATTCCTCGGGGTCGTGCACGTCGGCGTCTTCCGGCGCGATGTTGAAGTCGCCCACCACCACCAGCCGCTCGTGGGCGGCCAGTTCGTCCTGCAGCCAGTGCCGCAGCCGGCCCAGCCAGTCCAGCTTGTACGCGTACTTGTCGGAACCCACTTCCGAACCATTGGGCACGTAGAGGTTGATGAAGCGGATGCCGTCCACGGTCACTGCCATGACCCGGCGCTGCGGGTCCTCCAGGCCGGGGATGTCGGTGACCGGTGCCGCCAAGTCCGAACGTGCCAGCACGGCGACCCCGTTGTAGGTGGGCTGGCCCGACCACACCGCCTGGTAGCCGGCATCGCGCAGTGCGTCGGCGGGGAACCTGTCGTCGGTGAGCTTGGTTTCCTGCAGACCGACTACATCGGGGCGCTCGCTTTCCAGCCACTGCAGAACCTGCGGCAGGCGCACTTTCAGGGAGTTGACGTTCCAGGATGCCAGTTTCATTGCTGCATCGAGTCTCGGTGTGCGGTCGTGGCCGGTTGGTGGCCGGCAACGGCCGGTCGTCGGGGATGCCGGTCAGTCGAGGGCGGCGCGTATCTCGGCGGCGATGGCCTTGAGTTCCTCCGGGTCGGCCATCTTGTCGCCGTGCGAGCGGCGGGGTTGGCCTTCCCAGCGTGGCGTCACGTGCTGGTGGTAGTGGTACACGGTCTGGCCGGCGGCGGCGCCGTTGAACTGGGTGACAGTCATGCCGTCCGGCTGCAGCGCCTTGCGCGCGGCCAGCGCCAGCCGCTGGCTGGCCTGGGCGCAGGTGGCCAGCAGCGCGGGTGGCATCTCGAAGACACTCGGATAGTGTGCCCTCGGTATCACCAGCGCGTGGCCCTTGCTGGACGGGAACGCGTCCATGAAGGCGATGACCTCGTCGGTTTCGAAAATGACCGCCGCCGGTATCTCGCCGGTGACGATCTTGCAGAAGATGCAATCGGGGTCGCTGTTGGTGCTGGCCATGCTTGTTCCTTCGGGTTTGTCAGGCCGCCAGGCCCTGGTGACGCAACAGCGCGTCGATGGTTGGCTTGCGGCCGCGGAATGCCACGTACAGATCCATCAGATCTTCCGAACCGCCTTTTTCCAGAATGTTGGACAGGAAGGCGCGGCCGGCGTCGGCACTGAAGATACCCTCTTCCTCGAACCGGGAATAGGCGTCCGCGGACAGCACTTCCGCCCATTTGTAGCTGTAGTACCCTGCCGCGTAGCCGCCGGCAAAGATATGGGAGAAGCTGTTGGCGAAGCGGTGCCAGGCTGGCGGGCGGACCACGGCGACCCTGTCCCGCACGTCCTCGAGCAATTCCCCGACGCGTCCGCCCCGGGCCGGCTCGTACTCCAGGTGCAGGCGGAAATCGAACAGGCTGAATTCCAGTTGCCGCACCATCTGCATGGCGGACTGGAAATTGCGCGCCGCCTGCATGCGCTGGTAGAGCGCCTCCGGGATCGGCTCTCCGGTCTCGTAATGCGCGGCGAACAGATCCAGCGCCTCGCGTTCCCAGCACCAGTTCTCCATGAACTGGCTGGGCAGTTCCACGGCATCCCACGGCACGCCATTGATACCGGAAACGGCGGCGCAGTCGACGCGGGTCAGCATGTGGTGCAGGCCATGGCCGAACTCGTGGAACAGCGTTTCCACCTCGCCGTGGGTCAGCAGTGCGGGCTTGTCGCCCACCGGCGGCGTGAAGTTGCAGGTCAGGTAGGCCACCGGCGTCTGCACGCCGCTGTCGGTCTTGCGCCGCACGCGGCATTCGTCCATCCAGGCTCCGCCGCGCTTCTTCGGCCGGGCATAGAGATCGGTGTAGAACTGGCCCCGCACACTGCCGTCGCGGTCCCGGATCTCGAAGAACTGCACGTCCGGATGCCAGGTCTCCACATCGCCGGTGCGTTCGGTGATGCTGACATCGTAGAGGCGCTCCACGACCTGGAACAGGCCGGCGATGACCCGGTTGGCCGGGAAGTAGGGCCGCAGGTCCTCCTGGCTGAGCTGGTAGCGCGCCTGGCGCAGCTTTTCGCCGACGTAGGGAATATCCCAGGGCTCCAGCGAGGACAGGCCGAGTTCGGCGGCGGCATAGTCTGCCAGTTCACGCAGTTCCTTCAGGGCCTGCGGTCGGGCCCGGTCGGCGAGGTCGGTCAGGAAAGCCAGCACATCATCGGGCGAGGCGGCCATCTTGGTGGCCAGGGACAGTTCCGCGTAGTTCGCGAAGCCCAGCAACTGCGCCTTTTCGTGCCGGAGCGCCAGGATCTCTTCCATGATGGCGTGATTGTCCCAGTGGCCGGCATGGGGGCCCTGGTCGGAAGCGCGGGTGCCGAAGGCGGTGTAGAGTTCCTGGCGGAGACCGCGATCGTCAGCATAGGCCATGATGGCGTAGTAGCTGGGAAAATCCAGCTTCAGCAGGTAGCCGCTGCGGCCGTCGGCTTCCGCTGCCTGGCGGAGCAGGTCCAGGCTGGACTGCGGCAGGCCCTGGAGGCGCTCGGCCGTCTCCAGATGCAGTTCCCAGGCGTTGGTGGCGTCCAGCACGTTCTCACCGAACTTTGCCGACAACTCCGCCAGCCGGCTGGCGATGTCGCGATAGCGGTCCTTCTTCCGCTGATCCAGGGCGACACCGGCCAGGCGGAAGTCACGCAGGGCGTTGTCCACGGTCCTGCGCTGGGCCGCGTTCAACTGCCGGAAGCTCTCGTGGTCGCGAACCTGCTGGTAGGCGCGGAACAATTCTTCGTTCTGGCCCAGTTCCGTGGCGTAGGCCGAGAGCTTGGGCAGGCACGCATTGTAGGCTGCGCGCAGTTCGTCGTTGTTCATCACGGAATTCAGGTGGCTGACCGGAGACCAGGCTTTGCTGAGACGGTCGTCCATGGCTTCCAGCGGGCGCACCAGGCTGTCGAAGGTCTTTTGTCCCGGGCGTTCCAGCAACGCGTTCAGCGTGCTGCGGCATTCGCTCAACAGCGTGTCGATGGCCGGCTCCACATGGTCCGGGCGAATCCGGGAGAACGGCGGCAGGCCGCTGGTATCCAGCAAGGGGTTGCTCATGATCCACCTGACGTGATTGGACAATGCATGTTGCATATTACTATGCGGGTTACATTGTGCGCTTCCAAGGCATAGGCTGTAACGCGAGCGCGGTAATCCACAGTGCCTGCTTCAACATCGAGGTATCCATGAGTCAGCATTTCGACCTGATCGCGATAGGCGGAGGCAGCGGCGGCCTGGCCACCGCGCGGCGTGCATCGCTCCATGGTGCGCGGACCGCCGTGATTGAATCGGCGCGGTTGGGCGGCACCTGTGTCAACGTCGGTTGCGTGCCGAAGAAGGTCATGTGGCAGGCTTCCGAGGCTGCGGGAATGCTGCACAGAGCTGCGGACTACGGTTTCCGGCCGGTCGAGCCCGTGCTCGACTGGCCGCTGCTGAAAAGCCGGCGTGATGCGTACATCGAGCGACTGAACGGCATCTATCAGCGCAACCTCGACAAGGACGGCGTTACGCTGTTCCGGGGGCACGGCCGTTTTCTGGACGCGCACACGCTGGAGGTGGACGGGCAGCGCCTGACTGCGGATCACGTCGTCATCGCGACCGGCGGCAAGCCCCGCTGGCCGGCCATTCCGGGAGCGGAACTGGGGATCGATTCCGACGGTTTCTTCTCCCTGGAGCAGCGTCCCGACCGGGTAGCGGTGGTCGGCGCTGGTTATATTGCGGTGGAACTGGCCGGCGTGCTGGCCGGGCTGGGCGCGCAGACCAGCCTGGTGGTCCGGCACCATTCGCCGTTGCGGGGTTTTGACGGCATGCTGCAGCAGGGGCTGATCGAGGCGCTACCGCAGCATGGTGTGGAACTGGTCACCGGCTTCACACCGTCGGCACTTTCCGGGCGGCCGGGCGATCTGCGGCTGGCGGGCGAGGACGGTCAGGCACTGGAGGGCCTGGATGCCGTTATCTGGGCCATTGGCCGGGATGCCAATACCGACGGCCTGGGGCTCGATGCGGCCGGTGTCGCGACGGACGCCTTCGGCAACGTGCCGGCGGACCAGTGGCAGCAGACCAGTGTCGACGGCGTCTACGCGCTCGGTGACATCACCGGCAAGGTGCCACTGACGCCGGTGGCCATTGCCGCCGGGCGCCGGCTCAGCGACCGTCTGTTCGGCGGCATGCCCGAGCGCCGGCTGGATTACGATTGCATTCCCACGGTGGTATTCAGTCACCCGCCCATCGGCACGGTGGGGCTCACCGAAGAAGAGGCGCGGGCCGCTCATGGCAATGCGGTTCGCGTGTTTACCAGCAGCTTCGTCGCCATGCACTACGCCCTGTCCGAGGAGAAGGTCCGGACGCATATGAAGCTGGTGACGGTGGGGGCGAATGAGCGCATCGTCGGCGCCCACATCCTGGGGGGCGGCGCCGACGAGATGCTCCAGGGCTTTGCGGTAGCGGTGCGCATGGGGGCCACCAAGCGGGATTTCGACGATACCGTGGCAATCCATCCCACCAGTGCGGAAGAGATGGTGACCATGACCTGAGGCGGAACAATGATACGTACATTCGGAGACAGCAAACCGGTGCTGGCGGGCTCCGCCTGGGTGGATTCCACCGCGCTGGTCATCGGTGACGTGGAGCTGGGCGAACAGGTATCTGTCTGGCCGATGACCGTGGTCCGGGGCGATGTGAACTACATCCGGGTCGGCGCACGCACCAACATCCAGGATGGGGCCGTGGTGCATGTGGCGCATGCGGGGGACTTCAATCCCGCCGGTCACCCCACTGTGATCGGCGAGGATGTCACCATAGGGCACCGGGCGGTGGTGCACGCCTGTACCATTGGCAATGCCTGCCTGGTGGGTATGTCCGCCACGGTGATGGACGGCGCGGTGCTGGAGGACGAGGTGATGCTGGCGGCCGGCGCCCTGGTCACGCCCGGAAAGCGTCTGGCCGGCGGCATGCTGTATGCCGGTTCACCGGCCCGGCGGGTCCGGGCGCTCAGTGACCGGGAACGCGACTTCCTGCGCTATTCGGCGGCGCAGTACGTCGGGCTGATGGAAAGGCATCGCGGGGGACGCTGACGTGTCCCTATGGCGCTCGCCTGCCGAAGATCAGCGAGGCGAGGAACAGTACGATGAAGATCACGAACAGAACCTGGGCAATCCAGGCTGCGGTGCCGGCAATGCCGGAGAAGCCGAGCACGGCGGCGATAATGGCGACGATCAGGAACACCAGGGCCCAGGACAGCATGCAGATTTTCCTCGTTGAGCGGGATCGGGACGCCAGGGGCGCCGCAGCGTCTTTCCGTACCTTAGTCCCGTCGTGCCGCCTGTCAAATGCCCGCTGCCCGGGGCGGGGCGCATGAGTTCCGGCGCGCCGTTCGAGATCGCCGGCGCACAGGTCCCTGCAGGCACGCGCCGCACCGTTGATCTACCCGCCGGCCACCTCTATACCCACACGCCGCTGACCATCCCGGTGCAGGTGGTGCACGGCCGCCGTCCCGGCCCCTGCCTGGTGGTTTCCGCGGCCGTGCACGGGGACGAGATCAACGGCGTGGAGGTGATACGCCGCCTGCTGCGGGAGAAGGTTCTGTCCCGCCTCTACGGCACGCTGGTCGCGGTGCCAATCGTCAATGTCTTGGGCTTTACCGCCCGCTCCCGCTACCTGCCGGACAGGCGGGATCTCAACCGCTGTTTCCCGGGGTCGGAAACAGGTTCCATGGGCTCGCGGCTGGCCTGGCTGTTCCGTACCGAGATTCTGCAGAAGGCCAGCCACGTCATCGACCTGCATACAGCAGCCATCCATCGTGACAACCTGCCGCAGACGCGAGCCGATCTGGACGACGCCGGCGCCGAGTTCCTGGCCCGGGCGTTTGGCATTCCGGTCGTGGTGCACTCTCCGGTGATCGACGGCAGTCTGCGTCAGGCGGCGCGGGACCTGGGGGTGCCGGTGATCACCTATGAGGCCGGGGAAGCCCTGCGTTTTGACGAGGCGGCAATTCGGGCGGGGCTGCGCGGGGTGCTGCGGGCCATGCGCGAACTGGCCATGCTGCCGGGCCAGCAGCGTGTTGCGCGCGCACCGCAGGAGCCGTTCATTGCCGATTCCACCAGTTGGGTTCGGGCGGGCCAGGACGGCATACTGCGCGCAGCGGTGGCGCTGGGCGAGCGCGTGCGGGCCGGCCAGCCGCTGGGCTGGGTGTCCGACCCGTTCGGTGAGCATACCAGCGTGGTGGAGGCACCGGATGCCGGCCTGGTGATCGGCCGGACCAACCTGCCCCTGGTCCACCAGGGCGAGGCACTGTTCCACATCGCCCGCTTCGAGCGGGTCGGCCCGGTGGCCCGCCGGCTGGAGCGGTTCAGCCAGGATCTGGAACTGGGCGACGAATCCCAGGAGCCGCCCATCGTCTGATTCCGCGGCGGTATCAGGAGGTCGCGGGCACCGGCGGGAGCGTTTCCGGTCGGCCGGTGTCCGCATCGGAAGCAAGTTCCCCCCGCAGGCGCGCCTCGATCCATTGCGAGAGATCGCGATAGACCTCTTCCCGATTGGTTTCGTTGAAGACTTCGTGACGGGCGTCGGGGTAGCTGATCAGCTCCACGTGCTTGACGCCGTTGTTCTGGAGGGCCAGGGCCAGCTTGCGCACCCGTTCGCCGCCCGCGCTCAGCAGGTCCGCCGTTCCCACCAGCATCAGCACGGGCAGATCAGCCGGCAGACGCCCGCGCAGCTTGTAACTGATGGTCGCCATGCCCTGGGCGATGGCCCGCCACATGGCGTTACCCGGCTTGAAGCCGCACAGCGGGTCCGCCAGGTAGGCGTCCACGATGCTGTCATCCCGGCTCAGCCAGTCCTGATCGGTGCGGCGGTCGGGCATGGAGCGCTTCATCGCGCCCACTCCCATGGAATACAGCAGTTCGCTGCGGTGGTCGGGACCCTGGATCCGCTGCAGCAGGGCGCTGAGACGGACACCGGCAAGCGTGATGAGCCCGGGTCGGTTGTCGGTGGCGGAGAGGATCAGCCCGTGCAGTCTTTCGCCGTGTACCGCGGCGTAATGCTGGGCCATCATCGACCCCAGGCTGTGGCCGAGCAGGAACACCGGCACTTTCGGGTGGTTCGCCCGGGCGTGTGTCACCATGTGGTTGATGTCGTGTATCCAGTCCAGCCAGCCATTGCCGGCCGGGAGCAGTCCGAGGCGCTCCCGGCCTCCTGCGCTCAGGCCGTGGCCGCGGGTGTCGTAGGCGTAGATGCAATAACCCTGCGAAGCCAGGTGTTCCGCCAGTGGCTGATAGCGGCCGCTGTGCTCTCCCAGGCCGTGGACGATGACGACGACAGCTCTCGGGTCGCCCTGGGCCGGCGCCCAGCGGCGGCAGCGAAGCACCACGGCGTCATGCGTCTGAAGATCGAAACTGTCCATCTGCGCGGCTGCCCCCTGCAAACAGTACCCGGCGATCATTGCGGTCGGTTGAAACCGTCGTTCTCCACCTGAATACTTCAGCGCTTCCTTAAACGATATAGACCACCGGCCGCAAGAAAAAGTCCGGCGGCCAGTTGCAGCATCCAGCGATCGTCGCGCGGGGCGTCCAGACGGTAGACGGAGCCCGCGGCGATCCAGATCCGGTCGTCCAGCGGGACAATCCAGCTGACGCTCTGATCCAGTCCTTCGGGCGGGTTGTCCAGACGCTCCCAGCGCCCCTGCGTCTCCAGGGCCCGCTCGCGTTCCACCAGCCGGACGCGGTAGACGCCGTCATCGCTGCCGGCCCAGAGTGTGGTGTGGGATCCCGTTAGCGTGCGGGCCAGGGCCAGCACCCGGGGCTGGCCGAGGCCGGCCTCCATGCGGCGCCACGATCCGCCATCCCGGGGTTGCCAGTACACGCCCTGATCGGTGCCTGCGATCAAGGCGTCATTACCTGCGGTGAGCAGGCTCAGCACGTTGACCGGATCCGGCAGCCCCCGGCTGTTCGCCTGCCATCGGGCATCGGCGCCCAACTGCCCGGCGGGCAGGGTCCATACCCCCTCGGCGATGCTGCCGGCGTGGAGCGCCGGACCCGTGTCCCGCTGCTGCAGAATGATCCGGTAGACCTGCGCGTCCAGGCCGCCGTCCTCCCAGTCTCCGTCGGCGTGGTACAGCACGCCGGTTCCGGTGCCGACCAGCAGCCCTTCACCGTGGGGCAGCAGGTGGCTGACGCGGGTCTGTTCCGGGAGTTCCAGCATGGCCTGGTCGGTCCAGTTCCACAGTGCCCGGGAGGTAGCCGCGAGTTGCCGCTCGGGCAGTAGCGCGAGGATGGTCAGTCCGTCGGGGCTGTTGCCGACATCGCGCCACTCCCCCGCCGACCACTGCCGCAGCCCGCCGCCCTGCGCTCCGCGATAGAGCCGTTGTTCGTGATC
Organism: Ectothiorhodospiraceae bacterium; assembly: GCA_050485425.1. GTDB lineage: Bacteria > Pseudomonadota > Gammaproteobacteria > Nitrococcales > Aquisalimonadaceae > LSCE01. Next base: position 45,989 of record JBJHBJ010000015.1, on the reverse strand, counting down.
GGCTGCCAGGGCGGTGACATGGTCCGGCCGCTCAGGGTCATCCAGTACCCAGCGCTCACCGCCGTACAGCCAGGGGGCCGACCCGGCGATCAGCAGTCCGGCAATGAGCATCAGCCACGCTCCGGGTCTGCGGCGCAGGGACAGGGCGAGGCTCTGGCGAACTCTGTCATCAATAAACGACATTAAAAAAACTCGATAACTCATTATAAATAAGATATTTTATTGATGTCCAATGATGTGAACCACGACACGGTGCAAGCCGGTGAACGCGGTTAACCTCAGCGGACTGGGGCAGCGGGCGGTTACGCGCGTTTTTGGTCGGGGATTCCATCATGCCATTTTGCTTGTCCATGCTGCGCCGTTCCGGCGTGATCATCCTGTCGCTGTGCCTGTGGGTGGCGGCCTTGACGGCCGTCGCCGACGAAGGGCTGGGCGCGCAGGTCGATGACTGCGCCACGCTGCGTTCACTGTATCAGGGCTTGCCTGACAGCGAAGACTATCGGGACGCCCGGCGCCATCTTGCCATGGCGCTGCTTGCCATGCCTGGCTGCGTAAGCGCGGAGGGGCGGCTGCAACGCGCGCGAACGCTGGATGGCGTCAGCGTCTTCACGCCCGGCCGCGTGGGCGGCGGCACCGGAGAATCCCGCTGATGGTCGGCCGTCCGCTGCTTGTGCTGCTCCTGTTGCTGCCGGTGACCCTGTTCGCCGACGGCATGCGCAGCGTGGAGCCCATCGGTGGCGCTGATCGCGAACAGGCCGCCGCTTCCGCGCTGGCCGTGCCGGTTGAAGAGGTGGAAGCCTTCGTCAGGGATCTGGCCGCCGCCTGGAACACCGGAGGGCTGGAGCGCCTGCTGGCAGAGGACTATCCGGACCGGAGCCGGCTGATCGGCGATCTCGCGGAACTGCCCTCCGATGCCCGTCTCCGCGTGCTCTCCATCGGGCCGACAAGAACACTGGAGAACCATTGGCGCGAGGACGGGCTGGAAAGCCTGGTCCTGGTTCGCGTGCGGGCTCAGGTGGAGATCGAGGGTGAATCGGGTCTGGAACGTCGGGATACAACACAGGAGCTGGTGATCCGCTTCATGCGGCGCTTTACCGAATAAATGAGAACAAGAGTTGTGCTGACAGGGTGGCTGCTGCTCGCTGGGGGCGGCGTGTCCGCGGACGTGAATGTCTCCGGCGATACGACGCTGCGCATGGAGTATTACAACGTCAGCGGCGATGAGCGGCACAGCCCCTACCAGCACCAGGGTGCGCAGTTCTACCAGGACCTCAACCTTCGCATGACCGGAACGCCCGAGACCGGGCGTTACTGGGAGTTCAATACCTCCGCGGTGCTCAACCAGTCCGCCTATCGCCACGAGGACACCGGTGTCGTACCGGAGTGGCTGCACCTGCGCTACGAGGACGGCACCGTGGCGGTGCCCTACAGACTGGACCTGGGGGATCAGGCGACCTCGCTCACGCCGCTGACGCTGAACCAGCGCCTGCAGGCGGCGCGTGTGGAAATCCAGCCCTCGACGCGGGGGGCGGGCAGCCATTCCGTCGTCTGGTTGTCCGGTCGTGACAGTACCGACTGGAATGATCCGGCCGCGCTGGAGCGGCGTTATCACGGGACCACGTATCACGGCGCGTCGTGGCTCACCGAGGGGGTAGGGCCGGGCCGCTACAGCGTGAACCTGCTGTATCAGGACCCGGATCAGGACATGCTCGCCGTGGAATCCAGTCTGATCTCGAGCATTGCCGGTGCCTGGAATTTCGATTTTGCGCAGCAGCAACTTGCCGCGGAGGCGGAATGGGCTCGCCAGGACGATCGGGGCGGCGAGCAGGCGTTTGATTCAGAGCAGGCCGTGCGTCTCGCCGTGTCCGGGGTGGGCTCCTCACTACCCATGGACTACCGTCTGCGCTACCGAAGGCTGGGCGACGGCTTTCGGCCGCTGGGCACCGATCTCGATCCGGACAGCCGGATGCTGGGCGCCAGCGCGGGCATCTCAGCGCCGCTTGGTGTGCGGCTGAGCGGCAATATCGATCGCTATGCCGACGGCATCACCATGCAGCGCCTGCTCACCGACGATTACGGTGTGCTGCTGAAGGCGCCGGAGACCTTCGGCATGGTGGGCTGGATGGACCAGGAGTGGGGCGTACGCATTCGTGACCGGGAAAACAGTTCCGGCAGCATTCGCGATCGTGCCACGGAGGCGCACTGGACGGTCCGGGTGGCCGGCAGTGGGCGTTCCGACACCCGCATGGCGATGCGCTGGCTGGGCGTGGAGGATGACTCGCCGCTGGATCGTGATCGCCAGGAGCGCCGCCTGGCAGTGAGCCACGCACAACGCCTGTCGCTGGGCGCGCTGGATTTCACCGCCACGCCGGGCGTGGACTACCGGCATCGCACCGGTACCTGGCCGATGACGCTGGTGCACCCCACCCTGCGGCTGGACGCCAGTCACAGCGCCCATTCCATGGGGCTGGTCCTGGGTTACCGCGGCCTTGAGCGGCGGGACGCGCTGATGGACATCGAGGAATACAGCCTGAACCTCAACTACCGCATCCGGATGGACCGCCACGTGTTCGGCCTGGAATACGACCAACTGTTACGGGAACCGGAGGTAGGGACGCAGACGGAATCCTGGCGTGCCGGCATGTTCTGGCGCTACGAGTTCCAGACCCTGGATGGCTGGTCCATGGCCTGGTAGCGCCGTCAGCCGGACGCGTTCCGGTTGCAGCGGCTACCGCGTTCTCAGCGACGGGGGCTGCCGTAGCCCAGCCCGCTGCGCCAGTACTGGATCAGCAGGAAACCGAACAGCATGCCGCCCAGGTGGGCGAAATGCGCCACCCCCGCCATGGTGCCGGTCATGCCCGCCCACAGCGTGAACGCACCGTAGCCGATCACGAAATACTTCGCCTTCAGTGGAATCGGCGGGATCAGCAGCATGATGCGCTGGTTCGGGAACAGCATGCCGAATCCCAGCAGGATGCCGAACACCCCGCCCGAGGCGCCCACCGTGGGGTAGGGAAGGCCGGTGCGGGCGGCATGGGTGGCCACGATGAGCTGGATCAACCCGGCGCCGACCACGCAGAACAGGTAGTAGAACAGGAACCGCCCGGAGCCCCAGCGGTGCTCCAGCGCGGTGCCGAACATCCACAGCGCGAACATGTTCACGAACAGGTGCAGCAGGCTGCCGTGCAGAAAGCCGTAGCTCAGCAGCTGCCAGGGCCGGAAACCGTCCAGGGCCACCGGGCCCATGGGTGTCATGACGACGTCCGGTGTTCCCAGCGGCCAGAGGGCGAACCATTCCAGCAGTGGAAGCCGCAGCAGAACCTCCAGGAAAAAGACGCCGGCGTTGATGACCAGCAGGCTCAGGATCACGGGAGGAAAGGCCGACGGCGGACGCAACCCCGAATATGGTCTGGCCGGGCCCGAGGACTGTGGATCGTATGAGGTCATGGTTCCCCGACTTTAGACCAGCACCGTGAGCGACACAATGGGGCCGGCGGGCGGTGTGGTCCGGGCACCGCGCCGCCCGCCGGCAATGCATCAGGCTTCGCTGGCTTCCAGCCGCCGCTGGCCGCGTTCCCGCAGCCGCTCCTTGCCGTTTTCAAGCAGCGAGTACACCGCCGGGATAACCACCAGCGTCAACAGCATGGAGGACACCATGCCGCTGATGATCGCCACCGCCAGCGGCCCTTGTGTCTCCGCGCCGGCACCGATGCCGATGGCTGCCGGCATCATCGCCAGGATCAGTGTCAGCGAGGTCATCAGGATGGGTCGCAGGCGGATCGGGCAGGCTTCCTGCAACGCCTCGTTGACGTTCAGCCCCCGTTTTTCCCGGTACTGGTTGGTCAGGTCCACCAGCAGAATGCCGTTCTTCGTCACCAGGCCGATCAGCAGGACCAGGCCGATCATCGAGTAGATGTTCAGCGTATGGCCGAACAACCAGAGACCGACGATGCCTCCCACCATGGCCAGCGGCAGCGCTGCCAGGATGATCAGCGGCTGCAGGAACGAATTGAACTGGCTGCCCAGTACCATGAAGACTAGGACAGTGGCGACGACGAAGACGAAAATGATAGCGCTTGCCGTGCGTTCGAACTCCTCTGCCTGGCCCACCAGGTTCATGCTGTAGCCCAGCGGCAGCAGGTCCGCAGCCTCCGCTTCGACCAGCGCCACCGCTTCGGCCAGTGGCACCGCCGGATTGGAATAGAACTGGGCGGCGTACTGCAGGTTGTAGCGGCCGATCACCGCCGGACCCAGGGTCGGCTCGAACGATGCCACGGTATCCAGCCGCACCATGGTGCCGTCCGGTGCCCGCAGGAACATGTTGCGCAGGTCGTCCGGGGAGGTGATGCTGCCCTCGGCGGCCTTGAGTCGCACGTCGTAGCGCTCGCCGTCGCCCGGGTCGTCGTTGTAGCGGGCGACATCGATACCGCCGGCCAGCACGTTGGCTGCACGCGCGACCTCGAACGTGGACAGCCCCAGGCTGCGAGTGCGCTCGCGGTCCACATTCAGTACCAGTTCCGGCTGGTCCAGGTTCAGGTCCAGGTCCAGCGTGGCGATGCGGTCGTCCTGCTGCAGGCGGCGTTCCATCTCCTGTGCCAGTCTGGCCACTTCGTCCAGATCGGGGCCGCTGATGTTGAACTGCAGCGGCTCGCCGCGCTGCCCGCCGATCAGCGGCACCGAGGTGGCGAAGGCGCGGATGCCGCTGAGTTGAGCGAACTGCTGCTGGACCTGCGCGGTGATTTCCTGCTGGCTCAGGCGACGCGCGTCACGCGGTTCCAGGCGAACGAACGCGATACCCTCATTGACCTGCCCCTGATCGCCGAGCCCGATGGCGGTGAAGTAGCTGCGTACTCCTTCCTGATTGGCCAGGACATCTTCGACGGCCTCCAGCTTCTCGTTGGTGAAACGGATGCTGGAGCCCAGCGGTGCCTGGAAGATGACCAGGAACTGGCCTTCGTCCTCTTCCGGGGTGAACTCGCCGCCGAGCTGGCCCATAAGGCTCATGGCCAGGCCGGTGATCAGGGCGACCACGGCCAGCGTGCTCCAGCGGAACCGCAGGGCGCCGTACAGCAGTTTGCGGTAACCCTTTTCCAGCCCGCGGAAGCCGGATTCCAGAAAGTTGTACACCCTGCCGTGGCGCTTCGGCACGGCCAGGAAGCGGGAGCAGAGCATCGGTGTCAGGGTCAATGCCACCAGGCTGGACGCGATCACCCCGAGTGCCACTACCACGGCAAAGGACTCGAAGAACCGGCCGATGATGCCACCCATGAACAGCACCGGCAGGAAGATGGCCACCAGCGACAGCGTAGTGGCAATGATGGCGAAGAACACCTCGTCGGAACCGCTGATAGCTCCTTCCACCGGGTCATCGATGCCTTCCTCCCGGTGGCGGAAGATGTTCTCCAGTACCACGATGGAGTCGTCCACCACCACGCCGATCAGCAGTAGCATGGCCAGCATGGTGAGTGAGTTCAGCGTGTAGCCGAAGAAATACACCACGGCGATGATGGCCGCCAGCGAGATGGGGATGGATAGCACCACGATGAGCGTCGAGCGCAGGTTTTTCAGGAACAGCCAGAGCACCAGCGCGGCGAACAGGATGCCCAGCCCGATGGTGAGGTACAGCGTTTCCACCATGTCCAGGATGAACACGGACTGGTCGGAGGCGATATTCACCTCCATCCCGGGAGGGAGCTGCGGCCGGATCTCTTCTTCCAGTCGCCGTTTGACCTCCTCGATGATGGCCACCGTGTTGGTGCCGGACACCTTGATAACGCCCAGGCCCACGGTGGGCTCGCCGTTGAAGCGCGCCAGTGCGCGCGCGTCCTCAAGGCCGTCCACGATCTGGGCCACATCCCGCAGGCGTACCAGGGCGCCGTTCTGGCTGGCGACGATCAACTGTTCCAGTTCTTCCGGCCGGTGATATTCCAGATCCAGCTTGATCAACCGTTCGGTGCGGTCGCTGACCAGAAAGCCGCCCGGCAACTGGAAGTGCTCCTGCTGGAAGGCGTTGACCAGATCCTGCACCGTGAGATCGAAGGCGGCCAGCCGGTCGGGGTCGACCTCGACGCGGATATTGCGCTCCAGGCCGCCGCCGATCTGGATCTCGCCGACGCCATCGATGTTCTCCAGTTGCGGGCGCACCACGTTGCGCGCGTAGACGCTCAATTGCTGCAGCGTGCGGTCGCCCTGGACGCTGAGCCACATGATCGCCTGGGCGCCGGTGTCCACCTTCTGTATCACCGGCGCCTCGGCATCCGGCGGCAACTGCTGGCGAATCTCGTTGACCTTGGCCTGGACTTCGTTGAAGCCCACATCAACATCCTTGTTCAGGTCAAAGGTCACCACCACCACGGAAACACCCGGCGAGGAGGTGGACTGGATGTTGTCGATACCCGGTACGGTGTTGACGGCCCGTTCCACCAGGGAGGTGATGGAGGCGTCGATGATGTCCGGGTCGGCGCCCGGCTGGGCGACCACCACGGTCACCACCGGGAAGTCGATGTCGGGAATACGGTCTGTGCCCACCTGCTGGTAGCCGATCACGCCGAACAGCACCAGCACCGCGCTCAGCATCACGGCCAGCACATGCCGGCGTATGGATAACTCCGGTAACGTCATGGCTGGCTACTCCTCGCCGGTACGGATCTCGGCGCCGTCGGACAGGAAGCCCGCGCCGTCCACGGCCACGTCCTCGCCCTCTTCGAGGCCGTCCAGGATCTCGATGCTTTCGGTGCGCCGGAGGCCCACTTCAACCTCGCGGGCATGGGCCCTGCCGTTTTCGATCACGTACACCACCTCGCCGGCCGGCCGCTGGACCACCGACTGGTTGGGTACGAGGAGGTTGTCGCGGCTGGCGATCACCACATCGACATTGACGCTGCCGCCTTCGCGCCAGCCGCCCGGGTTTTCCACGTTGACGATGGCTTCCACGGCGCGGCTCCCTCCCATCAGCGCCGGCCGCAGTTCGCTGATACGGCTTTCCACTTCGCCATTGCCGGACAGTGGCGAGCGCATGCGCACCGTCTGACCCACCTCCAGGCGGGCGCCGACCGTTTCCGGGAACGGTAGCCTCACCCGCAACAGCTCCTGGCCGACCAGCCGGAAAACCGCCTGGCCGGGCTGGGTGAAGTCGCCCACCGAGACCATGCGTTCGTCCACGGCACCGTCCACAGGCGATGTCAACCGCGTATTGCGCAGATCCCGCTCCGCGCTCTGGAGCTGCACGCGTGCCGATTCGAGCTGCTGGCGCAGGTTCTCGTATTCCGCCTGGGCGACGTCGAACTGCGACTGGGTAACGAAACCGTCTTCCAGCAACTCGCGATTGCGTTCGACGTCCCGTTCCTGCGAGCGGATCAGCACTTCCAGGCGGCGGATGTCAGTACGCGCCGAGGCGACCGCCAGTTCGTAGGGCTCCGGGTCGATCTCCAGCAGCAGGTCACCACGTGATACCGAATCGCCTTCCTCCACATGGATCTCGACGATGCGTCCGGTGACCTCGGCAGTCAACGACGGGGCGGTACTGGAACTGATGCGGCCGATCGTACGTTCCACCAGTTCCACGGTTTCCCGCCCGGCCGTGGTGGTGGTGATCAGCGTGCGGCGGTCCGTCTGCTGGGCATCAGCCTGGTTGCCGTCGCCGTTGTTCCCGCAGGCGGCGAGGAGCAGCATGCTCAACGATGCGACAAGCAGTATCCGTAAGGCATTCATGAGTCCGGTTCCATCTGGCTGGTTCAGGGAGCTGGGCGGTCCTTCGGCGGCTCTGAGCCGGAGGCGATCCGCGGTGAGGGGTCGAGCAACTGAATGAGCGAGCGGCTGAATTCCGCGGGCGATATCGGTCGCTCGTGATCGAGAACGTCGTCGAGGATGTGGCGCAGCTGAAAGTACATGAAATTACTGCCGAAAATTCCCAGTGCCAGCGTCAGTGGATCCACGGCCGGCGCCAGTTCTTCTCTTTTCTTCATGTCCTGCAGCACCTCCAGCAGCGACCGCAGGCCCTCCGTGATTACCTGCTCGGCCTTCCGGCGTTGGGACGTGTGGCGGGTATCCATCAACTGGCGGAGGAACAGGTAGACACCGTACGGGTCCCTGAGCTGGTGTTGCAGATCCTCGGCGGCAAAGGCGGCGATGCGCTCACCGGCGTTTCCCGGACCCTGTCGAAGCAGGGCCAGTTGTGCATCCCAATCGGCGGTGGCGTACTCCAGCACCGCCTCGTAGAGCACGGCCTTGCTGGTGAAATGGTGGAATACGTTGGCCTTGCTGACCTTGGCGCGTTCGGCAATGTCGCGAATGGAAACACCCTCGTAGCCCATGTCGGCGAACAGCACCTTGGCGGCTTCAAGGATGCGCAGGGCGGCCTCAGTGCGCGGCTCGGCGGGCGTCACGGGAGAAGAGGTATGTTGCATGCGCGTTCTCGCTTGGACTGATCGATCGGTCAGTGAATGTGGCAATGTACCGTCTGCCGAGCGATGGTGCAAGGGCGGTCGGGTACCGGGGATGCGCTGCGTGTCGTCCCGGTATGCCTGTAGAATGGCCATTGGAGAACCGCTGAACGATTCGATACGGGGAAGCGATATGAGTGATGGCGTGACACTGGTGCCGCTGGTCGGCCCCCAGCTCAAGCCCTATCTGGATGCCCTGGCAGCATTGCGCATCGAGGTGTTCCGGGAGTTTCCGTACCTGTACGACGGTGACACGGGCTACGAGCGCAATTACCTCAACACCTATGCCACGGCGGATCGCAGTTTCTGTGTGCTGGCGCGGGACGGCGAGACCATCGTCGGCGCTGCCACCGGCATTCCGCTGGAGGATGAGACGGAGGAATTCCTGGCGCCGATCAGGGCCGAGGGGCTGCCGGTCAACGATATCTTCTATTTTGGCGAGTCGGTGTTACAGCGTCCCTACCGGGGGCGGGGCATCGGTGCTGCCTTCATGCGGGAGCGGGAGGCCTACGCACGTCGCCTGGGTTTCAGCGAGTTGATGTTCTGCTCCGTGCTGCGGCCGGAAACGCACCCGCGCAAGCCCCCGGGCTACCGTCCTCTGGATGGGTTCTGGGAGAGCCGTGGCTTCCGGCGTCACCCCACGCTGAAGACCTGGTACCGCTGGCGTGATCTGGACGACCACGAGGAAACGTTGAAGCCCATGGTGTACTGGGTCAAGACGCTGGACTGATCCCGCTACAGACCGCCCAGCAGAACCAGGAACGCCACCACCGCCATGGAGGCGTGCAGCAAGACCAGCGGCAGGATGGGCGGTTCGCGCCGCTCGCGGACCAGCCAGGCGAAGCCGCCGCCGATCAGGGCGAGCAGGAACAGGAACAGCGCGGTGTTGAACCACAGATTCTCCGGCCCGGTGAGTATGCGGTAGAGCAGCAGGCCCATGGCGGCGAGCGCCGTTGCGCCGTGGAGATGGCCCAGCAGGGGGATCGCCCGGCCGCGCCGTCTGCTCAGGGCGCCGTTGGTTGCCCCCAGCGCCAGGGCGGTGAGAAAGGCCAGTACGATCAGGGTTTCCAGCATAATCAACGTGTCCGGTTTCCAGTGTGCCCGCCCCGGCCGGGAGCTTTTTCACGATTCTGCGGTCCAGAAAGACAGGCCCCGGGGAAGCAGCCGCGCAATTACGATGCCGTGCCCGCGGACCAGATCCTGTTCCGTGCGGCCACGGACGCCCCGGCACCTCCCCAGCAGAGAGGACACTGTCATGAGACTGCGGATTCCGGCGGTGATGGCGTGCGCGCCCTTGCTGCTGTCCTGTGCGATCAGCGCCAATACCATCGACGTCGGCGATGACGAACCGTGGGAGATTACCAGCGAGATCTCCGATTTCAATCGCCAGATCACTGTTTACGTGGACGGCGAGGAGGCCCTGGTGGGGCGTCTTGCGCCGATGCCCGATGCCGGAACACGGGATCGTAGCACGTACCGGGGGCGGGAGATGCTGATCAACTGCCGCAAGAACCCCATTGTCTACGGGGTGGACTGCGTGCTGCGGGTGGATGGCAGGCCGGAGCTCACGCTGACCCATGTGTTCTAGCTTATGTTGTTCGGCTGTCGTCCGTGCTGATCCGTTGGATATCGGTTTCGTCGTCGGCGGGCGGCTCGTGCCAGCCCAACTGGCGCTCCAGCACGGACACGTCGGCTTCTGACGGGTCCCGCCCCTCGGCCTGGCGTTGGCGTATGCGTTCCCGAAGCGTGGCAGTCTCCGCCTCGCACCAGAGGATGCGGCAAGGCACGCCGGCGCCCGCGGCCACCTGGCGGAACAGATCTCTTTCCCGCCGCCTGAGGTTCGCTGCGTCCACGATCACGGGCCAGCCAGCCTCCAGTAGCAGCCTGCTCGTGCGCTGCAGATGGGCGTAGGTGCGTTTCCCGGCCTCCGCGCTGTAGATGCCCTCGGCCGGCGCGGCCCCGGTGCGGGCCCGGCTTTCCAGGCCGAACAGCCGCTTGCGCTCCACGTCCGAGCGCAGGCGGACGGCTCCCTCGCGTTCCACGACATCCAGTGCCACCGTGGATTTGCCGCTGCCGGAGAGCCCGGCCGTGACCCAGAGCGTGGGAGCGGCTGGGCGCATGCAGCAGGCTGCAAACGCCAGGTAACGATCCAGCCATGCATGGGTTTCCTTCCGCTCCCGGCTGCTGTCGGGAAGCTGCTGCAGACGTATTGCGTTGATCTTTGCCCTGACCAGCGCCCGGTAACACTGAAACAGGCGCAGTAGCGGCAGCCCGGCGTGGTCTCCGGTCTCGTCCAGGTAGGCGCTGAGCAGCCGTGCCGCCAGCGCGTTCTGGCCGCGGCAGTGCAGATCCATCAGCAGGAAGGCGAGATCGTTGAGCACATCGATCCAGCGCAGCGATTCGCTGAACTCGATACCGTCGAACGGAATGAATCGCCCATTCAGCCGGATGATATTGGCCAGGTGCAGGTCGCCGTGGCATTCGCGGACGGCGCCGCCGACCGCCCGCTTGCGCATCAGCGCACGGTGGCTGCGAAGCGCCCGGGTGCACCAGTCGGTCAGCGCCGGCAACTCGCCGTGGTTGCCGAGCAACTGCTGCAGTTCCCGCAGATTGTCGGCTATGGGGGCGACTTGCGCGGCCGGCCTCGCGCGGTGATCGTCGGCCGGTGCTACCGGGGCGCTTGCGTGCATGCGCGCCAGTTCGTCCCCCAGCGTTTCCATGGCGGCTGGATCCAGCTCGCCGGCCTCCAGCAGGTGGTCCAGCCGGCAGTGTTCGGGAAAGCGCCGCATGTGGACGGCGTGCTCCAGCACCGGGCCCGTGCCCCCGATGCGGGGGTGCTCACGGTCGCCGCGAATGGCCACGCACTCCAGGTACAGGTCCGGGGCGCGCCGGCGGTTGAGGCGCAGCTCCTCGCGGCAGTAGTGTGCCCGGCGCGCCAGCGTCGAGAAGTCGAGAAAGTCCAGCTTCAGGGGCTTTTTCAGTTTGTAGACGTGATCGCCGGCCAGCAGGATGGTCGAGATATGGGTTTCCATTACCTCGACCTCGGTGGTGTGGTGCGGGTAGCAATCCGGGGAACGCAGGGCGGCGACCAGGGCTTGCTGCTCGGCCTGCGCCTGGATCAGCCCTTGATGCTTCTTTCCGGAAGACGGCGGTTCGGCTTTCATGTGGCTCGTATCTGCCGCCGGAGTTCATCGATCACGGCCTGCGTCTGCGGGCGTTTGCCGCGCCACAGCAGGAACGACTCCGCGGCCTGCTCCACCAGCATGCCGAGGCCGTCATGCACCTGCGTCACGCCCTGCTTCCGCGCCCAGGTCATGAAGGCGGTGGGTCTGGCACCGTAGACCATGTCGTACGCGCCGCCCCCGGCAGCGGCGACGCCCGCGGGCAGGGCCGGCATCTCGCCGCTCAATCCGGCGGAGGTTGCATTGATGATCAGGTCGAATTGCCGGCCGGCGAGCTCGTCAAAGCTGCAGGACGTCACCGCAACCGAGGCGGAGACCGACCGCGCCATGGATTCGGCCTTCTCCACCGTGCGGTTGGCGATGGTGAGGCTGGACGGTGTCGCTTCCAGCAGCGGCAGCAGGACACCGCGGGCGGCACCGCCAGCGCCCAGCATCAGCAGGCGCCTGCCGGACAGCTCCAGCCCTAGGTTGTGCCGGAGGTCACGCACCAGCCCGGCGCCGTCGGTGTTGTCGCCGTACAGCCTGTCGTGTCGCAGCAGCAGGGTGTTGACGGCACCGGCACTTTCCGCCCGGGGACTCCGGTCCTGGCACAGCGCCCAGGCCTGTTGCTTGAACGGGACGGTGATGTTCAGGCCCTTCCCGCCATCGGCGAAAAAGCGGCGGACAGCCGCCGCGAACCCATCCATCGGCACTTCCTGCTTGTCGTAACGCAGATTCTGGCCGGTCTGCTCGGCGAAGCGGGCGTGAATCCAGGGGGACAGGCTGTGGCTGACGGGGTTGCCGAACACGGCGTACTGGTCGGTCATCGGTCCTCCGGACGGGGCTGACCGTTGGCGATACCGGTCAGTTGAATATCAACAGCAGGATCTGGAAGAAGATGATGGCGAGGATACCGCCAGCGGGCAAGGTGACAATCCAGGACAGGAAGATACCACGCACCACAGTCAGGTTCAGCGCGGCGATACCGCGGGCCATGCCCACGCCAAGCACGGCTCCCACCAGTGTGTGGGTCGTGGACACCGGGATGCCGAAACCGGAGGCCATGACCACGGTACCGGCGGCCGCCAGCTCGCAGGTGAAACCGCGGCTGGGGGTGAGCTGGGTGATTTCCCGGCCGACGGTGGCGATCACCCGGTGGCCCATCATCAGCAGGCCGGCGACAATACCGGTGGCGCCCAGCAGCAGCACCCAGGTGGGTACGGCGGCTCGTGCCTGCACTTCCCCGGTCTGCACCGCGCTCAGCACGGCGGCGACCGGGCCGATGGCGTTGGCGACGTCGTTGGATCCGTGGGCAAAGGCCATGGCGCAGGCGGTCACCACCATCAGCACGGCGAATATGCGCTCCACGTTGGTGTAGTGGAATTTGCGGTCCAGCCGCGGATCGACCGGAATGCGGTCGATGACGAGCTTGCCCGCCACGCCCATCACGCCGCCGATCAGCGCGGCAATCGTGATGGACTGGGGCATGGTCAGGTTCAGGCCCACATGGTTCAGGCCTTTGAACAGCGTCATCAGCGACATGATGAAGCCGGTGAGGAAGATATAGATCGGCACGTAGCGACGGGCGCTGCTGATCGGGTCGCGGCGGTCCAGAACCAGCAGTTGCACGCTGCGAAACAGCATGTAGGCGACAAAGCCGGCGAGTACCGGCGAGATGACCCAGCTCATGGCGATGGAGCCGATCACCGGCCACTGGACAGCGCCCCAGCCCAGGCCGGCGATGGCAAAGCCGACGATGGCGCCGACGATGGAATGCGTGGTGGAAACCGGCCAGCCCATGCGGGAGGCGATCGCCAGCCAGGTACCGGCGGCCAGCAAGGCGGCCAGCATGCCGAAGATCAATTGCTCGGGGCGACCCTCCAGCAGGGCGACATCGATGATGCCGGAACGGATGGTGTTGGTGACCTCGCCGCCGGCCAGTACCGCGCCGGCGAACTCGAAGACCGCGGCGATCAGCACCGCCTGCTTGATGGTGAGGACGCGGGAGCCGACAGAGGTGGCCATGGCATTCGCGACGTCGTTGGCGCCGATGCCCCAGGCCATGAATAGCCCGAAGATGGCCGCCAGCAGCAGATACGTCATGCCGAATTCCATCAACCCCCCTTGATGTGTTCGTCAGCGTGGTTTGGCGGCCAGGTTACTTGGCGAGCATCATCTGCAGGCGGCTGCCGGCACGTTCGGCCAGGTCGGCAAGCTTGCCGACCAACTCGATGATCTTGTAGAGAAACATCACGTCGACCGGGGGCAGCTCGGTCTCCAGTCCGCGTAGGGTTGCGCGCAGCTTGATCTGCATGTTGTCGGTGTCCTTTTCGATGCGGCCCAGTTCTTCCAGCAGGGTCTGCACCAGCTCCACCTCCGAGCCACGAAAGCCGGTTTCCACCAGCTCGTCCAGTTCCTCCACCGTCCTGTGTGCCTGGCGGGCGGCGTCGATGGAACGCTCCACGTAGGCGATGAACGGTTCCACCATCACCGGGGGGATGGTCATGCGGCGGCCCAGGATCAGACCGGCGATATCCTTGGCCTTGTTGGCGATGTTGTCCTGCAGGCGCAGCAGTTCCAGCAGGTCACGCCGGTCAACGGGCAGGAAGAGGGTGTTCGGCAGTTGCATGCGCAGCTCCCGCTTCATGTCGTCGGCCACGTCTTCAAGCGCGGCGACAGCTTTCTGCTGTTTCTCGACCGCGTCGAAGTCGCCATGGGCCACGGCATGAAACAGCGGCACCAATTCTTCGGTGCATTCCACGACCTTGGCCATGTGCTCCTGCAACGGCTTGAACGGGGAACTGCCGAAAATCCCGGAAAAATAGCTTCTGCTGAACATACCAATCTTCTCGAACTATTGTCCTGTCACAGCGCCGTTGTGCGGGTGGTGGACGGCGTTGCTCGTCAGCCATGTGGCCCGCTATGTTTCCCTCCTCGCACCCTGTCGCAGCGGTGCAGGCTGCCATCGGGACAGGGCAATCGGTCCGGAAAGGTTAGTATGCCGCTCACTGTCACGAAAGTGACATGAAAATGTCATAGTGCGCGGCAGTATAGCGGAGGCTGCCCCCGGAGCCCAACGACGGAGGGAAAATCGTGGCGTGCAGGCCCGGCGGCCGGATCAGCCGCCGGCCTGTTCCTCGCGTAGCCAGCGGGCGGCCCGCCTGGCGAAGTAGGTGAGGATACCGTCGGCGCCCGCCCGTTTCATGGCGGTAAGCGCTTCCAGCGCGCAGGCACGCTCGTCCAGCCAGCCGTTGCCGGCGGCTGCCATGAGCATGGCGTATTCGCCGCTGACCTGATAGACGAAGGTGGGTGCGCCGAAATGCTCCTTGACCCGCTGAACCACGTCCAGATACGGCATACCCGGCTTGACCATGACCATGTCGGCGCCCTCGTTGAGGTCCATGGCCACCTCCCGCAATGCCTCGTCGGTATTGGCCGGGTCCATCTGGTAGCTGTGCTTGCCGCCGCCGCCAAGGTTGCCGGCCGAACCCACGGCATCGCGGAAAGGCCCATAGAAGCTGGAGGCGTACTTGGCGGCGTAGGCCAGGACGCGGACGTTATAGTGCTCGGCCGCCTCGAAGGCCTCGCGGATGGCACCGATGCGGCCGTCCATCATGTCGGAGGGCGCGACCACGTCGGCGCCGGCCTCGGCGTGGGAGAGCGCCTGGCGGACCAGTACGTCCACGCTGGCATCGTTCAGCACGTAGCCGCTCTCATCGATCAGGCCGTCCTGGCCGTGGCTGGTGTACGGGTCCAGCGCCACATCGGTGATGACGCCCAACCCGGGGAAACGCTCCTTGACGGCACGCACGGCGCGCGGGACCAGGCCCTCGGGGTTGTAGGCTTCGCGGGCGTCCTCGCTCTTGCGTTCGGCCGGGACCACCGGAAACAGCGCAATCGCCGGAATGCCCAGCGTGGTGATCTCCTCCAGTTCCTGCAGCAGCAGGTCGACGGACAGGCGTTCGACGCCGGGCATGGAGGTGACAGCTTCGCGCTGACCCTCCCCCTCCAGCACGAACATGGGATAGATCAGGTCGTCCGTGCTGAGTCGGTGCTCCCGCATCAGGCGGCGGGAGAACGCATCACGACGCATACGGCGCATGCGCGCCCCGGGGAAGTCGCCGACGGTCAGGTTTCGGGCTGTCACGGTTCGCTCTCCTGCACGAGAAGGGACCGTATTATGCCTTCAGGTGAGCTGCAGACCAAAGCGGGGAGAGGGGAGGCACGGCGTCCCGATGGCCTGGGACGCCGCGTCGAGCTGGGTCAGAACGCGAAACGGACCTTGCCGATCAGCCCCAGATTGCCGTCGTAGACGTCCAGTTCACCGATCAGGCCGAGATCACGGCGGACGAAGTACTGGGCATAGGCGCTGAAACCGACATAGTCGAAGTCACCGGTGACAGCGCGGATCTGACCGCCCAGTTCCAGCTCCTGCGTGAGACGATGGCGGACCCCGCCGCGGACACCCAGCGCGGTGTCGTCCTCGGAACCGTTGTCGTAATCGAGTTCCTGGTATTCCAGGGTCAGGCCGCCGTAGATGTCGGTGCGTGGATCCAGTGCGAAGCGGTAGCCCGGCCCGATGTGGAAGGCGATGAGGTCGATGTCGTCGGTCAGGTACTTCATGCCGCCGAAAACGAACACGTCCGGGGTGATCGCGAACGAGCCGGTGGCGTCGATGCCGACGAAGGCCTCATCCTCGAAATCGGGGTAGAACGCCAGGCCGGCATCCACGTAGTTGTAATTCAGGTTCTGGGCGGCTGCGATGGCCGGAGCCATCATGCCGGCCGCGAGCAGGCTGGTCAGCGTCTTTTTCATGGTGAATTGCTCAGTGTTTCCCTTGTTGGAATGGCTGCCCCGGTCGCCGGGAAAGGCGGCGAGGCACGCGCGGGGCGCGTGTTCCCCTGCGTGAACGCACGGTACCCAAGGGTCGCCGCGAGCGCAATGCGTCGCTCCCGGACCACAGCCTGATCATCGGAATGAACCGCGCCGACCTCGAGCTACTTACGCCCGGCAGTCCGGGGCGTTCCCTCGGGGAGATGCTGCCGCTCGCCCCGGAGTTGCCGTTCGGCCCATTCCAGCACCCGCCGCACGCGGGGTGAGGCGAGCTTGCGGGCGGTGCGAAAACCGACCCAGCGATACTCCTGGTGTTCCGGCCGGCCAAGCTCCGGGCTGATGCCGAGTACCACCCGGCGCGTTGCCGTGCGTGCGAGGTAGTAGCGGGCTACTTTGCCCTGCGCGTAGGGTCCGGTTTCCACGAACTCGTGTCCCAGAAAGAACTCCAGGTCGGTCAGTCCGGTTTCTTCCTCGACCTCGCGAATGGCCGCCTGCAGAGGTGTTTCTCCGTCCTCGACGCGGCCCTTCGGGGAGTCCCAGTACTGGAACGCACGCAGCAGCAGCAGGCGCCAGCTATCGTCCTCCTGCCTGACGACAACCACTCCCGCTGACATTGTGCGTATCTTCATCGCTGCTTCCCGTGCCGTTGCATTCGGGTCCGGTGGGCACCGGCGCCGCAGAGGTGAGCCCGGAGCAGCCGCTGGGCAGGTATGTCCAGCGCGCTTATCGGTGGTACTGCGGGCTCAGCTCATGCACTGCCGCGATCATCGCACCGGCATGTTCCGGTTTCACCTCAGGGTGAATGCCGTGCCCCAGGTTGAAGACGTGGCCGTGACCGTGGCCGAAACCCGCCAGCACTGTCCCCACTTCACGCCGGATGACGTCCGGGGATGCGTACAGAATGCTTGGATCCAGGTTGCCCTGCAATGCAACACGGTCACCAACGCGGCGGCGTGCGTCCCCCAGGTCCTGTGTCCAGTCCACGCCGAGGCCGTGGGCACCGATACCTGCCATGTCTTCCAGCCAGGCGCCGCCGTTCTTGGTGAAGAACACCAGTGGCACGTCACGCCCTTCATGATGTTTGGTGACGCCGGCGATGATTTGTTCCGCATAGCGCAACGAGAACTCACGGTAGGCGGCCGGGGTGAGAATACCTCCCCAGGTGTCGAACATCATCAATGCCTGCGCACCGGCAGCCACCTGGGCGTTCAGATAGGCGGTGACTGCCTGCGCCAGCTTGTCCAGCAGGCGGTGCATAAGCTTCGGCCGGTCGTACAGCATGCCCTTGGCGTAGGCGAAGTTCTTGCTGGAGCCGCCCTCGATCATGTACGTGGCCAGCGTCCAGGGGCTGCCGGTAAAGCCGATCAGAGGCACCCGTCCCTTCAGTTCCCGGCGAATCAGGCTGACTGCGTCGGTGACGTAGCGCAGTTCCGCGCCGGGGTCAGGGACCGGCAGGGCGTCGATGTCCGCGGCGGTGCGGATCGGCCGCTGGAATTTCGGCCCCTCGCCCTGCGCGAAATACAGGCCCAGCCCCATGGCATCGGGGATGGTGAGGATGTCGGAAAACAGGATAGCCGCGTCCAGCGGGAACCGCTCAAGCGGCTGCAGCGTCACCTCGCAGGCCAGCTCGGTATTCTGGCAGAGATCCAGGAAGCTGCCGGCCTGCTCACGAGTGGCCCGGTACTCCGGCAGGTAGCGGCCGGCCTGCCGCATCATCCAGACAGGGGTGCGTTCGGTAGGCTGCCGGAGCAGGGCGCGCAGTAGCAGGTCATTTTGCAGCGGTTGGGTCATGAGCCAGTCCAGAGTGCCGGAAATCGGGTGCGACCGCGACCGGCGCGCCTTCGTCGGAGCGGCAAGGCGCGCCGGAACACGTTACACGCCAAGGTAGTTCAGGATGCCCTCGGCGGCCTGCCGGCCTTCGTACACTGCGGTGACCACCAGATCCGACCCGCGCACCATGTCGCCGCCGGAGAAGATCTTCGGATTGGCGGTCTGGCCGAAATGCTGTTCGTCCTTCCTGATGGTAACCCGGTCGCGGTCGTCCGTTTCGATCTGGTGCTCGGCGAACCATTCGGCTGGACTGGGCCGGAAACCGAAGGCGATGATGACCCGGTCGGCGGGAATGACCTCTTCGGTGCCGGGAACGGGTTCCGGCCGGCGGCGGCCGCGCTCGTCCGGGGCACCCAACTGGGTGGTCACCACCTTCACGCCTTCCACCTTGCCGTCGCCGACGATTTCCACGGGCTGCCGGTTCCAGAGGAACTTCACGCCTTCCTCCTTGGCGTTCTGCACCTCGCGGCGGGAGCCGGGCATGTTTTCCTCGTCACGCCGGTAGGCACAGGTCACGCTACGGGCACCCTGGCGGATGGAAGTGCGGTTGCAGTCCATGGCGGTATCGCCACCGCCCAGCACCACGACGCGCTTGCCTTTCATGTTGATGAATTCCGACGGATCCTTCTGGTAGCCGAGTTCGCGGTTGATGTTGGATACCAGGAACGGCAGGGCCTCGTAGACGCCGGGAAGTTCCTCGCCGGGGAAGCCGCCGCGCATGTAGTTGTAGGTGCCCATGCCCAGGAACACGGCGTCATACTCGTCCAGCAGTTGCTGGAACGGGATATCGGCGCCGATCTCGGTGTTCAGGCGGAACTCGACACCCATGCCTTCCATGATCTCGCGCCGCGTGCGGACGATGTGCTTTTCCAGCTTGAACGGTGGGATGCCGAAGGTCAGCAGGCCGCCGATCTCGGGATACTTGTCGAACACCACCGGCTTGACGCCGTTGCGGGCGAGGATGTCCGCTGCGCCCAGGCCCGCCGGGCCGGCACCGATGATGGCGACCTTCTTGCCGGTGTCCACGACGCCGGTCATGTCCGGTCGCCAGCCGGCCTTGAACGCCTCGTCGGTGATGTAGCGTTCAATCGAGCCGATGGTTACCGCGCCGAACCCGTCGTTCAGCGTGCAGGCGCCCTCGCAGAGGCGGTCCTGGGGGCAGACGCGGCCGCAGACCTCGGGCAGCGAGTTGGTGCGATGGGACAGTTCCGCCGCCTCGAACAGGTTGCCCTCGGCAATCAGTTTCAGCCAGTCCGGGATGTAGTTGTGGACCGGGCACTTCCATTCGCAGTAGGGGTTGCCGCAGGCCAGGCAGCGGTCCGCCTGGCTGGCTGCGGTTTCCTTGTCGAAGCTGCCGTAGATCTCGCCGAACTTGTGGATACGGACTTCCACCGATTCCTTCTTCGGATCCTGGCGAGGAACTTCCAAGAACTGAAAATTGTTACCCATGAGTATCCATCATTGTTTTGGGGCGCACGGGCGCCGGAGTCCATGGATCGCCCGGCGACGCTGGCCGCCGGACAAGGGTTCACGCCGCCTGGCGCAGGGTGTCCAGAATGCTCTGCAGGTCCGTGGCCTTGGGCTTCACCAGCCAGAACTTGCGCACGTAATCCCGGAAATTGTCCAGGATCTCCTGGCCCCAGGCGCTGCCGGTTTCCTCCACGTACTCCTTGACCGTGGTGTAGAGGAAGTTCCGATGGGCCTCCATGGCTTCCGACTGAACGCGGTGGATGTCGATCAGTTCGTGGTTGTAGCGGTCCACGAACTCGTTCTCCAGGTCCAGCACGAAAGCGAAACCGCCGGTCATGCCGGCGCCGAAGTTCAGTCCGGTACCGCCCAGCACGCAGACAACGCCGCCGGTCATGTACTCGCAACCGTGATCGCCGACACCTTCCACCACCGCATGCGCGCCGGAGTTGCGGACGGCAAAGCGCTCGCCGGCCAGGCCGGCTGCGAACAGCTTGCCGCCGGTGGCACCGTACAGGCAGGTGTTGCCCATGATGGTGGTCTCGTGGGACTTGAAGCTGCTGCCCGCCGGGGGGTGGATGACCAGCTTGCCGCCGGCCATGCCCTTGCCCACGTAGTCGTTGGCGTCACCTTCCAGGTGCATGTGCAGCCCGGCGGCGTTCCAGACGCCGAAGCTCTGGCCGACGCTGCCGTTCAGGCGCAGCACCAGGGGGTGGTCCGCCATGCCGTAGTTGCCGTGCCGCTTGGCGATCTCGCCGGACAGGCGGGCGCCGATGGAGCGGTTCAGGTTCTTCACCGCATAGTGGAACTCGCCGCCCGTCTTGCGCTCGATGGCCGGCAGGCAGTCCCTGACCATCTGCTCCGCCAGTTCGCCCTTGTCGAACGGATCGTTCTGGGGCTTCAGGCAGAACCGCGGCTTGGTTTCGGGCACGCCGCCGTCGGACAGCAGGGGGCTGAGATCCAGTTGCCGCTGCTTGGCCGTCTCGCCGGGCAGGATCTCCAGCAGATCGGTGCGGCCGATCAGATCCTCCAGGCGCCTGACCCCCAGTTTCGCC
Source organism: Ectothiorhodospiraceae bacterium (assembly GCA_050485425.1). Classification (GTDB taxonomy): domain Bacteria; phylum Pseudomonadota; class Gammaproteobacteria; order Nitrococcales; family Aquisalimonadaceae; genus LSCE01. The sequence continues at coordinate 25,202 of JBJHBJ010000015.1, read as the reverse complement.
AACCACTCGCGGGTTTCCATGGCGACGAAACGGAAGTAGTTGGCCACCTTCTCCGGGGTGCCGATGAAATGCTTGAGGCGAAGTACCTTCTGCTGCGTGGCGACGCCGGTGGCGCAGTTATTCAGATGGCAGATACGCAGGTACTTGCAGCCCATGGCGATCATCGGCGCGGTGCCGAAGCCGAAGCTCTCGGCGCCGAGTATCGCTGCCTTGATTACGTCTAGGCCGGTTTTCAGGCCGCCGTCGGCCTGTACCCGTACTTTGTCCCGCAGGTCGTTCGCCCGCAGGGCATAGTGGGTTTCCACCAGGCCCAGTTCCCATGGCGCACCGGCGTATTTCACCGAGGTGAGCGGGCTGGCGCCGGTGCCACCGTCGTAACCGGCAATGGTGATCAGATCGGCGTAGGCTTTGGCCACGCCGGCGGCGATGGTGCCGACGCCGGCCACGGAGACCAGTTTCACCGATACCAGCGCGTCCGGGTTCACCTGTTTCAGGTCGAAGATCAGCTGGGCGAGATCCTCGATGGAGTAGATGTCGTGATGCGGCGGCGGCGAGATCAGCGCCACGCCCGGCTTGGAAAAGCGCAGGCGGGCGATCATCTCGTTGACCTTGTGGCCCGGCAACTGGCCGCCTTCGCCGGGCTTGGCACCCTGTGCCACCTTGATCTGCAGCACCTCGGCATTCACCAGGTAATGCGGCGTGACGCCGAATCGCCCGGATGCCACCTGCTTGATCTTCGACATGCGCTCGGTGCCGTAGCGTGCCTCGTCCTCGCCGCCCTCGCCGGAATTGGAGCGCCCGCCGAGACGGTTCATGGCAATGGCCAGCGACTCGTGGGCCTCGGGCGAAAGCGCCCCCAGCGACATGCCGGCGGAATCGAAGCGCGGCAGGATGTCTTCGATGGATTCCACGTCATCGATATCCAGCGCCCGGTCGGCCAGTTTCAGCTTCAGCAGGTCACGCAGCACGGCTGGCTGGCGGGTGTTCACCAGCTCGGCGAATTCTGCCCAGTCCTGGTAATTGCCGGATTCCACCGCCGTCTGCAGGGTGCGCACCACATCCGGGTTGTAGGCGTGAAACTCACTGTTCTGCACGAACTTGAGCAGGCCGCCCTTGCGCACGGGCCTGCGGGCGCTCCAGGCCTCCTCGGCGAGCACCTTCTGGTCATCTTCGAGTTCGGCGAAGCCGCTGCCCTGGATACGGCTGACGCTGCCGGACAGGCACAGGTCCACGACTTCGTCGGCCAGGCCGACAACCTCGAACAACTGTGCGCCGCGGTAGCTGGCGATGGTGGAAATGCCCATCTTCGACAGGATCTTGTAGAGACCCTTGCTGATCCCCTTGCGATAGTTGCGCCGCAGCTGGTCCGCCGGCGTTTCCTTGATCTGGCCGCTGCGGATCATGCCACGCAGAGCCGCATAGGCCAGATACGGATAGACAGCGGTGGCGCCATAGCCAATGAGCACGGCGAAGTGATGCGGATCCCGCGCGGTGGCGGTCTCCACCACGATATTGGCGTCGCAGCGCAGGCCTTTCCAGACCAGCCGATGATGAACGGCACCGGTGGCCAGCAGTGCGTGCACCGGCAGCTTCCCCTGCTCGATGGCGCGGTCGCTCAGCACCAGGATGACCTTGCCGTCACGCACAGCCTGCTCGGCCTCGTCGGCAATGCGTTCCACGGCGGCCTTCAGTCCCTCGGAGGGGGCGTACTGCAGATCGATGACGTGGTTGGCGTACTCGGGGTCGTCCTGGTTCAGCAGCAGCAGGAACTTGGTACGCGACAACACCGGGGATTCCACCACCAGGCGCTTGGCGTGATCCTCGGTTTCCTCGAAGACGTTCTTCTCGCGGCCGAAGCAGGTCTCCAGCGACATGACGATCTGCTCGCGCAGCGGGTCGATGGCCGGGTTGGTGACCTGGGCGAATTGCTGGCGGAAGTAATCGTACAGCGCGCGTTCCTGGGTGGAGAGTACGGGCAGGGGCGTATCGTCGCCCATGGAGCCCACGGCTTCCTGGCCGGCTTCCGCCAGCACGCGCAGCACCTGGTCGTTTTCTTCCAGCGACAGGTTGTACAGCTTCTGGTAGACCGGCAGCATTTCGGCACTGATCGGGCTGCCGTCTTCTTCCAGTTCGGTTTCCTCGAGCGTGGATTCCAGACGCTGCTGGTGCTGGTTCAGCCACTGCTTGTAGGGGTGGCGGTTCTTCAACCGCTCGTCCACATCGCGCGGCAGGATGAGTTCACCGCTCTCGGTGTCCACAGCCAGCATTTCGCCGGGCTTAAGCCGGCCCTTGCTGACCACGTCCTCGGGGCTGTAGTCATAGACGCCGATTTCCGAGGCCAGTGTGATGTGACGGTCCCTGGTGATGACATAGCGGGCAGGTCGCAGCCCGTTTCGGTCCAGCACGCAGGCGGCGTGGCGGCCGTCGGTGAGCACGATGCCGGCGGGGCCGTCCCACGGCTCCACGTGCATGGAATGATATTCGTAGAACGCGCGCAGGTCGCTGTCCATGCTGTCGACGTTCTGCCAGGCCGGCGGAATCAGCAGGCGCATGGCGCGGAAAATGTCCATGCCGCCGGCGAGCAGGGCGTCCAGCATGTTGTCCAGGCTGCAGGAGTCAGAGCCTTCGCTGCCGACCAGCGGGCTGACCGCCGCCATGTCCGGGATCAGCGGGGTTTCGAACTTGGCTGCACGGGCGTTGGACCAGTTGCGGTTGCCCTGGATGGTGTTGATCTCGCCGTTGTGGGCCAGGAACCTGAATGGCTGCGCAAGCCGCCACTGGGGCCAGGTGTTGGTGGAGAAGCGCTGGTGGAAGACGCAGATGGCGGTTTCCATGCGCTGGTCGTTCAGGTCTCGGTAGAACACCGGCAGGTTGGCCGGCATGACCAGGCCCTTGTAGGACAGCACCTGGCTGGACAGGCTGGGAATGTAGAACGCGTCATCCTGGCCGTCCAACTGCTTCTCGGCCTTCCTGCGAGCGATGTACAGCCTGCGTTCGAAGTCGACCGGGTCCATGCCTTCCGGCGCGTTGACGAACACCTGTTCAATGTGGGGCAGCGTTTTCAGCGCTTCCTCGCCACAGGCGGACGGGTCGGTGGGCACGGTGCGCCAGCCGGCCACCGCCAGGCCTTCGCCCCCGATGCAGCCGTCCACGACCTTCCTGGCAGCATCCGCCAGCGCCTGGTCGGTGTTCAGGAAGACCACGCCGGCGGCGTAGTCGGACGCCAGCGACCAACCGTTCTCCTCGGCCACCGCGCGCAGAAACGCGTCAGGCTTCTTGATCAGCAGGCCGCAACCATCCCCGGTCTTGCCATCGGCCGCGACCGCCCCGCGATGGGTCAGGCGGGCCAGGGAATCGATGGCGGTTTTCAGAACCCAGTGGCTGGGTTGGCCGTCCATGTGGGCAATCAGCCCGAACCCGCAGTTGTCCTTTTCGAAGCTTGGCCGGTACAGAGTCGGCCGGTCAGCGTTCTGGTATCTCACGGGGAATGCCTCTGCGTGTGGGTTGAATTCGTTCGGGCGGTGCAAGGCGAAGGAAGCGGTCGATTGATCCCGCTGCTGAAGATCGCCACCACCGCAATCCCGCCCCTTGCGCCCGTTCCCGCGCAGACTCGCCGCCCTGGGCGTGCGGACACGCGTGGGCCGGCAGGATTGCGCCGGGGGTTCGCTCAGGCCGCCCGCTCGTTGAGCCCGTTGGGGGGACCTGGGCGGAGTCCTGATCAAGGACCGCTCAGGTCACGATAATCGCTGCTCCCTGAGCAAAGGGCCGCACAGTATAGCGTTTCGGTGGGAATCGCTCAAATAGGTGTCGACGGGGCGGGGGTCAGGTCAGCCGCCTGGGATCGAACAGGCGCTCGAATTCGTCGATGGCGTAACGATCGGTCATACCCGCGATATAGTCCGCCACGCCTCGCGCCCGCCCGGGATCACCCTCCTGCTCCTGCATCAACCGGGCTTTCTCGTGTTGCTGCGGAGGCATCAGCGCGATGTCGTCCATGAAGGCCTCGAACAGGCGGCTGACGGTCCGTTTGGCCTTTTCCGCCATTCGGTAGACGCGATGGTGCCGGTAAAGTGCCCGGAACAGGAAGCGTTTGAGTTCGACGTGCTCTCGCTGCATGGATTCGCTGAACGTGATCAGTGCGGTGTTGCGTTGCCGGACTGCGTTGCCGTCGGCGGGCTTTTCCCGGGCCAGGGCGGCCGCGGAAGTCTCGATGACGTCGGCCACCTGGTCGCCGATCATCCGCCGCACCGCTTCGTAGATCATCCGGCGACGGGGAAGGGCGGGGTGGGCGCCGCGGACGTCCCGAAACAGCCGGCCCATCAGGCCGAATTCTTCCAGTTGCCCGACACTGATCAGCCCGGCGCGCAGGCCGTCGTCCACATCATGGCTGTTGTAGGCGAGTTCGTCGGCCAGGTTGGCCAGTTGGGCCTCCAGGCTGGGCTGCGTGCGTTCCAGGAACCGTTGTCCAAGTTCGCCCAGCTTGCGTGCATTGTTCGCCGAGCAGTGCTTGAGGATCCCTTCCCGGGTTTCGAAGGTCAGGTTGAGTCCGTCGAACTCCGCATAGCGTTGCTCCAGTTCGTCCACCACACGCAGGGACTGCAGATTGTGTTCGAAACCGCCGTAGTCACGCATGCAGCCGTTCAGTGCATCCTGGCCGGCATGGCCGAACGGGGTATGGCCCAGGTCGTGGGCGAGCGTGATGGCTTCGGTCAGGTCCTCGTTCAGATCCAGTGCCCGGGCGATGGTGCGGGCGATCTGGCACACCTCCAGCGTGTGGGTCAGTCGTGTGCGGAACAGGTCTCCCTCGTGATTGACGAATACCTGCGTCTTGTATTCCAGCCGCCGGAATGCGGAGCTGTGGATGATGCGATCGCGGTCCCGCTGGAATTCGCTGCGCCAGGTGGGTGCGGGTTCCGGACGGATCCGTCCCCGACTCCGGTGAGGATCCTGGGCGTAAGGCGCCAGCGGACGGGGGCGGGTATCGATGGCCATGGGCGCTTCAGCCGCCCGCCGAGGTGAAATGGCGGAGCGTGCTGTCCAGGGCGGCGCTGTCGAAATCGCCGGTCACCACGGCCTTGCCGATGCCCTGCTGCAGCACCAGTCGCATCCTGCCGCCTTCCGCTTTCTTGTCCACGGCCATCAGGTCGAGGAACTGTTCCGGCGTCATCGTCGAGGGCGGCCGCGGGGGGAGGCCGGCCCGATAGATCAGCGCCTCCACGCGTTCATAACCCGCTGTGTCGAGCCAGCCCATGGCGTGTGCCATCCAGGCCGCCATCAGCATGCCGGTGCCCACGGCTTCGCCGTGCAGCCAGCTGTCATAGCCGGTAGCTGTCTCGATGGCGTGGCCGAAGGTATGGCCCAGGTTCAGGATGGCACGCAGCCCTTGCTCGGTCTCGTCGGCGGCGACCACGTCGGCCTTGGTCCGGCAGGAGACATGAATGGCGTGCGCCATGGCGTCGGCCTCCCGGGCCAGCAGTGCGTCCATGTGTTCTTCCAGCCAGTCGAAGAATGCCGCGTCCCGGATCAGACCATACTTGATCACCTCGGCAATGCCGGCTGCCAGCTCGCGCTTGGGCAGGGTGTCCAGTGTGGTGGTGTCGGCGAGGACCAGCCTGGGCTGATGGAAAGCGCCGATCATGTTCTTTCCCATGGGGTGATTGACGCCGGTCTTGCCGCCCACCGAGGAGTCGACCTGGGCCAGCAGCGTGGTCGGGATCTGTATGAAGTCCACGCCGCGCTGGTAGGTGGCGGCAACGAAGCCGGTCAGGTCCCCCACGACGCCGCCGCCCAGCGCGATCAGTGTCGTTTTGCGGTCATGCCGGTTTTCCAGCAGGCGGTTGTACACCGTCATGCAGGTGACCAGATTCTTGTGACCTTCGCCGTCGGGCAGTACCACTACGTCCCGGCGGACCTGATCCCCCAGGGATTCCTGCAGTCGTTCCAGATACAGCGGGGCGATGGTCTCGTTGGTGACGATCAGTGCGCTGTCGCCACGCAGGGCGGAGAGGATCAGCTCCCCCTGATCGATCAGCCCCGGTCCGATGTGGATCGGATAGCCGCGCGCGCCCAGGTCAACGTTGAGCGTTTGCATCGTCTGCTGCCTCCAGCTGTGTCAGGCCTTGGATGATGGCGGCTACGATGGCGGGAATCGAACCACCCGTGGTGTCGACCACCAGGTTCGCCGTGGTCCGGTACAGGGGTTCCCGTTCCGCCAGCAGTGTCTCCAGGCGTTCCCGGGGATTGTCGGTCTGCAGTAGCGGCCGGTTCCGGTCGCGCCGTGTGCGGCGGAGCTGCTCGTCCACCGGTGTTTCCAGGTACACCACCGTGCCGCGTTCACGCAGACGCTGCCGGCTGGTCTCGGCCAGGATCGCGCCGCCGCCCGTCGCCAGCACGACGCCATCTTCCGCGGACAGGCGGTCGATCATTGCCTCTTCCCGCTTGCGGAAGCCTGCTTCGCCCTCGAGTTCGAAGATCAGGGGGATATCCACGCCGGTCTGCTGCTGGATCTCCTGGTCGCTGTCGACGAAGCGCAGCCGCAGGGCCCGTGCAAGCCTGCGCCCGATGGTGGATTTGCCGGCCCCCATGGGCCCGATCAGAAAGATGCGTTGGGGTGTGGCCATGATCTCCCGCCTTTTCCGTCGCAGAATCATAACGCAGAGCTGCCGGCGGCGGAAAAAACAAGGCCCGCGATCGCGGGCCTTGTCGGGAGTGCGCCTTGTCAGCCTCAGTTCAGGCTGCGTGAGGTCAGGCTCTCCTCAAGGATGCGCGGCGTGACGAAGATCAGTAACTCGCTGTTCTCGTCGATGTTCAGCGTGGTCCGGAATAGCCAGCCCACGCCGGGCAGCGAGCCGAAGAACGGCACGCGGGACACGGAGGTGCCGCGGTCGCGCTCGTAGATGCCGCCCAGCACCACGGTTTCGCCGTTGTCCACCAGTACCTGGGTGGTCACGGACTGGGTGTCGATGCTCGGTACGCCGGCGAAGATGGTGCCGACGGTGTCCTTGCTGACTTCCAGATCCATGATGATGCGGTCGTCCGGCGTGATCTGCGGCGTCACATCCAGGGCCAGCACGGCTTCCTGGAAGGACACGCTGGTGGCGCCGCTGGCGGAGGCTTCCTGATAGGGGATCTCCACGCCCTGCTTGATGCTTGCGGTGCGCTGGTTGGCGGTGATCACGCGCGGGCTGGAGACGACTTCGCCACGGCCCTCGGTTTCCATCGCCGACAGTTCCAGCTGCAGCAGACGGTCGCCGATGCGGCCTACGGCCAGGCCCACGGCGCCGGCGGGATTGTTGACCGGCAGGTCGACGATCATGCCATCGGGGTTTCCGAAACCCGTGCCGCCAGGCGCCAGCCCTCCGCCCTGAGTGCCGCCAATTCGGCCGATGCGACCATTGTCGCCTTCATTCTTGCGGGCGCTGGCACCGAAGCGCACCCCCAGTTCGCGGCTGAAGTCGTCATTGGCCAGAACGATACGCGACTCGATCAGCACCTGCCGGACCGGGATGTCCAGTCTGGTCAGCAGGTTGCGGATGTCGGAAAGGTTCTGCTCGGTATCACGGATGATCAGCGTGTTGGTGCGCTCGTCGATGGTGACCGTGCCCCGCTCGGACAGCAGCGAGGCGTCCTGCGAGCGCAGCAGCGTGGCGATGTCGCCGGCCTTGGCGTAGTTCACCTGGAAGAACTCGGAGCGCACCGGCGCCAGTTCCTCGATGCTGCGCTGGGCCTCCAGTTGCCGCTGTTCGCGGGCGGCGATTTCCTCGGCCGGCGCGACCAGCATGACGTTGTCGTGAATGCGCTTGTCCAGGCCGCGGGTCTGCAGAATGATGTCCAGCGCATGGTCCCAGGGCACGTTCTGCAGACGCAGCGTGATGTTGCCGGTGACCGAGTCACTGACCACCACGTTCAGGCCGGTGAAGTCGGCGATCAACTGCAGGACGGAGCGGACCTCGATGTCCTGGAAGTTCAGGGACAGGCGCTCGCCGGTGAATTCCTGCTCGCGGCGTTCCTCCACTTCCCGTTCGGTCAGCGGCTGCACTTCGACCACGAACTGGTTGCCGGTCTGGTAGCCCAGATGGTCGTAGTTGCCGGAGGGCCGGATGACCATGCGCACATCGCTGCCGTCCTGGCGGGTCTCGATGGTTTCCACCGGGGTGGCGAAGTCCACCACGTTCAGCCGGCGCTGCAACCGCTCCGGCACCCGGGCGTCCTGGATACGGACGATGAGCTGTCCGCCTTCACGGCGCAGGCTGACCGGTGCGTCCGGTGTTGACAGGTTGATCAGCACGCGGCCGGTGCCGTCGGGTGTCCGCCGGAAGTCGACATCTTCCAGCTCGGACGCCGTGGCGGTAACGGCGGACGGCGTCACGCGGCGAGGCCGGTCGGCTTCGGCACGTGCCGCGCCGGCACCGCTGTCGCGGAGGAACACGTGCAGCGTGTTGCCGTCCACTTCGGTGTCGTAGGCCATCATTTGCGACAGGCGGACAACGACACGGGTCCGCCCGGCGGCTTCCGCGGTGGTCACGCCTTCAACCCGTCCCACCCCGATCCGCAGGGTGCGGTCGGCATAACGGTTGCGCGTATTCGGGAAATCCAGCGTGATCCGCGCCGGATCGTCTATCGTGAAGCTGCTCGGCGTCTCCGGGGGCTGCTCCATTTCCAGCGAAATCTGGACCTGGTTGCCGGGAAGCGTGGAGTAGCTGATATCGCGCAAGGCGTTTTCCGCCAGAGCACTCCCTGCCCAGAACGTTGCGGCCAGCCCCAGTGCCAGGGCCGACAGCCAGCGCCCGGGTGCCCGCCGGGCACAGGAGACGCGGCTTGCGCGATTGGATGCGAACATAGTCATTTTTATCGACTCCCTTTCTTCTACTCCCTCGACGCCAGGGTGGCGGAGCGATGTTGCCAGCGCTCGTCACCCGTCCGCACGAGTTCCTCTAGTTCCAGTGCCCGCTCCGTAATGGTTACGATGCGGCCGTGATTCTGTCCCAGGTAATTGCCTTCGCGAACACGATGGATGGTGCCTTGCGGATCCCGCACCAGCGCCCAGCGTTCGCCTTGCCGTTCCAGTACGCCGGACATCCTGAGGGCGTCCAGCGGATACTGTTCCAGCTCTTCCCGGCGGCGGTCCAGGTCCGGTCGCGGCCCGCTGGCCGCCTGCGCGGTGGCCCGGGGTTCCACGAAGCTCAGCCGGCTGAACGGGTCCCGGTCCAGGTCGCTGGGATAGGTATGGCTGGGGAGATCCTCGGGCGGCTCGAAGCGATCCGGCGGTGGCGCCGAACGCTGGAGCGTATCGCTGATATAGCGGTCGAGATCATCCGTGCTCTGCGAGCATGCTGCCATGCCGAGGCCCAGTGCGGCCACCAGCAGGGCGCGGCTGCCGCGCGTCATGGCGGAACGCTTTGCGCTCATCGTGCCGCCTCCTCGTCATCCAGATACCAGTAGGTGCGGGCGACCGCCCGCATGTTCAGGCGGTCGCTGTCCTGTACCCGCGAGATGTTCACGTCGTGCAGGGTGACGATGCGCGGCAGGTTCGCCACTTCGCTGATGAATTCGCCGAATTGGTGGTAAGTACCGCGTACTTCGATCTCGATCGGCCGCTCGGCGTAGAATTCGCGCGGCACGATGCTGCCCGGCCGGAACAGTTCGAAATCCAGCCCGGCGGCCAGGCCAGCCTGGGAAATGTCCGCCAGCAACTGGGGAATTTCGCCACGGCTGGGCAACTGGCGCAGCCGGTCCGCCAGTTCCTCTTCCATTTCTTCCAGCAGCGCCTCGTACGCCGGCAGGTTGGCCGCGCGCCGCTGTTTCAGCTCGAAGTCCTGACGCAGGTTCTGCTCCTGCACCTGCAGCCGGTCGCGTTGATCGACCAGGTTGCTCCAGTTCAGGTACCAGCCCAGGAAGATGACCACGCCGAGGACGATGGCAATGACGATGGCCTTGAACGCCCACGGCCAGTCGCCGATGTTGTTCAGGTCCAGTTCGTTGAGTTCAACGCCTTGCAGCTTCATTGGGCTTCCTCCCCGTTGTCAGCTGCCTTGGGATTGGTCTGCTGGATGCGCAGCGTGAAGTTGCTGACGCGAATGCCTCCCCGGTCCCGGACCTCGATCACGTCCAGGTTCGGGTCGCGCAGCCAGGCCGAGGAATCCAGCCGTTCCATGTAGTTCGATACGCGGGCATTGGACTGGCCGACGCCGGTCACCGTGATGGTGCCGCCCTGCTGGCGTAGTGTGTTCAGGAACACGCCGTCCGGCAGTGTAAGCACCATCTGCTCGAACAGGTGCACGATCTGCGGTCGCCCGGTCTGCAGTTCCTGGATCACGCGCATGCGTGCCTCCAGTTGCTGGCGGGTGGCCTCCAGATCGCGGATGCGGGCGATCTGCCGGTCCAGTGTGCGGATTTCCTGCTGCAGGATGTTGTTGCGCTGCTGCTGGTACTGGATTTCGGAGTTCAGGTGCCAGCGCCCGCCGAACCAGATGGCCAGCCCGACCAGGGCCGCAACCCCCAGCACGACATAGAACTCGGTCTGGCGTCGCTTCTTCTCTTCTTCCCGCCAGGGCAGGAGATTGATATGCGTACTCATCAGTCGAAACTCCTCAGCGCAAGGCCACAGGCCACCAACAGCGAGGGTGCATCTTCGCTGAGCATCTGCGGACGGACACGGGAGGAGACGGACATGTTGACGAACGGGTTGGCCACGTAGGTCGGGGTGCCAGTCTGTTCCTTGACCAGATCGTCGATGCCTTCAATGGACGCGCAGCCGCCGGCCAGCACGACATAGTCTACGGTATTGTGCTGGCTCGCGCCGAAGAAGAACTGCAGCGAGCGCGCGATCTGTTGAGCCATCGCTTCCTTGAACGGTTCCAGCACTTCTTCCTGATAGCTGTCCGGCAGGCCGCCCTGGCGCTTGGCGCGACCGGCTTCCTCGAAGGATAGCCCGTAGCGGCGCATGATTTCCTCGGTGAGCTGCTTGCCGCCGAAAACCTGCTCGCGCGTATAGATAATGCGGCGGTCCTCGATCACCGTCAGCGTGGTCATTGTGGCGCCGACGTCAACCACGGCCACGGTCTGGCCGACGCCCTGACCGGGGAGTTCCTCGGCCACGAGATCGAACGCGTTCTCGGTCGCGTAGCTTTCCACGTCCATGACCTTGGGCAGCAGTCCGGCCGCCCCGCAGGCGTCCACGCGCACTTCCACGTTGTCCGTGCGGGAGGCGACCAGCAGTACGTCCACCGTGCTCGGGTTGTTCCGGGACTCGCCCAGCACCTCGAAGTCCAGGCTGACCTCTTCCAGTGGGTACGGCACGTACTGATCGGCCTGCAGCTGGATCTGGGCCTCCATCTCGTCCGGGCCCAGGTCTGACGGCAGGTTGATGATCTTGCTGATAGCGGCAGACCCCGGTACGGCCAGGGCGGCCAGCTTCAGCTTGGAGCGGGATTTCTTGACCGCTTTCTTGATTGCCTCACCAACGGCTTGAAGATCGGCGATGTTCTTCTCCACCACCGCGTTGGCGGGCAGAGGCTCAACGGCGTAGCTCTCCACCCGGAGGCGCCCATCCTGTTTTTTCAATTCAATCAGCTTGACCGCAGTCGAGCTGATATCGATACCCAGGATAGGTGGGCGTTTCTTCCTGAACAGTCCCACGGGCTTTTTCCTTATACTTGTATCGGTTAGACGAATTTACTATGTAACTACTTTGAGTTCCATACCTAACTGTCACCTTTTGGGAGACAGCGCTGCCGGGCCGTATGTCGCCTGATACAGGCAGTTCATCGGTTGGCAATACGATCGGGGAACCAAGGGCCGCCACCGGGGTCGGTGTCGGTAACTCCACCAGTCTCGTTATGCAATGTATAAGTCTTTATACTGCGCAATAACGAGATCCTGTAGACAAAATTGGTAATCCATGCGCCGCCTTCCCCGAATCCTGGCCTACCTGATGGCCACCTTGCTGTCGCTGGCCCTGCTTGGTATCGCGGGCGCCGGTGCATTGTATCTGTATCTGTCCCCACAGTTGCCCTCGGTAGAGAGCCTGCGGGATGTCCGCTTCCAGCAGCCGCTCAGGGTGTTCAGCGCGGACAACGAGCTGATTGCGGAATTCGGTGAGTACCGTCGCGAGCCGCTTCGTTCCGAGGACATTCCCGAACGCCTGAAACAGGCTTTCATCGCCGCCGAGGATGAGCGCTTCTTCTCGCATTACGGTGTCGATCCGGTGGGGCTGGCCCGGGCGGTGGTGTACCTGGCGAGGCATCGTGAAATCGGCCCGGGCGGCAGCACGATCACCATGCAGACGGCGCGAAACTTCTTCCTCAGCCGCGAGCAGACCTATCTGCGCAAGCTCAACGAAATCCTGCTGTCCTTCAAGATCGAGCGCGAACTGGACAAAGAGCAGATTCTCGAGCTGTACCTGAACAAGATCTACCTTGGGCAGCGCGCCTATGGCGTGGGTGCCGCTTCGCGCATCTATTACGGGCGGCCGCTCTCCGAACTGACGCTGGCTGAAACGGCGATGATCGCAGGATTGCCGAAATCCCCGTCCACCGCCAACCCGATCAGCAACCCGGAGCGTGCCTTGCAGCGCCGGGCGTACGTGCTTCGCCGCATGCTGGAGCTGGGGCATATCGACCAGGCGGAGTTTGCCGATGCCTCGGCTGCGCCCGTGACCGCGGCCTTGCGGGTGGCACGGCCGGGGCTTCAGGCCCCCTATGTCGCGGAAATGGCGCGGGCGCTGGCCGTCGATCTCTACGGCGAAGCCGCCTACGAAGACGGCTACCGGATCTACACCACCGTGGACAGCCGCCGCCAGCAGATGGCCAATGACGCGCTCTCCAGGAACCTGTTGGCCTACGACGAGCGGCACGGCTATCGCGGCCCCGAAGGTCGCTATGACCTGGGTGAGCACGAGGGACCGGACAGCTGGAACAGGCTGTTGCGCCAGCATGGTCGCGCGGCGGATCTGTTGCCCGCGCTGGTGCTGTCGGTGGACGATGCGGCCGGTGTCGCCGGTGTTTTCGTGGACGGCGAACGGGCTGAGCTGCCGTTTGCCGGTATGCGCTGGGCGCGGCGCTGGGTGTCCCAGGCCGTGGTTGGCGAGGCGCCCGAGCGGCCATCCCAGGTGGTTTCCGAGGGGGATCTGATCCGCGTTCGGGCGACCGATGACGGCTGGCGACTTGCGCAGGTGCCGGATATCCAGGGCTCGCTGGTCAGCCTGGCGCCGGACACCGGCGCCATTGTGGCGCTGGTGGGCGGTTTCGACTTCCGTGGCAGTCAGTTCAATCGTGCCGCGCAGGCGCTGAGGCAGCCCGGCTCCGCATTCAAGCCCTTCATCTATTCCGCGGCTCTGGAGCGCGGCTTCACGCCGGCCAGCGTCGTCAACGATGCGCCGGTTGTGTTCGAGGACGATGCGCTGGAGACGGTCTGGCGGCCCGAGAACTACAGCGGACGTTTCTATGGTCCGACCCGCCTGCGCGAAGCGCTTGCGCAGTCACGCAACCTGGTCTCCATCAGGGTACTGCGGGATATCGGTCCGCGTTACGCGGTGACGTTCCTTGACCGCTTCGGCTTCCCCTCGGATCGCATGCCCACAGACCTGACGCTGGCGTTGGGCAGCGCTGCCGTGACGCCGCTGGAGCTGACCGTCGGCTACGCGGTGTTTGCCAACGGTGGGTATCGCGTCGAGCCCTACGTGGTCAGCCGTATTGAAGATGATCGTGGCGAGGTCGTATACCGGACCGTACCCACGCTGGCCTGCGAGGATTGCCGCGAGCTGGAGGCCGGTGAGGGAGTTACCCCGGTTTCCGCAAACGAGCGCGCCAGTGAGGACGCCGAGCCAGTAACCATGCCGCGCTTCCGCCCGGCGGAGAGGACATTGAGTGCCAGCAACGCGTACCTGATGACCAGCATGATGCAGGACGTCATTCGATCCGGGACGGGGCGTGCAGCCCGCCAGCTTGGACGTGACGACCTGGCCGGCAAGACCGGCACCACGAACGACCTGCATGACGCCTGGTTCGCCGGCTACAACGGCGAGCTGGTGACCACGGCCTGGATGGGCTTCGATCAGGCCAGGTCCATGGGGCCGGGTGAGACCGGCTCCCGTGCGGCCCTGCCCATGTGGATGGATTACATGAGCAGGGCGCTGGACGGCGTCCCGTCCGGCACCACGCCCAGGCCGTCCGGCATGGTTACCGTACGCATTGATGCCGACTCCGGCCTTGTTACCAGTGCCGACAACCCGCGTGCCATGTTCGAGACCTTCCGGCAGGATCAGGTGCCGGAGCGGGATCGGTCTACCGAAGAGCGTCGGGGAGGGGCCTCGCGCGGCTCTGATGGAAACGGCCAGCCGCTGTTTTAAGGGATCGATCGGCGCTTCCCCAGGGAAAGCGGGGGCCACCGGAGAGCGTCGAATGGGCTCTATGGACGCTGACCCGGACGAGTTGTCGGCGTGCTGCCGCTGTCGGGGCCGTTTCCGCGCAGGGAGGCGGTCAGTATGATTCCGCGAGACGAGTAAGGAGGCGCTGGTATGGCCAAGAATCCGACGACCAAGGATCAGCGCATGCGCCAGCGGTTGACGCTGGAGGCCGCGAAAATCATGGCCGAAGAGGGTGTTCGCGACTATTACCTGGCAAAACGCAAGGCGGCGGACCGCCTGGGGGCTCCCGGAACCCAGAATATGCCCCGCAACCAGGAGATTCAGGAAGCGCTGCTGGAGTATCAGCGCCTGTTCAAAGGCGAGACTCAGGCGGTGCAGCTTCGTCATCTCCGCGAGGTGGCGCTGGATGCCATGCGGTTCTTCACGCGTTTCCGGCCCCGGCTGGTCGGTGCTGTGCTGGATGGCACGGCAGGCGAGTGGTCCGATGTGGCGCTGCATCTGTTTGCCGATACATCCGAAGAGGTGGCCATCTTCCTGATGGATCAGGGTATCCCCTTCGAGCCCTCGGAGCGCCGTCTGCGCGTGGAACGGGATGCCTGGGAGACCTACCCGGTCTACCGTTTCCTGGCCGGGGATGTGGTGGTGGATATCACCGTGTTTTCCACCGAGGCGATCCGGCACCCGCCGCGCAGCCAGGTGGACGGTCAGCCCATGGATCGGGCCAATGTGGATGCCGTGGAGCGCATGCTGGCCCAGCCGGCCTGATCACGGCACAAAAAACCCGGCCTCTGGCCGGGTTTTTCGGTTAAGGAAACACTGATTCATTCCCACGCTCGCGTTCCAGTTGAATTTTCGCGCTGCGTTGTTGCGGCGCTTGGCCGTGGAACCACCACGGCGCTGTGCGCCGCGCCTGGCATCGCGAAAAATTCAACTGTAACCCTCCGGGCCTGGCCGGTTCTAGCGTTGATTCAGCGGCGTGTAGTCACGACGGGCGGCTCCGGTATAGACCTGGCGCGGGCGACCGATGCGCTGCTCCTTGTCTTCCACCATCTCCATCCACTGCGCCACCCAGCCGGGCGTGCGCCCCAGTGCGAACAGGACGGTGAAGAACTGGGTGGGAATGCCCAGCGCCTTGTAGATGATGCCGGAATAGAAATCCACGTTCGGGTAGAGTTTTTTCTCGATGAAGTAATCATCCTTGAGGGCGATTTCTTCAAGCCGCATGGCCAGTTCCAGTTGCGGATCGTCCGCCATGTTCAATGCATCCAGCACCTCATGGCAGGTCTTGCGGATGATGGTGGCGCGCGGATCGTAATTCTTGTAGACGCGATGGCCGAAGCCCATCAGGCGGAACGGGTCGTTCTTGTCCTTGGCCTTGGCGATGTACTGCGGCACGTTCCTGATGTCGCCGACTTCCTCCAGCATCCGCAGCACCGCCTCGTTGGCACCGCCGTGGGCCGGACCCCACAGGGCTGCGCAGCCGGCGGACATGGCGGCAAAGGGATTGGTGCCGGTACTGCCTGCCAGGCGCACCGTCGACGTGCTGGCGTTCTGCTCGTGGTCCGCGTGGAGGATCAGCAGCTGATCCAGCGCTTTCTCCGCCACCGGGTTGATCTCGTATTCCTCGGACGGCCGGGAGAACAGCATGTTCAGCAGGTTGCCGGAGTAGCTCAGGTGGTTCTTCGGGTACACGAACGGCTCGCCCACCAAGTGCTTGAACGCCGCCGCGGCAATGGTCGGCATCTTGGCGATGATCCGGTGCGCGCAAAGCTCCCTGCTTTCCGGGTCGTTGATGTCGATGCTGTCGTGGTAGAAGGCGGAGAGCGAACCCACGACTGCGGTCAGCATGGCCATCGGATGGGCGTTGTAGTGGAAACCGTTGAAGAAGTTCTTCAGGCTCTCGTTCACCATCGTGTGGGTGGTGATGGAGTGGGTGAACGTATCCAGCTGTTCCTGGGTGGGTAGTTCCCCGTACATCAGCAGATAGGACACTTCCAGGAAGGAGCTTTTCTCGGCCAGCTGGTCGATGGGATAGCCCCGATACAGAAGCACCCCTTCGTCGCCGTCGATGAAGGTGATGTCGCTACGACAACTGGCGGTGGAGGTGAAGCCGGGGTCGTAGGTGAAGTGCCCGAACTCCTGGTAAAGGGTCTTGATGTCGATCGCGAGAGGACCGTGGGTGCCTTCTCGAACCGGAAACTCCACGGTCTTGCCGGTGGCGTTATCGGTGACGGTGACAGTGTGCTTCGCCATCAGTGTTCTCCTGGTCTCCAAGCCGTTGCTAGGCCTGCATGACGCCTTCCCGGGTGGTCGGGGCTGCCTGGCAAGGCGGTCATGCACGGGGGCCTGGGCTTGTTCGAGCCGTTTCGGCTCTGGTCTGTCTGCCCATTGGCTGCTCGGGCGGAAATGCCGGCCGGGCCGGGCAGGCTGGTCAAACCCAGCATTCGCCACGGTGCCGGTGCCTCAAGTCGCGAGATAGTACCAGCAAAGCACCGTGGCGCAAAGCAGATGCCGGAAGTTAGGGGGAGTTGTAGAACTTTGCGGGCAAAAGCTGGGAAACAGCAGGTAAAACGCCGGCAAGTTCGAGATGATCTCCTCCTGTTCGGTCATTCTGGAACAGCATTTTATTGTGGACGATGCGCTGCACAAAAAAAAGTGGGCCGGATCGTCATCGGGCACAAAAAAGCCCGCACCTCATTCGAGGTGCGGGCTTATGAAGCCGTGCTGTTCCCGGCAACCGTATTACCGGCTGCTGCCGCGCTTCATGCTGCCGTAACGCTGCTTGAAGCGGTCGACCCGGCCACCGCTGCTCAGCACGCGCTGCTGGCCGGTGTAGAACGGGTGGCTGGCGCTGGATACTTCGACCTTGACCAGCGGGTATTCGTTACCGTCCTCCCACTTGATGGTCTCCTTGGTGCGGATGGTCGACCGGGTCAGGAAGGAGAAATCGGAGGAGATGTCCTGGAAGACGACCTCACGATACTCAGGATGAATGCCCTTCTTCATGGTGCAGGTCCCTAAACAATGTGTGCAGTCGAAAGCGCCAGGGCGCTCCCTGGAACAAGGCGCGCAATGATACCGGTGTGCCGGGTCCGTGGCAAGAGGGATCAGCCCCGTTCGGCACCAGGTCTGCGGAAAGGCAGGATGCGTGCGCTGGGCGGGCGCGGCCCCTTGCCTCGCGGACGGCCATCCCAGCGTGTTGCCAGATGATTCAATGCGCGGACCAGCCCGTGGGGGCCGTGCACCGAATCCCACATCATGCGGCTGATCGCGAGACATGCGCCCATCGGGTTGCTGGCGCGGTCCCTGGCCTGGTCCACGCGCCATTGCAGGCAGCGCAGACGGTGCTGCCGGTCGGTGGGCGCAGACTTGATGAGGGCTTCCAGCACCTGAATCCTGCGCATCTCGAACATGGCCGGGTTTTCCTTTGCCAGCCTGCGCCACTCGTCGAAACTCAGCTGATTGCCCACGGGCTCCGCCATAACCCAACCCCCTGCATGCTCGGTTGCGAGCGTGAAAGCGTGAACCAGTTCACTCATCCTGAGCATAGCCCAGGCGCCGGGAAGAGGCTAAGGGGCTGTGCCGGGGCGTTTCAGGGCAGTTGCCGCAGCGTTAACCTGCCCTGCTCCTGGCGAAAGTCCAGGTCGCGCAGGAACGACATGCCCAGCAGGATCTGGTCACCATCCATGTAGGGATTGATGGAGGCCCGCACCGCCTGCAGCTCCACCGGCCCGATGCCGACGCGCTCCAGTTCCGTGCGGTATCCCGTGATCATGCCGTTGGCGGTCTGATAGCTCACGGGCGCGCCCCGCTCCAGGCCCAGGCGCCTGGCCAGCGGTTCGGGGATGGAAATGTCGGTGGCGCCGGTGTCCAGCAGGAAGGTGACCGGCGTTCCGTTGATCTGACCGGTTGCCACGTAATGGCCGGAGCGGTTGCGTTCCAGCGTCACCTCCCGCGCCCCGTCGTCGGCAATCTGGCCCTGGACCTGTCGGTTGGGGTTGTCCCGCCGCTCAAGTACGCTATTGAAGGAGAGTGTCAGCAGGGCAAGCACTACCAGCCACATCACGAAGATCATGCTGCGGCCGAGTCGGGCCTGCTTCGGGTTGGGCGTGTCCTGTTCCATGGAAACAGTTTACCGTCGGTCTGGCGGAAGTGCAGGAGAAGTATTGATGCAGGCATTGGTCAGGTGCGGCGTTTGCGCGATGCTGCTGCTAGGGACTGGAAGCGCCGCCGCGGACTGGACCAATCCGGAGCCCTTCCGCAGAGACCGTGTGGACGGCCGCGAGTTCGACTACAACGCGGAAAGCTTCCTGCACAGGTTCAGCTTCCAGCCCAAGCCGGCGCTGGGGAGGGGCAACCCGGTGATGCAGGATGGTCTGTACGGTGTTGCCGGCAGCTCCCGCAGTGACGAACTGTACGTTCAGATGTGGGCGCAGGCCACGCTGGAAACGGAGACGCCGCTCTTCTTCGGCTATCGTTTCCGCCGCACGGAGGACTTCGACGGCCGCTTTGATCACAATCTTGTCGGTTTCGGCGCGCACGTCGGCCCGTTCCGCGTCAGCCTCTGGGGCGATGTGGTCGGTGCCAAGGAGGATATCGACCTCCATGGCGAGGTGCTCTGGCAACCCGGCGCCGGCAACCATCTGCGGTTTACCCTGGTCGCCCCTGATGCGGTCTACAACAGCAAGCAGAGCGACGGCGAGTATCTGCGCAAGCCCTACACCTACCATCTCGACGGTCAGTGGGAGGTTGCCGAGGATCTGCGTCTCTACGGTTTCGTGAATCACAACGATCACATGCGCTGGCGCGAGGACGATCGTGGTTTCCGGCTTTCCGACCGCCAGCACAGCGCCGGCGTGGGGATGGATCTGCAACTGAACCGCACCTGGTCGGCCAGCGTCGAACTGGAAGGTCTCTATGGTGTCCGCCGGCGTGATGGCGTGGCCGGGCCGGACGAGGCCGACCAGCGCCTGCGCCGGAATTTCGGTCTGGTGACGGTGGAACTGCGCCAGTGGCTGCGGGACGACCTGCAGGCCTGGTATGGCGCCCGTTATCTGCGGCTCGACGAAACCGATCGCCGGCCGAGGGATGCCGAGGAGTTCGTGGAGCGCGAGCGAAGGGAGACCATGGTCTACGGCGGTGTGCGTTATCGCTGGACGGACGTGATCAGTTTCGCACCGGGAGTGTTCGTCAATTACGCCGACAATGAAGAGCGCTATCCGGGCGACCCCGGGGAAGACGACAGCGACCGGGGCATCTACGCGAAGCTGACCCCGTCGGTGGAGCTGCTGGTGGATCGGCGTACCGGCGGCTATATCGCCATCAACCCCACCGCCCGTCTGCACCGCGCGGCATTCGGCGGTGGCAACATACAGGTGTATCTACCCTTCTGATCGCCTGTTTCCGGGAGGGTGCATGACTCGGTCATCGCTGCAGGGCAAGGTCGTGGTCATCACCGGCGGCAGCCGGGGGATCGGGTTGTGTGCGGCCCGGCGCCTTGGTGCGTCGGGGGCGGTGCCGGTACTGTTTGCACGGGATCGCGACCGGCTTGCCGCGGCGGAGAAACGGCTGCGGGAGGACGAAAGCCGCTGTCTCGCCCTGTCCGTGGACGTGCGGGATGCCCAGGCGGTGGCCGACGCATTCGCGGTGGTCGGGCAGCGTCATGGCCGGCTGGACGCGCTGGTCAATGGCGCCGGCATCATGCTGGGAGACCGCTCGCTGGACGCTCTGGAAACGGAGGACTGGCAGCGGATTCTGGACACCAATCTGACCGGCGCCTGGAATTGCATACGGGCGGCCCTGCCGCTGATGCGTGGGCGGCGCGACGGCGTGATCGTCAACCTGACGTCGGGTGCCGCCGTGCGTGCCGGTTTCCTGAACATCGCCTACGGCGTCTCCAAGGCCGGCCTGGATCGCCTGACGCTCGGGGTGGCGCACGAGGTGGGCGATGACGGTGTGTGCTGTCTGTCCCTGTCGCCGCCGTACACAGCCACGGAAACCGTCAAGGCCATGTTCCCGGACCGCGACGTGGAGGCACAGGCCGCTGCGCCCGAGCTGACCGCCCGGGCCGTCGTCGGTCTGCTGGCCGGGGATGCCCGCGGCTACCATGGCCGCGTGGTGAGTGTCCGCGAGTACCTGGAGCGCGATCAGCAATGCTGAGCGCGGACGCTCAGGGACGGATGATCTTGCCCGGATTCAGCAAACCCTTGGGATCCAGCGCGCGTTTCACGCGGCGGAGCAGGTCCAGTTCCACCGGATCCTTGTAGCGCTCCAGTTCGCCCACCTTGAGCTGGCCGACGCCGTGTTCGGCGGCAATCGAGCCGTCCATGTCGATGACCAGGTCGTGAACCAGGCGCTGGCAGGTATCGCGCTCCGCCAGAAAGGCCCCGGCGTCTCCGTTCTCCGGTACGGACAGGTTGAAATGCAGGTTCCCGTCGCCGACATGGCCGAAGGCGCAGACGCGGACGCCCGGGATCTGTCGTTCCATCAGCGGCGTGGCCCGGGTGAGGAAGTCGGGCACCCGTGAGACGGCAACGGCAATGTCGTGCTTGATGCTGGCGCCGGCACGCACCTGACCTTCGGGGATGCTTTCGCGGATGCGCCAGAGCTGCTTCGCCTGTTCGACCGATTCGGCGATGACGCCGTCCCGCAGAGCGCCGTCTTCCAGGGCGAATTCCAGCGCGTCCTCCAGGGCCCCACGGAGCTGGTGGCCCTGCTGTGCGCTGGAGAGTTCCACCAGCAGATACCAGGGGTAGGCATTGTCGAAGGGGTCGCGACAGCCTTCGACGTGGTCCAGCGCCATGCGCATGCTCTGCCGGCTCATCAGCTCGCAGGCGCTCAGCATGTCGCCGCTGGCCTGGCGCAGGCGGCTGAGCATGGAAACCGCTGCGGCAGGGGTGTCGCAGGCCAGCAGTGCGGTACTGAGCTGGCGCGGCTGCGGAAAGAGCTTGAGGACGGCGGCGGTGATGATGCCCAGCGTGCCTTCGGAGCCGATGAAGAGGTTGCGGAGGTCATAGCGGCTGTTGTCCTTGCGCAGCCCGGTCAGTCCGTTCCAGACCCGGCCGTCGGCCAGTACCACTTCCAGGCCTAGCGTGAGATCCCGGGCATTGCCGTAGCGCAGTACGTTGATGCCGCCGGCGTTGGTGCCGAGGTTGCCGCCGATCATGCAGCTTCCTTCGGCGGCAAGGCTGAGGGGGAACAGGCGTCCGGCGTCGCCGGCGGCGCGCTGTACGTCGGCGAGGATGCAGCCGGCTTCGACGGTGATGGTGTGGTTGTCGGCGTCCAGTTCGCGGATGCGGCGCATCCGGCGGAGGCTGAGGATGATCTGGCTGCCGCTTTCGTCGGGGGCGGCGCCGCCGCAGAGGCCGGTGTTGCCGCCCTGGGGAACCACGGCGATGCCGGCCTCGTGGCAGACGCGCATGACCGCGGCCACTTCGTCGGTGGTGGCCGGGCATACCACGGCTGCGGCCTTGCCGTGATAGTAATTGCGCCATTCCCGCAGAAAGGGTTCCTGGTCTTCGCCAGTGATCCAGCCGGAGTCACCGACGATTGTCTTGAGCGCTTCGAGTGCGTCTTTATCCATGGTTAGAGTCTATATTATCCGGCTTTCGAGGCCTCGCTCCGGCGCCGGGCGGTGTTGGCCTTCGGGACACGCCGTGAATACGTCCTGTAGGCTTGACGGCGGCGTCCATGCCGCCGACAGTCCCGAAGGCCAACACCGCCCGTCACCTGGGTCTGGTGGGCGGTCGTCGAACACTATCCCCTGGCGTCGCGAAATATGCAGTCATAGCGCGAGCGCAAGGACTAATCCGAACTTCCCTGGAAATTCTCTCTCGCAGCATGGCTGATCGTATACGAAAGATCATCCACATCGACATGGACGCCTTCTACGCCGCCGTGGAGCAGCGGGACGATCCGGCGTTGCGGGGCCTGCCGGTGATTGTCGGCGGTTCGCCGGATGGTCGAGGCGTGGTTGCAACCTGCAGTTACGAGGCGCGGCGTTTTGGTATCCATTCGGCCATGCCGGCGGCACGTGCCGTGCGGTTGTGCCCGGACGCCGTTTTCATCCGCCCCCGGTTTGCGGCCTACCGCGAGGTGTCCCGACAGATTCAGGCCATCTTCCGGGATTACACGCCGTTGGTGGAGCCGCTGTCGCTGGATGAAGCCTATCTGGATGTGACCGAAACGGAGGGGTTTCACGGCTCGGCGACGCTGATCGCCCGGGACATCAAGCGGCGTATCCGCGAGGAAACGGGGCTGATCGCCTCGGCCGGGGTGTCGTACAACAAGTTCCTCGCCAAGCAGGCCTCGGACCTGGACAAACCGGATGGGTTGCATCTGATCACGCCGGAGCAGGGGGCGGATTTCGTCGCGACGCTGCCGGTGGGGCGTTTCCATGGCGTGGGCAAGGCGACGGAGCGCCGGATGCTGGCGCTGGGTATCGGAACCGGTGCGGATCTCCGGCGCTGGAGCCTGCCGGAGTTGCAGCAGGCGTTCGGGAAGCGGGCGCCGTTCTATTACGACATCGTGCGCGGCATCGACAACCGGGCGGTGCAGCCGAGGCGTGTGCGCAAGTCCATCGGCGCGGAGAATACCTTTGCCGCGGACCTGCAGCAGCGCGGGGAGATGCTGGCGGAGCTGCAGACCCTGGCGGGCAAGGTGGCGTCAATGCTGGAGAGCAAGCAACTGCAGGCGGGAACGCTGACGCTGAAGGTGAAGTACGCTGATTTCCGCCAGATCACGCGCAGCCGGTCCGCCAGAACCGGTTACCGTACAGCGGGCGACATGCTGCCGGTACTGGATGCGTTGCTGGACGAGACCGAGGCGGACCGGCGCCCGGTGCGGCTGCTCGGCGTAACGGTGTCGGCGCTGGAGCCGCTGGACCCGGCCAGCGTCGAGCAACTGACGCTGGAGTGGTAGGTGGCCGGCTTTCAATCAGCCGGCACCGTGCGGTCACGGGCCCAGGCGCGCAGGCGCTCCAGCGGCTCGCGCATGACCGTGCTCAGCGGGCGGGTCTCGCCGATTTCCATCAGCACGTGCTCGGTGCCCAGCGGCTCCTCCTGCTCCCGTGCCAGGTAGAACGCCGCGACCACGGCCTGTTCGATCTCGGCGCCGGAGAAGCCGTCGCTGGCCTCGGCCAGCGCCGCCAGGTCGAACTGCTCGGGCTCCATGTCGCGTTTGCGCAGGTGGATGGCGAAGATGTCCTGGCGCACCTCGGGCGACGGCAGGTCGACGAAGAAAATCTCGTCCAGCCGGCCCTTGCGGATCAGTTCGGGCGGCAGCCGCTCGATGGCGTTGGCGGTGGCGACGATGAAGACCTGCTTGCTGTTCTCGGCCATCCAGGTCAGCACGGTTCCGAGCATGCGCTGGGACACGCCGCCGTCGTTGTCTGACTGGGAAACGGCCTTCTCGATCTCGTCGATCCACAGCACGCAGGGCGCCATGACCTCGGCAGCACGCAGCGCCTCCCGCAGGTTGCGTTCGCTCTCGCCGTAGTACTTGTTGTACAGCGTGCCCATGTCCAGCCCCAGCAGCGGCAGACCCCAGAGGCCGGCCACCGCCTTGGCGGCCAGGCTCTTGCCGCCGCCCTGTACCCCCACAAGCAGCATCCCCTTGGGCGGGTCCAGTTGCGGGTCGGGCTCGACGAATGCCCGCCGCCGTCGGTCCAGCCAGTTCTTCAGCCGGTTCAGGCCGCCGACGTCGGAGAACCTGGCGGTGTCGTAGGTAAAGGTCAGCGCGCCGCTCCGGTCCAGGAGCTGGTGCTTGGCGGCCATGACTTCCGGCAGGTCGGACTCGGTAATGGCGCCGTCGCGCTGGATGGCGTTGCGGGCCAGTCGGCGTGCATCCCAGGCAGTGAGGCCGGAGAGGTTCTGCACCAGCCGGTCCAGCGCCGCGCGGTTGGTGCGCACGCGTTTGCCGCCGTTGCGTCTGGCCCATTCCAGCGCCTCGTCGTTGACAAGGCGGTACAGGTCGTCTCGGCTGGGCAGGGCTGGTTCGTAGCGGGCGAAGAACTTGCGCAGCTCCGGCGGGTGCTCGAAGCGGTGGCTGATCAGCGCCAGTGTGCGCGGTGTCTCCTGGTAAGTCTGAGCGATTTCCTTCATCAGCCGCACGTTGACCGGGTCAGTGAGGTAGGGGTGGAAATCGGCCAGCAGGAACACCCCCGGCTGCGGGTTGTCGCGCACGTGGCGGAGAAATTCGGTGGGGTCGTCGGTGCCCTTGCTGGCGGGCCCTTCGATGTCCAGGCGGCGCATGCCGTCGGTGATGCTCCACTGGAACAGCGGCCGTCCGAGGCGCGGGATCAGCCGCTGGAACATCTCCCGCACGCGCTGCTCTTCCTGGGTCTCGACCGCGATCAGCGGGATGTGGGAGCGCAGCAGCAGCTCCAGATCATGGCTGTCGTTGGTGGCCATTCTTGTTGCTTCCTTGTTTTTTGCCACAGGTTATAGCCGGCAATGGGGCGCGAGCTCAACTGTCAGTCGTCATCGCGGAGGAAATCCACGCCGGCCAGCTCCCCGGCGGCGTCCACATGAATCACGAACTCGATCGGCTGGCAGCACACCTGGCAATCCTCCACGTACCGCTGCGAGCCGCCCGAGTAGTCCACCAGGGTTTCGAACGTTTCCCCACAGTAGGGGCAACAGGCCGTCATTTCCTCCAACATCGTCGCATTCCTCCGCGTTTCGACATTTATACCCAAAATCTATTACCGAGGCGGTTCGAGAGGGTGATAGCCCCGTTCGGGCCGTGGGTGGTGACATGCCTGCGGACACGCCGTGAACCCATCCATGGGGGCTTGACGATCGCATCCCTGCGATCGACAGACCGCAGGCATGTCACC